>CAYQXM010000020.1:0-61933 GCA_964421295.1 uncultured Pirellulales bacterium
AGCGAAAACGCCCATGTCGTTCTCGACTACCACAAACGCGAAGATCAACTGCGGGAAGAATCCCTCGGTGCCGGCAAGATCGGCACAACGAATCGGGGCATCGGCCCATGCTATGCCGACAAGGTCGGACGCAGCTACGCCATTCGTATGGGCGATCTGCGGGACATGGCGGCGCTCAAAGAGAAGCTGCAAACGATCCTGGCCTACAAGAATAAGCTGTTCGCTGCTCTGTATGGAGCACAACCGATGGACCCGGGCGTGCTGTCTGAGAAATGCACGATGTACGCGCAGCGGCTCGGGCTCCACATCACCGATACCACCGAGTTTCTCCACACCTCGATTCAGCAGGGCAAATCGATCCTGTTCGAGGGCGCCCAGGGTTCGCTGCTCGATCTGGATCACGGGACTTTCCCATACGTGACCAGTTCGAATTGTAGTGCGCTGGGCTTGCCGTCCGGCTGTGGTGTGCCGGCTCGTGCGGTGAATAAGTACATGGGGGTAATCAAGGCGTACACGACGCGGGTCGGGGCGGGACCCTTCCCCACGGAACTGAACAACGACATCGGCAACCACATTCGCGAAGCGGGCCACGAGTACGGCACGACGACCGGTCGGCCCCGCCGGTGCGGATGGTTCGATGCGGTGGCGGCGTCCTACAGCGCCAAGATTGGATCCATCGACTCAGTGGCGATGCTGCACCTCGATACGCTGACCGGCCTGAAAGAACTGTGCATCTGCAAGGCCTATGATATGAACGGCCGGCAGACCACCTTCTTCCCGGCCAATATCGCCCGCTTGGCCAGGGCCAAACCCATCTACGAAACGCTGCCGGGATGGAACGACGACATTACCGGGGTGACGCAATACAAACAGCTTCCGGCGGCAGCCCGCAAGTATGTGGAGCGCATCGAGCAGATCATCGGCAGCCCGATGGAGATGATCGGGGTGGGACCCAAGCGGAGTCAGACGATCATTCGGTCATAGCCGAATCGACACACATACATGGAGAGCATGGAAGACAAATTGAGGGCTACGGCCCAGCGCCTGGGACGGCCGTTCGAGCACATGCCGCGTCATCTCGCCATCATCATGGATGGCAACGGGCGTTGGGCGCAGCGGCAGGGCCTGCCCCGTTACGAGGGACATCGCAAAGGGGCCGACGTCGCTCAGAGAATCTCCCAGCGCTGCGTCGATCTCGGAATTCACGCGCTCACCCTCTACTCGTTCAGTATGGAGAACTGGAAGCGACCCAAGGCTGAAATCGACGGCTTGATGGGTCTGTACGCTCACTATCTCAAAACCATCCGCCCCGATCTGATGCGAGACAATGTTAAGCTGGTGCATCTGGGTAGGAGGGATAATCTACCTGATCGCGTTCTCAGTGCGCTGAATGAAACCATGGAGATGACCAGCCGCAACACCGGCATGGTCTTCGCGTTGGCCCTCAACTACAGCGGCCGGGTCGAGATCGTCGATGCGGCCCGAGAAATCGCCCGCAAATGCAAAGAGGGCGGGATCTCTCTTGAGGGGATCGACGAGAAATGCTTCAGCGATCATCTGTATACTGCGGGGCTGGCGGACCCGGATCTGCTGATCCGCACCGCCAACGAGCTTCGAGTCAGCAACTTCCTGCTGTGGCAGATTTCGTATAGCGAGTTTTACATCACGGAGACACTCTGGCCCGATTTCGACGAAGTGTCGATCGACAAGGCCATCCTAGCGTACACGGATCGTGAGCGGCGTTTCGGAGCGATTGACACCGGCAAACATGCTCAAGCATAGACTACTCTTCGGCCTGTTGATGACCGCTGCCTTCACGGGCATCATCCTCTTTGATGGATGGCTCGACAACTCCATTACGCCCTCCTTGGCGGACGACAAGGCCACCCAGGCAACGCTGGCGACCCTGCTCATCGCGCTGGTGATGGGAGTGGGAAGCCTGGAGTTTACGAAGCTGATGTCATTCAAGAACATGACCGTCATGCCGGTTGCCACCATTTTCGGCGTGGTCGTCCTGAGCACGAGTTGGTACTGGCTTCAGTCCGTGCCGGATGCGAGCCGGTTTCCGGTACTGGCCTTGGTCTCCATGGCGATCTTCCTGGCCGTGCTTTTGGAGCAGTACGTCCGCAGGATCACTGATGGCGTCCTGCCCAACTGTGCCGCCAGTTGTATGGCTCTGGCCTACCTCGGCATCGGAGGGGCATTCTTCCTGGCTGTGCGGGTCGAGGTTGGACTCTGGGAGGCGCTGTCCTTTATCCTGGTCGTAAAGTGTTCTGACATCGGGGCTTACACGTTCGGCAAGCTTTTCGGCAAACACAAGTTCTCGCCCCGAATCAGCCCCGGAAAGACGTGGGAGGGTTTCGTCGGTGCGGTGGTGTTTGCCACAATTGTCAGCTGCGCAGCGGCGTCGATTCTTGGTATAATGTCAGTCGGTTCGGCCCTGCTCTTCGGGCCGTGTCTGGCCTTCGTCGGGCAGATGGGCGACTTGGCCGAATCGATGATGAAACGCGACGCCCACCAGAAGGATTCGTCGAATCGCGTTCCGGGTTTTGGCGGCATACTGGATGTGATCGATTCCCCCCTCGTGGCGGCTCCGTTCACGTACGTATTTTTCAAAATCATAGGATAATGGAAGCATGGAATAATGGAATCAGGGAATGATGGGTTTCCCAGTGTTCCATCGTTCCATTATTCCAGTCCTCTTGCGAGGAACGAGTTGGAAGTTACCATACAACTGGATCCCAACAGTAAGCTGTTGGAGCTTTTCGGACCGGGGGACAGCCACTTGCGGCTGCTGCGCCGGTCTCTGGGCGTGCATGTCACGGCCCGGCAGTCTAATCTGGTCGTCGGCGGCCCACCCGAAAACGTCGAACAAGCCGCGATGATCGTGGACAGCATGCAGAAACACCTGCTCCAGTATCGCCGGCTGACGGAAAACGATGTGACGGAGATGCTCAACCAGAGCGCTCCGGAAGCGGAGCCCGGGAACGCCTCGGCCATTACGGTCTTCTCGAAGAAGCAGGTCGAGCCGTCGACGAAAGGGCAGTTGAAATATATCGAGACGATGCTGAACAATGACGTGACCTTCTGCACCGGTCCCGCCGGGACGGGCAAGACTTATCTTGCGGTGGCGGTCGCGGTCGCGATGTTGAAGAAGCGGCAGATTCGCCGGATCGTGCTGGCCCGGCCGGCCGTCGAAGCGGGCGAGAAACTCGGCTTCCTCCCCGGCGACATTCAGGCGAAAGTCAACCCCTTCCTGCGTCCGCTCTTCGATGCCCTCGAAGACATGATGGACTTCTCCCAGATGAAGAAGTTCATGGAACTCGACATTATCGAGATCATTCCCCTGGCCTTCATGCGCGGCCGGACCCTGAACGAAGCGGCCATCATTTGTGATGAAGCGCAGAATACCTCCGGCCCGCAGATGCTCATGGTGTTGACGCGTCTGGGGCAGGGCTCGAAAATGATCATTACAGGCGATGTCACGCAGATCGACCTCGATGCCCGGCAGACCAGCGGCATGATCGAGGCCATGAGCATTCTCCGTCGGATCAAGGGCATCGGAATCGTGGAGTTGAACCAGAAGGATATCGTCCGGCACCGGCTCGTGCAGAACATCGTGCGGGCCTACAAGAACAAGCAGGAGGCGCGGAGACCCCGGCCCTCGCCGTCGCAGTCCTGAGTCGGGATGGTCCTGGTGCGAGGAGTCGTTCGTCCTCCCGGGATCGCCTGTCACGGGGTCGATAATATGGCGCTGTTCAAAAAGACGAGTCCGCGACGAACCCTCGTGCGTCGCACGATCACGACAGGGCGTTCGTTGAAGCTGGCGCATCTGGCGAATCCCGATGTGCTGATCTCGGCGCTGCTGTGGGTGGCGTTCGTAGTCGGCTGCTCGCTGGTGCTGTCGTTCGACCTGACCCGGCAGAGCCGCTTCCTGTCGCAAATCTCGTTGCTGGCAGTCGTGCTGACGATCTCGTTCGGGGCGGCTGTCTACATCTACCATTATCAGCATCGGCTGATCCGCAATCACGCCCGGGCGATGGCGCTTGTCGCCGTCTTTCTCCTGCTGCTGGCCGCGACCAAGATCGGCGTCCTCACCAGCGGTCCCACCGGTTGGCAAGCGAGTTGGGGCACCGGCACGGCCGTGCTCGCGGCAATCATCCTGGTTATTTCCTACGACCAGCGGTTTGCGGTCGGCATGGGGGCCTTCTACTGCGTGCTGGCCTGCCTGGCTGTCGGTCCGCGACCGCAGGACGGATTCCGTATGCAGGGCATCGGCCTGTTTCTGACCATGGCGGCCGGGGTGGCCACCAGCACGTTCCTGCTCAAAGAGATTCGCACCCGGATGAAGCTGCTGGAGGTGAGTGCCCTGACGGCGGCGGTCGTCTTCATCATGGCGCTATTCGTGAAGTATCTCGGCTTCATGGGAGACCCGCCCAATTTCACCTCTGTGGTGCGCGAGGCCGGCTATCACGGCGGTGCCGCCCTGATCGGCGCCGCGATCATGCAGGCGTTGCTGCCGCTGATCGAGCGCATGTTCCGCATCGCGACGAGCATGACGCTGCTGGACTACTCGGACGCCAACCAGCCGCTGCTCAAGCGGCTGGCCATGGAAGCGCCGGGGACCTTCAGTCACAGCCTGCTGATCGGCTCAATCGCCGAAGGCGCCGCCGAGGCCATCGGCGGCAATGGGCTGCTGTGCCGGGTCGGCGCCTACTATCATGACATTGGCAAAATCAATAAGCCCAAGTATTTCATCGAAAACGAGATGGGCTCGACCAGCAAGCACAAGGAATTGTCGCCCGCGATGAGCCAGCTCATCATCGTCGCCCACGTCAAGGACGGCGTCGAGATGGCCCGTGAATACGGGTTGCCCTCGGTCCTGCAGCAGTTCATCGAGTCCCATCACGGCACGACGCTGATCGAATTGTTCTACAATGAGGCACGGAAGAGGGCGGAAGCGCAGGAGCAAACACCGCCCAGCGAGAGCGAATTCCGCTACTCGGGGCCCAAGCCCCGGAGCAGAGAAGCGGCCATCGTCATGCTGGCCGATGCGGTGGAAAGTGCCGTGCGTTCCTTGACCGATGTGACACTGGCCAAGGTCGAGGCGGTCGTGCACAACATGGCCATGAGACGCCTGCAGGACGGCCAGTTCGATGAGTGCGATCTCACGCTAAGGGAGCTGAGCCGGATCGAGGCGAGCATGTCCAAATCGCTGGTGGCCCATTACCATGGCCGAATTGCGTATCCGTCGCCGCCCGACGAGCCGGCGTCACAGGTCGATGCCTCTGGAACCGCCGTTGCCAATGGGATCAAGGCGTAGGTTGCCGCGATGAACACCATTCAGATCACGAAGCACTATCAAGACATTCGTGTCAGCCGGGCGCGACTCGTCGAGCTGGTCGATGGCATCTGTCATCGTTTCGGCGTCAAGAAGGCGACGATTAACGTGGGCATTGTCGGCGACTCAGAGATCACCCGACTGAACCGCCGGTTTCTCAATCACAGAGGGACGACAGACTGCCTGAGCTTTGACTTGTCCGACAAGTCGGCCCGGCGGGGCGGTCCGGTTTTCGATCTGATCGTCAATGGCGAGATGGCCCGCCGCCAGGCGACCCGGCGTGGACATGCTACGGCGGCGGAGCTGGCCCTCTACGTTACGCACACGCTGCTGCACCAACTGGGTTTCGACGATCTCGACGAGAAGTCGGCCGCCCGGATGCACCGCGCGGAAGACGAGATTCTGCAATACTTCGGCTACGGAGCCGTGTATAATACCTGAGCCCGGACGACGGAGACGGGCGGTTAAGAGCCAGTATGGAAAGGATTGGATCAAGTGGGCTTCATCGCAGGGGCAGTGCTGTTGATATGCCTGTTCGTTGGAGCGACACTGTTCTTCTCGGTTAACGCCATCGCGCTGAGGACCTTCTCGCGCCTGCGGCTTCAGGAAGCCTTCAAGACACCGGCCGGGGAGGAACAGCCGGAGCGTGTGGAAGCGGTGATCGCTAGCAGCGACAAGCTGATCCTCACGTGCTCGTTCTTCCGACTCGTGTTCAATATCGGCGGATTGCTCCTGCTGACCGCGCTGATTCCCGCCCTGCACGCCGAGCCGATCGTAATGAGCGACTACCTCTGGGCGTTCGTCCTGGCCATCGTTATCTTCTCCGTCTTCGGCCTGGCCATACCTCACGCCTGGGCCAAGTATGCCGGCGAGAAGCTGATCAGCCGGACCTATCGGATGCTCACGGCGCTCGCCGTGGTGATCTTCCCGATCCTATACGTCCTGCGCCTGTACGATGGCTTCGTGCGACGACTGGCCGGCGTGCCTCAGGCGACGCCCGAGACCGAGCAGGAGGAAAAGCAGGAAGAATTTCTCGAAGACCTGGAGCAGCATCGCGCCGAGGGTGTCGTCGATGCGGAAGAGCAGGAGATGATCGAAAACGTCCTTGAGCTGAGCGATAGCCGGGTCGATGAGATCATGACACCGCGGACGGAGATGCTGGCCGTCGATGTCAACGCGGACCTGCCCACGGTGCTCGAAACGATCCGCAAGGAAGGGCACTCGCGCATCCCGGTTTACGAAGACAGCATCGACAACGTCGTCGGCGTGGTCTTTGCCAAGGACCTGCTCGACGAGATCGGCCGCGCTCCGGCGGACTTCCGCCTGCGTGACCGGATGCGGGAGGCGTATTTCGTCCCCGAGACCAAGTCCCTGAGGGCGCTGCTCCGCGAGTTCCAGAGCCAGAAGCTGCACATGGCCGTCGTGCTGGACGAGTACGGCGGAACCGCCGGGATCATCACGCTGGAAGATATTCTCGAAGAGTTGGTGGGCGAGATCACCGACGAATATGAGGAGATGCCGGCCGAGTCGATTCGCAAGATCGATGAGAATACCATCGAGGTCGATGCGCGGGCCTACGTGGACGATCTGAACGACGAGTTCGGCCTGAATCTGCCGGAGGACGCGGATTACGACACGATCGGCGGCTTCGTGTTCTCCCGGCTGGGCTATGTCCCCAAGGCGGGCGAGCATTTCGACTATGGCCATCTGACGTTTACCATCGCCTCCGCCGAGCCCCGGCGGGTCAAACGCGTCCGGATTCAGAAAATGGTGCAGGTGTAGATCATGCTGAAGAACGACAAGGCCATTTGCATCCGCGCGGTCGATTACTCGGAGACCTCCCAGGTCGTGTCGTTCTTCGCGCGCACCACGGGCAAGATCGACGCCATCGCCAAAGGTTCCAAACGCGCCAAGTCCGCTTTCGGCGGTCCCATCGAGGTCCTGTCCTACGGCGCCATCGGCTTCGCCGATCCCGGCAGGGACAAGCTGGCCACCCTGACCGAGTACGAGCAGGAACCGCCCAAAGGTGGCATGCGCAGGCACCTCTTTGCCATGGACAGTGCGATCTTCGCGGCCGAGCTGGTGAACCGCCTGACCGAGGACTACGATCCGCACGTGACGCTCTTCGACGAGTTCCTGCAGTTCGTGAAGGACATGGACGACCCGGAGGTGGCCGGCCAGCGGCGGGACGTTCTGTTGCGGCTGATCCTCTTTCAGTTGGGTCTGTTGCAGGAGGTGGGCGTCAAGCCGGTGCTGCAGGTCTGCGCCAACTGCCGGAGGCCGTTCGGACCCGACTGGGCGCAGTCGTATTTCAGCAGCAGCGCCCACGGCCTGATCTGCCGTGATTGCGAAATGAACTACCCGGATCGCCTCCAGCTCAGCACCGAAGCGGCGGCCGCTCTGACGGATCTGCGGAAGATGCTGCAGTTGGAGACGCCGCGCCTGGAGGAAATCGAGAACGTGCTCATTCACCATTTCACCGAAACCCTCGGCCAACGGCCGCGCCTGGCCGATCATATTCAGGGAAGATCCCAATGACTGCGACGCTGCCTGAACCCAAGCCGCCGATCACCCGCACGCGCAGGCTCAACACCCTGCAGCGGATCGGCGTCTACTTCAAGAAAGGTCTCCGCGACTGGATTCACGAATTCCTGCTGAACTGGAAGCTGATTGGCATGTCGCTCATCCTCGTTGTCCTGGCGACTATCGTGGACTACCACGCCGGCGTGTACGTCACCTCCACGGGCGCCATTGACGTCCCGGACCTGATCCTCAACCGGATCGAGAAGCCGATAGACTTGAGTCTGGTGTTCGTCTACGGCTACATCGCGATTATTGTGGCCCTGTTCTCGTATCCCCTGGTCTTCCACATTCGGACTCTGCACAGAGTCATCAGCCAATTCAGTCTCCTCGTGACATTGCGGTCCGGGTTCATCATCCTCACCCATCTGCAAACGCCGGTGAACGCCATTGATGTCAGTTTCCCCTGGATCTTTGGCGGGCTGAGTTTTGAAAACGACATGTTCTTTTCCGGGCACACCGCCGTCCCCTTCCTGGGCTTCCTCCTATTTCGGCACAGCCCCATTCGCTACTTGTTCCTGATGGGCTCGCTCGTGATGGGGACAACGGTTTTGGCGATGCGGCAACACTACAGTATCGATGTGTTTGGCGCGTTCTTCATCACCTACTGTTCGTACAAGATGGGTAACGCCGCCATTCAGAAGCTGACGCCGGCCATCAAAGACGAATGACCTCCAGCGCGCGGATGACGGAGTCGGCCGTCTTCCAGGGGGCGGGGAATCCCGTGAACGACTTCCCAGCGCGAGCGTCGCGCGCCAGTTGCAGCCGGAACTGGCTCATGTGGCGGTAGTACCCGCGCTTCTCGCCGTAGTCGCCCAGGTACTCCTGCTCCGTCTGGCCGGGGGTCGGCAGCAGCAAGACCTGTGTCTTCTCCAGCTCGACCAGCTCCATCATCGTCGTGTAGCCCGAGCGGGTGACGATGAACTTGGCGCGGTTCATCGCGTCCTCCTGCTGCTGGCGATTGAGGAACGCGAAGTACTGTGCATTGGGGCCCAGCGTCTCATCTTTGCCGCCGGGCTTGCCGCCGGCGATGACGATCTTGCCCTTGAGCTGGCCCACCTGCGCCAGGACACGCTTCTCCAGCACCGTCCGCTGCGGCTCCGGGCCCGACAGGGAAATCAGGTAGTCGATGTCCTGCGGCAGATCGAGCTTCCGCAGGTGCGAGAGGATGCCGATGTAGTGGATGCGGTCCTTGGGCAGGTAGCGGAGATCGTGGGAGAGTTTGCCCGTCAGGTTCGGCTCCTCGAAATCGGGCACCAGCACGGCGGCGTAGCGTTTCATCCGCAGCGCCAGCCATTTCTCGAAGAACCACTGCACGCCCACCGGCGTCTTGAAACGTACCTGGTGGTTGATGAAATACGAATTGTCCGGCCGATCGTACACATCGTACCGGCAATCGGAAATGACCCGATCGAATCCCGTGGCAATGATGCGTTTCGACTTGCGGCGGGCCTTCGCCAGCGTCCGGGCCATCTTCGGCAGGGACATCGAGAACTTCAGCTTGAAGAACCGCGTCTTCGTGTAGGGCGGGAAGATGCTCGGGACATCGTGATACGTGCACTGGTCGCCGAACTGGTTGCGGAGAATCTGCAGGGCTCGGCCCGTGGAGAGGAGGTGTACCTCGTGCCGGCGCCGGAGGATTTCCGTGATCAGAGGCGTGTCCCGCGTCGCGTGCCCCAGCCCCCAGTCGAAGACGCCGAACAGGACCCTCATGCTTCCTCCTGATCGAACAGGTCGGGTTCATGTTCCGCGCTGGCCTTCTTCGGGGCGGGTTTGAGGCCCAGGTGCTCGCGGGCCAGGCCCGTCAGCTCGCGGCCACGTTTGGTCCGGCGCACGAAACCGATCTGCAGCAGGTAAGGCTCGACGACATCTTCCAGCGTGTCACGCTCTTCGCCCAGCGTCGCAGCGATCGCCTCGATGCCGGCGGGGCCCCCGTCGTACACGTTGGCCAGCGCCTCCATGAAGGCACGGTCCAGCGAGTCGAGGCCCAGCGGGTCGATCTGCTCCATTTGCAGGGCGCTTTCAACGATCTGCAGACTGAGAATGCCCGTGCCTTTGACCTGGGCGTAGTCCCGGACGCGTTTGAGGAGCCGGTTGGCAATACGAGGCGTGCCGCGGGACCGGCTGGCAATCAGCTCCAGCGTCCCGGCATGGCACTCGAGCTTCAGCAGTTGGGCGGAGCGCCGGAGAATCTCCGTCAGCTCATCGGCGCTGTAGAAGTCCAGATGGTAGAGCATCCCGAAGCGGCTGCGCAGCGGGGCGCTGAGCAGTCCCGCCCGTGTCGTGGCGCCGATCAGCGTGAACCGCTTGAGCGGAAAGTTGATCGTCTTGGCGTGCAGGCCGCTGTCGACCGTGTAATCGACTTTGAAGTCCTCCATCGCGGGATAGAGGAATTCCTCCACCGGCGTGCTGAGTCGGTGGATCTCGTCGATGAACAGGATGTCGCCCGTGTTGACGTTGGTCAGCAGGCCCATCACATCGCCCGCCTTGACCAGCGCCGGACCCGACGAGGTGCGGATCTTCACGCCCATCTCGTTGGCGACGACATGGGCCAGCGTCGTCTTGCCCAGGCCGGGGGGGCCGTAGAACAGAACGTGATCGAGCGGCTCCGACCGCTGCTGCGCCGCCGCCATCGCGATTGCGAGCTTCTCGCGTACGTTGTTCTGCCCGATGCACTCGGTCAGCTTCTGCGGCCGCAGCGAACTGGTGAATACCTCTTCCGCCTCACTGAGGGCCTGCCCCGTTATTACTCGTCCAATAGCCATGGCATGAGCATATCCGATTGCGGCGAAAGTTCAAGTCGGGACTGCCGTTACCGGTTCGCGATGTACTTCTCGTACTCGGCGCGGGTGTCGACCAGCTCCATACTCTGGCCCGTCCAGGGGTTCTGGCCGGTGAAGTTCGCCGTATTGTAGGAGGGCTTATCGATTCGACCCTCCGGTCCCTCGATCCCCCAGGAGTCCGTCTGATAGACCTTGGCGCCCTCGCCCTCAGCCACCCACGAGCCCTGTCCGAGCGTCGTCTGGCTCCACATGTGGCTGGTGTAGTCCCGGCTGCGGCTGCCCTCCCTCACGGAGTCCATGTAGCGGTCGAAGGCCCGATTCGACTCGGCGATGGAATTCTGCAGGTTCTGATTGAGCCGTTGCTGGGTCGCCGCCTGATGGCGCATCTCCTGCTGGAACCATTGCTGGTTGGTCGTGGCGGTCTTGCCCATGCGCAGGAAGACGGGAAGCCACTGCTCGTATTCCTCGTCCGGTGTCCAACCCCCGTTCACCGAGAGCTGCCAGACGGGCGTCATCGCCTTGGCGCTGCACTGGACGACGAAGATTGCCCGGGTCAGTTCACCGGTGTGCAGGTTCTTGAATCGCACGTGCATGAGGCGGGAATCGACCTGGAAACCCTGGGCTCGCTGCTGCTGGATCGACGGCGCCAGTTCCGGCACGGCCGTCTCGGTGGGTGTCGAAGCCAGCACTTGCAGGCCGGTCCCGAGCTTGCCGAACTCCAGCATCGTCTGCAACGCTACCGGCGGCGATTGATACCGCACGTTAAGCGCGCCCTGAACCGGGACATCCGTCGGCAGGATGGTGTGGTATACGGAGCACGTGCCGTGCGACGACGTCTGTTCGCTGATCGTGGCGATGTACTGAAGCCTCTGGCCCGTGAGCGTCCAGCCTTGCGGGATCTGGAGGGACATCGACTGATCCGCCAGCGTTGCCGGCACGAGCGTGACCTGCTGGCCCTGCTGCTGGGCGGCCCGCCGGAGCATCACGGCGGGGGAGAGGGTGGGGGTCTGGTCGTCGGCCGTCTGCGGGGCGGCGAGCTGCTGGCCCTGCGCCTGTACCGCGGCCACACCCTGCGGCGCATAGGCGAGGTTGGCGGCGACGGTGGTCAGCGTCGGACGGAGCTGTTCCCACAACGCGGTCTTCGCCAGCAGAATGTAAACGCTGGCGGCGTTCGCCGTGCGGAAGAAGTAGCCATGCCCCATGCCCTTTTCCCCCTCGGCCGTCAACGTGATATTGGCCAGCGTGCGCACCCGGTCGGCCGTCGAGTTGATGCTCGTCGCCTTCAGGTCGGGGTACTTCTGCCGCAGCGCCGCGATGCACCTTGCAGCCAGTACGACCGAATCTCTGATGTCAGCGTTCGCGGCAAAGGTCATGAACAGGACCAGAGCGTTATCCCGCGGCTCCACAACGGTCACGGCGTAGGTGCCCTGTCCATACATGTCACCTTGGTTCACCGCCCAGCCCGCCGGTTTGTAGAGCAGAACCCTACCGTCGGGAGACTGGTACCTCTCGAGGGCCGACGGATTGGACGGGACACTCGGCTCTGCTGCCACAGCAGTGGGGGTGGCGGGAGTGTCGACCTTCAGACCGCACTGAGGGCAGAATTTCGCGCCGGCGGGAATTTCAGCGCCGCACTTCGAGCACCGCGTCCCCCCGGTCGTCGTGGGTGTCACGGCGTTTGGCGTCGACCGTCCAAATCCGAAATTCATCGCCGCGAGTGTGGCTATCAAAGTCTGGCTGGCCGCCTGCACGGTCTGACGCACGGGGCCTATCCCGTCGGCGTAGTAAATCGTCGACACGACAGGCCGGGTGCCCGCGGCATTCGCGCGGACCTTGATACAGTCGAAGGTGCCCACCGGTGTTTGTATGCGTTCACGACCCACGGATTCGAACGTCGTCTTCACGGGCACGCCGAACTGATTCATCGTCGCTGTCCAGGTGTCGCCCTGTTTGTAAGGCAGCTTGATGCGCACCATGGGCGGGTCATAGCGGACCTGCTGATCCTGCACCTGTGCCATGTAGGTCTTGAGTCCCTCTCCGTCGGCAGCCACATATTCGCGGCTGGTCTGCCCACCCGCCGTGGTCTCGATGATGGCGCATCGAGTCGTTCCAACGTCGGCGAACCCCGTGACTTTTGTGGTCATCTGCACGCCGTTGGACATCGTGTACATCCACGTGTTTCCTTCCTTCAGGGGACAGTAGTCCGCTGCATGGACGACGGATGCCAGCAGGATTGCCAAAACCGCTCCGGTTCGAATCGCACGCATGGTGCCCTCCCTTCTCGCGTTTGGAGACAGAAATAAGGACTACGCTTCGACGCCTTGCTTGAGCCGGTACACCAGGGGCACCAGCGCTTCGGCGGTCGTGATATCGGGGTGACGCTTGCAGGCCAAGTCGATCAGCTCCATGGCCTCGTTGCGTTTCTCGCCCCAGGCGACGAGGATTTCGAGCGCCTCGGCCTGGAAGGGCTTGAACTTCGGCTCGGCCCGGCTGGGCTCGACTCCGACGGCGAAACCCTGCAGCTTGCCGCGCAGCTCGGCAATGATCTGCTGGCCCATACGCGGGCCGATGCCGGGGAGAGTCTTGAGCATTTTCTCGTCCCCGCCCTCGATGGCGGCGGCGATCGTGGCGATCGGCATGCTCAGAGCCTTGAGTCCCTTCTTGATGCCCAGTCCCTTGACGCTGGTGAACTCATGGAAGAAATCCCGCTCGATCGAGGTCAGAAATCCCACCATGCGGGGGATCAGGTTGCCGCCGCCGAGCGAGCCTTCATAGTACTCGATGGTTGACAGCGCCACCTCTGAACCGATCGAGCCGGACAGGGCGCTGACGCAATAGCCGGGCAGCATCACTTCGTATGTCAACGGCCCGACCTGCACCCAGGCCGTGTCCTCGTCGAGCTGAACCAGTTTGCCTTCGATTCGCGCAATCATCTGTCACTCCATGAGCGGGCGACCATGTCATTGGCGCCGCATAGCGCCGCCGCCATCGCATCGGCCACGTCGGGGGGCTCGGGCCTCTCGGGCAGCGCC
Organism: uncultured Pirellulales bacterium; assembly: GCA_964421295.1. GTDB lineage: Bacteria > Planctomycetota > Phycisphaerae > Sedimentisphaerales > Anaerobacaceae > PLanc-01. The sequence continues at coordinate 13,737 of CAYQXM010000020.1, forward strand.
AGAACCGTCTGGATCGTCCGCTGCATCTGCTCCTTCGAGGCGTGGCCGTTGCCGGTCAGCGATTTCTTGATCCGCGTGGCGCTGTAGCTCTTGACCTCGACGCCGGCCGCGGCGCACTTCTGCAATATCACCCCCCGCGCGTGACCCATCAGGATCGCCGTGCGCGGGTGGGCGTAATGAGAATAGAGCGCCTCGACCGCCACGATCTCCGGCTTGAACTTGTCCAGCAGTGACTCGATATCCACCGCGATCTGGTGGAGTCTCCGCTCGAGCGGCAGGCTGCGCTGCGTGCGCACGATTCCCGCCTCGACGATGCGTTCCGTGGCGCCTGCGAAGTCCAGACAGGCGTAGCCGCAGATGTGCAGCCCCGGATCGACGCCGAAAATCCTCATTTCCATCTCCATTGCGTGCCGCCGGGTGTATCCTCGAGCAGGATGCCCATCTCGTCGAGCTTCTTGCGAATCCCGTCGGCCCGGGCGAAATCCTTGGCCTTGCGAGCGTCCGTCCGCTGCTCGATGAAGACCCGCAAGAGTTTGTCCACGACCTCGTCGCCGGCGGCGGATGCCTCGGCGTATTGACTCGGAACGATGCCCAGCACGTCGCCGCCCAGTCTGGTGAACATGTCGTTGATGGCGCCGAGCGTCAGACGCGAAGCCTTGGCGTTATCGCCTTGAGAGTTCGCAATACGCACGAGATCGAACATCACCGACAGTGCCACCGCCGTGTTCAGATCATCGTTCATCGCGTTCTCGAACTTGACTTTGCATTGTTCGAGCTGCTCGGTCACGGAGGGGTCGAGCGATCCGTCCGGGGCGGTCTTCAGGCGTTTGCGCAGCGACTTGACGGCCTCCGCGATTTTCTGGTAGCCGCTGTTGGCAGCGAACAGGGCGGCGTCGGAGAAGTCCAGCGGACTGCGGTAGTGGCTGTTGAGAATCAACTGGCGGATAGCCAGGGGCTCGTAAGCCTGCTTGAGCCGTTCGTGATCGCCAACGAAAGCCTGCTTGAGCGTGATGAAGTTGCCGAGGCTTTTGCCCATTTTCTGGCCGTCGACCGTGACCATGTTGTTGTGGACCCAGTAGCGCACGAACGGGGCGTCGTTGGCGGCCTCGGACTGGGCGATCTCGCACTCGTGGTGGGGGAACTGATTCTCCAAGCCGCCGCCGTGAATGTCGAGCGTGGCGCCGAGGTACTTCATGCTCATCACCGAGCATTCGAGGTGCCAGCCGGGAAAGCCCATGCCCCACGGGCTGGGCCACTGCATGATGTGATTGGGCTCCGCCTTCTTCCAGAGCGCAAAATCGACCGGGTTCCTCTTTTCGGAGGACACTTCGACTCTCGCTCCCGCCATCATTTCCTCGGTATTGCGGCCCGAGAGCTTGCCATACTGGGGGAACTTCGCCACGTCGAAATAGACGGAGCCGTTCACTTCGTAGGCGTAGCCTTTGGCCAGGAGCGTTTTGACCAGCTCGATCTGTTCGACGATATGGCCGCTGGCCCGGGGCGAGATGTCGGGGCGCGTGACATTGAGCTTGTCCATGTCCTCGAAGTAGCTGCGGGTGTAGGACTCCGCGATCTCCATCGGGTGCTTCCGCTCTTTGGCGGCGGCCCGCGCGATCTTGTCTTCGCCCTGGTCGGCGTCGTCCGTCAGGTGGCCGACGTCGGTGATGTTCTGCACGTAGGTGACACGATAGCCCAGGTACCGCAGATAGCGGGCGAGCACGTCGAAGCTGACGTAGCTCTTGGCGTGGCCCAGGTGGGCGTGTCCGTACACGGTCGGTCCGCACACGTACATCCCGACCCGCCCCTCGTGCAGCGGCTTGAATTCCTCGACTCGTCGCGTCAGACTATTGTGCAATTGCAGAGCCATGCAATTCCCTTCATATCAAGAAAGCCATAGGCGCCTACAGTCTACGGCCTACAGCCTTTCATTTCATATTCCCCGGTGCGGCTTCTTTCGCAACAGGGCGATGGCGGTAGCGGCCATGGCTTCGCCGGTGCCGATCTCGCCCAGGCCTTCATTCGTCTTGCCCTTGACGTTCACGGAGGCGAAGTCGATATCGAGCAGGCCCGCGATGCAACGCCGGATCTGGCCCTTCAAAGGGCCCAGCTTCGGCGCCTCCGCGTGAACCGTCACATCCACGTTGACCACTTCCCATTGTTTCTTGTCGAGCTGCTCTTTCACCGAATAGAGGAACAGCTTGCTGTCGGCGTCCTTCCACTGCGGATCGGTGTCGGGGAACAGCGTCCCGATATCGCCCAGCCCGGCGGCGCCGAGGAGGGCATCGATGATCGCGTGGAGGACCACGTCGCCATCGCTGTGGCCCAGCAGGCCGGCGCCGTAGGGGATGTAGACTCCGCCCAGCATGAGCCGGCGGCCTTCGACCAGCCGATGGATGTCGGTGCCGATCCCCACCCGGTAATCCGCTTTCGGTTCTTCGATCACAGCATGCCTTTCGTGCTGGGAACTTCCGTCCCGACAATGCGCACCGCCGTCGCCAACGCCTGGCCCGTCGCCTTGAAAATCGCCTCGGCGATGTGATGACTGTTCGTGCCGTAGGGGACATTGACGTGCAGATTGAACCGGCCCGCATTCGAGAAGGCCCTCAGGATTTCCTCGACGCACTGCACGTCGAAATCCCCGATCTTCTCCGAGCGGTACTCAACGTTGTAGATGCAGAAAGGGCGGCCCGAGAGGTCCAGCGAGATATCGGCCTTGGCATCTTCCATCGGCACGGAACTGTATCCGTAGCGGGCGATGCCCTTCTTGTCACCCAGCGCCTGCAGGAGACATTCGCCCAGCACGATACCGACGTCCTCGGTCGTGTGATGCGGATCGATGTGCAGATCGCCCTTGGCCTTGACGACCAGATTGATCCGGCCGTGCTTGCTCAGGTGCGACAGCATATGGTCGAGGAACCCGACGCCGGTGTCGATGTCATAGGTCCCGACGCCGTCGAGATTCATCTGGCACTGGATGTCGGTTTCCTTCGTCTGCCGGTGCAGTTGTCCGGTGCGATTCTCCATAGTCTACTCCGTTCAAAGTTCCGCGAGGATTTCCCGCAGAGCGGCCAGGAGCCTGTTATTCTGCTCGGGTGTCCCGACGGTGATGCGCAGCTTGTCGGAAATGCCCGGCTTATTGAAATAGCGAACGAAAATGTTCCGCTGGACCAGCCGCTCGTAGATCTCGGCGGCGCTGTCACTATCGGTATCGGCCCAGACGAAATTCGTGTGACTGTCCGCGACGCGGAAGCCCAGCATACGAAGCTGCCCGGCCAGAGTACTGCGGTCCCGTTTGATCTTCTCCACGTTGGTGCGGAAGTACGCCTGGTCCTTGAGGGCCGCCGTGGCCAGGGTGATCGCCACGGCATCGACGTTGTAGCTGTCCTTGACCTTGAGCAGCCCATCGATGATTTCCTTGGACGCGACGGCATACCCGAATCGCAGACCGGCCAGCGAGTACCCCTTGCTCAGCGTGCGCAGGACGATCACGTTGTTGAACTTCTTGGTCAGCTCGATGCAGTTGTGCTCGGAGAAGTCCACATATGCTTCATCGACCAGCAGCACGCCCTGGAGTCGGCTCGCCAGCTCGGCAATGGCCGGAATCCGCACGGCCGTCGTCGTCGGCGCATTCGGATTGCACAGGATCGTCAACGGCGCGCCGGTCTGGTCCAGCCCGTTGGGCAAGCCGCCGCCTTGTTCGAAGGGAATCTCGATGACCGGTACATTTTCCAGCTTGGCCAGCACGGGATACAGCGTGTACGTCGGCACGGGGTAGGCCACGGGCCGGTGCTCATCGCAGAGCGCCCGCACCGCGATGGAGAGAAGATCGTCGCCGCCGTTGCAGCACATGACATTGTCGATCCCGACGCCGTGCAGATGTGCCGCCGCCTCGCGAAACGCGTTGCCCATAGGGTCCGGATAGCGGCGCAGTCGGTCCGGCGTGATCTCGGCCAGCGCCTTCATCACCAGCGGCGACGGCGGATACGGGTTCTCATTCGTATTGAGTTTGACCACGTCCAACGCCTTGGGCTGAAACCCCGGCGTGTACCCATCCGTCCGTTCTACATTGTCACGAAAATATCCCATACACCTTTCTGCGGAGACGCGAGATCATGCGTCTCTACGATAATAGCGATCCGCCATTATACGCTCTCCGGCCCTCGAAGCAAAGGAGGTTTCGTCCCGTGTCTACGGTGTATAAGGTCTCCGATAGCAGCACTTTAGGGAAGACTCCCCATTCTCCCGCCCGGCGGGGGCCTTATCTTCCACGTATCAGCAGCCGAAGGAAGCGATCTCTAGAAGAAAGGAATCGGACATGCCGCACGAAATCAGTCAGAGTGTGGAGATACAGACCTGCATCGGCGACTGCCAGGAATGTTGGAGAATGTGCACCGAAACGGTGCAGCATTGCCTGCAGAAAGGGGGCCGGCGTGCGGAAGCCGACCACATCCTCCTGTTGCTGGACTGCGCCGAGGTCTGTCGCCGCTGCGCGGAATCCTGCAAGCAGATATCCAACGCCTGCGTCTGAGGCCCGGAGTGCCGCTACCTGGCTGATGAGTAGCTGAGCGACAGGGTCGTGACGACTCCTTCCGGCGAGACCTTGCGGATTGCGGCGTTTCCGGTGTCAGCGACGTACAGGTTGCCCGACGCATCGAACGCCAGGGCTTGGGGTTTGTTGAATGCCGCCGCCGTGCCGGCGAAGGTCGACAGCACACCTTCCGTCGTGACCTTCAGGATGGCGCTGTCGCCTGTGTTGGCGATGTAAAGGTTGCCCCCATTGTCCAAGGCCAGCCCATAGGGCCGGTTCAGAGCCGCCGGTCCCACCAGCGTGGTCGCCACACCGGCGGTGTTGATCCGGCAGATCGTATTGTCGTTCGCATCGGCCACATACAGATTCCCGTCGGCATCCACAGCGATGCCGGTCGGATGGCTGAAAACGACGGCGGTGCCGTTGGTGTCAATCGGGCTCAGGGTTGTCACCCGGCCGTCTGACGCCACCAGGCGAATCATGCCGTTGTTCGCATCCGCGACATACAAGTTGCCGCTGCCGTCCACAGCGATGCCGACGGGATGATTGAACCGCGCCTCGGTGCCGTTGGCGTCCACCGCGCCGGCCCCTCCGGCTTTTCCGGCCCACGTGGTGACGACGCCCACCGGCGTGATCTTGCGAAGGGTGCTGTTGTTCGAGTCCACGACGCACAGGTTCCCGCTGTCGTCCAGCGTCAGCCCCGCCGGCCGGTCGAAGCGGGCCGCGGCGCCATTGGCATCGGTCGAGCCCGATAGACCCCAGGTGCCGGCCAGAACGGTGACCGTACCGTCCGCCGTGATCTTGCGGATCGTATTATCGTTCGCGTCGGCCACATAGAGGACGCCCGTGGCATCGACGGCGATTCCCGACGGCGCCGACAAGGTCTGGGTCGCGACCGACGTGATGGTCAGGGTCACCGCCGTGCCAGAGTAGCTCAGGTTCCCCGTCACCCCCGTGGGCAGCACGCAGCTGCTGAAGGTCCCGCTGAGAGAACCCGCCTGAATCAGGGTATACGTTCCCACCGCCAAACCGCCGGCGGCGTTCAGCGTGAGCGTTCCGCCGAGAGAACCGGCACCCGTCACCGTGATCGTGGTCGGGGCATCGAGGGACATCGTGCCGCTGGTCGTCAATTTGACCAGGGTCGATGCTGCCGGGACATCCCAGGTGCTGGTGCCGTCGACGGCGAGAGTGACCTGGGTCATAGTTCCGCTCAGGGTGGTGCCGTTCTTGAGCGTTGCGGTGACGGCGCTGGTGCTGTCGGCGACCAGACTGCCCGTCAGCGTTTCACCGTCCGCGGTGAAGGTCACGGTGCTGCCGTTCGTGGCGTTCACGAGGCAGCCCGTACCGGCGCTGATGGTGGCGCCGCTCTTGACGGTGATGGCAGCCGTCTGCGAGCCCGACTCGGCCGTGAACAGAAAGGCGTCGCCGGCCGTGACGGTGAGCGAGCCGCCGGTCATGGTGACGGTGGCCGAGCCGGAACTCTTGGCGGTCCGGTGCACCTTGATTCCGGAGGTTTTACCCTGGAGGATACAGTTGTTGAGCATGATGCTGTTGGATCCATCGATGACACCGCCGCCGCCCCCGGTGGCTGTGAGTTTGGCGCCTGTGACGGTGATCACACCGGTCGAGTAGATGGCGGGGGACTTGGCCCCGGCGGTCGTGATCGTGCCGCCCGTGACGGTGACCGTTCCACCACCGAAGTCGGTCGACAGAGCCGCCGAGGCACTCGCCCCGGCGGTGGAAACATCGACGTTGGTCAGCGTGATCGCACCGCCGTAGGTGGCGTCCACGCCGTGTGCTCCGCTGCCGGTGGTCACGATCGTTCCATTGGAGTAGGTGATCGCCGCACCGGTGCCGGTGGCGAAGAGACCGTTGGCGCCGCTGCCGGAGGTGGTCACGGAGCCGCCGGTCATGGTGACCATGCCTTTGGCATCAGTCAAGACGCCGGCGTTGAGGCCGTACTGACTACTGGTGTCGATCGAGGACGAGTTGCCGCTGGTCGCGATGGTGCAGTCGTTCAGTGTCAGTTTGCCGGAACTGGTGGACCAGACGCCCGAAGTATCGATTGCTGTCGCCGTGTAGGTCTGGTTCGATTCGGTGGCGGTTCCGCCGCTGAGTTTGTAGGTAGCGTAATACGTGACGGCCCATACCGGCGTCGCGACCGCCAGAACCCACAGCCCGATTGTCACCATGGTTGTCAGAGTGCGACCTGGAATACCCGCTCTTGTCTTCATCGTGAACCCCTTCCCTATAGAATCGCGCTACCCTGGCCGCATCGACGTGCTCCCATGCGGAAATCTCCTACAGGGGTAGTGGGGACAAGGTTACATGGAAGGGGGACTAAGCCTGGCAAATCCTGCCGTCAGAGGCAGTTGCGTCCGTTTTTCTTACCGGGGGGCGGCTTGGGACGCCAATCCTCACGGTTGCGCAGCGCTGTCGGCCGTCCTGGCGCGCACTCCCACGAGGCGGTAGAAGCCTCTGGGGGTGTAGAAGTGATTGCCCTGAATCCGCACGGCTTTGACGGTGAAGGGAACCTTGAAGTACGCCAGGTCGAAGGCGAGAACTCTCATCTGCCCCGTATTTCCATCACACGGCGGCACCGGCAACGCGAATCTGGCTTGCGCCCCATCCGTCAGGAAAATACGCTGGGTGCTGCATCCCCATCCGGCGATCAGGACATCAGGTCCCGGGCCATCCAGGATCGGGGCATGGAACCCGAGCTCCACCGCGTCGCCGGGCGGCAGGAGCAGGCACGGCCGTGCTTTGAAATGCCGGCCCAAGAGCGCCTGTTCGATCGGCCCCGCCGGGCGGACGGTTTCCGGGGGATCGCCCGAGGCAAACTGGAATCCGTTGTTCTTCGCGTTGTACGCGCTCAAGACTCGGGACGGGTCGCTGAAGCCTTCGTCCTGGGCCCACGTATCCAGGGTCCAGGCCGACAAACTGAAGCCCGCCGGCACGCGGTTGCTGGCGACTGTCGCGACGGTCGCCAGGCTGATGATCGCACAAGCGGAGACAATCGCCAGCTTCGACGTTGCCATCCCGAGGACGGCAATACCGGCGCCGCTATGAAGAGTGGCGGCACTCACGGCCACGGCACCCGCGGCTTTCTGGCTGGTATGGAGGGTCGCAGCCGCAAACAGACCGAGCCCCGACAACATGGCCGAGCGGCTCAGGCCGTCCCGCGCGAGCTGACGCTGCAGGGATTGCCTGGCGCGGAAGAACAGGAGCCGCGCCGATAATTCGCTGCCCCCGATGACTACCGCGATCTGGGCGTACGACAGTTCGTCCAGGCAGCGCAGGGTCAATACGTTGCGGTGGCGCAGGCTCAGGCCCTGCATGGCCTTCCAGACCGACGCCAGCAGCTCTTTGTGCTCGAGGTGGTGCAGCCCCGACCCATCGTCGATCTGGCCGTGTGACTTCATCCGGTTTTCCATGGCCATAGATGACCTCTGCTTCTGTCTTTCACTGCGGATATGGTCTTGTACGCGGGTCAACGCCGTCTTGTAGACCCAGGCCCAGAAGAACCGCACGTCCGCAAAAGTGAGCCCGGGCAAGCTGCCGACCAGCCGCAACATCGTCTCCTGGCACAAATCCTCCGCGACGCTGGCGTTCAGGGTCATGCGGTGAATATACGCATAGACCCTGGGCTGTATGCGCGTAGCGAGCGTAGCCGCGCTGTCGGCATTTCCCTGCTGGGCCTGATGGACCAGGCCCAAGTCGACATCGAGATGGTACTTGGCCATAGTTCCACCCCTATTAACGGTGCAGCCGGGGGCATGTTTCAATCTTTTTTTGTCCCTTTGGGTGATTTTGCACCTTCGTGTGAAACCTCGGCGGGACTCCCGCGTTTGTGTGTGTAAACGGGCATTTATCCACCATTTTTGGGCTCACGAAAGGGGAAAGGTATGAGGACATGGAATCGGATCGGTGCGATGAGTTTGATGTGTATTCTGGCCGGGGTCTGTGGAGCGAACAGCGGCAAGGTCGTCGACAGCAATGGAGTCAAGGCAGCTTCGAAACTGCTGGCCGGGGTCGTGCATCTCAGCGATGATGATGTTCGATTTCGCACCACCGAGGGAGTGAGCGTATTCGTGGACCCGATGGCTGGTCCCGCCGACCCGAATGTGGTCAAAGCCGGAATGGTCAAACCCGACCTGATTCTGATCACTCATTCCCACGGTGACCATTTCCAGCCGTCGGTGCTCCTGGAATACGTCAAGGCCAATCCGAAGGTCAAATTGGCTGGTCCCGCCGACGTCGTCAAGCTGGCGCGCGAGAAGGGGATTGCCGGCATGAACACCGTCACGCCCGGCAAGGACTATACTCTGGCGGGTATCAGCTTCCAGACGGTCCCGGCCTATTTCTCCGAAGACAATTCACACCCTCAGGCCAACCAGTGGGTTGGTTACGTCCTGCAACTGAACAAGGCCCGCTACTACGTCACGGGCGACACGCAGCCGCTGCCCGAGATGGCCCAGACCAAGGCGGATGTCCTGTTCCCGCTGCTCTACGGCTGCGGCGGCAACCTGGAGCTGGCGGTGAAGATGGCCGAAATCAGCAAGGCGCGCGTCATCGTCCCCGTTCACACCAGCAACCAGGCGGAGACCATCAAGAAGTACCTCGCCCAACTGCCGAAGACAGCCCAGGGTGCCTACTACAAAGACGGCAAGCTGATCACAGCACCCTGACCAAACATCATTCGCGAGAGGAGCAGCCATGATGAAATCCCGCACCGGCAAGACCCTGTGCATCCGTCGTGTGGCAGGCCTGGTGGTGTTGTTGTCGGGTCTCGTCACGACTGCATGGGCCGACTACCGCATTCTCCACCACTTTGCCGGCGGCAGCAATGACGGTGCGGGGCCCATGAACAAGCTCGTTCAGTCCGGTTCCACCCTGTATGGCATGACTCCCCAGGGAGGGGGCAACAATGTCGGAACGGTCTTCTGCGTGAATACCGACGGTACCGACTTTAAAGTCCTGCACAGCTTCATCGGGGCGGGCACAGACGGCTCCGCTCCGTATGGGGCGCTCCTCCTGTCCGGGTCGACTTTGTACGGAATGGCGTCCTGCACCGACACCGCCTCCACCGGGACGATTTTCGCCCTGAACACCGATGGCACCGGTTTTCAAATCCTGCATACCTTCACGACCAACGAAGGCAAATGGCCGTACGGTACGCTGATCCAGAGCGGCTCCATGCTGTACGGTCTGACGGGGTATGGCGGAAACAACAACGGCAGCGGCATGGTCGGGGGCGGGACCATGTTTCGACTAAACGTGAACGGAACAGGATTCGAGGTTCTGCACACGTTTACCTTGACGGACAGTGATGGATGGAGCCCTCACGGTTCGTTGGTCCAGTCCGGCACGAGTTTGTACGGGGCCACCACCGACGGCGGGATCAATCGCAATGGCACCGTCTTCCGGAGCAACCTCGACGGCAGTGGCTTCGCGTTGCTGCACCGCTTCACCGGTGGTTCGTCTGATGGACACTCTCCTGGGGACCTTTCGACCCTGGTGATATCCGGCTCGACCTTGTACGGCATGACCCGCGAAGGGGGCAGCCTCAACAAAGGGACGGTTTACAGCATCAATACCGACGGTTCCGGATTCAGGTTACTGCACACATTCACCGGCGGCGCGGACGACGGCGACTGGCCGATCTCGGGCACTCTGGTCTCATCCGGCTCAACCCTGTACGGGATGACTCCGCAGGGAGGCTCCGGCAATCTCGGGACCGTGTTCCGGATGAACACCGACGGCTCCGGGTTCCAATTGCTGCACCGGTTCATCGGCCCAAATGGCAGCCGGCCTTACGGCTCGCTTCTGCTCTCCGGCTCGACGCTTTACGGCATGACCACCGAGGGCGGCAACAGCAACAAGGGGGTGATCTTCGCCCTGGACCTGCCCCAGCCCAAGCGTGTTCCGGAGGAGTATGCCACGATCCAGGGTGCCGTCGACGCCGCCCAGACAGGCGACGTCATCCAGGTGGCGCCGGGGACCTACCATGAGAACATCCAGATCGTGGCCAGGGACGTGACGCTGCAATCGACGGATGCTGACGATCCCAACGTAACTGCCCGGACAATCATCGAAGGCAACGGCGTCGATCCGGTCGTGAAACTTCAGAGTACGGCAGGTCAGTGTACTCTGGCCGGCCTGACGATCCGCCGCGGGGGCACGGGCCTCTGGTGTTCCGGCGGGCAGCCCGTGATTCGCAGTTGCCGGATCGTCGAAAATGCCGGTCCTGGAATCGAACTGCTCAATGGGGCCAAGCCTTCCCTCGACCACTGCATCATCGCGGCCAACAGCGGCTACGGTCTGAAGCTGCCGCGCGGAGGTTCCGCGACGCTCGTCAATTGCACGATCACGCAGAATCTATCGGGCGGGCTGTCGGGCGGCGCGCCCGCCGTGCGGAATTCCATCCTGTATTTCAACGGCCCGAGCCAGACCGGACCGGAGAACGTCTCTTCAGGCGCTCTGGTGACCTGCAGTTGTGTCCAGGGAGGATTCACAGGCGCCGGGAACATCGGCATCGATCCCTTGTTTGCCTGTTTGGGGCGATGGACGGATGCCAATGATGCGAGCCGGCCGATCCCGGCATGGGTCCCGGGTGACTATCACCTCCAGTCCGAGGCAGGTCGGTGGGATGCAAACACGACAACCTGGGTCCGGGATGGCCGGACCAGTCCATGCCTCGACGCCGGCGATCCCAATTCCGATTATCGCGATGAACCTCTGCCGAACGGCGGCCGGATCAACATGGGGGCCTACGGGGGCACTCTCCAGGCCGGCAAGTCAACCTCCGCCTACAGAGTCCTTCACCACTTCGCCGGCGGCACGAGCGACGGGTCAGGGCCGCAGGGCGGATTGATTCAGTCAGGTTCAGCCCTGCTGGGAATGACCGGCTCCGGCGGCGGCAGCAACAAAGGCACCCTCTTCAGGATTAACCCGGACGGAACAGATTTCCAGCTCTTGCACAGCTTTGTCTCCGGCGGCAGTGACGGATCGGTGCCGTTCGGATTGCTGCTGGAATCCGGCCCGGCGCTCTATGGATTGACCAGTTCGCTAAACGATGCATCATACCAGGGAACCCTCTTTCGCATGAGCACAGATGGGACGAGCTTTCAAGTGATGCACAGATTCGCCGGCGGTCCCGGCGATGGCGGGTGGCCGCATGGCACGCTGATCCAATCCGGCTCGGAACTTCATGGGATGACGGCATCGGGAGGCAACGGAGGTGGAGGCTATGGCGGGACCATCTTCAAGGTCAACGCCGACGGCACAAACTACCGGATCCTGCATAACTTCGCCGGCGGCGGCAGCGATGGACAGTGGGCGCCCGGCGACCTGACGCGATCCGGCTCGATCCTTTACGGGATGACCTACAACGGAGGAAACCGCGGCGACAATGGTACGGTTTTCAAAATCAATACCGACGGCACGGGATTTCAACTGCTGCGCAGCTTCAGCGGTGGCAGCAACGATGGGGCCAAGCCGCACGGCTCGTTATTGTTGTCCGGTTCGATGCTCTACGGGATGACGTCACAAGGTGGCATCGTCAATTTGGGTACGATCTTCAAGCTCAACGCCGATGGCACGGGCTTTCTACTCTTGCACAGTTTCGCCGGAGGAGCAGGCGACGGGGCTTCTCCATTCTTTTCGTCGTTCGTCCAATCCGGCTCGGTCCTCTATGGAATGACGCCGCGAGGAGGCGCCAGCAATCTCGGGATTGTCTTCCAGATCAACACGGACGGCATGGGCTTCACAGTCCTGCACACCTTTACCGGCGCCGATGGGTCGAAACCTGCCAGCTCCCTGCTCCTGTCCGGCTCGACCCTTTACGGGATGACCTCTGAAGGAGGCAGCAACAACCTCGGCGTGATTTTTGCGCTGGATGTCCCTGCGCCTGCACCGGCTCCGTCGCCGGGGTCCGGGAGCGGAGAGGTGGCGGCCGGAGTTTCGAAAGAATGAGCTTCAATCCATGGCGTCACAACTGTGCAAAGGAACGGCGATGATGAAATCCAGCACGCACAAGAGAAGGACTCGGCCACTGCATAGGATGGCCTGCGTCTTCATGGGCCTGTGTCTGAGTCTCACGGCCGTCGCGCATGCGGACTACCGCATCCTGCACCATTTCACTGGCGCGGCCAGCGACGGGGCGACGGCGTATGGTTCGCTCATCCGGTCCGGCTCGATGCTCCATGGAATGACCTACGCGGGGGGCGGCAGCAATTTCGGCACGGTCTTTCGCATGAACATGGACGGGACAGGTTTCCAGGTCCTGCACAGCTTCAGTTCGGCTGCGTCCGATGGACAATGGCCGATTGGCTCGCTGCTCCTGTCCGGCTCGACCCTGTACGGGATGGCGGCCTCCGCCGACAGTGCCGGCGGAGGCACACTCTTCCGCATCGGCCCCGGCGGCGCGGACTTCCAGGTGCTGCGCCGGTTCAGTGTCGGCGACGGCATGTGGCCGTGGAGCTCGCTCATGCAGTCGGGCTCCGTGCTCTATGGATTGAACACTTACGGTGGCACCGTCAGTGGCTGGAATGGCAAGGGCACCGCCTTTCGCATCAATGCTGACGGCACCGGCTTTCGGGTTCTGCACACTTTCGCCGGCGGAGCTAATGACGGCACCGGGCCGCATGGGACGTTCACGCCGTCCGGCTCGACCCTTTATGCGACGACGCTGGTTGGCGGCCGCAACGATCTGGGCACGCTCTTTCGGATGAATCCCGACGGCACCGGCTTTCAAATCCTCCATCACTTCACCGGGGACAGCAATGACGGCGCCAGGCCGTACAATGTCACTCTGGTGCCGTCCGGCGACATCTTCTATGGAATGACGATGGAGGGAGGCAGTGCCGGGCGAGGCACTGTCTTCAGAATAAAGACGGACGGCACGGAATTCAAACTCCTGCACAGTTTCGCCGGTGGTAAGGACGGACAGAAGCCGTTCGGGTCCGTGATTCTCTCCGGCACGACGCTCTACGGCATGACCTCCGATGAAAACACCGGTACGGACGGCACGATCTTCAAGATCAACACCGACGGAACGGGCTTCCAAGTCCTGCATCGCTTCAATGGAGCCGACGGCCGCGACCCCTGCGGCTCACTGCTGCTGTCGGGCACCACACTTTACGGCATGACCTCCCAGGGAGGCAGTCAGAACAAAGGCGTGATCTTCGCTCTCGATCTGGTCTACGGGGCTTCGTTCCAGGGACTCGGTGACTTGCCGGGCGGCGACTTCAGCAGTACCGCCCTCGGTATTTCGGCAGATGGATCGACGATCGTGGGCAGTGGCACCACGGCCTCCGGTGAGCAGGCGTTCCGCTGGACGAAGGACGCCGGGATGGTCAGCCTCGGCAACCTGCCGAGCGGCAGTCTCAAAGTGAGCCGCGCCCAGGATGTCTCCGCCGATGGTTCTGTGATCGTCGGCTACGGCGATCCCATCGGCTCCGGGTGGAACACCTACAAAGGCTTCCGCTGGACCCAGGCCGGCGGGATGACGGAGATCGGCGCTCTGAACGGATCGACACGGTCGATGGCCTTTGGCGTCTCCGCGGACGGTTCCGTGGTGGTGGGCGACGGCGGCCAGCAGGCCTTTCGCTGGACCTCGAACGGGCGCATCGCGGGCTTGGGCATGTTGTCGGGCTGGAATCGCAGCCGGGCCATTGCTGTCTCAGACGACGGCTCCGTCGTGATCGGTTCAAACTACACGGCCGCCTGGGACGCGGAGCAGACCTTCCGCTGGACCTCGACGGGCGGCATGCAGAGCATCGCCCACCCATCCGGATACACCTACAGCTTCCCCAACGCCCTGTCGTCCGATGGTTCAGTCATCGCAGGTTCCTGTTCTTCCGCAACCGGCAACGCGGCCTTTCGGTGGAGTCAGACGGCCGGCATGACGCTGATCGGTAATCTGCCCGGCAGGTCTGTCACGCACCCCGGCGCTGTCTCGGCCCATGGCTCGCTCATCGTGGGCGGCAGCTATGTTGATCCGGCGTACGGTACTGCGTTCCTCTGGGATGCCGCGCACGGCATGCGTGAGCTGCAGAGCGTATTGCAGACCGAGTGCGGCCTGAACCTGACTGGCTGGACTCTGCAAAGCGCCTCCGGCATGACACCCGACGGCAGGATCATCGTGGGCTGGGGTACTAATCCTTCCGGCCGACAGGAGGCATTCAGAGTCGAAGCCTCGTTCCTGCCCGATCCGAATGGACCGATCCACAATCTCTCGACCGGCGAACGTTTCGCCAGCCTCCAGGTGGCCGTGGACTACGCGCAATCAGGCCAAGTCATCGAGCTTGCGCGGGGGACATACCGTCAAAATGTCACGCTCTCGGGCAAGAACGTCACCCTCCAATCGCTCGATCCCAACGATCCGAACGTGACGGCGGCGACCCTCATCGAAGGCAACGGCACCGACCCTGTGGTGAAGCTCCAGAACAACACCGCCCAGTGCATCCTGGCCGGCCTGAC
Source organism: uncultured Pirellulales bacterium (assembly GCA_964421295.1). GTDB lineage: Bacteria > Planctomycetota > Phycisphaerae > Sedimentisphaerales > Anaerobacaceae > PLanc-01. The sequence goes on from CAYQXM010000020.1 coordinate 28,747, forward strand.
GATTCGCGCGGGCGGCGCCGGTATCTGGTGCTCCGGCGGTCAGCCAACGATTCGCAGTTGCCAAATCATCGAGAATGCCTGTCCCGGCATCGAGTTGCTGGCCGCCGCCAAGCCTGCCCTGGATCATTGTATCATCGCCGCCAACGGCGGGCTCGGGATCAAGATGCCCCTGTCCTCCGGCCGGGGCGGCATCGGGGGAGCGCCGACCGTGGTTAACTGCACGGTTGCCCAGAACACCGCTGGCGGGGTTTACGGCGGCGTCCCCGTTATTGCCAACTCCATCCTGTACTTCAACGGCGCTGCCGGCGATGCCCAGATCGTTCCTACCGGCTCGCAAGTGACCTACAGTTGCGTCCAGGGCCGCTGCGCGGGTGACGGCAACTTCGACGTCGATCCGCTGTTCGCACGCCAGGGCCGCTGGACCGATCCCAACGATGTGAACCACCCTGTTCCCGTTTGGCTGCCAGGCGACTATCACGTCCAATCCCAGGCGGGGCGGTGGGACTCTGATCTTGCTGCTTGGGTGCAGGATGCTCAGACCAGTCCCTGCATCGATTCCGGCAACCCGGCCCTGAGTGCGGGCTCCGAGCCTGTTCCCAACGGCGGCTGGCTCGATCTTGGTGCTTATGGCGGCACGGTGCAGGCCAGCAAGAGCCGTGCGCCCGAAAGCGCCGCCCAGCCGAATGTCACTAAATATGCCACTGCGTTCTCCACGTACTTCGGCAAAAGCTCCGGCAACGCCGCCCTCGCGGCCGACCGGCAGGGGGCGGTCTATGTGTCAGGGACGACGCGCGATCCCAACTTCCCGACGACCGCCGGAGCTTGTTGCCGAACCCCGCGTGGCGAATCCGATGTCTTCGTCGCCAAGTTCTCCCCCGAGGGGCAACTCGTGTACAGTACGCTCATCGGCGGCAGCAATGCGGAGACCGGCGGTACCCTGAAGGTGAACGACGCGGGTGAAGTGTACCTGGCCGGCACGACTTCGTCGCCGGACTTTCCGACGACGCCCGGCGCGTACGACCGGACCTACGACACGCAAGTGTCGGGGGGGAATCCGTTCCTCCTCAAGCTCGACGCTTCGGGCGGCAATCTGATTTTCTCCACGTTCGTCCCCGGTAACTCGTTGCTGCAATTCGACAGTGCGAAGAACATTGTCGTAACGGGCAGCACGACCTCGGCGACCTTCCCGACCACGGCCGGCGCGTACAGCCGGGCGCTCAAGGGGGGCGACGACGCCTACATCTGCAAGCTCAGCGCCGACGGCAGTCAATTGCTGGCCTCGACGCTCTTTGGGGGCGGCGCCGCGGAATTCTGCATGGCGCTGGCCGTCGATCAGGATGATAACATCTTCATCGGCGGCTGCTCGGGCTCCGCCAATTTCCCCGTGACAGCGACCGCGCTCAAGAAGCAGCTCACGGGGGTCATGAATGGTTTCTTCGCCAAGTTCGATCCGAATCTGACAACCCTGCTCTATTCCACCTTCTACGCCGGTAGCGCCGAGTACAACTTCGTCCACACCATGTTCTGCACGGCACAGAACAAGCTCTATGTCACGGGCCAGACCTACTCGACAGATGTCCCCACCACGGCCAACGCCTACCAGTCCCGCCTGGGAGGCGATGCGGACCTGTATGTCACGGTCTTCGACCCGCGGACTCTCGCCATGCCGTACTCGACATATTTCGGCGGCAACTGGGAGGAACTTGCCTGGACTGAGCCCATGGGCAACGATCTGATGGTCGCGCATGGCTTCACGCGCTCGACCAACTTCCCGATATCGACAAATGCCTGGCGCACGGGTTACCCCGATAGCACGAAGCCGTTCTTTTCGATTCTCGACATCCGCAACCCGAAGGCGAGCCAACTCGTCTACTCGTCGTACCTCGACGCCGATCTGCCGCTGACCGCCGACGAGCAGGGCAACATCTATCTCTTCGGCGAGATCAGTACGAGCAGCTATCCCGTGACGCCTGGAGCGTTTCAGACCCAGTCCCCCGGGGTACCGGCCTTTGTCCTCACGAAATTACAGCCTCAATAACCCACAGGAGAGATTGTTCTGTGAAAAAATGGTTCACACATGCTGGAACTCTGATGGTGCTGGTGGTGTCCGCCGTGCTGGCCCAAGGTTCGAACGCCGCCCCAGCCGGCAAACCGACGGACGGCGAGCCCGTGACGTGTGGCGTCCAGCGGCGGATGCAGTCGGCCGTTTTGCACGAGGAGCGGACTCTGCTGATCCGCCTGCCGTTCGATTATGCCACGAGTGACAAGAGGTATCCCGTGCTCTTCAAGCTGGACGGCGGCGGGTACATCTTTGTGCAGACGGTCGGTGCGGTCGGATATCTGGCGGACAACGATCATGGGGTCCCCGACCACATCGTCGTGGGGATCGTGAACACCAACCGCGTCAGGGATATGGATCCCGACAAAGGGGCCGACAACTTCCTGCGTTTCCTGAAGGATGAACTCCTACCCTTCATCGACGCCAACTACCGCACCAACGGTTTCCGCATCCTCTGCGGCCAGTCGGCCAGCTCGTTCTTCACAGTGTACTCCCTTCTGCGGGAGCCGGAGGCCTTCGACGGGTACGTGCTCAGCAGTTTTGGGCTGGCCCCCAAGGGGACGGGTCGGCAGCGCCTGGAGCAGGAATTGCGCAAGGCACCGGCTCGTACCAAGCCGCGTGGATTCCTGTATGTCGCCCACGGCAAAGTGGATACCTACGACCCGAATGGCGCGCGTACCCATAACGCGGTGCTTTTCCTGGATACGCTGAGCCAGGCGACATCCGCGACGTTGCGGATCAAGCAACGAACGTACGAGGACGAAGGGCATGTCCCGTTCCCGACGATCTATGATGCCCTTAGATGGATATATACGCCGGACGCAACAACGGCCGCCGGCAAATCTTCACCGGAGACTCCAAGATGAAACGTACAACAGCACTCATTGGCATCTGGCTCACCACGCTGGCGATCAGCTTCACGATTCCTGGAAGCGCGTCTAAAGCCGCGACCATAACCGATGTAGACGGCAACGTGTATGGAACGGTCACGATCGGCACGCAGGTATGGATGGCCGAGGACTTGAAGACGACCCGGTACCGCAATGGCGACGCCATAGGCACGACCCAGCCGGCCACATTGGATATACGCAACGCGAGCACACCGAAATATCAGTGGGCCTACAACGGTGACGAAAACTACGTGGCGGTCTATGCCCGGTTGTACACGTGGTACGCCGTCGCCGACAGCCGCGGCCTTGCCCCGGTGGGCTGGCATGTGCCCACCGACGCGGAGTGGGCGACGCTCATCAACTATCTGGGTGGCGAGAAAGCGGCGCAGGGCAAGTTGAAGGAGGCCGGCGCGGCTCATTGGAACAGCCCCAATGCGGACGCCACCAACGCCAGCGGCTTTACCGCTCTTCCGGGTGGCAACCGTGACGCCAACGGAGAATTCCTCGGCCTCGGCGACTTCACCCACTGGTGGACCGCCTCCGAGCAGAGCGCCCCCTATGCCTGGCGGCGGGCTTTGTGGAAAGACGCCCCGATGGACAGCACCGCCGGCTACTCCACCAAGACGATGGGCTGGCTGGTACGCTGCGTGCGGGACGCCCCGGCAGGGGCGACGGACCCCAACGGACCGATCCACAACCTCACCACGGGCGATCGCTTCACCTCTCTCCAGACCGCAGTCAACTGCGCCCAGCCGGGCCACGTCATCCAGGTGGCGCCCGGAATTTATCCGCAGAGTGTCACGATCTCGGGCAAGGACATCACCCTGCAATCGATCGATCCTAACGATCCGAATGTCGCCGCCGGTACCGTCATCGTCGGGAGCGGCGCAGACCCGGTCGTGGCTGTTCAGAACGGCACCGAGCGGTGCGTTCTGGCCGGGCTGACGATCCGTGGCGGCCGGACCGGGCTGCGCTGCACGGGCGGCAAACCCGTCATTCGTGCATGCCAGATCATCGAGAACACCGGTTCGGGGATCGAATTGCTTGCCGGAACCCAACCGACCATCGACCATTGTGTTGTCGCCGCGAACGGGGCGGCCGGCGTCAAGCTCGTGCCCACGCAGGCGCGTGGAACGATGCCGTTGCTGACCAACTGCACGCTAGTGCAGAATGCCGAGTGCGGCTTTTTCGGCATGGCGACGCTCCGCAACTGTATCCTGTATTTCAACGGGACACCTTCCGGCAGTTCCCAAATCGTGACGACGAACGCTCGCGTCACTTGCTCTTGCGTGCAGGGCGGCTTCACGGGCGAGGGGAACATCGCCTCGGATCCCTTGTTCGCACGTCTGGGCGCCTGGGCGGAGCCCAACGGCGCGAATCACCCCGCCGGCGCGTGGATCAGTGGCGACTATCATCTGGAATCTCAGGCGGGTCGGTGGGATCCTGTCACGGCGGCGTGGGTCCAGGATGAGCAGACCAGCCCCTGTATCGACGCGGCTCATATCGACGAAGCCACCGGGCCGGAGCCCGATCCCAATGGGGCCGTCCTGAACCTCGGCGCCTACGGGGGCGCGATGCAGGCCAGCAAGTCCCCGACCGAGACTGTGCCAGCGGGGTCGCTGCGAGTCACGTACGTCGCCAATGAAGGCTTCCTGTTGATCGGGCCGACTCGAAGGGTTCTCATCGATGCGGTCTTCTCGGACGGTTTCAATGTCTATGCCGCTCCCTCGTCGGCGCTGCTGCAGAAGATGAGGGAAGGGCAGGGACCTTTCGGCGACCTCGATGTCCTCTGCGTCACGCATCAGGATGCGGACCACTTCTCCGGCTCCCTCGTCCGGAGTCTTCTGACGAGTCGGCCGGAGGTGGCGTTCCTGTCCTGTCAACAGGTCACGAGTCAGATTCCCAATGTGACGAGCTTGGGTGACCGCGTCGTGGGTCTGTCGCTGTCGGTAGGCCAGACGACCTCCGTGGTTCCTCATGGGGTTCCAATCGAGGTGACAAGGATGACCCATGGGGAAGACTCGACTGGGACCGGGAGCCAGAACATGGCGTTTCTTGTCGACCTTGACGGCATCCGCATCCTCCACACGGGCGATTCCGGGTTCGACGCCAACAAGGCCCGGTACGAGGCGCTGAACCTGACCGGACGAGTCGATGTCCTGTTCATCAGCGGCTACGACCTGAGTACGGCCACGCAGGCGTTCGTGCGGGATGTCATCCGACCCAGGTACGTGATCGGCATGCACCTTGCTCCCGCCCAACTCGCGACGACGGCCCCACAATTCCTGAGCGTCTACTCCAACGGCATCGTGTTCCAGAAGACTCTGGAAAGCCGGCTGCTGGTGATCTCTCCGTTGAACTGATTGTTGTCATCGAATGCAAGAAAGAAGACTTAGGTGAGGCAACCGAAATGAGAAAGCTTATCGTCACTGTGACATTGGCGCTGGCGACCGGCCTGGCGGCACAGGAGCAGGGAAACACCGTGGCAGTCGATCCGAATGCACCGACGGTCACGATCACCTATATCGCCAACGAGGGCTTTCTCCTGAGCGGCGGCGGCAAGAAGGTCGTGATCGACGGCATTTATCAGGGCGGCTGGACCTTCTACCAGGTGCCGCCGAGTGAGGTGCTGACCCAGATGAAGGAGGCCACCGGGCCGTTCGACCACGTCGATGCGCTGCTGACCACCCATCAGGACGGCGATCACTTCAACGCGTCCTGCGTCGCGCAACACCTGACGAACAATCCGGCCGCGACATTGATCGGGCCGGCCCAGGTCTGCAACGCCGTGACATCCCTGGCCGGCACCACGGGGACCTCCGGCCGGGTCATCACGGCTATGCCGAATTTCAGCTCCTCGATACAGGTCGCCGCCGCGAGTATGGAATTCAAGGTCATCCGGCTCAGGCACGGAGACGACACGGCCAATGTGACCCAGAGCCTCGGCTTTGTCTTCTCCATCGGAGGTGTCAAAGTTTACCACAATGGTGACGCTTACACGCCCAACCTCGCCGAGCTCCAGTCCTTGAAGATGGCCGAGGAGCACATCGACGTAGCGATCCTCAACTGCTATATCCTCGACTATGGCATACAGTCGGCATGGCAGGTAATCGACTATCTCAAGCCCAAGGTGATTGTCCTGATGCATATGGGGATCAGTGAGGTCGCGCGCTATCGTACCCTTGTCGATACGACAGCCGGTTTCCCGCCGATCTATCTGATGGACACGCCCATGACGACGTTTCGTCATCCGGACGGTCCGATCTGCAACCTGACGACCGGGCAACGCTTCGCCTTCCTCCAGACCGCGATCAACTACGCTCAGCCGAACGAGCTCCTCCAGCTCGACCCCGGCACGTACGGCGGGAACTTGACGCTGCCCAATAAAGCGCTGACGCTCTGCTCGACCAAGCCCCAGGATTCGGCGGTCGTGTCCGGGACGACCCTGGTGGGCGCCGGCAGCGCTGCCGCCGTGACACTGTCGGCCGGCACGGCCCTGCGCTGCCTCCAGGGCCTCACAATCACCGGCGGATCGGATGGCATCGCTTGCTCCGGGGCTCAACTGACATTGAGTTCCTGTGTCATCACGGGCCACCGGGACTGTGGCCTTGAGGTCGGCAATCAGAGTACGCTGAGCCTGGACCATTGTGTCGTGGCGGGTAACGCGGGGGCGGGCCTGCGCTCCACGCCGGTGAAGGGCCGACGTTTGCTCTACAGCAAGGTCGGCCTCACGCAGTGCACGTTTGCCCAGAACCGGGGGTATGCCCTCGACGGTGACGAATTCACGGTCGCCAATTCGATCCTCTACGGCAACGGCAGCGCCGCAGGGAACGTCCAGATCACGGGCGGCAATGTCGCTGTCTCGTACTCGGACGTGCAGGGTGGCTTCGGCGGGGGGAGCAATATCGATGCCGACCCGTTGTTCGTGACGCCGGGCATGTGGACCGATCCGAACACCTATGTCCCGGGGGACTACCATCTCAAATCGCAGGCCGGACATTGGGATGGCGCGACCCGCTCCTGGGTTCTGGACGATGTGACCAGCTCCTGCATCGACGCAGGCGATCCGAATGCGGCCTTCAGTCTGGAGCCTGCGCCCAATGGGGACCGAGCGAATCTTGGAGCGTACGGCAACACGGCCGAGGCTGGCAAGGCCATAGCGAATCCTTTGCAGGAGATCATTCCGTGAGAAGGAGGTTTACCAATATTGGAGCCCTGACTGTGTTGCTGGCGGTCGGCCTTGCGGCGCAGGTGAACAGTCAATCTGCTCTGGCCGACAACGTGCCCCAGATCACGTACGTTGCCAATGAAGGCTTTCTGGTGGAGCACGGCGGAGCAAAGGTTCTGGTCGACTCGCTCTTCGATACTGGAGCCTCGCCCTTTCTTACGCCGTCTCAGGTATTGCTCGCCCAATTGACGGAGGCACGCGGACTTTTCGCCAATGTCGATCTCCTGTTGGTCACCCATTCCCACGCCGACCACTTCAATCCCAAGCTGGTGGCTGCACACCTGCGCAACAACCCGCGGTGCCGGCTCATCGCTCACACCCAGGCGGTCGATCCTCTTCGCCAGGAGGAAGGCTTTGCTCAGATCCAGGACCGTATTCACGAGATCAAGCTTGAGCCTGGATCCCGTGAACAAGTGACTATCGATGGAATTGTTGTCGAAGTCCTGGCTCTGGCCCACGGGCCGGATGACGGGGTAGGAAGCAACTCCCAGGAGCAGGTCAGGAATCTAGCGTTCATCGTCAACCTGGGCGGCATCCATTTCCTTCATTTGGGCGACGCCACGGTGGAGCACAGCCTGGTCCATCTGAACGCCTATCCTTTCGATGAGACGCCCGTCGATCTTCTGTTTTTGAACTATCTCGACCGCTCCCAGGCGACGCGGGAGTTCATCGCGCGGAAGATCAAACCGAGCCGGATCGTCGCCATGCACGTGCCGCCGGCGGAGTGGGCGGACAAGGAGAATGCGGTCCTCGAAGCCTACCCCTATGCCGTCCTCTTCCGGCAAAGCGAAGAGCGGCGTTCGCTGTCGATCGGCATCGACTACCATCGGCTCACGGGCGCCTACCTTGGGCAACCGCTTCCGGGCGCCACGCCGACGGTCTTCGCGCCGGAGATCGTCTCGACAGCCGCGACCATGGAGCACAGGGCACCGTCCTTCTCTCCGGATGGCAACGAGGTGTTCTGGTATTCCAACCGGTGGCCGGACGAGGGACCCTCCTTGAGCGTGACCATGCGCCTGGAGAACGGCCGGTGGTCCGCGCCGTGGGCCGTCCCATTGGGTCTCATGCCCGTGTTATCGCCCGACGGCCGCCGGGTTTACTTCTACGCGGACACGCCCGGTCCGTCCGTCTCACAGGAAGGCCAGTCGTACCTCGATATCTGGTATGCCGAGAAGAAAGGCGATGGCTGGGGCGAACCGCAGTGTGTGAATCTGGTGGCCCGATACCCCGAACTGCGTTTGGCCTTCCAGCCCACGTTGACTCGAAACGGAACGATTTACTTCATGGCGTACGCGCCGAGTCCGCAAAACGATGGCGGCATATACCGGGCTGAACTCATCAACGGCGAATACGCCAAGCCCGAACTGCTGCCCCGCAACATCAACCTGCCTCCCTTCCTGAACTGGGCCCCATTCATCGCTCCTGACGAGAGCTACCTCCTGTTTTCCTCGAACCGCACAGGCAGCCTTGATGACGTCGGCGACCTCTACTTCAGTTGCCGCCAGGCGGACGGCAGTTGGACCGATCCGTTCAGCCTGGGCGAACCTGTCAACACTCGCTCGCAGGAGGTGTTCCCAGGGCTGTCGCCCGACGGGAAATACCTGTTCTTCTGCCGGTACACGTCCGATCGCAAGAACGAAGTCTATTGGGTGGATGCTCGATCCATACTGCCCAATTCGAACGGGCCAATCTTCAATCTTTCCACCGGGCAGCGGTTTGGCCTGATCCAGACGGCGGTCAACTACGCCGAGGCCGGCCAGGTCATCCTCATATCTCCAGGCACCTACAATGAGAACCTGACCCTCCCTAACAAGCCGTTGACCATCCGGTCCGCCAATCCCCGGGACTCCGCGGTCGTGTCCCTGACGACCCTGGCCGGTACGGTGACCCTTGCCGCAGGAACGGCCCAGCGGTCCATCCAGGGCCTGACCATCGCAGGTGGGACGGATGGCATCGTCTGCCCAGGGGCCAAGCTACAGTTGAGTTCCTGCGTCATCACGGGCCACCGGGACTGTGGCGTGGAGGTCAGTGACGAGAGCACCCTCAGTATGGACCACTGCACCGTGGCGGGCAACGGCGGGGCAGGCCTGCGCTCGACACCCGTGAAGGGCCGGCGCGTTCTCTACAGCAAGGTCGACCTCGCGCAGTGCACGTTTGCCCAGAACCGGGGGTATGCCCTCGACGGCGACGAATTCACGATCACCAATTCGATCCTCTGCGGCAACGGCCACGCCGCGGGAAATGTCCAGATCACCGGTGGCAATGTCACGGTGTCCTACTCGGATATACAAAATGGCTTCGGAGGCCTGGACAATTTTGATGCCGACCCGCTGTTCGTGGCCACGGGCACGTGGACCGATCCGAACACCTATGTCCCGGGGGACTACCATCTCAAGTCGCAGGCCGGACATTGGGATAGCACAAATAGTTCTTGGGTCCTGGACGACGCGACCAGCCTCTGCATCGACGCGGGGGATCCGAATGCGTCCTTTGGCCTGGAACCCGTGCCCAACGGCGGCCGCGTGAACCTGGGTGCGTACGGCAACACGATTGAGGCGAGCAAGTCCATGGCGAGTCCCTTTTAGGAGAGCATCTCATGAGAAGGCATGTTACTTGTGTTGCAGCTCTGGCCCTGATACTGGCGACCAGTCTTGCAGCCCAGGAGACCCAAACAGACACGATGTTGCGGCTTGACGCCGCGACCCTCTTGGGAGGCAAGGACGAGGATCGTGTTCACGGCTTGGCGGTAGATGCTCAGGGCAACATCGTCGTGACGGCGCCGATTCGGTCACAGGATTTCCCACTGACGCCCGACGCACTCAACAAGACGCCCACGGACGTCTACCTCGCCCGGCTCAGCCCGACGGGGGCGTTGCTCTACTCGACCTATCTCGGGGCCCGCGGCGGAGCCAACTACGCCCATGGCGTGGCGCTGGACAAAGAGGGCTGCATCTACGTCACTGGCAATACGACCAATCCGAACTTTCCTGTTACGCCCGGCGCGTTCCAGACAAAGCTGAGAGGCCCGTCCGATCGCTCCGCCGCCCATGGCGATGCGTTTGTCATGAAACTCAGCCCCCAGGGTGACCGCATCATCTATTCGACGTTCCTCGGTGGCACTGCCCCCGACATCTGCGGCAAGATCGCCGTGGACGCGGAAGGCCATGCCTACGTTCTGGGCGCCACGTCCTCCAAGGATTTCCCCGTCACGAGCGGTGCTTTTCAAACCACCCTCAAGGCCCAGGATACCACCGGCCACGGTGACATCTTCGTAGCCAAACTGAGCCCGGACGGCCGCGAGCTGGTTTACTGCACGTACATCGGCGGCTCCGGCACCGACTTCTATGGCGGTAACCTGGCCGTCGATGCGGGCGGGAACGTTTACTTTGCCGGCATGACGACGTCGCCGGATTTTCCGGTGACGGCGAACGCCTTGAGCCGGTCCTTCAAAGGCGGCTCGACGAACGAACGTGGCGGAACCGATGGGTTCCTGGCGAAACTGAACTCCGCCGGCACCGCGCTCGAATACGCCACCTACCTCGGCGGCAGTGGTGACGACTATGCCCGCAGTGTGGCCGTGGACCGCGACGGCAATGTCTGGGTCGCTGGCGAGACGAGCTCGACCGACTTTTCCACGACAACTGACGCCTTCTGCCGCTCACCCAAAGGCGGAACCGACGGGTTCGTTGCTCAGTTCAATCCCCGCGACGGCAAACTGCTCTACGGTTCGCTGCTGGGATGCGGGAAATCGGCCGGTGGCATCATGGTTGCCGTTCACAAGTCCGGCTGGCTCGTCCTGGCCGGACAAACGGAATCGGCTGACCTCCCGGCGACACCCGGCGCGCTCGGAGCCACTCACAAAGGGCAGGCAGACCTGTTCGTCGCATTGTTTGATCCGATCGCGCGGTCACTACGATATGTCACGCTGCTCGGTGGCATTGGCAACGACGTGGCGTCCGCTCTGTTATGCCGGGAGGAATCGATCTACCTGGCGGGCAACACCACCTCGACCGATTTCCTCGTGACGACCGACGCCACGTTCAAAGGCGGCACGAACCCGTACGGCGGCGACGCCTTCGTCGTGCGGTTTGCACTCGTCCACACACCTTCAAGCAGTCCATCCTCTTCGACGCCGAAGCCGTGACAAGGAGAAAGAATGATGACGTCCACCACGGGCACACAATCCACTCGAATGATCCTGGTGAGCAGTCTTGCCGCCTTGCTGCTGGGCCTGCCCTCGGCCGCACGGGCCGACTACCGAGTCCTGCACCACTTCGCGGCCGGCGCTGGCGACGGGGCGCAGCCGCTGGGTTCGCTCATGCAGTCCGACTCGGTTCTGTATGGCATGACCATGGCCGGTGGCTCCACCGGCGCGGGCACGATCTTCAGGATCAACGCGGACGGGACCGGGTTTCAATTGATGCACGCCTTTGATGCCAATGGCGTCAATGGCTCAAGGCCGTACGGCACATTGATTCAATCCGGAGCGATGCTGTACGGAATGGCCGGCTCCGAGAACAACACGAGTGTCAACGGGGCCGTCTTCCGCATCGAGACGGATGGAACAGGTTTTCAGGTCGTGCATCGATTCGCTGGTCCGCCCAGTGATGGGAAGTGGCCGTATGACTCGCTGATCGTGTCCGGCTCGACGCTCTATGGCATGACCGTCTGCGGTGGCAACGGCGATCAGAGCGCCGGCGGCGGCCTCTGGGGCGGTACGGTGTTCAAGGTCAACACCGACGGCACGGGGCACCAAATCCTGCACCACTTCCGGGGCGGAGCTACCGATGGGACCTGGTCGCCCGGCAACCTGATTCAGTCCGGCGCGCTTCTGTACGGCATGACTTTCGGTGGCGGCAGCAGCAACCTCGGCACTATTTTCAGCATCAGCACCGACGGGACGGGCTTCAAGCTGCTGCACACGCTCGTCGGCGGCAGCAATGACGGCGGCAGCTCGCACAGCTCGTTGATCCAATCTGGCTCAGTGCTCTACGGCCTGGCCCGCGCGGGCGGCGCCGCCAATCTCGGCATCATCTTCCGCATCAACACGGATGGCACGAGTTTCCAGGTTCTCCACAGTTTCGCGGGCGGTGCCGCCGACGGCGCAGCGCCCATGGCAGGCTCCCTGGTGCAATCGGGCTCGATCCTCTATGGCATGACTAATAGCGGCGGCGCGAGCAACTGCGGTGTCGTCTTTCAGATGCGGACGGACGGCACGAGTTATCGCGTCCTGCATACCTTTACCGGTTCGGACGGGAAGAACCCCATCGGCGCTCCGTTCTTGTCGGGCACGACCCTTTACGGTCTGACCTCTGCCGGCGGCTCGCAGAACCTCGGTGTCCTGTTCGCACTGGACGTGCCCCAGCCGAAACTCGTGCCGGAGCAGTATCCGACGATCCAGGCGGCCGTCGCTGCGGCGCAGGCGGGTGACACGATCCAATTGGCGCCGGGGACGTACCGTGAGAACGTCACCATCGCCGGCAAGGACGTGACCCTGCAAGCGAGCGATCCCACCGACCCGAATCTCACGGCCCAGACGATCATCGAGGGCAACGGCACGGACGCGGTCGTGAAGCTGCAGAACGCGACGGCGGCGTGCGTTCTGGCCGGCCTGACGATCCGCGGGGGCGGGACGGGCCTGTGGTGCTCGGGCGGCAAGCCGACGCTGCGCGGCTGCCACATCGTCGAGAACACCGGCTCCGGCATCGAGTTGCTCGCCGGGGCGCAACCGACCATCGATCACTGCCTCATCGCGGCCAATGGCGCGGCGGGTGTCCAATTGGTGTTCCCGCAGACGCGGGGGACGTCGCCCGCACTGACGAACTGCACGATCGTGCAAAACGCGGAGTGCGGCCTTTCGGGACAGGTGACACTGCGCAATTGCATTCTGTACTTCAACAGCACTCTGCCTGGCGGTGCCCAGATTGTGACGACGGGCGCCCGCGTGACGTACTGCTGTGTCCAGGGCGGCTACACGGGTGAGGGGAATATCGACACCGATCCGCAGTTCGCACGGCTGGGTGGTGGGACGGATCCCAACCACACAAACCACCCGGCCGCGCTCTGGACGCCGGGTGATTACCACCTGCAATCCACCGCGGCCTGCTGGGACCCCAACCGCGCCGCCTGGGTGCGTGACACGAAGACCAGCCCCTGCATCGACGCGGGAAGCGCCGCGGATGCGGTCGGGGCGGAGCCTTCGCCCAACGGCGGACGCATCGACATGGGTGTCTACGGCGGCACGACCCAGGCCAGCCGGTCGCCTGCCGTCCAGTTCGTCGAGACTGGACAGCGCCTCAACAACGCGATCGGCCGCAGCGTGGTGCTCGCCGATTTCAACGGCGACGGGACGCTCGACGCTTTCGTCGGCAACGATGGGGACTACCGCGTCTACACCGGCACCGGCCAGGGGCTCTTTACCGACACCGGCCAGCGCCTCACCAAGGTGGCCAGTGCTTCCGGCAAGCCCGCCGTCTACGACTTCAATGGCGACGGCAGACTGGACGTGCTCACCGGCACCACCGTCTGGATCAACGACGGCTCGGCCCACTTCACGTCGCAGCCGCTGACCATCGAGAGTTCCGAGACCCCCAATCTCGCCATTATCCGGCTGGCGGACCTCAACGGCGACAGCTCCCCCGACCTTTTCGCCTTGCAGAGCTATGCGGCGTCACGCGTTTATCTCAACGATGGACACAATCGCTTTCGTGACACCGGCCAGCGGCTGGGCGACGGCACCATCGGCACCGGTCAGCTCTCCCTCATCGCCTTGGGTGACATTGACGGCAACGGTATCCTCGATGCCATCACCGCCGGCTGGCGGTGGAATGGCAGCACGCCATGTCCCAACCGCGTCTGGCTGAATGATGGCAACGGGAACTATCACGAGAGCGGCCAGCTCCTGGACGAAGGGGCGTCACACATCCACGGCCTCGATCTAGCCGACCTCAACGGGGACGGGCGGCCGGACCTCATCATGGGGATTCAGGATACCAACCGCAGCGGGCGGATTTACATGAACGACGGCAACGGGCATTTTACTGGTGGACCTAACCTCGGCGGCGCTGGAGGCGAAAACGTAGCCCTGACTGATTTCGACGGCGACGGGACACTCGATGTGTTCGTCGCTCACTCCACGCCGCCGAGCCGGGTCTGGCTCAACGATGGTATGGGAGGGCTGCGTGACAGTGGCGCCCGGCTGGGCAGCACGGTCGCATGGGATGTGGCCGTGGGCGACTGCAACAGCGACGGTCGCCCCGATGCCTTCACCGCCTGCTGCCTCTGGCTGAGCAGCGGGCTGGCCGCCAGTCCGACATCGATCTGGCTCAACACGACCCCGGTATCGGAACTGCCGTACCGTTGAGACCCAGCCGGACTTCGTCAGTTTCGCAGTTGTTCGCGGAGCCAGGCGGGGCGGTTGGTCGTGATGCCGTCGGCGCCGAGCCCGGTCAGGCGACGGGCTTCGATGGGGTCGTCCACGGTCCAGACGTAGAATTCCAATCTGCTCGCTTTCACGGCGCGGGCCCACTCCGGCGTGACGCCCGCATAAGCCACGTCCAGACCGTCAAGCCCTCCGTCTTTGGCTATCCGGATCAGATTGGGATCGTGCGGCAGAGGCCGGCCCGTCTTCTTGTCCTTCACGGCTGACCTCAGCCAGTACGTGGGGGTGGCGATCAGCTCTTTCGCTTCCGCTATGGTCGCGAGATCGAATCCGATGATGACCACTTGTGACATCTTGCCGCTGTCGGCGAGAACGCGGCGCAACTCCGGCAGAATCTCCCGGCCGCACTTGATCTCGATGTACAGCCTCCGCGCGGGTGGCAGGGCGGCGAGGACCTCCTCCAGGAACGGAATCCGCGCGCCGGCGAACTGCGGCGCTTTGAACGACCCCACGTCCAGCTCGCGCAGCCGGGCGGCAGCGGTGTTCTTGACTTTCAGATTCACTCCGCCCGTGCGCTTCGTCGAGGCATCGTGAATGACGACGATGCGATTGTCCTTCGAGAGATAAACGTCCACCTCGACGTTGACGCCCTGGTCCCAGGCTAGCTGGATGGCCGCCATCGTGTTCTCCGGCGCGTCGTACGACGCCCCGCGATGCCCAATGATCTCCACCGCAGGTCTGCATCCGGCTGCGTTCCAGACCATCATGCCAAGCACCCCCACCAGTACGTACTTCATCTCACCTGCTCCGAGGTCTTCATTTCTTCTTGCGGTTCTGGATGATCTGGGTGAAACGCTCGCCGTCGATGTCGGTCTTGATCTGCAGCCAGACAGGGAAGTGGTCGGAAAGCTGGAAGCTGAATTGGGTGCGCGTGTAGTCTTTGTCCGGGAACAGGGTCTTGATGTTCGCATCGCTGCCGAAGAAGTCGAGCGTCCCGGCGGCGTTGGTGAAACGTTTCGCCATCGTGGGCAGGTGCAGGATCTGATCGTACCGCGCGTCCTGGGCGAGATTGGAGCCCGGGACAGCCTGCTTGCCGTATTTCAAGTTCACCAGGGCCTCCGGGATTTGCAGGCCGCAACTGGTGAGGGCCTGGAAGAGGTCGTCGCCGATCTTGGGGGTGTTGAAGTCGCCCATCACGATCAGGTCACGATCCTCGACGCATGCGTCCGTGAAACGCACCTTGATCCAGTCGGCGAGCATCTGCAGCTCCGCCCTGCGGCCTTCGAGCCCCTTGCCCCAGCGGCTGTGTGTGGCGATGGCGGTGAAGTCGAAATTGCCCGACCGGAAGGAGCACATGTACGGCGGGCGCCAGAACGACTGCGTCGCCAGATACTCCGTTCCTTTCTTCCGGCGCGGCGCATCGATCTCCGCCGCCAGGCCATTGAAGATCACGGCACGTCCGTCGAAGAGAAAGGCGGTGCGCTCGTCGTTGCCGCCGCTGTCGGTGTTCCAGTCCGAATAGACGATGTCCCAGCTCGGGCCCAGAATCGGCAGCACCCGGCCCAGGTCCGTCAGGTCGTCCCGCAATTCGACGATGGCGACGAGGTCGAACTGTCCCAGGATCTCCGCGATGTAGTGGATGGCCGCGTCGGTTCGCCGTTTCTTGCCGAACTCGCGGATATTCCAGACCGCGACGTTGATGGTCTCATCCAGCTTCGACGACGGAATTTCCGCCGCCGCAATCCGTTTCCGCAACGCCAGCAACCCCTTGGCAATCTCCGGCGTGATCTTTCCATGGTGCATCGTTGTCTCCTTTCACCGTCGGCCGATGAACGGCCCAAGGCTCTCTCTACGGAGCCTCATTGTAGACGGCTACGCGTACGGAGCAAGGGGAAAATCAAGGAGGTCCGCTGCCCGCCTCCGCGGCGCAGCGGACCTGACCCTGTGACAAAAGCGCAGACCCAGACCACGCGATGGGTTCTTGTTATTCTCTCTTGCGTTCGCCCGGACGGGCCTGAAGTCCCGTCCCAACCGCACGGACGCCATGTCACGTCCACGTCTACCAACAAGATTCACGCCGTGGGCAAGGTGTTCCATGTGCTGAAGAATTTCTCCGGCGGGATGTGTTATAATCGGGGAATCACACCGCTCAACGGGTGCGGTGAGCATTGACGATATAACGCTACTGGAAGTTCAGATACGGGAGTCTGGATGAGCATGGGAAAAAGCAGTGCTGTGATATGGGCTGGCATACTGGTTCTGGTCGTTGCGTCGCGCCTACGGGCGGTGGAGACGTCGGCGGATTGGCCGCACTGGCGCGGGGGCCGCGACAACGGCAGCATCGCCGGAGGTGTTTACCCGGTCAAGTGGGACGCCAACAACGTCTTGTGGAAGACGCCGCTGCCGGGCAAGGGCTCGGGCACCCCGATTGTCTGGGACAAGCGGATCTATCTGACCGCCCCGGTGGAGGATAAGGATGCCATCCTGGCTTTCGATTGGGAGGGCAAGCCGCTCTGGCAGCGAACGTTCGGCCCGGCGAAGCCCGGCAAGCATGCGAGCAGCTCCGCCGCCAACGCCTCCGCGGTCACCGATGGCCAGGGTATTTTCGCCACGTTCAACAGCGGCACTCTCGCGGCGGTCAATCTGGACGGCACGGTGCGCTGGCAGATCAATCTGACCGAACGCTTTGGCCCTGAGACGCGGAACTTCGATGCCGGCACGTCGCCCATGCTGACCGACAAGGCCGTGATCTATGCCCGCATGCACCATGGCGAGTCCTGGGTCGCGGCCTTCGACAAGGCGTCGGGCGAGGTGCTCTGGAAAGTGCCGCGCAACTACACGACGCCCACCGAATGCGACCAGAGCTACGCGACCCCGATCCTGGTTCGTTACGACGGCAAAGACAACCTCCTGGTCTGGGGCGCCGAGCATTTGACGGCCTACGATCCCGCCGACGGCCGCTTGCTCTGGTCCTGCGGCGACTTCAATCCGCGGCGTCAGAGTGCCTGGCCCACCGTCGCTTCACCCGTGTCGGTCGGTGACAAAGTGATCGTGGCGGCGGGCCGGTCCGACCGGGGCACGCCCCGGCTGCATGGGATCAAGCTCGGCGGCCAGGGCGACGTGACGGCGACCCATCGTGTCTGGAACCGTGAGGATACCGGGACGTTCGTTCCCACTCCGATCGTCTACCAGGGCCGGTTCTACCTGGTGCGTGACCGCACCGATGTGGAGTGCCTCGATCCTGAAACCGGTAAGACCATCTGGCGGGATGCCTTCCCGAAGTCCAGCCTCATCTTCTACGCCTCGCCGGTCATTGCCGGCGGCAAGCTCTACGCGGCGCGCGAAGACGGCACCGTTTTCGTGGCGCGCATCGAGGGAAAGTTTGAGCTGCTGGCGCAGAACGCGATGGGTGAGCGTGTGGCGGCCTCACCCGTGCCGGTGCTCGACCGTCTGCTCATCCGCGGCGAGAAGCACCTGTTCTGCGTGGAAGGCAAATGACGGAAGCGGTGGGCGGAGCCCATGTCACGAGCCATTGTGACTACGCTTTGCCGCAGTAGTCGATGAGGCGGGCGATTTCGCTGCGGAGGTCTTTGCGGGCGACGATCATGTCGACGAAGCCGTGCTCCAGCATGAACTCGGCGGTCTGGAAATCGTCGGGCAGCTCCACCTTGATCGTCTCGGCGATCGTGCGCCGGCCGGCGAAGCCGATCAGGGCGCCGGGTTCGGCGATGATCACGTCGCCCAGCATGGCGAAGCTGGCGGTCACGCCGCCGGTGGTGGGATCGGACAGCACCGAGATGAACATGCCCTTCTCGGCGTCCAGGCGGGCCAGCGCCGCGGAGGTTTTGGCCATCTGGCTCAGGGAGACGACGCCTTCGTGCATGCGGGCGCCGCCCGAGCAGGCGACGACGACCAGGGGCAGCTTCTCCTCGACGGCTTTCTCCACAGCCAGACAGAACTTCTCGCCGACGACGGCGCCCATCGAGCCCATCAGGAAGTTGGGCTCCATGATGCCCAAGACGACACCCCGGCCCTTGATGAAGGCGGTGCCGATCTGAATGGCCTCTTTCGCGCCGGACTTGCGGGCGTCGGCGTCCATACGCTCCTTGTAGGTCGTGCCGCGGAACTGGAAGTTGAGCGGATCACTGCTGACCAGGTCCTCGCTCAGCGGCTGGAACGAGCTTTCGTCGGCCAGGAGCTTGATACGGAGGTCGGCGCTGAGGCGGAAGTGGTGGTCGCACTCGGGACACACGTGCAGGTTCCGCTCGACGGCGCTCTTGTAGAGCATGTTTTCGCAGGCGGGGCACTTCGTCCACAACCCCTCGGGCATCTCCCGGCGGGGCTTGAGCGAGAAACCGTTCCAGGTGGCTTTGGCCTTTTTCGTCATAGCTGCAAGATGACTCATTTCACCGGCATTCGTACGGCTCACGTTACGCCCCGACTTCGCGCGGGGCCCGCGACGGATGTAAAAAACGGCCGCGATGGGCCGCCCCGACCTCTGCGAAGCGAGCCTGACCTCGCCTAGGCGGGGCCGGCTCTTACCGGTGGACAAACCCTCAGACAGGACCTGTCTGAGGCATATTATCGGTCGGCGGCCACGTATCCGGTTAATGAAACCGCCGGAGTATACCAGAATCCATCAAAAATGCCAAACAAAAGTCACCAGCGCGCCTGCCCGTGCCGTCCAGGCGGGCATCGCCATCAGTCTGGCTGAAGCGATGACGGCTCGCGAAAATGGGTGTTGAAGGTGGCTCCCGGTGGGGGTATTGTTTGGCGAATTCAGTGACATGGAGAATCTATGAACGACAACCGGAAGGTGAGAACTGTGATGAGACTCTCAATGGTTTTGGCGGTGATGGGTATCAGTGCGGCCCTGACGCTGGCGGCGCCGCCGGGGACCGCGGTGCCCGCGGGATGGGCGGCGGGACTGGACAAGGAGGTGCCGCTGGAAGGCGGCGGGGCGAGCAAGCCGCTGTGCTTCAATTTGTGGGAGGGCTCCGCGCCGGGGCAGGTGATGGACGCCAGGCCCGAGATCGACGATGGCACGGGGCGCATCCGCAACGTGACCATTCCCGGCGTGCTGGTCTACCTGCCGCCGAAAGAGAAACTGGCGGCGAGCGGCGGGGCCTGCGTGATCGCGTGCGTGGGAGGCGCCTACGATCATCTGACGCGCCTCGTCGGGGCGGACAACACCGTCAGCATCATGATACCCAAAGGGATCGCGGTGGTATCGCTGAAGTACCGGCTCCGCCCGGCGTCCAAGGACCCGGAGGCCGACGCCGTGGCTGACGGCCAGCGCGCGCTCCGGTTCGTCCGGGCCCACGCCGCCGAATGGGGTATCAACCCGCAACACGTGGGCATGATGGGCTGGAGCGCGGGGGCGAATCTGATCCTGAGCCTTGCCACGCATCTGGAGAAGAACGGAGCAGGCGATCCGCAGGCGAAGGACCCGGTCGAGCGTGAAAGCTGCCGACCGGACTTCGTGACATTGCTCAGCCCCTGGCCCAACGGCAAACAGATCGAAGCCTACCCGCCCATCAAGGCAGAGCCCGGCCGGAGCCAGGGCATGCCTCCCGCCTTCATCGGCAACGCCCAGGACGATCGCACCGCGCCCTTCGCTTTCGCCAAGTCGATCCAGTCCGGCTGGCAAGCCGTCGGCGGCCAGGTCGAGTTCTACGAGATCGCCACCGGCGGCCACGGCGCGTTCGAATTGCTCGCCGGCGCCGCCAAAGACTGGCCCACCCGCTGGCTCTCTTGGATGGAAAAGAACGGCATGTGGAAGAGACCCTAGTTGCATCTGAATGAGGCCAATCATGAAAGCTGGACATTCGTTGTCGTTATTGTGTGCCGTGATTCTGGTTAGTGGCGTTAGCTCGAACACAGCCTGGGCGGTGGGTGCGTCTGACAAGCGGGTCCTGTCACGGCAGCCCGCGCCAGGAGCGGCGGGGGTGTGCGTGGACACGCGTCTGACGTTGACGTCCGATGAACCACCGACGCCGGGAACGGCGGGGACGATACGGATCTACGATGCGGGGGATGACAAGCTCGTGGACACGGTCGATGTCAATGTGTCCCTGAACCGGCAAGGCTATGTATTTGGGGGGACTCCTCTGCAGGCGTATCCGGTGCTCGTATTGGACAAGAGCGCGACGATTTACCCGCACGCCGGCAAGCTGGCGTACGGCCGGAAGTACTACGTGCAGATGGATCCCGGCGTGCTGAGCGTGGCAGGGACGCCGTGTGCCGGCATCAGCGGCAAGACGGAATGGTCTTTCTCCACCAAGGCATCAGCCCCGCCGGCGGACGCCGAACGGATCACGGTGGCGGCGGACGGGACGGGGGATTTCGCGACAGTGCAGGGGGCGATCGATTTCGTGCCGGAAAAGAACACCCGGCCGCGGACGATCTTCCTCCGCAAGGGCGTCTATACCGAGATCGTCCGTTTCGTCGAGAAGGACCATGTGACATTCCGGGGGGAGGACCGGGAACAGACCGTGGTGGCCTATGCGACCAATGAGAAGTTTCAACCCAACTTGGTGAACCCGCAGGTCGCCGCCGGGGGATCGTACCGGCGGGGCGTGTTCATCGGGCTGAATTCGAGCGATGTGACGCTGACGAACTTCACGATTCACAACACGACGGCCAAGGGCGGCTCGCAGGCGGAGGCGATCATCTTCAAGGAGGTCCGCGGACAGACGGGGGAGAACCGCAGCCGCACAATCCTGACGCACATGAACCTCAGGAGTTTCCAGGACACACTCCAGATTACGGGCAAGGCCTACCTGGAGGATGTGTACATCGAGGGGGACACGGACTTCATGTGGGGCGACGGACCCTGCTATTTCCTGCGCTGTATCTTGAAGACGCTGAACAACCGCACGTCCTTCACCCAGCCGCGGAACCCCGTGAGTCATCATGGGTTCGTGTTCGTGGAGTGCACCTTTGACGGGGCGCCCGGCGTGACATCGGCAACGCTGGGCAACGGCAGC
Organism: uncultured Pirellulales bacterium; assembly: GCA_964421295.1. Classification (GTDB taxonomy): domain Bacteria; phylum Planctomycetota; class Phycisphaerae; order Sedimentisphaerales; family Anaerobacaceae; genus PLanc-01. The sequence goes on from CAYQXM010000020.1 coordinate 50,294, forward strand.
GGCGCGAGCGAGGTGGCACTGATCGAGTGCCGGCTGGGAAAGATGCTGGCCCCGCAGGGTTGGAGCAGCCGGCGGGCGAGCAACCTGGAGTTCCACACGACGAACCTGGCCGACGGCACGCCCTACGACATGAGCGGCTGGCCGCAGTGGGTGAAGCACCTGTCGGCGGAAAAAGACGGCGAGTTGATCGCGCATTATCGCGATCCGGCGTGGGTGCTGGATGGATGGAAGCCGGCGCCAAAATAGGATGGAAAGTGGGCGTGGCGCGCAGCGGCGTGCGGTGAACCCGACTTCTTGAAGAGGAGCTGTATGAAACACTTCAGTGCTGTGATAGCGATAGTGGTTGCGCTCGTGTCGGTGTGCCCGGCACAGCAGGCGACGGTGGGCGGTACGGCCGGACCAGGCGGGCGGACAAGCCCCGCTGTCAAGGTGTCGGCGGACCATGCGGATTGGAATTATGTCCCCGGAGAGCCGGTGAAGTTCACGATCGCCGCGCCGGCGGGGACGACGGTGAACTACACGATCGGGCCGGAGATGATGCCGGCGGAGTCGAAGAGCGCGGTGATTCCGGACGGCGGCGTGCTGGTCGTGGAGGGCGGGACGCTGAAGGAACCGGGCTTTCTGCGGTGCGTCGTGACCATCTCGTCGGCGGGTGGCCGTGGCGGGCGCGGACTGGTAACGGCGGCCTTTGCGCCGGAGAAGATCCGGCCGACACAGGTGGAGCCGCCGGACTTCGATGCCTTCTGGAACAAGGCCAAGGCGGAACTCGCCAAGCTGCCGATCGATGCACAGTTGACACCGCTGCCGAACATCGCCACGGACAAGGTGGAAGCGTACCAGGTGAGTTTGCAGAACATCGGGGCGACGCCCGGGACGACGAGCCGGTTCTACGGGATTCTCTGCGTGCCGCGGGGCGCAGGGCCCTTTCCGGCGATGATGATCCCGCCCGGGGCGGGTGTGCGCGGGCCCGGGAAGGAGACGACGTGGGCGGACCGGGGATTCATCGTGCTGAACGTGGGGATCCACGAGATGCCGGTCATCCCGACGGAACAGTCGCAGGCCGCGCCGCCGGTGCCGGGGACGTATGCGACCATGGGGCTGGAGGATCCCGAGCGTTTCTACTTCCGGCGGGTCTTCATGGGATGCCTCCGCGCGAATGACTACCTCGTGACACATCCGAAGTGGGATCGCAAGCGGCTGGTCGGCCTCGGAGGCAGCCAGGGCGGATTCCTGACGATCGTGACCGCGGGGCTGGACCCCCGGGTGACGGCGTGTGTCGCGTCCTTCCCGGCGTTCTGCGATGTGACCGGTTACCTGCACGGCCGCGCGGGCGGGTGGCCGAAGATCCTGTTCAACGAGCCGAACGATCCGTTGCGCGAAGCGAAGATCAAGACGACCGGCTATTACGATGCGGTGAACTTCGCCCGACGGATCCGAATTCCCGGCCATTACGGCTGGGGCTACAACGATGAGACCTGTCCGCCGGATTCGACGTTCTCCGCCTACAACGTGATCACGGCGCCCAAGGAACTGACGATCATTAAGGAGATGGGCCATCCGCGCGTGCCGGAACTGACGAAGGCGGAGCGGACCTGGCTGTTGAAACAGGTAGGGATGAATCCGTGACCACTGGGGTCCGGCGCGGCGCAGAGTGCGCCGCGCCCGCAGGTGATTGCAGCCGATCCTACTGCTTCGGCGGGGTCGGCGTCACTGGCCTCATCGGCGGCGCCGCTTTGCGTTGCGCTTCAGCGGCCTGCAGGGCCGCGTCGAGCTCGGCCTCCGTCGGGAAACGATCGAAGGTGCGGTCGATCTTCTTGCCGCGGGAGTACTTGTCGAAGAAGTCCATCAGGGCGGTCCAGTCTTCCGGCGTCACCGCATGCCCGTGGTGCGCGTAGTTCACGCCCAGCCGGTCCTTGGCGCCCAACAGCGCATAGGCGGGTTGCGCGCCCAGAATGGACTGTCGTACCGCTTCCGGCAGAGAAATCGTGTCGGTGTCGCCTTCCAGCGCCAGGAACGGACGCGGAGCGGCCAACGCGAGGAACCAGTGCTGGTCGAACGGCAGTCTCTCCCGGTGGCCGCTGAACTCGCGCAGGTTGGGAGAGAACCAGTTCGGGAAGCTCCTCACCATTTTCTCCAGGGGCTCGCTCCTGCGCGCGCCGGCGAAACGATAGGCTCCCATGCCGCCGCCGCCGGTCACCATCGGGGCGCCCATCAGGCGCTCGTCGAAGGCCGCCGCCACCATGGCGGCTTTGCCGCAGCGCGAGGCGCCGGTGATGATGAGCCGGGTCTTGTCGATCGCGGCATCGGTCACCAGATAGTCGGTGATGCGTGAGGCGCCCCACGCCCAGGCCGCCAGGAGACCCCAGTCGTAGTTCGGATAAGCCGGGAAGAAACGCGTGTTGCGGAAGGCAAAACTGCCGTCGGGGTTGCGCAGCGTCGTATCCTCGCCGCAATCCGTGTAGCAGTAGACCACGACGGCGTAGCCGCGGGCGAACAGGGCCGTGAACTGGTTCGCGACGGATTGCGTGGTGATGGGGTTGCCGAAGATGTCACGGGTGGGACCCTCCGGCGGTGCCACCGAGGTGGGGACCGTGGGACATACCACCTGCATGGCGCTCAGACCGCGTTGGCTGGGCCCGGGGGGCGCTGTCAGACGCGGCAGGGACTTGCTGCCCGGAGGGGCGGAGCCCATCATGATGACCGCCGGGAACGGACCGCCCTGGGCCGGTGTGAAAATCCCGATGTCGAGGCTGAGCTTCTCCTCGGGGCCGAACGTCAGGTGCACCAATCGGTACTTCACCTTGCCGTCGAGAGCCGTTTCCGAGAGAACTTCCTTGCCCTTCACATTTCCCGGTGCCGGCGGCACCTGTCCGACGGCATAGTACTCGAGGATCTTGCGGATCTCTTCGCGCCGCTTCTGCCACTGTGCGGCGGTGGTGACTCTCGTCCCGTCGTTCATCACCATCACGTCGGGCATCTCCTGGCGCACGGGCAGCTCGTTCACGCCGGGCTGTATTCCCATGGCTGTCTTGATGCGCGGGACGGGAATCTCCGGCACATTCGGTCCGGCCGGCGCCGCGGTCTGCCGGGCTTGGGTGACGGCCAGTGGCATCCCGAGGCCCAGGACCAGGGCCGGGATGATCGACAAGCGAAGCTGTTTCCACAGTGACATTGAAATTCTCCTCAATATGCAACGCCCCCGCTCACGGGAGCACATGTTTTCCCGACTGTACCTGCCGATTCACTCATGGTTTGACACGGCCGCCCGCGTTCGTCGCGCCGGTGCTGACGCGGAGGTAGTTGAAATCCGTCGGCTTCTGGCTCACGGCGCCGTCCTGCACCGCGAAGACGCCGAACGTGGCTGCGGTCCAGGTGTTGCCCATACGCTGCGCCTGACGCTGGTTCTCGGGCAGGCCATTGATCTGCTCGCCCGACAGGTTGCGCTCCTTGTAGCGGCCCACCCAGCCGAGGTCGGGGTCGCCGCGTTTGCCGTCGCGAAGGTGGTGGCCGGAGGCGCCGAAGTAGATCGACTCTCCGAGCTGTCGCCAGTCCCTGCCGTCGGCGCTGTAGAAAAAGGTGGCGGTCTCGGGATCGGTGACGACGATCTTAAGGTGTACAGGCCGGTCGCCGTACGGATTGACGACGGACCAGAGATCCTGACGCACGCCGAGCGTGTGCTTGCCCACGGCGATGCGTTTCTCGCCGTTGGTGACGGTGGTCGCCAGCCAGAAATTCATCAGCGGGTCATGATACATGTGCAGCCCCGCGGCCTCCCGGCCCTCGCGGGCGTCGAACGTGACACGCGTCTCGAAAGCGAAGGCCTTGTCGATCACGCGCTGCTGGAAAACGCCGGGCAGCGCTTCGAGCGCATGGAGGTCTCCCTTCTGCGTGCGGATACGCAGCAAGCCCGGCTGTTCCCGCAGCGACCACGCCTTGCCCGAAAAGTCCGGCGCACAGGTGAAGAACCATTGCAGGCCGAGATCGGGCCCGTCGAACTCATCCGACTGCTGCAGGCGCAGCGGCGCCGGCGGCAGGGCGGGGGCCTGCGCCGACGTCACCGGCACTTTGCCTCCCACTGGTCGCCACCAGCCGTCGGCGGTCCACGCGATCGGCTCCAGCAGGCACTGCCGGCCGAGCGTGTAGTACGCGGGCTCGTGCGCGTGGTAGGCGATGTACCACTGACCCGAGGGCGTGTCGATGAGCGTGCCGTGCGCCGGGCTCTCGAACCGGGCGCCGTTGTCCGTCGAGAACAGCACGGGATTGCAGGGGTCGGACTCCCACGGCCCTTCGAGTGACTTGGCGCGGAGCGAGGTGATCGTGCTCGGCTCGTGGGGCAGGGTGCCGCCGTCGGAGAACAGCAGGTAGTAGTAGCCACCGTGCTTGAAGATGTCGGGCCCTTCAAAGAAGCGGTAGGGCTTGCGGTCGATCTGTTTGGTGGGCCTTTTGATGGCCAGGCCGTTCGGTTCCAGTTCCTGGATCAGGGCGCGGTTCGTCAGGAAGTAGAGCCGCCCATCGTCGTCCGCGAAGAAGCCGGGGTCGATGCCCAGGTTTGTCCCCAGGCTCCTCACCTGGTACGGCCCCTCGGGCTTGTCGGCGTAGTAGACGTACACCTCGCCGTCGCGCGCGGGAGCGTAGATCAGGAACTGCTTCGTGTTCGGGTTCCACCCCATCTCCACGCCCCAGATGCCGTTACGCGTGTCACCCGGCAGGAGTTTGGGATGCGAAGTGAAGCCGTGCCCGATGTACTCCCAGTGTACGAGGTCCCGGCTGTGTACGATCGGCAATCCCGGCTGCCACCCGAACGACGAGCGTACCGAGTAATAGTCACCGCCCACACGAATGAACCCCGGGTCCGACCAGTCCCCCGACAGGATCGGGTTCGTATACGTCCCCGCCGCCTCGGCCCCAGTCGTCATCGCCAGACACGCCGCCACGCTCAACAAAAGACCTCTTTTCATTCCGTCATCTCTCTGAGAGGTAACATGAACTCTGCGTCATCATGAGTGAATCGCAGTATACTGACTCCGCTGTGGATTATAGTGCGAGAATTGCCGGCGTCCAGACCCCCCCGACCCGCGATTCGGGGTCGATATGCTTGGCCCCGAGGCCGTGGTGCGATATACTGGCCCACATGATCGGAACTCATCGCCATATCCGCGTCAAAGACCTGCTTCGCGTTGCGATCGCCGTGCTGGGTCTGGTTGCGAGTTCTGCGTGGGCCGTCGACCGCGCGCAGGTTCTCGACGCCATGAAGCGTGCCACCGCCTTCATGACGGGCACCGTCAGCTACAAGGGTGGCTATGTCTGGAATTACCTGCCGGACCTGTCCCGCCGCTGGGGCGAGATGGAGGCGACCCGGACGATGATCTGGATCCAGCCTCCCGGCACCCCGGCGCTGGGGCAGTTGTTCCTCGATGCCTACCATGTCACGCGCGATGAATACTACTACCAGACCGCGGAACAAACCGCCCAAGCCCTCATCCTCGCCCAGCACGCGTCCGGCGGATGGAACTACGCAGCGGACCTGGACAGTGAGGCCAATCTCCGCCAGTGGTATGCCACGGTCGGCAAGAACGGCTGGCGGCTGGAGGAGTTCCAGCATTATTACGGCAACGCGACCTTCGACGATCTGACCACCACCGACGCGGCCCGCTTCCTGCTGCGCATCTACATGGAAAAGAAGGACAGCCGGTTCAAGGCCGCTCTGGATCGCGCCATTCGGTTCGTCCTCGACAGCCAGTATCCGATGGGGGGCTGGCCGCAGCGTTACCCGCGCACGGACGAATTCTCCAAAGGCGGCCGTCCGGACTACAGCTCCTTCATCACCTTCAACGACGACGTCATGATCGGCAACCTCGACTTCCTGATCCTGTGCTACCAGACTCTGGGCGAGGCCCGTCTGCGCGACCCCATCGCCAAAGCCATGAACGCCTTCCTGGTCACGCAGCAACCCGCCCCGCAGGCCGGCTGGGGCGAACAGTACACCCTCGACCTCAAGCCCGCCCCGGCGCGCAGCTACGAGCCCCAGGCGCTGGTCACCACCGCCACCGCGGCGAATATCCGTCACTGCCTGGACTTCTATACCTGGACGGGCGACGCCAAGTTCCTCGCCCGCCTCCCCGAAGCGCTGGACTGGCTGGATTCCGTGAAGTTCCCCGCCTCGATGGGGCGCGTGTACGGCTCGCACCCGCGGTTCGTGACGCCCGGCGCCAACAAGCCGCTGTTCGTCCATCGCACGGGGTCCAACGTGACCAACGGCCGCTACTACGTGGACGACAACCCCGCCAACACGATCCGCCATTACTCCTCCTTCGCCTCGATCGATGTCAACGCTCTAAGAAGACAATTGGAATCGACGAAGGCTCTCCCGCGTGACACCCTCACGAAGAACTCGCCCCTGCGCATCGACCCCAACAGCCTGCCGCGCCTCTACAGTACGTCGGCTGCAATGCCGGGATACGCTCCATCGGAGGCCCAGATCGAACGCCTGATCGCCTCACTGGACAGCCGCGGCTGCTGGCTCTCGCGTCTGACGTCGACGAGTCACCCCTATAAGTCCGACGCCCCCCAGGACGTGACTCCAGGCGACTTCTCGCGCACCACCGTAGGCGACACCTACGACACCTCCCCTTTCTCGCCTTCCGAGCCCCAGATGGCCATCTCCATCCGGACCTACCTCCGCAACATGACCACCCTCCTCCGCTACCTCGACTCCACCCCAATGTAGGGGCGAATCATGATGCGTCCTTTGGTTCGCCTTCCAAAGCAGGGGCCACGCTCTCTCCTTTCTGTAGACATCCGACTCGAAAAATGTAACAGACACCCTCCAACTTCCGGTCATCACGGGGTGTTCGGATCGCCAAGGCTTGTTTCGATCTCAATCAACTGTCCTCTGAGTGTTTCATGTTTCTTGGAGAGGTTCCCGAGATCAGCAAGGGTCCGCCTAGCTGCGATCAGGCCACGCTTGAGAGTTTTGGTCAGATCGTCAACGCCAACAGATGCTACCACCCACGCAGCCTCGCTCCTGGCTCGCTGGTTCTTCAGTGATTCTGGTTTTAGGATACCTTCGCGCAACCTGCGAAGGGCCTTGCATCGAAGTACTTGTCCGGCAAGCCTGTTGTCTTGCCAACCCCCGGATTCAAGTGATTTCTCGAGCAATTGGGCAACGAGCCAGTTTCCGGATGCTTTGACCTGCGCGTCGGCAAAGGTCAGAATTGCATTTGGATCCTGGACAGAGAGACTCGTCTCTATCCATCGGCTTGCCAAGACGTTCGCTTGGGCGTAGTAGCCCCAGTGGGCCGTCGTTTCAATCATGTTGCCTCCACCTGTGAGCACCATCTGTCTAAAGCCTTTTGCCACAAGGACAGAGAGATATTCCTGGAAATGTCTCGCCAGATCGGGATGCTTCTGCATCAAATCCAGGTATAGGAGCATGTTGATTCGTTTGAGTTGCTCTCCAGTTGTCATTCCACGCGGGTCTGAGGCTTCAAACTGGGCACGCGCCTCCACCAAGACCTCCAGATCAGTGCCATTCACATCGTCGGGGGGCCTGAGCCAGCGTCGCTCCAACATGCGCCATACGTCCATTTCCTTGGCGTCGAAGTCGGCGAACCGGTGGGCGGCCGTCGAGACCTCCCCTCGGGGCATGCTCAATGCTATATAATCCGATATCTGTGCTTGGTGCAAAAGATCTTGAGAGTCTGCCTTTCGGACGACGATGCCCGCCGGCATAGGCAACAAATCAGTTTGGGTTCTGAGCGGGCGGTACTCTATGGAACACATCCTGCCTCCCTGATGGTACAACGCAGGGTATTCCATGAAGGTATTTTTCTTTCCACCGATCGTGACCGTGACACCCCTGCCGCTGTATCCGACGGTCAGGAATCTCTCCGGCATCAGCACCTTCTCCCGCTCCAAGAAAACACTGGCATTTCGGGAGGAATACTGGTACGCGATGCTCTTGATGAGAACACTATTCACGTCCAGCAACTTCAGCGTGTCGAGGTGCCCACCGCTGGCGTGGACATCTATTTCCGCAACGGACCTCTTCATGCCGGCGGCGTTTCCCGGTCCTTCCAGGTGGATAGCATGCCAGGTGTCTTCGACGCCGATGTCAACGCCCTGCAAATCGCTCTGGAATATCCGTGACCTCAGGGCCTCACGTTCTGCAAATCGCATATCCGTGATCGGGTAAGCATTGAGGGCGTGACGAAAGGGCCCTGGCGCCGATACGGGCTTGATGAAGGTTCCCGCAAGCATCGGCTGTACCTGGCTGGTCACCGAAAACAGCCTTTCGTCGCTCCGAACGATCAACGTCATCGGTCTGACGGGGAAGTTCATTCCGGTGCTTGCCGGCTCTGCCCAAACAATAGCGATCACGTAGTGGTCTTTTCCAACCCAATATCGCCCGAACAACAGCGTATGGGTGTGCAGCAGAGAAGAGTTAAGTTCCAGGACGGTGTCGAACCGAACGATCTCGACATCGTCCCCAGCGTTCCGCGCGGGTCCCGCGTTCACGAGGAGACTGCCGACCAGGACCGTGAGCAGCGACCAACTCTTTTGAAAAGGACTGAGATGAGTCTGCATAGGTCTTATTCCTAAATCACTCTGAAGGGTACGTAATGACAGCACCGCGCCGCATGATCTCCTGCACTTGCAAGGCAGGCGTAAGGACAAAATCCACGTTCTCCTTCATCTCCAACGACAACTGAAAGGACCGTGTAGCTGCACTCATCACCTGCCGATCTACGGGACGTAAAGCCTCCGGCGTCTTGGGTATAACGACATTGGGCTCACCACGACCGACTAGGCGGACGCCGTCTTGTGACCGTGTCACGCGAACGACGAGAGTCGTGCTCCCGATGATCAAACACAACAGGAAAGCACTCCTAACCTTGTTGCGGGATGCAATCATAACTATTCTCCACTCATAAGATCCACGAATTTCCATGCCCGATCGTAGCACTCCGAATTCGAGCCATTCTGCTATGAGTCCGCCGGGAGGTAACCCCACGTTGGCGGATTCCTCCCGGCGATCCCACACCGTCTACCTACGCTACGAGGCAGTCGATTTCCGAGCGAATCATGCCTTCGCACGAGGACAAGTATTCATCGGCAACTGGCTCGTCAACACTCCGATTCAGAATTGCGTGAAGGCGATATCCCAAGATGCGGAGCTGCTAGCGAAGGAGCCGCATTCTCCTGACCCCGTCAAGTGCGTCCCCATATATGCACCGGCGTACGCCTCCACCTCGATAGCGCCGATACCAAAATAGGTGGTGCCGGCATAGATCTGGTTGTATTGCGGGCTTACCTCCACAATCCACTCAGCCCATGCATAACAGTAGGACTCGGCGTTAGAGCTGTTTCCGTTGGCCCTGTCTTGGGGATACCAATCAGCTTCGAAGTAGCTGCTGGCTCCATCTACCTCGGCCCAAGCACCTGCCGTGATAGACTCGTAAAGGTCCCCCACCTCAGAATCGAACGTGGCCCCCGCCCCCGCGCGCATACCGCAGGGATCATTACTATGCACACTTCCCTCAGCGTACCCGTAAGCGTCACAACTGTAATAGGCCACGCCGCCTATCGAAGTGTCAAGGCCGATCCAGCTGTACGTGTCTGCTGCAGAAATCCTGACCAGAGCAGACATGCTGACAGTATCGCCGGGCCAGTCACAACAATCGACGGAGTCGAAACCAGTCGATGCGCTGACTTGTGCGAACCCAGGTTCCCAGTAGTAGTTCGTATCTGGGAGCACTATATTCTCACCATCATTGGCTGAGCCAATCCCTACGTCGATATCGTGACTCTGGTCCTCTTCCCAGTGTCCGGCTCTTGTCTGAGCCTGAGGCAGAGTTATCAGAGTGAGAGCCACAATCAAGAACTGTGTGACAATCTTGAACCGTCCCGCACCGTTTCTTACGTTTGTCATGCGTTACCTCCATGTATTCACGAGTGACACTGTCTCTTGTAGTCTCAACATGCGGACAAACTCCTCTGTTAGACGAGAACGGAGCGTTCGTCGCACATGTGCAACTTAGATTCCATCGACGAACTATGCCTGTCTATAGCGCCCAGGCGGAGGACGTGGCTGTGCCACAATGTCGCCCTGGCGCACACTCGTGACGCCACCCGTCACGGTACCGGCCCGAGCCCATAGAACTTCATCGCACATTTAGTCTCATCTCCACATTGCCCGTGGTCGCTGTTATTGGATTGCATCACAGCACAACAAGACCCGTTCGCGCTAACGCTCCAGCAATCGCCCATCGCTGGCTCCCCCCATCCGACTTCCACGGCACGATGATAGCAGAATAGCCCATGTCCCGATATGAAAAAATTGGCATTTCCATCTGATTCGGATCGAGGGGAAAATTGGGGGCGTCGGGTGCTTCTTCTTGCGGGGGGACCGATAGGGATACTATGGGGATACTAGGGACAGACCCTAGCTTAAGGCAAGGTCTATCGACACCCCGAATAGAGAAACGAGACGGCGTCAGGCGTTTGGATTTACGATTTCCGATTGATCATTGGCGATTGAAGCGGTCGTGCGGGGGGGCAGATGGGCGAATCAGGATTGACCCGCCTGCGCGGGTCGTAGGGGTGGCCCTCCGTGGCCGCCCCGGGCAGGCACAGAGGCCTGCCCCTACAAGCCCCCAGCCGAGGGCGGCTGGGCCACATGAAAAAACAGCATGGGCCAGGGCCCATCCTACGGATGCTTCGCGGTCTTCATGGTCGGAGAAAACAACGGTGGGCACTCGTCTTGGCGAAGGCCGAGCCGTAGCGGGACGGCCCACCTCCAGTCAAACTCAGGACCCAAAACTCAACACTCAGGACGGCCGCGTAGCGGCCTGGCGGATGGCGTCGATGGCGGCGCGGCGGTCGGGCTTGGAGAAGATCGCGTTGCCGGCGACGAGGGTGTCGGCGCCGTAGGAGACGACGGTGGGGGTGGTCGTCGGGTCGATGCCGCCGTCGACTTCGACGCGGATGTTGGGGCCGACGATCTTTCTGATCTCGATCACTTTGCGGGCGGCGTCGGGGATGAACTTCTGGGCGCCGAAGCCCGGGTGGACGGTCATGTTGAGGACCATGTCACACAGGGGGGCGACTTGCGCGATGCTCGCGACGGGGGTCTCGGGATTCAGGGACACGCCGGCGGTGCAGCCGAGGGCGTGGATGCGCTCGACGAGACGGGCGGGGGCTTCGGTGGCTTCGATGTGAAACGTAATGCTGTCGACGCCGGCCGCGGCGAAGGCCTCGACGTACCGCTCGGGGCTGCAGATCATCAAGTGACAGTCGAACGCGAGCCGGCTGCACTTGCGGAGCTTGGCGATCACGGGCGGGCCGATCGTGATGTTCGGGACGAAGTGGCCGTCCATGACGTCGAGGTGGACGATGTTCACCCCGGCGGCCTCGATCGTGGCGATCTCGTCGGCCAGGCGGGCGAAGTCCGCGCTCAGGATGGACGGCGCGATTTCAACGGTTCCGGTCTTTGGTAATCGCATAACTCGATACCTACAGTGACGAGCGACTTATCTCGTCACCACCTGTTGTTGACAAGTGAATGGATAATCACACGACAGAACCGACCCTGTCATTCCCGCGCAGGCGGGAATCCAGTCTCCTTCGTGGCGTTTCTGG
>CAYQXM010000021.1:0-43465 GCA_964421295.1 uncultured Pirellulales bacterium
CAAGGATAAGCCCGCTTCGCTGACGATGATCCAGCACATTCCGGGCGAGTGGACGATGACCAAGTGCAACATGATGTACCTGCGGAAGGACGCCTACACGCTGGAGTTCGAGATCGGCTTGGAGCCCCGCACGGACAAGGGCCCGGCGGTTCGGGAACTGACCATGCAGTACAGCCGGCGCAACATCCGGCCCGGCGTCACGCCGGAACGGCCCCGACCTCTGCGATGATGAAAGAACCTCAAAAGGAGAAGCGATATGAAACGCATACTGGTAGTTCTCATCCTCATCGTGACCGCGGGCGTGGCGCAGGCGAAGGTGGACCTCGTGACGCTGCCCACGCGGGACACGGTGCAGTTGACCATCTACAACTCGGCGGACATGACGCTGGCGCGCGAGAGCCGGGCGCTGACACTCAAGGAGGGTGCCAACAGCCTGCAATTCTCGTGGGAGAATACGCTGATCGACCCGACGAGCCTGGAAATGGTGCCGAAAGCCAACGCCGGCAAGATCAACATTGCAGAGCTGGTCTTCCCGCCCCGCGTGAAGAACCTGGGGCTCTGGAATATTGCCAGCGGCGTCAGCGGCAAGGTGCCGGTTGAGATCACCTACCTGACCAGCGGCCTGACGTGGCGGGCGTTCTACATGGGCACGCTCTCGCAGGACGAAAAGCTGATGCGGTTGCAAGCCTACGTCCGTGTCACGAACAACAGCGGCGAAGACTACGAAAACGCCCAGACCCGCCTGATCGTGGGCAAGGTCCACATCCTCGATCAGATCGCTGAACTGGCGCGGCGGGAGAATCCCTACGGCCGACCGGAGGGGATGGTGCCAAGAGCAATGCCGGTGCCGTCGGCTACCACGGAAAGCCTCGGGATGATGGGGGGCAGAGGCGGCGCCATGAGGATGGCGGTTAGGGCGCCAAAGGCCAAGGAAGTAGTCAAGGAAGGACTCAGCGAATACTTCCTTTACACCATCGAAGGCACGGAGACGATTCCGAATGGCTGGTCGAAGCGGCTGCAAAGCTTCGATGTCAACAGCATCCCGGTCGTGAACCTGTACAAATATGAGGAAGAGCGCTACGGCCCCAGCGTCGTGCGATTCCTCTCCTTCAAGAACGACACCGAGCACAAGCTGGGCCAGACGCCTATCCCGGATGGAACACTGAAGGTCTATCGCGGCGTGGACGACCAGAAGCACCTGTCGTATGAAGGGCAGTCGTCGTTCAAGTACATCCCGGTCAACGAGGATGTCGAGTTGAACATCGGGGCGGTGCAGGACGTGGTCGTAGAACCCAAGCTCATGGACTACAGGACGGACGCCTACCGCTTCGACAACAAACGCAACGTCGAGGGTTGGGACGAGATTCGCACGTATCGAGTCGAAGTCCGCAATACGCGCGACATCGCGGTCAAGATCGAGATCCGGCGGAACTTCGATACGTCCGCCTGGGAAATGCGTCAGCCGGAGGCGTCTTCCGACAAGTACGAAAAGGTGGACCTCGACACCGTGAAGTCCACGCTCCAGTTGGAGCCGCGTTCGAAGAAGACGTTCGAGTATACACTGACCCTGCACCGTGGGACGCGCGGCCAGGAGTTCAACGCTCGGAACCGGCAATAGAGGCAGCATGGGCCAAGGCCCATCCTACCTGTCTGTCATTCCCGCGGAGGCGGGAATCCAGAAACGGATCGAAGGTCCTGGACCCCCGCCTCCGCGGGGGTGACAGGTGGGGGCGTGGGATCAAAGGGAGAAACGACGTGAAATACATGCTCGCGGTTCTGATAGCGGTCGTGGCTGCCGGCCTCGCGCAGGCAAAGGTGGATCTGGTGACGTTGCCTTTGCGTGACACGGTGCAACTGACGATCTACAACTCGGCGGACATGACGCTGGTTCGTGAGAATCGGGCGCTGACACTCAAGGAGGGCGCCAACAGCCTGCAATTCTCGTGGGAGAATACGCTGATCGACCCGACCAGCCTGGAGATGGTCCCGAAAGCCAATGCCGACAAGATCAACATCGCGGAGCTGGTCTTCCCGCCCCGCGTGAAGAACCTGGGGCTCTGGAATATTGCCAGCGGCGTCAGCGGCAAGGTGCCGATGGAGATCACGTACCTGACCAGCGGCCTGACCTGGCGGGCGTTCTACATGGGGACGCTGTCGGGGGATGAGAAAACGATGCGGCTGCAAGCGTATGTCCGTGTCACAAACAACAGCGGCGAGGATTACGAGAACGCCCAGACCCGCCTGATCGTCGGCCGGGTCCACATTCTCGACCAGATCGCCGCGCTGGCCCGGCGGGAGCAACCCTATGGTCGACCCGGTATGGAGCAAGTGGAGGAGTTGTTGTCCAGGCCCGACCTCACATCTGGGACAGTATTGACGGCGCCGAAAGCCGCGGGACTTGCAGGGGCTTGGCTCGACGCTCGCAGTAAGCCCAAGGAGGTCGTCAAGGAGGGCTTGAGCGAGTACTTCCTGTACACGATCGAAGGCACCGAGACGATCCCGACCGGCTGGTCGAAGCGGCTGCAAAGCTTCGATGTCAACAGCATCCCGGTGGTCAACCTCTACAAATATGAAGAGGAACGGTACGACTCGCGTGTGGTGCGGTTCCTCTCCTTCAAGAACGATACCGAGCACAAGCTGGGCCAGACGCCCATACCCGATGGGACGCTGAAGGTCTACCGTAGTGTGGACGATCAGAAGCACCTGTCGTATGAAGGGTGGGCGGCGTTCAAATACATTCCCGTCAATGAAGACGTGGAGCTGAACATCGGGGCGGTGCAGGACGTGGTCGTCGAACCCAAGCTCATGGACTACAGGACGGACGCCTACCGCTTTGACAACAAGCGCAACGTCGAGGGCTGGGACGAGATTCGCGTCTGCAAAGTCGAGGTGCGCAATACGCGCGACGTCGCGGTGAAGATCGAGATTCGGAGGAACTTCGACACGTCCGCGTGGGAAATCCGCCAGCCGGAGGCGTCGGTCGACAAGTACGAGAAGGTGGACCTGGACACCGTGAAGTTCACGCTCCAGTTGGAGCCGCGTTCGAAGAAGACGTTTGAATACACGCTCACCCTGCATCGCGGCACGCGCGGGCAGGAGTTCAATACGCAGAATCGACAATAGAGGCAGCATGGGCCAAGGCCCATCCTACCAGCCGGTTTGAGACATTCCCATTTTGGTCATTCGTATCTGTTTCGGATTTCGAGATTCGAATTTCGAATTTTCCGAGTTCCCGTCAGGCGGACTGCGGCGCGGGGGGCGCCGAGGGTGCTGCGGGGACCGGGGCCGGGAAGACGTTGAACTGCGGGCCGTACTGGGACAGGTAGTACGCCGAGTAGGACCGTATGAAGACGAGAATCGGAAGCGTGACTACGGTCCCGATGTAGGGAAGGGTCAGGAAGCAGCAGGCGCAGCCGCACGTCATGCACGTCGCGCCCACCACCAGGGTGACGATCGCAATGCCCAGAAAGAGCCGGAACAGGATGTAGAGAATAAAGCGGCCCTGATTCCAGGAGAGCAGGCCCAGCAGCATACGCCAGCCCTGGGTGCAAGTCACGCCGTGCAGGTACATGATCGGGACGACGAAGTCGGTTGTGAAGAGGCCGATGATGAGGAAGAGAATCGTCACGACGAAGAAGATCAGTCCCAGCGCGATCAGGGCGACGATGGGAGCGGGCGTGAAACCGGTCGCGTTCGCGGCCACACCCAGGGTGATTCCTGCCGCGGCGAGTGCGAACGTGACAGCAAAGGCGATCAGCCCGACCACTACGCGAAACCCGAACAGGCTGGCGGCGTGATTGCGGAAGCGGTGCCACGGGTCGCGCACGTGCGCCACGTTGCGGGCCACGCAGTCCAGGATCATGAACCGGCCCCGGCTGCTCAGCCACGTCAAGAATAATGCCAGCCCGATGCCCAGGACGGCCACTGTGATCCCCAGCGGGACGAGCCAGTTGAAATTGGCGACGACATAATCTTTGGCCTTTTGGAGGTCCTCGCCCAGACTGGACCCGTTCTCGCCGAAGTCCCATCGGCCATTACCATTACCGTGGGGGACCAGTTGTGCCAGCCAGGCGCAGAAACCGATGACAAACCACCGGCCCAGATCGAAGGGGGTGAACAGAACGAGCTTGACCCGTTCGACCGCCGGGTTGATCGGATCGATGACACTCACCTGCGTGTTGACCGGATTCACAGGGTCCATGCGACGCTCCTGACACGTGCCCACCCACCATTATGTCCATCAGAATAGACGCCCCGCAGTATATTTCCTTGCGCACTTTCGACAAGGAAATTCCCTTCGGAACATCCCATAACTGCGGCGTCGGCGTCCCGGCGGCCGTGATTTGGGGCTGCCGCGGCGGAAAAGGTCACGCGGGACTCATCCCGAGGGTCGCGTGGGCCGATACACAGGCACGTGGTCCGGGGGAGCGGTTGTCCGTGGGGGGGAACCGCTCCACGAATCGGTCTACGTTCGCATGGGGGAACATGGTGCGTCACGTTTCGAACCGGAGTCTGGTGATCGTTGTGCTTTGTTGGGGGCTGGCGGTGTCGGTCCATGCGGCCGTGCCTGACGCCAACGTCCCCGCGGCCCTGTTCGAGATGCCCCTCGAAGACCTGATGGACGTGGAGGTCCGGACGGTGTACGGGGCCACCAAGCACGAGCAGAAGGTCACGGAAGCGCCGGCCTCGGTCACCGTCGTCACCCAGGACGAGATCAAACGCTTCGGTTATCGCACCCTCGCCGACATCCTGGAGGGCACGCGCAGTTTCTACACGACCTCCGACCGCAACTACCGGTACGCCGGGGTGCGGGGTTTCGGCCGGCCCGCCGACTACAACAACCGCATCCTCGTCCTGCTGGATGGTCACCGCCTCAACGAGAACGTCGGTGGCGAAAGCGCCATCGGTACCCACTTCCTGATCGATACCGATCTGATCGACCGCGTCGAAATCATTCGTGGTCCCGGCTCGACCCTGTACGGCACGAACGCCTTGTTCGGCGTCATCAACATCGTCACGAAGAAGGGAGGCGACTACAAGACCCTGGAACTCGAGGGCGAGGGGGCCAGCTACGACACCGCCCGCGGGCGGGCTACCTATGGCACGGCCTTCGACGGCGGTCCCGACGTGCTCATTTCAGCGACCGGCCTCGACAGCGATGGTCGCACCCTGCATTACTCCGAGTTCGACGATCCCTCTACGCATAATGGCGAGGTGCACCACGACGGCCAGCGTTACTCCAGTCTGTTCGCCAAGGCCTCCTGGGAACACCTGACCTTCACCGCCGCCCGCGCCTCGATGACGAAGGAAATTCCCACGGCGCCCTGGGGGACGGTCTTCGCCGACCCGCACACGAGCAGCCGGGACGAGATGACGCTCCTGGGGCTGGCTTATGCGAATCAGATCGCCGAGGGTTTCGACGTGTCCGCGCACGCGGCCTATCACATGCTGGACTATCGTGGCTGGTGGGCCTTCGACTGGGCCGAAGAGGGCGACCCGCCGGACATCGTCATCAACAAGGACATCTACGATGGGCGCTGGTCGACCGCCGACCTGACGTTCACCAACACTCTGCCGGCAGGGCATCGGCTGACCTGGGGGACCGAGGGACAGTACAACCAGCGTCAGAACCAGAAGAACTGGGACGAGGAAGTCTATCTCGACGATCAGCGCACGTCCTGGAACTGGGCAATCTTTGCGCAGGATGAGTTTCCGATCGTCGACAAGCTGCGGGCGATTCTGGGGGTTCGTTACGATGAGTACGTGCATCAGAGCGACGCGACGAATCCGCGTTTGGGTCTGATCTACGACTACTCCGACGCCACGACGGTCAAGGCTCTCTACGGCACCGCCTTCCGGGCCCCGACGGCTTACGAACTCTACTATCAGGACAGTGACACCACCAAGCCCAGCCCGAACCTCAAACCCGAAGAGATGCAGACCGCTGAAGTCGTGTGGGAACAGAAGCTCGGGAACGCGACCACCTTGGCGCTGACTGGCTTCTATTATGAGCTGGACAAACTGATCGAGCAGTACACCGACCCGGCCGATGACATGCTGACCTTCCGCAACGGTGACACCGTCATCGGCAAAGGGGCGGAGATCGAACTGACCCATCACTGGAAGGGCGGCGTGACAACTACAGGCAGCTATTCGTATACGCACTCCGAGTTCGAAGATACCGGAGAGCGTCCGACGAATTCGCCGCGACACCTGGCCAAGATTCGTCTGAAGGTCCCGCTGATCGAGAAGAAGCTCTTCGCCGGCATCGAGACGCTGTATCGCGGCGACGTGCTGACCCTGAGCGGCCGCACCGCCGGCGGCTTCGGCCTGACGAACCTGACGCTCACCTACGACGACATCGTCCCGCACCTCGACGCGGGGCTGAGCATCTACAACCTCTTCGACAAAGACTACGGCTACCCCGGCGGCGGCGAACACACTCAGGACATCCTCCGCGGCGACGGCACCACGTTCGCCTTCCACCTGACGTACCGCTTCTGAAAATCAAGTTTGATGTATGAGGTTTGATGTTTGATTCTCCAGTTCTTACATCAACCATCAAACATCAACCATCGCCCACCGATCCCCCGCTAGAAGAATCTCAAATTTCGCCATTGACTCGCCACGGACCCCTGTGTATGCTGTATTACTACAATAATACAGTGGCGTTGGGTTCGGAGAATCGCGGTAACATGCTGTTGCAGATCGACCATCATAGCGGGGTGCCGATTTACCGGCAGGTGATCGAGCAGGTCCGGCGGCAGATCATGGCGGGACAGCTCCCGGCCGGAGAGCAGTTGGTGTCGGTGCGTGACCTGGCCTCCCAGCTGAACGTCAATCCCATGACGATCAGCAAGGCCTACACGCTGATGGAGATGGAGGGGCTGCTCGAACGCCGGCGGGGCGTGGGCCTGTTTGTCGCCCGCGTCCGCAAGGATCAGAAATCCCAGACCAAAATCAAGCTGCTCGAACAGGTCCTCGCCCGGGCGGTGGCTACCGCCATCCAGTTGGACATCCCGGAAGAGGAAGTGCACGAGCTGACCGAGCGGCTGTTTGAGAAGCACAGTGCGCAATTGAGGAGCGAAGAGCATGAGTAGTAGTGATGGCATCATCGAGATTCACGGTTTGAGCAAGCGGTTCGGCCTGGTCCAGGCGCTGGATGACGTCGACCTGACCGTCGAGCGAGGTCGCATCGTCGGCCTGCTCGGCGCCAACGGGGCGGGCAAAAGCACGCTCCTGCGTCACATCATCGGCCTGTACCTGCCCGATAAAGGAGAGTGCCTGACACTCGGTCGCGAAGCACGGAGGCTACGCCCCGCGGAGCTGGCCCGGATCGGGTACGTCCATCAGGAAGGGGAGCTGCTCGACTGGATGACGGTCCGCCAGTTGATCCGGTACGTCAGCGTGTACTACCCGACCTGGAATACGGAGCTGGAGGAGCGCTACATCCGCGACTTCGAGATTTCGCTGACGGCCCGCGTCGGATCGCTCTCGCCCGGACAAAGGCAGCGGCTGGCGATCCTGCTGGCGATCTGCTTCGAGCCGGAGCTGCTCATCCTCGACGAGCCCGCCGCGGCTCTCGATCCTCTGGCCCGCGCCCAGTTCCTCGACCTGCTCCTGCAGTTCATCCAGAACCAGGACCGCACGATCCTCATCTCCTCGCACATTCTCAGTGACGTCGAGAAAGTGATCGACCACGTCCTGATCATGGACCGCGGCCGCATCCTCTGCGACACCCCGTTCGACGACCTGCGCGAAAAGTATGTCCGCGTGAACGTAACCTCCCTCTTCGGTCCGCTGCCGGTGGAGCTGCCTTTCCCCAACGTGGTCGAGTCCCGTCGCAACGAAACCCAGGCCGCGCTGACGGTCCGCGACACGCCTCCCGCCGCCATCGACTCCGCCGCCACCGCCCTGAACTGCCAGGCCGAGTTGCAGCCCTTGCCCCTGGAGGATCTCTACCGATTGATCGTGGAGAGGAAATGACATGCGGGAAGCGAGAAACGAATCCAAGGATGTTCTGATTACGAACCTGAAACTGTTCTATCAATGTCCCACGCTCTGGGTGTGCTATCTGGCCGTAGTCGGCATGTTCGTCCCCATAGGCTTGTTTGGTTTGGGTTCTCTCTTGGTCGGGCAGAAGGCTGCGCACGTCAGCAATCTCTCGTGCGGCCTGTTGATGACTTTGGCCTTTGCTATAGGCATGGGAGCCGGCCTCGTGCAGAGGTCGATTGCCTCGAAGCTGTTCGCGTTCTGCCTGCCGGGCTATCGCGGCGCTGTTCGTCGTTTCCTCTCCACGGTTGGCATTGCTGGTGGTCTCGTTGTGATCATGGCCTTTTGGGGCCACATTCAGTGGTCGACCTGGTTTGCCGACCGCGCCGGCGCCTTCTTGATCGCCGCTTTCGCCTGCGGTCTGACGGTCTGCCTGGCCGGTGCGGCGTTAGGCTTCATTGCAAGGTCCTATTGGATTCCCGCCGGGGTGACGTGCCTGCTCTTCACATTCGCCATGGGGGCGGATTTAGTTTATGAAGAACGGTTCCTTGCCGAAGAGCTTCTTGTCGATCTGGCCCCGCGTCTCACCCTTCTTGGCATGGTGACAGCATGTGGTTTCTGGTGGTTGCTCGGGAATCCCAAGCTGTTTCGCTCCGTGCCATCGCGTCCGAAAAGAGAGGCAGACCTCGCCGCGCAGGATACTCCCGAAGACGGACGTGGAGGTGAGCGTGCCGTATCCGCGCGGCCGGGAATCATGCGGCATCGCTTGACCGACAAATTCTTCCTGGGCGTCATCGGCCGCTGCACGGCCGGATCGGCGGCTAAGGATGTTTGGGGCACGCTTTACTCTTGGCTGCTTCCGCGGGGAGGGCGTCGCATGGGAGTCCTCGTGGGGGCGATTGGTCTTGTTTCCGCTGTCTTGGCCTGGTATATGCCCTCAACGGGACCTTGCTTCATCGCCAACGTCGCCATGTGCTCAGGATTGACCTCTCGCCCTGATCCTATTGCTAAGCAGTCCCTGTTCGCCGGTGGGCGTCGCGCGTGGTTCTATGCAACGATGACTTTGGCAGTGACATACGGCCTTATCATGATGCTCTCTGTCGTGCTTGCGTTCACCATCATCAGAGTATCTGGAGTACCCACCTTGGCGGAGCACATGCTCTCTGACATTGGGCAGTCACATCGAGGCCCTCTGGAAGAGCCGATGACTCTGCGGGCGGTGCTCCTGATGACGGCCCTTTACCCCGTCGGCCGCGCCTTGGAGATATGGCTGCTTGGAAGGAAGATCATCGCACGTCTCACCCTCGCGATACTATTCGTGTCCGCCATCATCTTGTCAGGATATGCCCGCCCGTGGCTTCTGTCGATCCCGCCCGCCCCGGTCGCAGCGGTCATCATCACCGCATGGCTGGTCTGTGCATTTGCTGCCTATCGCATTGCGCAGCGGGGGGATTTGGTGAAACGATGAGCATCCTGCGGGCCAATTTGCGATTACTGTACCAGCGTTGGCAACTCTGGGTCACTTACTTCTTTGTCGGCGTCCTGGTGGCATTGGGCCTCGTGATGGTTCGGTTCGGAGTGGGCATCGCACTCAACGTGCTGATACCCGTGGCCCTGGTCGCCGGGTGGGCGGTGGCGATGGTCCAGGCCGAGATATTGGCCAAACCCGTCTCCTGCTATCTGCCGGGTTATCGGGAGAACCTCCGCACATTCGTCTTCACCGTTGGGCTCGCCCTCAGCGTGGCGGGGGGACTGGGTTTTGCGTGGGTACACAGATCGCCCGATGCCTTTGCCGCCCGCTTGTTTCTCATGCTGTGCCTGGGCCTGTGTGTCACCGAACTGGTTTACCTGGCCATGTTTGCGGCCACTCTCGCATTTGGGAGCATTTTGGTCGATCCGTTGGTGCTCGTTGTCTTCCTGAGTCTGCTGCGTTCCCGTGAAGCGTCTACGTTGGGGTTCGATGCCACCCTCATGATGCACCCGGTCCTCGTCATCTCGCTGGGTGTGTTTGTGGGAGTGGGCGTCTGGTGGCAACTGGGCCGGGCGGAGTGGTTCCGCCGGCGGCGTGCCAAGCGGGTGTTCACGCGGGTGTCGCTGGCGGGTCTGCGTCGGGGACGCCCCTCCGCAGAAGAGACGCGGCAGATGGCTGCATTGATCAACTGGCCGTCCCTCCACCCGGTCGTGGAGAGTTGCTTCCTGAATCTCATACAAGGCGGTAAGCCTTCTTCGCCCGTCAGGTACTTCTGGGGTGCGGTTTACAGTACCCAATTACCGCTCCTCCTCCTGTTGGTGGCCAAGTGGAAGAAGGTCATTCCCGCAATACTCATCTGGTTTGCCGCTGTTCTGGCTGCGGGCTACGTACCTCGCTTCGGGCTTGCTCTGCTCGCCATTCCCGCCATGATAGCGGCCATCTTTCCAATCACGGGTCTGCCACTGCTGTCTTCGCTGCCGATCCGCGGCGGACGGCGGGAGCGGTTCTATGTCGCCGTACTGCTCGTGCCGCTCCTCACGGTATTATCGACGGGTATCTTTCTGTTGCCCGTGCTCCTGGTGAATTCTGTGAGCCCATGGCTGCCGGACGTTGCCGCTTTGACCTTCCACTCGATTCCCCTTTGGCTGCCGATGTTTCCGCTGCTCGTCACTCCCATCTTCGGCCTGGGCGCCGCCTGGTTCTATGGACACCCGGGCGGCTGGTCAGGTATCGGCTTTCTGCTCGGCGCCGCGTTCGTGGGTTTGATGTTCATGGTTCTTCGCCCTCTTCTGTCGGTCCCTCTTGTGGGGGTAGTGACGCTCGCCACCCTGGCCTGGCTCTTCTTCTTTCTGGGAGTCCGCCAAGTCACGCTGCACGGGGACCTGGCACAGCACCCCTGAGAACGCTGCGGATCAGTCTGCGGCACCGGTGCCAGTCGCCGGAATTTGGGGGCGACGTCAGGTCATTCTTCGTGTCCGGCGGTCGGGTCGTGGGAGAGCATGTTCAGGGGGCAGGAATCGCACAGGGCGGTGGGGCGGCAGTATTCTTTGCCGGTGCGGACGAGGAGGGCGTGGAACTCGCGGAAGAACGCGGGGTCGGGGTCGAGGTTCGACTGGAAGAGGTCCTGCAGACTGTCGTACGTCATCTCCGGCTCGATCAGGGCGTGACGCACGGCGACGCGGGCGGTGTTCGTGTCCACCACGAAGACGGGGCGATTCAGCGCGTAGAGCAGGATCGAATCGGTGGTCTCGGGGCCGATGCCGGAGATGCCGAGCAGCTCTTCGCGGAGCCGGCGGGTGTCGATTTCGTTCAATCGCTCCAGGTTGCCGTCATAGTTCTCGAAGAGCCAGCGGAGGGAGTTGCGGAGCCGCTTGAGTTTCACGCGGGTGTTGCCGGCGGGGCGAATCAGCTTCTCCAACTCGGCGGGGTCCAACGCGTGCAGAACCGCCGGCTCCAACGCGCCGGCCGCCTTGAGATTCGCCAACGACTTCGTGACGTTCGCCCACGTCGTGTTCTGCATCAGGATCACGCCCACGGCGATCTCGAACGGCGTTTCTTCGGACCACCAGCGCTGCGGGCCGAAACGCTCGTGGAGCAGACGGTACATCTCAAGTAACTGATCTCGTATCATGCACGCTATTGTAACTTGAGCCGGGTTGAAGTAAACTCCCCGCAGCTTGCCCGGTGGCAGGCCGGAGGCATCCCACGACGGGGGCCGAATCGCGTAGTATGCACGGATGGCTGGTTCAAAGAAAAAGAGCAAGAAGAGCAAGGCGACAAGCCCGCTGCTGGATTACCCGGCGGACTCCTACCTGGAGCGCACCAGCCGGCCGCTCTACGCCATCGTATTCCTCATTCCCTTCATCGTCTTCTACGAAGTCGGCACCTTCTTCATCAACACCGATATCCTGAGCCAGTCGCAGGTGCGGGTCGTCGCCTTCGTCTGGCTGCAGAATTTTCTGGAGTACATCGGGATCAGCAGCCGGGTCGCGTGGGCGGCGCCACCGGCGGTGGTCGTTGTGATTCTGGCCGGCTTGCAGGTCGCCGCCCGCAAGCCGTGGTATTTCTGTCTCGGCGATTACGCCTTCATGGCGGCCGAGTGCATCCTGCTGGCGATCCCGCTGGTTGTGTTCAGCCTGGTCTTCCATAACGCTCCGCAAATCGGTCCGCGCGACGCGGCCGGGCCGGACAGCAATCATCTCTACGCTCAGGTGCAGACGGGGGCCCAAAGTACACCGTCGTGGGCGCAGGTGAAGTCCGAATTGCTCAGCCAGTCGACCGCCGATCAGGACTCGAAGACGCACTCACTGCTGGCCAGCATCATCACCGGCGTCGGCGCCGGCATCTACGAAGAGCTGGTCTTCCGTTTGATTCTGATCTGTGTGCTGATGTTCGTGTTTCAGGATTTGATCGGGCTGAGCCACACCAGTGCGATCGTCGTCTCCGTCATGCTGTCCGCGGCGCTGTTCAGTGCGCACCATCACGTCATCTTCATCGACGGCCATTGGCAGACAGGCGATTCTTTCACGCCGGTGAAGTTTGTTTTTCGGACCACGGCCGGCGTGTATTTCGCCGTGCTGTACGCTATGCGCGGCTTCGGCATCACCGCCGGCACGCATGCCGTCTACGACATTATTGGCACCGTCGTGAACGCGTTTTTCTTCGACGCCTGAGCGAACGAGAAAGCTGCAAGCCATTCGAAATCCCTCGCGAAAAATCTGCGCCGCGCTTACTCGTTCTCTTTCTTGGAGTTGCGGCACAATCGTCCCATAAGAGGTATTTACGACTCTTTCAGTACTGATATTGCTCTTGATTCAACGCGGCGGCTTTGCTATAATACGCTTAATAATTGATGGCTTTTCGAGGGTATTGGCAGTGATGGAATCGCCACAAATCAATACAGGTATCGATCAACTGACGTTCAGCCTCTTTCAGAGACCCCTGCATCCCGAGCTGTTTCAGATCTACGCCAACCGGCAGCTCAAGACCGAGAAGTACGAGGCCGTGATCTGGGTAACGGGTTGCACGCACGTGGTCAGCGTCTTCGCCGGCGACGTGTGCCTGACCGAAGTGGTCAGCTCGCCCGGGCAGGAACTGCCGCACCGGGGGCTCGTGGAGCGATTCCAGTTCCGCGGACCGCGCACGCACAAGTGCACCCTGAGCCGCGGCGTCAGCTACATGACGGACTTCCAGGTTGAGAAAATGAGCGCCAATCTGTATCGACAAAGTCATGTTGACCTGGAGCGTTTCGCCCGCAATCGCGGCGTGTTCGTGAAGTATCCCGAACTTGAAGTGGATACGCTGCAGCCGTTCTGCTACGTGGATTTCGAAGCCCGGCGGACCGAGTTGCACATCCACACCTTCGCCGCGTATCCCGATCAGGTCACGATGATCAAGACGCAGTCGCTCTTCGACTTCCAGTGAGCGAATCCCGTAAAGCTTCGTGAAGTACGAAAACACAAAGGCCACGAGAAAGAATTCCTCTTTTTCGTGGCCTTCTCTATTTGCGGCACTTCTATCGCAGGATCAGTTCTGCTGCATCTGAACGTTCTGTTGCGTCTGGACGTTTTGCTGCAGGACGGTGAGCTTCTCCCGGATCTCCACCGACATCCGGCTGTTCGGGAAATCCTTCACGATCTGCTGGCCGATCTCCAGGGCGTGATTCCACTGTCGATCCGACACCGCCATCCCGAATTGCACGCCCAGGTTGTGCAGCTTGGTCCGGAACACGTCCTTCGCCGCTTCCTGCAGGGCCAGGCCCTCATTGGGGCTCAGATACTGATCGAGGTCCTTGAGAATCTCGAGGCTGCGGTCCGTGTCCTGTTGCTGGACGGCGTCATCCCACGCGGCCAGCAGGATTTTCTTGCGCTCGTCCTTCCGGTCGACCAGCTCCTGACGCAGGGCCTTGACCTTCTCCGTGTCCGGGTACGACCGGATCAGGCTTTCGACTTGCACGCTGGCCTTCGCCCACTGCGAACTGTTGAACAGGGTCTTGATGTGCGCGATCGCCTGATCGATGCGTTCATCTTCCGAGGCATTGCGATACGTGTCCGCCTGCTGACGCAGCTCATCAGCGAGCGCCTTATGATCGGAACGATTGCTGATGTCGTCGATCAGCTCGTAGGCGCCGTCGAAGTCCTTCAGTTTGAGTTTGTCGAAGACGGCTTCCCGCAGCGACTGCCGGTCCTCCTCGCGGAACGCGATCGCCTTGACGGCTTCGCTGATGCGTGTGCTGCGACTGATCTGCAGCAGACTGTCCCGGATGTTCTCCAGGGCCCGGGTGGCGTCCGCCATCTTGGAGCTGTTGTCCCGCAGGGTGTTGACGATGCCGAAGACGCGTGACAGCATGGTCAGCAGCGCCACCAGGAAGATCAAGGCACCCATGAGGAAGATGTAGTCACGCAGTCGTTCGACGTTCTCGAAGATCCGCGTGAAGACGGAGAGCAGAACGACTCCGCCCAACACGATGCAGACGACGGCGATGTGCCACTTATACTGAGCTAACTGCCTGTCCTTTTCGGTGCTCATCGGCCTTTTCTCCTACAGAGCAGGGATCGCCATTGCAGCCAACCCACCATTCATTATATGCGTCCGTGCAGTTCGAGTCAATCGGCGTCTGCAGGGGCCACGCAATAGATATAGACGAGCGGTACCGCACCAGTATTGCGAACATCGTGCAAAGTCGTGGGGGGAATATAGGCCACGCGGCCCGCTCCCACGGAGAGCGGAGCGAACTTCTGTGCCGGATCGCCGATCTGGAGCTCGCCCTGGCCCGTCAGGAAAACCAGCAGTTCCTCATGCTCTTTGGTGCTATGTTGACCGCAGGCTTTACCCGGTTCCAGAAAGACCCTGCCGGACCGCATGCCGCACGTTTTGGGCCTGCCCTCCAGAATCCGCTGGTACTCTGGCTTGTTGTTTAATTCGACTATGAATGCTTCTGATTGTGCCATTAATTCCCCTTATGTATCGTGGTTACGTCGCGAGCAGGTTGATGCGTCCAAGTTTGACGCCCTTCATGCTGATCATATGCTCGGCGGTCTTGTTGATCTCGCCCACCGGACCGCGCAGGACGATAATCTCCAGGCAATCGTGTTCATTGAGGTGAATGTGCATGGAGGAAATGGTTTGCAGCACGTGCGAGTGCTGAAGGTCGGTCAACGCGCCCATTAGTTTCGTCGAATGGTGATCGTAGACCAGAAAGACCGCCGCCACGGCGTGGCCCTTCGGGTCGGCCAGACGCTCGGCACCGATCTGCTCCCGCACCAGATCCCGAATGGCCTCCGAACGACTTGGGTAACCCTTCTGGACGATCAGCTTGTCGAACGCGGCGAGGAGATCCTGTTCCAGCGATACTCCTATTCGCTCTACCTGACTCATATCCTCTCTCTTTCATTTGCGGTACGACCGTCGGGATCCATTCCCCGGAGCCCGAAACAGACGCATCTTATCGCGCGCGACATTTTTTTCAACATAGGAAGACTTTTTTACCTTGGCGCTGGTAGCACTAGCAGTGTATTCTTATGCGCAAGGTAGCACGAATGACAATATCGTATGCGGAGTGCCTACGATGCATGCACAGATGGTTTGAGAAATGGAGGTGGTACATGAGGCGAGGGTTGATGGTGGCGGTTCTGGTAGTGCTGGGGGCGGCCGGAGTGCTGTGGGCCGACCCATCGGTAGCGGTTGTGACACATCAGGAACTTCAGGCAGTTAACGCCAACGGCATGGGAACCTACGCGGCGACCGACAAGGTCATCGTCACGGGCACCCTCCTGAACAACCCGGAGGACATCCTGAATTCCACGCCGGGCTCGGCCACGGGCTACATGGGCGGCGAATGGCAAATCTACGTTCAGGGCGACAGCAACGACCATGCCGGGACCGCCGTATACGTGGCCCAGTATGGTGGAAAGGTCGGTGGCTCCGGGAACTACAGCGACGAACAGTGGCTGGCGGAAATAGCCCGCATCAGTTGTGACCCGAATACGGGCTACCGCTTCGCCGCCGGCGACCGGGTCAAAGTGACCGGCTGGTACAAGTTCTACAAGGGCAAGCTCAACATCAATGAGCAGCACAACGTCGAGTCCGTGTTCGACTTCCAGATCGAATTGGTCGAGCCGGTCGTCGGCATGCCGCAGCCGGAAGCCATTACTCTCGACATGGTGAAGGATGCCGGCAATCAGTACGTCTTCGACCAGACCCGATTGACGGGCTGCGAGTGCTATCAGGGCACAAGAGTGCGAGTCAACGACGTGAATGTCGTCGATCCCAACGCTTGGGTCGCCAATGGGACGATCGAGGTCCGGGACAACACCGGCCGCACCTTCCCGGTGAAGCTCGGCATAAGCAAGGGCTTCACGGACTACGCCTGTCCCATTGGTCAGATCGATGTGATTGCGATCTTCGATCAGGAAGCCAGCTCCTACTCGGTCTGTAAGGATGGCTATCGACTCTGGGTGCCGAGCTATGATGGGAATGGTCGGGTATTGACCGACCGCGGACGCAGATGAAACGAGCCTTCACGCTCATCGAGTTGCTGGCGGTGATCGCTATCACAGGATTACTGATGGCGATCCTGCTGCCCTGCCTTTCACACGCGAGGGAGCAGGCCAAGATCACCGCCGTCAACGCGGAACTTCGCCAGATCGGCCTGGCCCTGGGCCTGTACTTCGAGGATCACGAGAAGTACCCGCCCACCCAGGCCGACTGTGCCAGCGGGCAATTGACGGCTCATCTGTATCAACTTCCAAGGGTCCTTTCGACGGCCAAGTACTTGCCGTCGAAGGCCGAAACGGAGGCGATGTCCACGATCATGGAGGATCGGTACCATCGGGGACACACGTACAAGTATCGCAGCGTGGGCGAAGCCATCAAAGACCGGGACGTCATCGACAAGTGGACGCAGGCCAAGCTCTGGATTCCGAATGGCTTTCCGTCCCGCAGCAGCCTTCAGGCCGAGGCCGGCACGTGGTATCCCAATGACGCATGTCCCCGGGTCTCGGCCTCGCCCGTGGCGTGGGTCGTCTTCAGTCTGGGACCGAAATTCAGCGAAGAGTGGCTGGAGGAGAAGGCGGGAATCGACAGCCGCTATCCCGTGCCGAGGGAACTGTGGTATTCTCGTGAATCGCATAGAGGGTTTGTGGTGCGCGTGCAGTTGAAGAATGGTACGCCGATCGGTTCATTCGAGTAGAGGAGAGTCATGCGCCTGACAATTCGTTCTGTGTTTCTCGGATTCCTGGCTCTCGCGGGCAGTGGCTGCCGAGACGGGCGAGACACCGCGAAGGCCCCGGAGGTGGTCGTCACGAATTCGTATCTCCAGTCCGTCGTCCAGGACCTGTGGGGGCCGGAGGTCGGGGTCCTGTGTCTGGCGGCCCCGGGGATGTGCCCCGGACATTTCGACATCGCGCCCGGGCAGGTCAAGGCGATGAGAGCGTGTCGCGTGCTGTTCCTGTTCGACTTTCAAAGGCAAGTCGAAACCTCTCTGGCCCGGCTCAAGGAGAAGGGGCTGAAGGTCTGTCTGATCGATGCCCCCGAAGGAATGTGTGTGCCCGACACGTACAGGGCAGTCTGTCGTGAGGTATGTGAGTGTTTGTCGAAGGAGTACCCGGAGCGCGAGGCCGCATTCGCCACGCGTCTCAAGGACATCGAAACGCGTCTTTCGGATCTGGGCGTCGAGCAGCAGGGGAGGGTCCGAGAGGCGAAGTTGGCCGGAGCAGAAATCCTGGTCTCGAATCATCAGGCGAAGTTCGCCCAATGGCTCGGCCTGACACCCATGGCGACCTTCGCGGGCAGCGATGTTGAGACGGTCGCCAATATCGACCGCTGCCTGCACAGTACCGCGGGTCGCGAGATTCGATTCATCATCGCGAATCAGCAGGAAGGGACGGCATTGGCTCAGGCCCTGGCGGATCGGCTGAAGGCCAAGGCGGTTGTGTTCGGCAACTTTCCTCTGGAAACGTCCGACGCGGGGGGATTCGATGCTCTGGTTCGAGCCAATGTGCAGACCTTGCTGGAGGCGGCTGTCCCATGAGCGGGGGGGCCTTGAGTCTGAGCGACGTTCAGGTGCGGCGCTGCGGCCGGACGATCCTCGATATCGGCCGACTCGACATCTCTGCCGGGTCTTTCGTCGGCGTCATGGGACCCAACGGGGCCGGCAAGACCACCCTGTTGCAGGTCTTGACCGGGTTGATTCCACCCGATCAAGGATGCGTCACGGTGGGTGATGAGGACCTCACGCAGTTGTGCGCCTGGCGCCAATGTCACCTGCGCCGGCGCATTGGCTACATTCCTCAGGCGACGCAGTACAACGCCGAATTGCCCTTCACGCTCCGCGAGGTTGTGGCGATGGGCCGAACCAGCGTCCGGCCGCTGCTCCGGCCGCTGAACGACGAAGATGGCACCATCGTGGATGACTGGATCGAGAGGATCGGCTTGTCCGACCGCCGCGATCAGACGTTCCGCAGCCTCTCCGGGGGGCAGCAACAGAAGGTCCTGATTGCCCGCGCGATGGCCCAGGGCCCTGATATCCTCATGCTCGACGAGCCGTGCGCCAATCTCGACTTTGTCTGGAAACAGCAGATTGCAGGGATGATCGGCGATCTCTACCGGCAGACCCAGGTGACGGTGGTCATGGTGGCGCACGAGATCGGCGTTTTTCCGTCCGCGTGTGAGCGGCTCATCGTTCTCGGGCGGGGGCGGGTGGTCGCCGACGGCACGCCACACGACGTTCAGTGCGCCGGGATGCTCAGGCGAACTTTCGAGGCCGGGTGAACGAGTGATGGACCCGTTCTTCTACATGGTGATCTTGGCGGCCGTGCTGGTCGGCGCCGGCTGCGGGCTGGTGGGCGTATATCTGGTCGCGCTGCGGCTTCCCTTCATCGGCATCTTCGTCTCCCACACGGCTATGGCTGGGGCGGTCTACTGCTATCTGCTCGGCCTGAACCCGACGCTTGGGCCCGTTGCCGTCTCTTGTGTCGCGGCAATGAGTTTGGCTGCTATCCGGCCGCAGAAGTCTCGCTTGGACCCCAGCGTGGCGCTGGCCGTGCTCTTCTCCTTCATGTTGGGACTGACGTTTCTCGGTATCAGTCTAGTCGACGGCAGCCGCACGGAGATCATGGCCCTGTTGTGGGGCAGCATTTTGTTCGTCCGGGGAGGAACGGTCATTGTCATCGCGGTTGTGACGATAGCTTTTGCCTTGTTCGCGACAGCCTTCAACAAGGAACTGAAGGTCATTCTCTTCAGCCGCACCATCGCCTCGGCCACCGGTGTTCACGAGACGTTCGTCTACACTCTGTTTCTCGGATTGTGTGCGATCGTTCTGGCCGTCAACCTTCCTCTCGTGGGGGGCCTGATGATCTTCAGCCTCATAACGAATCCCGCCGCGGCCGCATACCAGGTCTGTCGGGGCCACCGAGCCGTCGTGATCGTGTCCACCCTGTTCGGTGTGGTCAGTGCTCTCGGCGGTTTCCTTGTCTCGTACCGCCTCAACTGGCCCACCGGCGCCTGCATCGTTCTGACCAGCGCCGGCGTCTTCGCAATGGCTGTCGCCTATCGAGCCTTCACCGGGCCCGGTAATTGACCGACGGCTCAGTTCTTCCTGGCCTTGTACTCTTCCAGGCGTTTCTTCTGACTGTCGAGCCAGGCTTGGGTGACTCCCGTCCCGACAACAGGGGTGGCGGCATCAAGGGCTTTCTGTTGCATCTCGATGGCTTTGTCGATCTGTCCGGCCCGGGCCAGGACCTGGGCGTATGAAGAGAGCAGGAGCCAGTCTCTGCCCTGCCGAACGTCGTTGGCCTTTGCCAGAATGCTCAGCAGGGTCGGCCAATCCGGTTTCTTCATCGTTTCGGCACGCTGATTCACGAGTACGGTGACCGTATACGCGAGGGCCGGATTCTTGTCGAAGAATCCTCTGTCTGCAAGAGCCTTCAAGTAGCCGAAGCCCGATGCTTCATCGACTTGCAGCAGGGCGTTCAACTTGACCGGCATGAGTTCACTTTCCATTTCCGGCTTGGCGGCCAGCACACTATCGACAGCTTTCACCGTCGCATTCGGGTCCTTGGCCGCGAGGGCTGCCCTGATGGGGGCTACGAGCTTCAGTTGTTCCTGCTGCTCCTTCTGCTCTTTGAACTGCCGTTCCGCTTCGGCCTGGACGTTGAAAGTCCCCGCAACGACTTCCTCCAGCACCTTGTCCATCGCCATGGGGTGGCCCATCCAGGCGATCCCGCCGTCCTTGCCCACGATGAACGCGGACGGAATTCCCGTGCGCCCGGCGGCTTCCATCCACGTCCTGGCCATCGTCCCATTCGGGTCGTCGGCTGCGACGCTGTAACCCATCTGGTCGCCCATCTCCTTCACGAACGGTTCGACCAGTGCGGCGATCGCCTCATTGGTCTTCTCCCTGGGCCTTTCCCAGACGCTGACGCCGATCACCGTCACCTTGTCGCTGTACTTTCGGGCCAGCTCGGTCACGTGCGGAATGGACTTCTTGCACGGTCCGCACCAGGTGGCCCAGAACTCGACCACGTAGATCTTGCCGGCCTCGAGCTTCTCAACCGGTGTTCCCTTGAACCACTTGGCGACCTTGAGCTGCGGCGCCGGCATGCCCACTCTCAAGGTGGCCGGTGGCCTCTCCGGGGCGCTACCGGCCATCCGTGAGGCGCCTCCCCCGGCGATAGGCTGTGCCGGGACGGATTGTGCCGCCGCCAGAGCCGCAACGGCAAGAACCAGCAGAATCGCTTGTACGCGTGTATGTGTCAGCATCATGGGAGCATACTCCTAAAAAGACATGTCGATACTCAGAGGGCGATGCGGAAACAGCTGCTTCCCGTACGACGGGGGCCCCACGGCATCTTGGGAAACCATCTTACCATTTGTCGGAGATTTGCCAAGAGGATTCCGGCCGCCCCTTCAGTGCAGGTTCTGTGCAAGCTGGAAAACGCTGTCGGCGACGGGAGCGGAAGCGCGGACGTTGAACAGGGCGCCGGCCTCACCTTCAAGGACGCCCCGGCTGTGGACGGACACCTGGTACAATCCCGGACGGAAGGTCCCCAGCGGCTCGGTCACCTCATGCTCCCTGCCGGCGGGGACTCCGGTTGAGGTCTGCCGGGCCCAGGTCAGGTCCACAACGATTTCGCGTCCGTGCTTGTCCACGGTCGTTCGTTCGAGAACCAGACTGGTATCTGATGTCTCTGTCGTGACCGTGATCGACACGAGATCGGCCGGACCGGGTGACGCAGGGCTCACCGCCAGGCTTATCGTTCCGGCGGTACGCGCGGTCAGCCGCGCAGGAAGGGCCGGCGGCGGATTCAGGAAAGGTGTCACACGCACGGGTGGCCAGAGATTGAATATGACGGGGTCTTCTTGTGCCGCGGTGTCGTCGGGACCCGGGGCACTGACGGCCACAAGAATCGGTGCAAACAGCGCGGGCGTTTTCATGTCCACCTCCGTGTAAACAGACACTCCACCACCGATTGATCCACCCTTCTCCAAAGGGGTGACATACCCGCACGCACCGGTTGGCACAAATCGCGATCCCCTATACCGTATTTCGGTCTTCTTGTCAAGGAAATTCCACGATGTGCGGCGGGAGAACTAGGGAACGCCGGCATTCTCCGCTTGCGTCTTCTGTGGACCGACCCCGGCCGGGATGAGTGACGGGATATTCTCGGCCTTATCCAGCGTGTAGGGATAGGGAGGCGTGAAGACGTTCCCCTCCGCTTCCTGGCGGCCGGTGGTGCCGTCATAGATGTTGCCGGTGGCCTTCAGGCAGCCCTTGGGGATGTTGCGTTTTTTCTCGGTGCTCGCGACATAGATGGTGTGCGGATCGTTCACCTTCGCGAAGACGCAGTTCTCCACGAGGACTTCCCCGTCGAGCCGGGAGCGGATGCAATAGTTGTTGCCCGTGGAGGTGTAGTAATTGTTGAAGAGGTGGACGGTTCCGAACCGCACGCTGGGCATACGCTCGATGCAGTTCTCGGCCCACCAGTTGTGATGCATCGTGACATGCAGGTAGTTGGCGTCGGCGGTTTGGGTATCGGAAGACCCGATCAGACAGGCCAGCCGGTGGTCAGAGGCGGGCACGCTGTAATGGAACTTGCACCAGGAGACCGTGACATAGTCCGCCTGCCGGCTGATGTCGAGCAGGCCGTCGTTGGCGTCGGCGAAGTCGCAGTGGTCCACCCACACGTGGTGGGCGTTGTTGATGATCGTCACGCAATCCCCCGCGCTGCGGCTGAAGGAGAGATTGCGGATAATGACATTCTTGTGCTGGTTGACATAGACCTGGCCGTGAATCGCGGGCTTGTCGCCGATGCCGATCACGGTCTTGTTGTCGTGGAGGGAGATGGAGCTGGCGGAAATCTCGCCCTGCACCTGAATGACATAGGGCGTGTCCCGGCTGGCATAGAAGCTCAATCGATCGGCCGTCGTCACCGTCACGACCTGCCCGCCTGCGCCGCCGGTCGTGCCGTTCTGCCCCAGGGCATTGACCGTCGCGAATCCCACCGGCGCCGCCTGGTCCGCTCGAACCGGTGGCACCTGACAAACACACAAGATCAACGCCCCAACAAACATGGCCTTACAGGTACTCATGGAGACTCCTCATGATGCGTTCCTATGGCCCGCGTGTCCCAGCACGGTTCTTTACCCACATCGCATTGCGCTCAAAGTCCAGAACAACAATCGTCTTCTCGAAGCACTCCATGCCTATCAATCCCTGTGCTTTCTTGAAGGATTTGAGGAGTGGAGCCTCGTTCGGCAGGATATTGACGTGAGCCTTCCTGATGGTTTCATCGCCCAGGTGCAGTTGCTCCACGACCGCATTGCTGGAGGGCATCTTCCCCCCCAGCATGGGGCCGTAGAGTGGTTTGCCGCCACTCTTGGCGCCGGAGAGACGGCCTTTCAATTGCTGCCAGGTGTCCTCTCTGATGAGCAGTGCGTTCGAATAGCCCGTATCGAAGGCCAGATTCAGCGTTTGGTCTTCCACCGGGATTTCAATGCAAATCCTCCTCCCTTCATCGGCTTTGTTGGGGTCGGCGAAGGGATAGCGTGACCATGCGTTGGGGTCTTCCGGATCGAAGCTACCAGCCAGGGAGAACTCCACCTCCCGTTCGGCATCGTCGAGCGCGACGTATTTGAACCTCTGCAGAAAAGGCACTCCGATAACAATGTCGTCTTCGTTCATAGGGATGCCAACGAGCAGCATGACGAAGTGCTCCCAACGGTACACAGCGGCAGGACGACGGACCGTGAGCCTGCCGATCTGCAGGTCGGGCAACTGGCAGACGCCCTCGCTGGTGCCCGGGACGCTGTAGATGGGGAGATTGTGCTTTCGCACGTGAAGATCGTTCACGAGAATGGAATAGGGTGACCCGGTATCTACCACCACGTCATATTTATGGTTAGACCCGGCCGGCACGCCGTGGAACCGAAATCCGCGCAGAGGGGGCCAGCCGTGCTTTAGCCGGTACGGGTCTTCCTCCATGTCAATGACCAGACTCTTGGCTTTCACCATGAGGCGTTTGCCCGCGGAGGTTTCGATAATCCGCGACGAGACAACGGCATTCGGATCGTTGGGATCGATCCGGGGCAGCTTGCTCATATCCGCCGGACCTTTCACGATCTTCCCTCCGACAATCAGTGAACAGCCGGCCAGCGGAGCCAGGCTTAGCAGGGTGCAAAGAAGAAGCCGATGTCCCTTCATAGATGTCCTCTCGGTGCGTCGATAATTGTCAAAGACTTCCGCCGGGACCCGCTGTCGTTTGTCCCTGTCTCCCGCACAGCAGTCCACGAGTCAACCCCCGCATTGTAGTGACAAACGGCCGGGGACGCAAATGCGAATCGGAGAAGGGCGAGGCACTGTGTCTGTGCAAGTGTTCGGGTGCCACCGTCAGCCTGACTGGGTGGCAGCCTCAAGCGAAGCTTGGGGATGGTCGAAGGGGCTGTTCGATTCGCCATCCCCAAGTCCTTCGGACTTGAGGCTGCCACCCGAGCATACGCATAAGGCACTTGTTCCGGGAGTTCTGCAGGTTGTCATGGCCCGGCAAAGAGCCTCGCAGTAGGACTCTCGTTGGGCCGGTGCTGCGAGGCGAGGTTTGGGATGTCACAAGACGACGAAAGGTGTTAATCATGCTCGCACATAAAACCCTGTTGGCGGTGATTCTACTGTCGACCGTGACCACACTGGCCGGGGCCAATCAGTCGGCAAACCCTGATCCCAATCGGTTTGCCGAGAACATTCAGGCGTTCGAGGACTGGGACGCGAAGAACGCTGTCCCGGCCGATCCGGTGCTGTTCGTGGGCAGCTCCACGATTCGCCTGTGGCGCACGCATGAGAGCTTTGCAGCATGCAAAAAAGGCCGCGACCAGAGGGTTCTCTGTCCAGTCAAGCAGCCGCGGTGGCAACCCATGATGTTGAGCGAGAGCCAGCCACTCCCAATTGTCTTCCGGAATATGCGAAAGACACGGAATCGCCCTCATCTCGAATTCCCTGAGAGCGTGAACCTCATCTATCCCAGAGAGCGGTCGCCCAGTTCTTCCTTCTGGGAAAAGCTTGGAGTCATGCTGAAAGCACCGGCCAATTCTGGGCAACAGGGTGTATGTACTCCTGTCCTCGCCACGAAATATCGGCACGATCGACCTCTGGGAATGAACCATCTCGCGAAACTCAGAAGTACTGGTAACATCATGACGCTCCATTTCGGATGCGTTTTCAGCTAATGACGGTCGCCCGTTTCCTTATTGCCCTTGGTTCGCCCTAACATGTTCTTGGCAGCATCTTCCAAGGCTTTGACCGCGTCCTGCTCCCCCTGGGCCTCCTTGAAGGCCCGGCGGCGTTCAGCGAAGCGGTCGTACTCGGCTTGTGCGAATGTGTCCGCCTCTGCCTTGGTGACATTGCCTGCGTTCTTGAGCACGTCACGCTCGTTGAATTGCAGGAAGTCGTTGAGACGCTGTTCCCAATCCTTCATGAAGACCTGTTTGCGCCGGCGGGCTTGATCTTCCGCGAAGTCGAGCCACATCACGACGATTCGGTTCAACTCGTCGATCTCTCCGGCATTCAGGTAGTTCTTGGCTATTGTCACGTCGGTCCTGTGGACCTCGTTCGACTTCCATGACGTCAGGCCCATGTTGGGCAGCGCATGATCGGCCCGGCTCTTGATCAACTCCGCCGCTGTCATTCCGGTGGCGGCGAAGTGAAGCTTGTTCTGAATGACCCTGAAGAACAGCGTCGTCTCCTCGGATGACGGCTCGTAGTCGGCTGCCATCGCGAAGATTTCCTTCACACGCAGGTACATCCGCTTCTCGCTCGCACGGATGTCGCGGATGCGTTCGAGCATCTCATCGAAATAGTCCGGTACGCCAAGACCTGGCGACGGTGGGTTCTTCAGCCGTTCATCATCCAGCACGAAGCCCTTGAGGAGATACTCCCGCAGCCGTTCCGTCGCCCACCGGCGAAACTGTGTTCCCCGCTGGCTTCGCACGCGATAACCGACCGCTATGATGGCATCCAGGTTGTAATAGAGCACGCTATATACTTTTCCGTCAGATCCAGTTGTCAAGTATTCCTTGACAACTCGATTGGCGTCAAGCTCGCCTTCTCTATAAAGGTTTTGCAGATGAAGACTTATGTTCTGTTTGCTCGTCTGGTAAAGCTCGGCCATCATGGTTTGGCTGAGCCAGATCGTCTCGTCATGGAAGCGGCATTCGACGCGGGTTTGGCCGTCTTCCGTCTGGTACAGCAGGATCTCTCCGCGGCCGGCGGGGATCATGGCGTCTTCATCTCGGTTGGTCTGCGAATCCATGGTCGGATTGTAGAAGCAAGTCCGGCCGAAGGCAAATCACAAGTTGGCAGAGGACTGCCAATATTGGTGAGCCGGAAGGTGCTCGTAGTGCGCCGGCGAAGGCACTTAGGGGAAGAAACGCCTTGTGGCGTCACTACGAACGGGCAGCCGGTGCGTGGGTGTTAGCTGGTATGGTATTTGCACCATAGCTGAGGCGTGGCCCGTTTAGACCAGGGCCGATGCCGGCATGGGAGGATCGTGCGAAACGAAGCCAATTGGAGCAGGGGCCGGGGTTCAGGAGTCGGGGGACAGGGACCCAGAAGGGGTCGGCCAACTGCTCTTTCCTGATCCCTGGCCCCTGACCCCTGGTCCCTGCTGTGCGAAACGAAGCCAATCACGCAGGGGGGCAGGGATCAGGGGCCAGAGAACAGGGAACCCAAAGGGCGCAGCGGACTGCTGTCTCTTGACCCCCGATCCCCGGCCCCTGATCCCTGTCGTGCAAACGAAGCCAATTTGGTTCAGGGGACAGGGTTCAGGGAATAGGGAGCGTGGCGATCTACGGCTTCCTGACCCCTGATCCCCGGTCCCTGACCCCTGGCCCCTCTCACGCAAGGCGGGAATTTGCTTGTGGAAGAGGGGGGTAGGGGCATAGAATTAGACCAGCAATGGTCATTTGACTATCGGAGATGAGAGAAAATATGCTGGCGAGGCTGCATAGCGTGACCCTCGAAGGCATTGAGGGAGTCCTTTGCGAAGTCGAGGTGGACGTCGCCCGGCGGAGTCTTGAAAAGCCGATCATCGTGGGTTTGCCCGATCCGGCGGTCAAGGAGAGTTCCGAGCGCGTACGAAGTGCCATTACCAACTGTGGTTACGAGTATCCCAAGACGCAATCCATCGTCAATCTCGCCCCTGCCGACGTCAAGAAAGCGGGCCCGGCGTTCGATCTGCCGATCGCACTGGGGATGCTGATCGGGCAAGGGGTACCGGTGGGACCGACCATCAAGGACTACGTCATCGTGGGGGAACTGGCTCTGGATGGGCGGGTTCGAGCCGTCAACGGCGTTCTGAGCATGGCCATGACGGCGGCGGCGAACGGGTTTCGCCGGATGATCGTGCCGCTGGAAAACGCCAAAGAGGCGGCGGTCGTGCAGGAGATCGAGGTCTTCGGCGTCGGGTCGCTGGCCCAGGCGGTGGGTTTTCTGTCCGAGCAACTGCCGCTGGAGGCCACGATCACGAACATCGACGAGCTGTTCAATCAGGCGTCGCGCTACGACATTGATTTCTCCGATGTGAAAGGCCAGGAGACCGTCAAACGGGCTTTGGTCATCGCGGCGGCGGGGGGACACAATATTTTGATGATCGGCTCGCCCGGGGCTGGTAAAACCATGCTGGCGCAGAGGTTAGCGACGATCCTGCCGGCGCTCAGCCTGGGGGAGTCGCTGGAGACGACCCGAATCTACTCGGCGGTGGGGCTGCTGGACAAGGACCAGGCATTGCTGGCCACGCGTCCCGTGCGGGCGCCGCACCATTCCGCCAGTGGTCCTGCCCTGATTGGCGGCGGTTCGTCGCCACGGCCGGGGGAGTTGTCGCTCGCTCATCATGGCATTCTGTTCCTTGATGAATTCGTCGAATTCCAGCGGCACGTGCTGGAGATGATCCGCCAGCCGCTTGAGGACGGCCACGTCATGGTCTCGCGGGCGAAGAAGAGCATGCGTTTCCCGGCCCAGTTCATGCTGGTGGCGGCGATGAACCCCTGTCCCTGCGGATACTTCGGCAGCACGCTGCGGAACTGCAAGTGCACGCCCACGCAGATCGCCAAGTACATGGCCAAGGTCTCGGGACCGCTGGTGGACCGGATCGATATCCACGTCGATGTTCCGGCGGTGGCGTTCGGCAAATTGCGATCCAGGGAACAGCAAGTGAGTTCGCAGACGCTGCGCGAGACTGTAGCCCAGGCTCGGGCGAGGCAGGCCCAGCGGTTCGGGCAGGGACAGCTGATGACCAACTCCCGCATGAGTCA
Organism: uncultured Pirellulales bacterium; assembly: GCA_964421295.1. GTDB lineage: Bacteria > Planctomycetota > Phycisphaerae > Sedimentisphaerales > Anaerobacaceae > PLanc-01. The sequence continues at coordinate 27,761 of CAYQXM010000021.1, forward strand.
CCGGCAGTTGGAGGCGTTCTGCAAACTGGACGCGACAGGGGAGATGATGCTCAAGGCGGCAATGATGGAACTGGGACTCAGTGCCCGGGCCCACGATAAAATCTGCAAGGTGGCACGCACAATTGCCGATCTGGAAGGGTCGGACGACATTCAGGCCGAACATGTCGGCGAGGCCATTGGATATCGCAAGCTGGATCGGAAATTATGACTTATTTCGGACGCAAGAGAGTGGTCCGTACCCAGGGAAGGGCGACAGCCGGGGGCATCGTGGCTCCGCAGGCGGTCGCGACGGATTTTACCGGTCCACGCAGATATCCAAACGAATGGACACGTTTTTCCTCAATTCGTCCCGTTCGCGGGTCGATAACACCACCAAACGGCAATTGACACCTTGTAGTTTAAGGAGATGGGTATGGGCATACAGAACTGGTCAGATGACATCATTCTCGTGGACTTGCCGACCGAGCCCGAGCTGGGTGATGAGCTCAAAACCGTAACCGAAATGGTTCGAGATCGTGGCGACTGCGAGGTTGTGGTGGATTTCGCGAAAGTCGACATCATCACTTCGTCGAGCCTTTCCAAACTGCTGAAGCTACGCAAGCTCGTGGGCGATTGCGGCCACCGGCTGGTCTTCTGCAGCGTTGCCCCGGCAACAAAGGGAATTTTCACGATTACGGGTCTTGACGGTATCTTCGAAATCGTAGACGATAAGTTCGTTGCGCTCGCCAGCCTGCAGATGGTTGGCTGAGAGCGAAACGAAGGTAAATTTCCCGGTAGGGCGGGTCACGAAGGTCGCTTCCAAGGAGCGATCTTCGTCATTCGCTCTTGGGAGGCGCGTGTGGCCGGAGAGGGCAGGTATCCTGCCCATTTGGCCGTGCTGCAAAGGCATTCTTCTACATGGATATCGCTAGTCTGCACGAACTCGAGCAGCTCCTCGGACACAAATTCAACGACAACACCATTCTGAACAAAGCTTTCACCCATTCCTCGGCGGTGGACAATCGCCTCGACAGCAACGAACGGCTGGAGTTCCTCGGCGACGCGGTTCTGTCGACGGTGATCTGCCAGCGGCTTTTCGAGACGTTCGAGAAATACGCGGAAGGCGAATTGACCAAAATGAAGAGCATGCTGGTCTCGCGCGGCACGTGTGCGCGGGTTTCACGCCGGCTGGGCCTGCCGAAGTTCCTGACAGTGGGCAAAGGGATGGTTTCCAGCAAGGCTCTGCCCATGTCGCTGGCGGCCGGGTTGTTGGAGGCGGTCATTGCCGCTGTCTATCTGGACGGGGGCTTCGAATCGGCCCGGCGTTTCATCCTGGAGCATTTCGACGGCCTGATCGAGCAGGTCGATGCCGAAGAGGCACGCGGCAACTACAAATCTCTCCTGCAACAATACGCTCAGGAGCAGTTCAGCATGCCGCCGATGTACGTGCTGCTGGATGAGAAGGGTCCGGACCACAACAAGTGTTTCGAATCCGAGGTGGTCATCGACCAGCGGCATTTCTCGAGTGCCTGGGGAGCGAACAAGAAAGAAGCGGAACAGAAGGCGGCCTACAATGCCCTCGTCGAGTTGGGCGTCCTGCCGAAAACCACCGAAGCCGTGAGCAACTAGAAGCTGGACGGGTTCAGGAGGCCGGGGAGGCGTTCGGTGACCAGCCAGGCGATGCCCCAGAGGATCACGGCTGCCACGATGATGAACACCATGATCGATCCGAAGAGCACCGCCGATTCCCGGGCGAAGGGCAGCGGCTTGATCCGGTGTACTTTCGTTGCCTTGTAGACGATGGCGATCGACGCCACCAGCGGGATGAGCCACAGCATCGAGGCGGGATCGGTATTGATCCGCATCGGCGTGGTGAAACTGGCCAGGATATGAATCATCGGTGCCATCTTATCAGTCCGTCGATTCGACTTTTCCGATCCCGATCAGGTGGGCCGTGTAAATCGCGTTGACGATGCACAGGAGATTGAGCAGTCCGGCGATGCTCGTGTAGATTTGCCCGATCTCGCCCGGCCGGCCGTAGACGCGATAGGGGGTGACCGTGACACGCTGACCACTGGTCAGCTGCTGATCGGCTTGACGCTGAAGACTCGCCACGTGAGCCCCGATCGGTATCACCGCAGGCGAAGTCAGGACCTGCGCGAAATACCAGGCCTTCGCCCCGACCGGATCGATGACGCCGATGGAACCGGCGTAGAGACCAACCAGGAAGGTCAAGAGGACCGTCACGCAGATGACGCCGGCACGCCTGCGTTCGCCCAGGGCATAGTGTCCACCGCCCGGCAATAACCACGCCAACGATCCAACAACGATCAGGAACAGTGTGTGGTTATTCTTCAGCGACCGAATCATCAAAACTCGCCCTCGGGCGCTGCCGGGTTTTCGACGACCCGATGGGCCGCCCCCTCTTCGACGTACTTGAACTGCATGCGTTTGACGATATTGTGCGGGTCGAAGTGAACTGCGGTCAGCGACTGGGTCTCGATGTGTTCGTTACGGAACGCCAGGGAGTTCTTCATCTCCTTGAACTGCTGTTGATTGACCCGCTGCACGGTGACGCTCTTAAGAGCATAGAAGCTCCCGTCGGGTTTGAATTCCATCACGGCCGGCATCTTCGGCGCCGCGTTGGCATCCGCCGGAACGAGCGAATAGAGCCGGTCGGCCAGCAGCCGCTCGGTCTGAATGCGGGCGAGCACCGACTGGGCATTGGGACCGTTGGCCACGAGCGCCCGGATGACTTCCATCTGCGCCTCGGAGGTCCGCCGCACGCCATTATTGCGATCGACGCGGAAGATGTTCGGGTCGTTGGGATCTTTCTTGAGTTCCTTGCCATAGAGGTCGTTGAACCTGGCCACCGCCTTGTCCCAATTCCCATTGGGGTCTTTCGCGGCCAGCTCGATGAACTCCTGTGCCTTGGCTTTCGTCCCGTCCCAGGCGGCGAGCAGCTTCAGATCTTTTGCCACCTCGTCTTTGACGGAGTGGACGCCGTTGGCATCGGAAGTGTTGCCGAGGGCCAGGGTCTTCGTGCTATAGGCCACGTTCAGATCGGCCGGCTCGGCGGCTTTCTCTACGCTTACGACACGGGCCACGGCCATCACGCCCGTCATGCTCGCATCCCGCAGCGGACCGATCGTCCGGTACATCTTCGTGGCGGGTTGAGACAGCAGGATGATGGCGTGGTCCCCCAACTCTTTGACGGAGAAGAGGGCCTGGGTGACCGAAATCACATTCGATGCCGAGCTGGCCAGACGCAGCCGGCTGAGCTGCCTGTCGTTCTGAACGTCGGTGGGCGTGATCAAGCCCGTGCGGCCGCTGACGACCGCGATCTTGTGCTTGTCGGTCAGCTTCTTCGCGATTTCGTCATACTTCCCGGCTTTGGCCATCAGGGTCGGCGTATTCGGCTCGTTGCCATCCGAGGCCGCGGCAGGCAGGTCGGCATCGGCCAGATCCTTGGCCTCGACCAGGATCTGCTCGGCCTTCAGGGCGACCTTCTCCCGCGTCAACTGCGTGAGAATCGCATCGCCCACTTCCGAGTAGCTCTGGACCTGCTTCGTCATGGGCGAGTTCGAATCGTTCGGGTCGGAACGCACTTCCCTGGTGTAGCGGGTGTCGCGATTCTGCTGATAGAACTCATAAACCTCCGCTTGGGTGGGCTTCTTGATGATCGTCTGCACATCGTCCAGCTTGACGACGATGTACTCGGCCTGAATCCGATCCGGCAGCTTGTATCCGAATCCGAACGGATTGGCTTCACTGACATCGCCGGCAAAGGTGCCCTTGTATTTCTGCAACTGGGCCTGCATCTCGGATTCGGCGGGAGCCATCTTCTTATCCACGAAGTCGGACGCCTTGAACTGCACGAACTCGGAATCGAGCCCTTCGCCTTCCGTGCTGACCAGGTGCCTGAGCTCCGCGGTGGTCATGTTCTCGTTGGTGCAGACATAGGCCGCATACTGGAAGACCGACATGAGGCTGCCGAAGATATCCAGCACGGCATCTTCCGGCATTCGGTACCTGGTGATGAGGGCCTGCATGTTCCGGGCGTATCCCGGACCGCCGCTCTGCGGGTTGTCCAGCAGACTCACAAGGTTCTGCCGGGCTTCGTCGCGACGGATACAGATGCCGGCGCCCTTGGCTTCCTCACGCAACAGGATCCACAGGACCTCGGGCGAGAACGACGACCGATCGCTGAAGAAATTCGCCAACTGGCGGTTGCTGACCCGGTACATGTTCTGCTGGACGGTGCGCTGGGCCGCCGTGGCCGTATCGCCGATGGAGCGATCGCCCTGGAACAGCAACTCCGTCATCAGGAGTCCGCCCAGATCCTGTTGCTCCAGAACCTGCGGTATGCCGAGCTGCTGCATGATCTCCAACTCCTGGCGGGCCACCTCCCGATCATAATACCGGATCTTATGGCTGCCGTAATAACCCAACGCGGCCTTGTCGCCGCTGCCGGGATTCAGAAGATAACTCAGCGCCGAACCTCCGATGAAGCCAACCATCAGCACGATAACGACGACAGCCATGATCTTCTTGTTGTTCTTTCGGAGCCATTTCACCAAGTTCATAGCAAGCCCATTTACTATTTACTATTCACGATTTCCGGTTTACGATTTTCACGCTGTTTCGCCGCGAGCACGTCGGATCGCGGAAACCAAGAATCATAAATGATAGATGCCAGATTGTAAATGGTAAATAGTAAATCCATAAAGGCTTACGCCGAGGCCTGCCGCTACCTGCCCGGGGGGGTGAATTCGCCTGTTCGGGCCTTCGGCGGGGTCGAAATGCCGCCGCTTTTCATCGCCTCGGCCCAGGGTTCCCGCATCCGCGACATCGACGGCAACGAGTACATCGATTACGTCGGTTCCTGGGGCCCGGCGCTTCTGGGGCACGCCCATCCGGCTGTGGTCAAAGCCGTTGAGGAGGCGGCCCGCAAGGGCACTTCGTTTGGTGCTCCCACGGTGGCCGAAACGGCGCTGGCCTCGAAGATCGTGGCGGCCTTTCCCTCCATCGAGAAGCTGCGGATGGTCAGCAGCGGGACGGAAGCCGTCATGACGGCCATCCGGCTGGCTCGCGGGTACACCGGCCGGGACATGATCGTCAAGATGGCCGGCTGCTATCATGGGCATAGCGACTCGCTCCTGGTCGCCGCGGGGTCGGGGGTGGCGGAATTCGCGAATGGGCGAATGGGCGAACGGGCGAATGGGCGAACGACGGTCCCATCGTGCCCGGGAGTCCCCGAGGCCTTGGCCATGCTCACGGCGGTCGTTCCTTACAATGACGTCGCCGCCGTTCAGGCCGCATTCCAGCAACGCCCCGGCCGGGTTGCGGCGGTGTTAGTCGAGCCGGTGGCGGCCAACATGGGCGTGGTGCCGCCAGCCGAGGGGTATCTCCAGGAATTGCGGAAGCTCTGCCGCGACAACGGGGCGTTGCTGATCTTCGACGAAGTCATTACGGGCTTTCGTGTGGCTTTCGGCGGTGCCCAGCAACTCTATGGCATTGCCCCCGACCTGACCTGCCTGGGCAAGATCATCGGCGGGGGACTGCCTCTGGCCGCTTTCGGCGGTCGCGCCGAGATCATGGACCTGCTGGCCCCGGCCGGGAAGGTCTACCAGGCCGGCACGCTGAGCGGCAACCCCATCGCCACCGCCGCGGCGAACGCGACGCTGGAGATTCTGGGATCAGGGATCAGGGGTCAGGGACCAGCAAACCTATCTGCCTTTGACCCCCGACCCCCGACCCCCGACCCCTATGACACCCTTGAGCAGATCAGCGCCCGCCTCGAAGCCGGACTGGCCCGTGCGGCTGCCGATGCTCATGTGGCGGTCACGATCAACCGCGTCGGGTCGTTGCTCAGTTGCTTCTTCACGGATCGGCCCGTGCGGAACTTCGCAGACGTGCAGACGACGAACATTGCCCAGTTCAAGAAGTTCTTTGCCGAGATGATCCGGCGGGGCATCTACCTGGCCCCGAGCGCCTATGAAGCGATGTTCGTCAGCCTTGCTCATACGGACGCGGACATCGACACCACCCTCCAGGCTGCTCGCGAGAGCTTCGGAGCCGCCGGACATGCGTAAGCTCAGTTGCGTTTCGGGAATACTGCTCGCCGTGACGCTTGCCGCATGGCAGGGTGGCTGTGCCCCCGTCAAGGATCCTATGCCCGCTTTCGGCGAAGGGACGCGCGTCCTCTTCCAGGGCGACTCCATCACCGACGGCAATCGCGGCCGCAGCGCCGATCTCAACCACATTCTCGGCCACGGCTATCAGGCCCTGATCGCCTCCCGATTCGGTGCCGACCTGCCCCAGCGACATTTGACGTTCATCAATCGCGGCATCAGCGGCAATACGGTTGCCAACCTCGCCCGGCGTTGGCAGACCGACACGATCGACCTGAAGCCCGACATCCTCAGCATTCTGATCGGCGTCAACGATCTGGCGAAAGGCGTGCCGGCTGATCAGTACGAGCAACAGTACGACCAATTGCTCGCCGACACGGTCAAAGCTCTGCCCAACGTTCGCCTGGTCTTGTGTGAGCCGTTCGGTTTGCCCGTCGGTCCGAAGAAAGCCATTTGGGGGACATACCGCGTTGACCTGGCAGCCCGTCAGGCAATCGTCGCGAAACTGGCCGCGAAGTACCACGCCCCGGTCGTTCGTTTCCAGGAACTGTTCGATGAGGCGACGAAGCGTGCCCCGGCCGACACCTGGATCTGGGATGGCGTCCACCCCACCTACGCGGGCCACCAATTAATGGCCGACGAATGGGCCCGCACCGTACAGGCTTACCGGCCTGCAAAGGACTGATCCGGGTCAGTATCAGACCGCTTCGGTGTAGTCCAGGTCTTTGCCGTAGGTTTCTTCGATCATCGAGAGGGAGAGGGCGGCGAGCACGAGGGTCACTATGCCGATCAGGGCGGCGCTGGGGATCATGCCGAGGGGGCCGCGGAGATGGCTGAAGGCCAGGGTCAGGACGAAGGTCAGGCCGCGGACGAAGTTCGGGGCGGTCACCGCGGCGGTGGCGCGGAGGTTCGTGCCGAACTGCTCGGCGGACATCGTGATGAACAGGGCCCAGTAGCCCGAGGACCAGCCGATCAGGAAGCACAGGCTGTAGAAGGTGGTCATCGACCTGCCGCCCAGCAGGAAATAGGCCGTGCAGAACAGGACGGTCAGCACCATGAACACGGCGATGATGCGCTTGCGGGTCCGGAATTTCTGGCTGAGAAAGCCGTTGGTCAGATCGCCGAATGTCAGGGCGAGATAATAGAGCATGACCGCCGTGCCGGCCTTCGGAGCTTCGGCAAGACCGAGAGCCTTGCCGATCTCGGGCGAGAAGGTGATCAGGATGCCGATGGCGTACCAGATTGGCATGGCGACCAGGATCAGGCAGACGTACTTCTTCAGCCGGGCCGCGTTGGTGAACAAGGCGAAGAAATTGCCCCGCGAGACGGAGGCTGATTTAGCCCGGGCGAAGAGCGACGACTCCCGCACGCCCAGCCGCAGCAGGAGCAGCAGGAATCCCAGCCCGCCGCCGATGAGATAGGCGGTGCGCCAGGGGAACAGATCGCCGACGCGGGAGGCGGTGACGACGCCCAGTACGCCGATCGCCGCGACGAGCATCGTTCCGTAGCCGCGGTTCTCCTTCGACATCAGCTCCGACACCAGCGTGACACCGGCCCCGAGTTCGCCCGCCAATCCCAATCCCGCGACGAACCGGCACGCCGCGTACAAGGGGATGCTGTCGACCACGGCATTGAAGCAGGTCGCGGCGGAGTAGAGCACGATGGAGCCGAACAGCACGGAGCGCCGGCCATAAATGTCACCCAGGACGCCCCACACGATGCCGCCCACGAGCATGCCCAGAAGCTGGGCGTTGAGCAGGTTGACGCCGGTGTTGAAAAGCTGTTCGCCCGACAGGCCCAGGGCCTGGAGACTCGCATTGCGCACGATGCTGTAGAGCAGCAGATCGTACGCGTCGACGAAGAAGCCGAGGGCCGCCGCGACGATGGCCAGCGCCACGACGCCGCGTGACGGGCTGGAGGGGTGGAGCGTTGCGGGCTGTCTTCCGTCGTCTGTCATCAGTTGTCCGTCGTGGGGATGCCGCCATGGATGAAACGCATCCGGCCGACGTTGGGGACCAGCCGTATTCCGGCGCCCGGGATACTCTGCGCCACGCTCGGCGGGAAAAGAGAGAATCCGCCGGGCCAGTAGACGAAAATGGCTTTGCCCACCAGGTAGCTGCGGGGAACGATTCCCGCCCGCGGCGCTTCGGTCCCCTTGGTGGTGTACTGCGGTCGCTTCCAGAAGCGGCTGTCCCTGCTCAGGGGGCTGTTGTCACCGCACATGAAGTACTCGCCTCGGCCCAGGCGGAAGGGACCGCTCTTCTCGGAGGCACGCAGTGGCGTGTCCGGCCCCGGTTCGGTCGACGTGTAGTACGTATCTCTGAAGAGGGCGATGTGGGACAACGTCAGCGCGCCAGCACCGAAGATGTCGACGCGGGGTTTCGCGTCGGAACGCCTCAGCGCCGTTGGCGACCGTCCCAGCTCCACCTGCAGTTCGGTGCCGTCGAACTCGAACAGCAGTTGATGGTCCACGACGGCGAACTTCATCAACATGGGCGACCACCGTGGGATATCAGCAAGTCCGCCGCGATGACCTCGCCCCCAAGCACTGGTCTCCTTCAGCACGATCTCTTGGCCGTTGTCTATGCGGGCAATGACCATCTTATGGTTGGTGAGGTCCCACCACGCTTTGTAGTCCACGCCGTACTTGCTGAGCGTGATGCCGACGCGTCCCGCGCTCCCGCCCGGTGTCACGTAGAAGCGTGTCATCAGATCACTGCACTGAGGGGCCTGCTGGACCAGCGCCGACCACAGCGGGTTGTAGGCGTGAATCACGCGGAAGTCGTTGGCGGACGGGGCGCCGTAGGTCAGCGTGTTGACCTGATCCGCCGGGCCGTCGAGCACCAGCTCGGTCGGGTTGTCACTGCTGATCTTCCAGGCCGATGCGCCGAAATCGAAGGGCGGCATCCAGGCGGAGCCGTTGAAGGCTCCCAACTGGTTCGGGCTGACCGGCTGGTAATCGAAGTCGTGGACGGGCATCCAGAGCTCCCGCTGGACCTCGGGCGGTTTGCGGGCGATCTGGCCATCGACATAGATGTCACCGTCGATGATCTCGATCTGTTCGTCCGGCAGGCCGACGAGCCGCTTGATGTAGTTCTCCCTCGGGTCCTCCGGGTTCTTGAACACGACCACGTCCCACCGTCGGGGCTCGAAGAACTGGTAGATCCATTTGAGCACGAGAATCCGGTCCCCGCTGGAGACCGGGGTGGTGTTGATCAGCGGATTGAAGTAGCCGCAACTGGGGCAGCGTGTCTGCGTCTCGGCGGGCAGTGCCCGTCCCGAGGGCGTGTCCTGTGCCCCCATGTAGCCGTGCTGATATTGGTATCCACACTGAAGGCAGCGCAGGCTGAGGTGCGCCCCCATGAGCGTGTCGGCCATGCTGCCGGTGGGGATGCGGAAGGCCTCGATGGCGAAGGCGCGAAAGACGAAGGCCAGGATAAAGGCGGTGATCAGCCACTCGAAGGTCCCGGCCGCTTCTGCCGCCCGGTCTTTCTTCTTCACGTTCAATGTTTGATGGCTGGTGGTCGATTTCGAATTCGTCATTTCCATTCTTCCATCAAACGTCTTACTTCTTCTCTTGCGTGTCTGTTCCGCCGTAGATGAAACGCATCCGACCGAAGTTGGGGATCCAACGCAGCGATGTCATCCAGTGTAGGATGTTCGCCGGGGCATTGCGACGATTATTCTGCACGCTCTGGGCGGTGAAGTCCTTCAGCCGGTTGGGCCAGGGGAACTCGAAACCGCTGGGCCAGTAGACGAACATGGCCTTGCCGACCATGTAATAGCGCGGGACCACGCCTGCGCGGGGCGGCTCCATGCCCTTGGTTGCCACCGGCGGCGTGTCCCAGCATCGGGCATCCCAACTGTTCGGGCTGTTGTCGCCCATCACGAAGAACTCGTCCTGCTTGAGCTGGAAGGGGCCGTGACCTTCGGTGGCCCGCTTCTCGCTGGAAGTGCTGGTATAGTAGATATCGCGAAAGACGCCGAGGTGGGCCAGCGTGAGCGCGCCGGCGCCGAAGATGTCGGCCCGCGGGGGAACGTCCGCACGGCGCAATCGCTCGGGCCGCTTGTCCAGGTCCACGCGCAGGAGGTCGCCGTTGACTTCGAACAGCAGTTGGTGGTCGACATTGGCGAATTTGCAGAGGGCAAACTGTCCGGCCTTGGGCGTCTCGGTCAGTCGGCTGTCGAGCACGACTTCCTTGTCCCCCTTGACCTCCGCCAGGACCATCCGGCCGGTCAGGTCCCACCAGGCGCGGTAATCCACGCCGTATTTGCTCAGCGTGACACCGACTCGTCCGGATTCGCTGTCGGCTTTGGCGTAGAAGCGCACCATCAGATCGCTGCACACCGCCGCGTGCGGAATCATGTCCAGGCGGTTATAGGCGTAGGCGACGCGGAAATCGTTGGCGGAGGGCCCGCCGTAGGTCAGCGTACTGTTTTGATCGCTCGGGCAGTTCAGCACGAGCTGCGTCGGGTTGTCGGCATCGACCTTCCAGGCAGAAACGCCGAAGTTGAAGGCCGAAGTCCACTTCCGGTCGTTGAACTTGCCGCGATTCGGGTCGACCGGCTGGTAGTCGAAGTCACACACCGGCATCCACAGCTCCTGCTGCACCGGCGCCGGTTTGCGGGCGATCCGGCCATCGATGTAGACGTCACCGTCGAGGATTTCGATCTTCTCGCCCGGCAGGCCGATGAGCCGCTTGATGTAGTTCTCCGTCGGGCTCGTGGGATTCTTGAAAACGACCACGTCCCACCGCTTGGGCTCGGCGAGCTGATAGATGCACTTGAGGACCAGAATGCGGTCGCCGTTGCAGACATACTTGGGGGTCCGCTCGCTATAGAACCCGCAACTGGGACAGCGGGTCTGCAGATCGGGCGGGATGGGCCCGGCCGGCAATTCGTCGGGACGCGGCCTCAGTTTATAGTACCCGGGACTTTCCGGGACGAAGCCGTACTCGTACCGGTACCCGCACTGGGGACAGCGAATCTGGAAATGGGCGCCCATCAGGGTGTCGGCCATGCTCCCGGTGGGGATGCGGAAGGCCTCCATGACGAAGGCACGGAAGACGAAGGCCAGCACGAAGGCTGTGATCAGCCATTCGAAGGTATTGGCCACCTCGGCCGCCCGATCCTTCTTCTTCTCGTCAGGCTTCATTCCCTCCACGCCGGAGGGGGGTGTCATCTCGACCGCCACTTGATTGCCTTCTGCCATGGACCTTTTCCTGCCCTATGCGTCTTGCACGTGTAAAAACCCGCATTATGCCTGTATCCATTAGACCCGTCAATCTTCCTATCGGCAGGGAGGGGCCTGCCTCCAAAATTTTGACCAAAACCACTTGCTGCATAGAAGTCTTTGCTGTATAGTAGGTTGCAGACGTTTGTCCCTTCTGTTTTTTTTTATTAGAGAATCGGTGGCCAAGGGCTGGATCGTTGGTCAGGCAGGTCGTCACCGTAGGGGGATGTTCGTCGGTCGTAGGGTTCTTGAATGTCCGTGACAAAGATGGACTTATACATAAGTAGCTGTGGTCGAATGCAATCGCCCCGGACAGAAACCCCGCTTCTGTTTTCGAATCGCTCGTTCCTTCATGTGAGGTAGTGTATGGCAACAGTGACGAAGAAAGAACTCATTGACCGCATCTCCGAACGTACGCAGGCCAAGAGAGTCTCCGTTAAACGCATCGTGCAGACCTTCCTCGATGAAATCGTCAAAGAGTTGTGTCAGGATAACCGCCTGGAATTCCGGGATTTCGGCGTTTTCGAGACGCGGACGCGAGCTTCACGGACGGCTCAGAATCCCAAGACACTCGAGCGTGTGGATGTGCCGGCGAAACGCACCGTCAAGTTCAAGATGGGACGCCTCATGAGAGAGAACCTCATTGCTTCGGCGGCTCGTTCGGCCGAGGCCAAGCGGGGAATGTAGAGGGCAAACGGTCGAAGCGCAGGCGATGTGTCCCACGGGATTCTGCGATCGACGACATGAGCGGCCATGTGAATTCTGCCGGGCATCTTGGGGGCCTCGGACGCCGAAGTCGGGTCTGAGGAGACCCCTTCCAAAAGGAGCGTCATAATGTTGGTTGGCAAGGTGAAGTGGTTCAACCCACGGAAGGGGTATGGGTTCATCGCTGCGTCCGACGGGCGCGATGTCTTCGTTCATTACTCCGATATTTCCGGCGGGGGCTTCAAGACCTTGGCCGAAGGAGACGAGATTTCCTTCGATGTCATCGAGGGCGAAAAAGGCCCCCGAGCCGTCAATATAGCGCCAAAATCGCCGTCCCAGGCGGGCAACTAGCCGCCCGGTGCGGTCGGAGGAGGAGCACGCCAGCCGCACGGGAACGCCCGTGCATGGAGGCTGTTCAGGGCATTTCCGAGCGAGCTTTCGGAACCATCCTCCACTAGGGTTAGCGCCGTGAGAAATCGTCCATTTGGGTCGGCAGCCTCTTGCATCTGGGCCGCCCGGACGGTATGATGCTGCTTCATGTGAGTGCTCTATGAACGATGATGGCCCTCAATCGGGATTGGATTGCAGCGTCCTGGTGCTGAATAAGCACTACATGGCTCTTCGTATTGTCGGTGCGAGACGTGCGTTTTCCCTGCTGTGTCGTGATCTGGCCGAGGTCATCTCCTACGAACAGGGGACCTACGCCAACTACGACTTCAAGAGCTGGTGCGAGATCAGCCGGTTCCGCCGCGAATTCGAGCCGGACGGGAATGACTGGGTGTCCACCGTCAACTTCTATGTCGCCGTGCCCCGCATCGTGCGTCTGCTGTTCTACGACCGGCTGCCGCGCAGCGACGTGAAGTTCAATCGCCGGAACATTTTCGCCCGCGATAAGAACCGCTGCCAGTACTGCGGCAAGCGCTTCCCGATCAGTGAACTCTCTCTCGATCACGTCATTCCCCGCAGCATGGGCGGCGAAGCCAGTTGGGACAACATCGTCTGTGCCTGTACCAGCTGCAACGTCAAAAAAGGCGGCCGCACCCCCAAGCAGGCCAACATGATACTCGTTCAGAAACCCGTCAAACCCCGTCACAGCCCGCTCCTGCACGCGCATCTGGGCGAAGCCCGTTACCGCTCGTGGCAGCAATTCGTCGACCATGCCTATTGGTCCGTCGAACTGAAGTAGTTGCGCTCGCGAGCGTTGCGGGCACTGCCATACAGAAGCATAAGGAGGATCATGCCGTGAACACCCAATCAGCGATCCGGCTGTTTCTTCTCTCCTGTGCGCTGTCTTTTGTCTGGGTACAGGCCGGGGACGCGGCCAATCTCCTGAATAATCCTGGGTTCGAATCGGGCAGCACCGGCGGCTGGACCTGCTGGGGCGGCAAGCTGACCGCCGTCAGCGGCTCGACCGAGGCCGGGTCTGTGCATGGCGGCTCGTGCTGTGCCCTGATGTCCGGCCGGACGCAGACGTGGCAGGGGCCGGTTCAGTCGCTCGTGGGAGTCCTGCAGCGCGGCAAATCCTACCGCTTCTCGGCCTGGATCAAGCTGCAGATCAAGACCAGTGACGCGGCCGCTATTACCATCGCCCAGACGGACGCGTCCGCCTCCGCTACTCGATACCACGGCGTCGCCCGGGCCACCGTCTACGGCGACCGCTGGACCTGTTTGTCGGGGGTCTTCACCCTCAGTGTCAAAGAACCGCTCACTGCCTTGAACTTCTACATCGAAGGCCCGCAGGCGGGTGTCGGTTTCTATCTCGACGATGTCACTGCCGAGGAGGTCAGCGATTGGCGCGAGCTGGTGGCGGAGCGGACTGAGCAATCCCGCAAGCGTCAGATGAACCTGGCCGTGCTCGCCTCCGACGGCCGGCCCCTTAGCGGGGTGGACATCCAGGTGCGGCAGGTCCGCCATCAGTTTGCCTTTGGCTCCGCCATCAACACGAACGTCCTCACGGCGTCGCGGACCAATCCTTACGGCGACTTCTTCCGCAACCATTTCGAGTGGGCCGTGTGCGAGAATGAATCCAAATGGTACTCCAACGAAGCGAAGCAGGGGCTGGTGACCTACGACAAGGCGGATCGCATCTACGCCTGGTGCCAGGCGAACGGCATCACCATGCGGGGGCACTGCCTCTACTGGGAAGTGGAGTCGAACGTCCAGAGCTGGCTCAAGGCACTGAGCGAGGATGACCTGCGCGCCGCGGTCCAGAGCCGCATGGAGAGCGCCGTCACGCACTTCCAGGGCAAGTTCGTCCATTGGGACATCAACAATGAGATGGTGCCGGGCCATTACTACAAGGACCGCTTGGGCGAAGCCATCCGCATCTGGATGTTCCAGCGGGCGCACGAAATCGATCCCAATTGCACGCTCTTCGTCAACGAGTACAACGTCATCGAAGGGGGATACAGCCTCGACGCGTGCATGCAACTGGTCCAGGGGCTGCTCGACAACGGCGCTCCCGTCCAGGCCATCGGCGCCCAGTGCCATTTCACCTCGGGCTTCGACCGCTGGACCATCATCAATCGCTTCGACAAGCTGGCCACGCTGGGCCTGCCCATCTGGTGTACGGAATTCGACATGGCCGACCCGAATGAATACGTCCGGGCCAATGAGCTGGAGGACTTCTATCGTATCGCGTTCAGCCACCCGGCGGTGCAGGGCATCCTGATGTGGGGTTTCTGGGAGAACTCGCACTGGCGCAAAAACTGCCACATCGTCAACGCCGACTGGACTCTGAACGAAGCCGGTCGCCGCTACGAAGCCCTGCTGAAGGAGTGGACGACGAACACCGAAGGCATCACCGACCCCAACGGCGTCCTGTCCTTCCGCGGTTTCCACGGCACCTACAAGATCACCATCGTTCCGGTTGAGGGCGCACCTGCGACGGTCTCGGTTGACCTGCCCCCGGGTGATCAGCCTGCCGCGTATCGTATTCGCCTCGATCCCAGCGGCACAGTTCCAGAGTTGGAATAGACAGCTTCGCACGTAACCTCTCGCGAACAGTCTTTGCATGGTTTCATTAACTTTATATTGCATTACAATATATGAAAGATATAATGCATGTATGAATCAGTAATATGAAAGGCGTCCCAGATGAGATCGGAAATGGCAGTTCGACACGGCTGGCTGGAGTACCTCGCTGATGAGGACCTGATGTTCATCAAGCGGCTGATTCTGGCCTCAGGGTCGCTCAAGGAAGTCGCAGCGACTTACCAGATCAGTTACCCAACAGTCCGGCTGCGTCTGGACCGGCTGATCGAGAAGATCAAGATCGTCGACAGCGTCGAGCCGATGAGTCGGTTCGAGCGGACGCTGCGCGCCGCCTACGCCGACGGCAAGATCGACGCTAACACGCTGAGAGCACTCCTTTCAGCTCACAGAGAGGACACGGGTACCCAAAAATGAAACCGCTAGTCGCAATCTTTAGCCTCGTCTTGTGTGTCTCCGCCTCCGCCGCCGCGCAGTCCGATGTGGCCCGGCCGCCCTCGGCTGGGGTCACCCTTGAGAGGGGCGATGTCACAAACACCTGGTGGACCGACCGACAGGCCGGACTGGTCGGGGGCATCACCGGGTCGGTTGTCGGTGTGCTGGGCGGACTTGTCGGCACGCTGGTCGGGATTGGCAAGGCTAGGAGACTCGCCGTCGGCCTGG
>CAYQXM010000021.1:43475-60200 GCA_964421295.1 uncultured Pirellulales bacterium
GTCGGTGGGTATCGTGGCGGTCGCTATGTCACAGCCCTATGCCGTCTACTACCCACTGCTGCTCATCGGATTCCTCTGCACGCTCATCTTCGGTGTCAACTTCCGCATGATTCGCAGAAGCTACGCCCAGCGGGAACTCCGCAAGATGGAGGCATTGGACAAGTAGCCGAAACGAGCACGAAACTCGAAATCCGAAATTCGAAACAAGCTCAAATGACCAAAATTCAAAATCCAAAAACATACCCATCATGAAGCGCCAGCGTTCTGGTCATTTGGATTTCGTGCTTTGGATTTGTCTCGGATTTCGATATTCGGATTCCGAGTTTCCTATTGGATCGGCGCATAGATTTCGGTGAGGACTTCCTCCGCCGGGACTTTCTGCGGGTCGTTGATGTAGACCTCGCGAATCGGCCCGGCGATCTTCTTGTGCTGCTCGGCGATCCACGCGAAGAGTTGCTTGTACGCGGAGGAGCAGCCTTCGTAGGGGCCTTTGTGCACGATCTTGGCCATCGACCCGCCCGGTAGGCTGTAGCAGGTGACGCGGTCCGTGCCGGGGACTTTCTTGACGACGGGAACAACCACCTCGACGTCCGCGTTGCTCTCCTCGTTGGCCTTCATCGCCTCCTTGGGCGTTTCGTGACAGATGAACATGGGCCGCCCGGCAATCTGCGCCCCGCTGGCGGCCGCATACCGCCACACGACCACGATCATCGCCCCGATCTCCGCATACGTCCCGCGCTTCCGCATCCCCACCACCATCTGCGGCCCGACCTCGACAACACTCACGTCGCCCATGCCAAACCTCCCGACTATTCGCGCCTAACCTGCTCTTCACCCACCTTATCCAGCCCGAGCCGGACCCTGCAAGGTTGATCGTACCCCAGCGAGAGCGTGCAAAGCCATCTCAATCACAGTGCCCTGCGTCTCTTCGGCACCAAAGGAATCAGGCACCGCAAGGCCTTGTTCACGGACTTGGAATCGGGAAAATGGGCTTGGACGTCCGGCTCCAGGAGAACGGCGTTCTTTTTTGGCGTCACGTCCTTGACGATGGTTGTCCCATTCGCCCTGCGAACTGTAATCGTGTATCCGCCTTGCATCGCCCTGTGATGCTTGCCGCGAGCGCCTCGCGCGAAATCATATTCGCTTCGCATTCCGCTGTTCTTTCTTCGCGTCGTGTTACCTTTAACCTTCTTCATATGCTCTGCGCTCCAATGGCGTGGCCTTCCGACTACTGATGATACGTATGCTCCCCGAGCGTTCCGTGTAGACCACCACCAGCACCCGACCTTTCTCAGACCTGCCAATATCTACGTACCGTTGTTCGCCTGTGGAGTGGTCGGGATCGGGGATCGTTACTGACAAGGCATCCATGAAGACCGTCGTGGCTTCATCGAAGCTGATCCCGTGCTTCTTGAGATTAGCCCTGTCCTTGTCCTCATCCCACTCAAAATCAGGCTTCATTCACGCCGTCCCTATTTCTCTTGTTACGTTCACAAACACAATTGTACCCCACGAGGAGGAGATCGTAAATCGCTTTCACCGTGCGAGCAGGCCCGCGGTTCTCTCCCGCCGAGGCAACCAAGAATAACACCTGTGCCAACGATTCTCAAACGGAGGTTGATGAGGAAAGCGTGGGGCCGCACCTCACCGCTCGACCTGTTCCCACCGCAGACGAGGCGAGGGCTTGCCCTCCGGCATCACCCAGACGGCATCGAAGTCCCAGCCCTGGCTCTTGAAGGTGTCGAGCTTACGCATCTGGCCTGTCGTCAGGCGAGTCATGCCCTGAGAATCAGAGGTTGACCCGGAAGGCTGCGCTACGCCGGACGTCTCTCCGTCCCAGAAGCAGGACAGCACGGCAGGCCGAAAGATCCGTCGCCACCAGCGCTTTCCTGCGCCGGGTCCGGCTTCCGGTGTTTTCGAGGTGACCTCCTCTATTATGCATTGGCACGGCGGGTATTTCTCCAGTTCATTGGCATCCTGAGTCGGGTCGCTCAAACCGATCAAGCCTCCCGTATCCTTCTTGCCTTTGACGACGCCCGAGGAGAAGCATCGAACGACGCCACAATCCATCCGATGGCCAACCAGACCCCCGACTTTGGCCGAACCTTGCACGGGGCCGAGCGAGTAGCAGTCCTCAACGACTCCGGTCCCGTAGTGTGCCCCGAGGAGACCACCTATTTCCTCCGTTCCTGTCACCGTGCAGTCGGAGGAACACTGGGTGAGATGTGCGATAGGATCGACATCGTTCGGGGAGGAATAATCTACGGATGAGAGGCCCAGGGCGAAGGAAGCCATCCAGGCTCCCACGAGACCTCCGACACGCGACTTTCCGGTAACGCGACCGGAAGCCGAGCATTGGGACGCATTCTTGTACAGACTGCCTGCCAAGCCACCGATGGCTACGTTGCCATCAACGACGGCCGTCACCCGGCACGACACGATGTCGCCGGCGGCTTCTCCGACAAGGCCCCCGACGGAGCCTTCACCATGAACTTCGACCGTCGCGGTGCAGGACATGATCTTGTT
Organism: uncultured Pirellulales bacterium; assembly: GCA_964421295.1. Taxonomy (GTDB): domain Bacteria; phylum Planctomycetota; class Phycisphaerae; order Sedimentisphaerales; family Anaerobacaceae; genus PLanc-01. Next base: position 46,002 of record CAYQXM010000021.1, read on the forward strand.
GTGAGACCAGCCGACCAGTCCGCCCACGTTGTCAACGCCTGTCACGGAGCCGGTAATCGAGCAGTTCTGAATCGTCCCGCCCCCCAATTCCCCGGCCAGACCTCCGACCACGTCTTTGCCCTTTACGGTGACGTCCTTCAGACGCAGATTCCGCACGCTTTTCTCGACCCGTGCGAAAAGACCGACCCAGGGGGCGTTCGGGCGCAGAATGCAGAGGTTCTTGATTTCGTGTCCCTTGCCATCGAACTCCCCTTCGAACCCGCCGGAGAGTATGCCTACCTTGTCTGCCCCGATCGGACTCATGGCATTCGGATCGACGCGGGCCATGTCCAGATCACGAATGAGAACGAAGTGCTTGTCCGCGAGGTTCGGGTCGGCCCCGAGGGCCACGAGTTGTTCCGGTGCGGCGATCTGGTAGGGGTTGGCGGCCGTCCCGTCCCCGCCGGCAAACGTAGCAGCGCCAACGTCGCCACCGCTGATGACCAGAACCGCTCCGCAGAGCCACACCATCCCACCCAGGTACCGCCTCTTCATGAGCAAACTCCTCAGTTGCCTCCGCCCTGACGTCCTCCGCACATTCGATTCCGGTCACGCACCGTTGACCACATCTCTTGGTGTATCATAGCAGATCCGCGTGTCCACCGCAAAGGTCCGGCGGCCTGCCGGGGGTACGAAACGGCCGGAACAAAGATTTCAGAACCGGGGGGTTGACGGGCGGGGGGGTGGGCAGGCATAATACACTCTCTTCAGTTCTCGCGGCTGTGGCGGAACTGGCAGACGCGCAGGCTTCAGGTGCCTGTGAGCTTACGCTCGTGTAGGTTCGACTCCTATCAGCCGCAATTCCCGAATCAAAGGCCGTAGATGCCCACGGCCTTTGGTCTGTGGTCCGAAGCCTCTTCTGTTCTCGGATTCGAGTGCAGACGGATCCCTTCCCGCTCGCTGTCTCCATGCTGGTCTCCGTAATCGCTGTTGAAGGCTGACTGCTTAACGGAAACAGGCATAGCGGGCCGATACACACAGAAGCAGTCCTAAGTTCTGAGTGTTAAGTCCTCAGTTGACCTATAACTTTGGACTCGAAACTCAGGACTGATAATAAGGGGCCTCGTGGTCGAGATACTCAAGAGTCTGGAAGTGGCGGCAGGGCGTTTCAGCACGCCGGTGGCTGTCGTGCCGGGAGTGATCCTGGTGGTGCTGGGGCTGTTCATCTGGCTTGACGGCCTGCGTTTCAGACGCGTCTCTCTGGGCCTGGCCGTAGCGTTCATCGGTTTCCTGGCGGTATTCGTGCTGGGTCTTCGCAGCCCTGTCATCGCGGTGTTGCCCATCATCGCGGCGGTGGCGATCGCTGCGCTCTTCCCCCGGGTCTTCATGGCTGTTCTTCTGGCCAAGCTCGTGACGGCCATCGTGTTTGTAGTGCTCGCCTGGCCGTTCATCACGGGAAGCCAGGGCGGGACACAGCCGCCGCCCCGGAAGGTCAGCACCAACAGTAATCTGCCGTTTTCTTTCGCGGAAAGTATCGATTTGGCGCGTGCTTACGGCATGGATTTGACCGATAATATCAAGCAGGCTGGAAAGCAATTGCCGTCCGGCAAGTGGCTCATCGTTGGGGCGGTCGGCTTGGGCCTGTTCGTCCTGGGGTTCATTTTCAAAGACGTGGCCGGGGCACTGGCGTGTTCACTCTTCGGAACGCTGCTGATCTGGCTCGGCCTGGTGACCCTGCTGATGTACAAGGGATCAAGGCCGGTGCAGCGGATCGAGCACGACGCTCTGGCGTATGGCCTCGGGGCGGTCGGCATGATTGCCTTTGCCGGAGTCGAGCAGTATCTGCTGTGCCGGCAGGTGAAACGCAGGCAAGAAACCAGAAAAGTCAAACGTCGGTCGGAGTCTTTGGAAGAGGCGCCCGGCTGGCGCGGTCGATAGGTAATACGGGAATCATACAATGATCGATATCGCAGGCAATTTCCTGTCCGTACTGGTGCTGGGGGCCGCCGAGACGGCCTCGCAGCAGAACATCATCCCGATGGATCAGGTGTGGAAGCACATCAGCTCTTTGGACCTGGTAGAAGCGCTGACGTTCATTTCCTTTGGCACCGTGTGCCTCTTCTACGGCTGGCGCGTGTTCAAGATCCTTGTCACGATCTGCTTCGGCCTGCTGGGACTGGTACTGGGGGCCTGGGCCAACACGCAACTGATCCAGGGTCAGGGCGTCTGGCTGGCGCTGATCTGTGCCATCTTCTTCGCCGCGTTGTCCATTCCGTTCATGCGGTGGGGCGTTACGCTGCTGGGTGCTCTTTCCGGAGCCATCCTCATCGCCGGGGTCTGGCTGGCGGCCGGTCTTCAGGAAAGCGCGATGTGGATGGGAGCCGTCTTCGGCCTTGTCGTCGGCGGCCTGGTCTCCTTCCACATCTTCAAGATCGCCGTGATTCTCTTCACGGGCCTCGGAGGCAGCATCTTACTGGCGATGGGGGCGCTGGCGGTTCTCTACAATGAGCAGGTCGTCAGGAGCAAGGAGCTGGAAGATTTCGTTCTGAAGAACCCATGGTTCCTGCCGGTCTTCCTGCTGGCACCGCTGGCTTTCGGCGTCTATCTCCAGTACCGCTCCAGCAAGGGCGCCCCGGAATTCGGCGGCGAATGACCATCTCGCGGTTCCTGCACGTAATAATTGTGTGGCGGGGCACTTGATTCTTGCAAATCGAGGCCTGACTCGCTACAATAACCCAGTCCCCGGATTGTGGCCGTGGAGGGCCTGTATAGCTGGGGGTCGATTGACACGGGAAGACAAGTGTTCGATTCATTGACAGAAAAACTGAGCGGTGTTTTCCGATCGCTGTCCGGGCGGGGCCGAATCACCGAGGCGAATATCTCCGATGCCATGCACGATGTCCGCAAAGCCTTGTTGGAAGCGGACGTCAGCTATAATGTCGTCAAGCAGTTCTGCAAGGACGTGCGTGACGCGGCGCTCGGAGCCGAGGTCATCAAGAGCCTGCACCCCGGCCAGGTCATGATCAAGATCGTCAACGACGAGTTGACGAAGCTGATGGGACCGGTCGACACGAAGGTCTATTTCGTTTCCCCCGGCCCGACGATCATCCTGCTGGCAGGTCTTCAGGGTTGCGGCAAGACCACCACCGCGGCCAAGCTGAGCAACTATCTCAAGTCGAAGGGCAAGAGCCCGGTGATGGTTGCGGATGACTTGCAGCGTCCGGCCGCCATCGAGCAGCTTAAAGTGCTCGGCGAGCAGCTGGGTGTTCCCGTTTATACGGACGAAAGCACTAAAGATGCCGTCCGAGTCGCCCGCGACGGTGTCCGGTTCGCCAAGGAGCAGGGTCGTGACGTGGTCGTGATCGATACCGCCGGCCGGCTCCATATCGACGAAGAGATGATGACCCAGGTGGCGGACGTCGCCAAAGCGGTCACACCTCACCAGATCTATCTCGTTTGCGACGCCATGACCGGCCAGGACGCGGTCAACTCCGCCAAGGAGTTCAACGCCCGGCTGGAGCTCGACGGCGTGATCCTTACCAAGCTCGACGGTGACGCCCGCGGCGGCGCCGCTTTGAGCGTCAAGGCCGTCACCGGCAAGCCCATCAAGTTCATCGGCGTGGGCGAAAAGCTCGACAAGCTCGAGGAGTTCCACCCCGACCGCATGGCCTCCCGCATCCTCGGGATGGGCGATGTCGTCACCCTCGTGGAGAAGGCCCAGGAGCAGTTCAGTCGCGAAGAAGCCGAGAAGACGCAGCAGAAGATGGCCAAAGGCACCTTCGGCTTCGACGACTTCCTCAAGAACATGCAGGCGATGAAGAAGATGGGCGGCATCAAGGAGATGCTGAAGCTCGTGCCTGGCATCGGGAGCATGATTCCCGACGCCGATTTTGACGGCGCGGAGACGGTGCAGATGGAGGCGATCGTCCATTCGATGACGCCCACCGAGCGACGGAATCCCGACGTCATCGACACGTCCCGCCGCCGCCGCATCGCCGCCGGATCGGGCACGGAGCCCCATGAAGTGTCCAGCCTGGTCAAGACATTCACGCGGATGCGTGATACGCTGAAATCCGCGAGTGGCGGCAGTGCCGCGGGCCTAAGGTCGCTCCTTTCTTCCAGGGGAGGAATGGAAGCGATGAGTGCGGCGATGACGCACGGCCGCAAGATCAAGCAGCGCTCGCACCGTAAACGAGTCATAAAACGCCACGGCAAGATTAAGAGAAGGCAATAACCGATGCCTCAATCGTCGGACGATGGTGCGGCCGCCGACGGCAGAGCGGCCGAGCAAGTGATCCCTGCCGAAAATGGCTCCGGCAGTCCCCCGCGGTGTCTTCTGGACCAGGCGTACGGAAATGTCCTTCCATGATGATGCAACTATGGGCGAAACAGAGCAAAATCCTGCACCACGAGTAAAAATATCTATCGAAGAATACCTCGAAGAGGTTGCCAGATTCTGTCAGGATGAGTATGGTAGCCGCTTTCGAAGTCAGTTCGAAGACACTCGAGGCACCAGCGAATTGGCCATGCTGGTCGTCCCGACCACCGAAGAACTGCAGGAATTGCGCAAAGCGGTGGCCATCATGACGCCGACGGAGCGGCGGAATGCGGATCGTCTCTCGGATGAGCAGATGGCCTGCATCGCGCAGGACGCCAGGATCGATCCGGCCAACTTTGCGATCTTCATCAACGGGTACGCTTTAACGTGCAAACGCGTTTCGTGACACGCATTGGGCGGTCGCGAATATTCAGAATAGACGGTAATTCGAAAGGTAAAACATGGCAGTAAAGCTCAGATTGACCCGGATGGGACGCCGCCATCGACCGTTCTTCCGCATCAACGCGGTCGATTCACGCACGCCGCGGGACGGCAGGATTCTCGAGAAGATCGGTCACTATGACCCGCTGGAGAAGGACACGGACAAGCAGATCGTGCTCAACAAGGAGCGCGTCGAATTCTGGTTGGCCAAGGGCGCCGTTCCCTCCGATACGGTCTCGGAGATCCTTCTGAGACAGGGCATCAAGCATAAATACGCGGCCGAAAAGAAGCTCCGTCGGGACAAAGCCAGGAGCCAGGCTCACAAGAAGGGCAGGGTGCTCACCAAGACGGAACGTCTTCTCGCCGAGAAAAAGGCTCAGGAACAAGGAGGACAGGGCCAGGGCGAGGCGGCTGCGGGAGGTGCCGCGAAGTCCTAACTGAACACCATGATGCGCATCGACATCCTAACGCTCTTTCCTGAGATGTTTGGGTCTCCGCTGAGTTACTCGATTCTCAATCGGGCGCGTCAGCAAGGCATCGTGGATATCGTTTTGACCAACATTCGTGACTTTGCGAAGGATCGGTACCGCAAGGTCGACGACAAACCGTATGGCGGCGGACCGGGCATGGTTATGATGCCCGGCCCGCTTTTTGATTGTTTTGACCACGTGCGCCAATTGGCGCCTCAGCCGGGGCGGGTCATCCTCATGACGCCCCAGGGCCGGCCCTTCAACCAGGCCCTGGCCCGCGAGCTGAGCGGTCAGGAGCGGCTCATCCTCATTTCCGGCCGCTACGAGGGTTTCGATGAACGTATCCGCCTCGGGTTGGAGGCCGAACAGATCTCGATTGGCGACTACGTTCTGAACGGCGGCGAGCTGGCCGCTATGGTCATTATCGAAGCCGTGGTGCGTCTGCTTCCCGGAGCGTTGGGCGATGAAGATTCGGCCCAGGATGACTCCTTCAGTGCAGGGCTCTTGGAGTATCCGCAGTACACCCGCCCCGAAGTGTTTCGCGGCATGAAGGTCCCTGAGATCCTTCTGTCCGGCGATCACGGCAAGATCGCACAGTGGCGTCAGCAGCAGGCGCTCGAACGCACGCAGCAGTGGCGCCCCGACCTGCTGAGGGAATCATCACGCGGTTGAAACGGCGACGCTCGTTTGGGTTGCGCCGAGCGGCGCGATCAACCGACCATCATCACAAGCTGCGCAACCAGCAGTATGAAAAGCATGTAGTAACGGAGAGATGAACGATGGAAGCAAAGCATGGATCAGCGAAAGGATTTCCTCAGACGCCACCAGCGTCTGGGGTTCCCCACGCGAAGGCAACGGAGAAGGGCAAGGCCGCCCCGGTAGGACCGAAGTCTTTAGGACCGGTCCCCAACCTGGAAGAGCACGTACACCCCGAATGGTGGCGCCAGATTTTCAACGCCATCTACCTCAAGACGGACGGTGACGTCGTCGACGATCAGCAGGTCACGGCCAAGGAGGTGGATGCTTTCTGTGACATCCTGAAGCTCCAGCCGAACCAGAGAGTCCTCGATGTCTGCTGCGGCCAGGGTCCCGATTCGCTCGAGCTGGCACGGCGGGGCATCACCAACGTCGAGGGACTCGACCGTTCCCATTACCTGATTCAGAAGGCCCGGGCCCAGGCCAAGAAGGAGGGGCTCAACGTCAAGTTCAAGGAGGGTGATGCACGCAAACTGCCCTATGGCACCGATTCGTTCGACGTCGTGATGATCCTCGGCAACAGCTTTGGCTACTTTGAGACCATCGAGGACGATATGCGCGTCCTCAAAGAAGTTCTTCGTGTCCTCAAACCCTGGGGCAAACTGCTGATCGATGTCGCCGACGGCGAGTACCTGCGACGCAAGTTCCAGGCCCGCTCGTGGGAATGGATCGACAAGAACTACTTCGTCTGCCGGGAGCGCTCGCTCTCGCTGGACAAGCAAAGGCTGATCTCCCGCGAAGTGGTCACGCATGTCGAGAAGGGCGTGATCGCCGACCAGTTCTACGCCGAACGCCTCTACACGCAGAAAAGCATCGCTGATCTGCTCGCCCATGCCGGCTTCAGCGACGTGATGGTCCACGGCCAGATCAATGGCGACTCCACGCGCAACCAGGACCTGGGCATGATGGAAAAACGCATCATGGTCACGGGCGTGGTCCGCAAGGAGTGGACGCCACGCAAGAACAAGAAAGACGTCAAGACCGTCACGGTGCTCTTCGGCGATCCGACCAAGCCCGATCCGTTGAAGCCGCTGTGCGTCTTCGACGACGACGACTTTTACACGATCGACCAGCTCAAGAGCGCCCTGCGCGAGCTGGACGGCTATCGCTACACCTACCTGAACGATCACGACACGCTGATCGACGATCTCAAGAAGATCGTGGGCAAGACCGACCTCGTGCTGAACCTGTGCGACGAAGGGTTCGACAACGATCCCCGCAAGGAACTGCACGTGCCGGCGCTGCTCGAAACGCTCGGCATCCCCTACACCGGCGGCGGTCCGCAGTGCCTGGCGTTCTGCTACGACAAGTCGCTGACCCGCGGCATCGCCAAGGAAATGCAGGTCCCCGTGCCGGAAGGGTTCTTCATCAAGGCCGAGGATAGCACGTTCGAGCTGTCGTTCGCCTTCCCGGTCATCGTGAAGCCTAACTTCGGCGACTCCAGCTTCGGGATCACCCAGAAGAGCGTCTGCTACACGGTCGAAGACCTGGTCAACGCGATCACCGGCATCCGCGAGCAGTTCGGCTATGACAAGCCGATCCTGGTCGAGGAGTTCCTCACCGGCAAGGACATCACCGTGGGCATCATCGGCAATCCGCCGGAGTCCTACACGGTCCTGCCGATCATCGAAGAGGACTACTCGGAGCTGCCTCCGGAGCTGCCGAGGATCTGCGGCTACGAAGCCAAGTGGCAGCCGGACTCGCCGTACTGGAAGCTGAAGTCCGTACCGGCCCAGCTTACGGAGTCGACAGAGAAGCGGGTAATCGAATCCTGTCTGAAGCTCTACGAGCGCCTGGAATGCCGCGACTATTGCCGGTTCGACTGGCGTCTCGACGGCAACGGCGTGCCGAAGCTGCTCGAGGTCAACCCGAACCCCGGCTGGTGCTGGGACGGTCACCTTGCCAAGATGTCACGTCTGGCGGGCATCTCCTACTCGGAAATGCTCGAAGCGATTCTGAAGGCCGCCGAGGACCGTCTCTCGGTCCAGGCCGCCATCGCCGCCGCCAGGAGCACCAACGGCACCAAAGCCGTCGGAACGCCCATTGTCAGCGTGGAAACGAATGGCAACGGCAACGGCTCTGCCGCCAAGGTCCGAGCCGCACAGCAATAAGCGCGCTGGTGGTGACGCCGTAAGGCGTTGCTTCTGAAGTGTGAAGTGTCAAGTTGGAAGTGTGAAGTGTCATCACCCTCCGGGCGAGCGCTAATCCGCTCGCCCGGAGCATTTTTTTGCGGGGGTGCGAGTTCGGGACACGAACCGCCACGCGCTCTGCGCCGGCCCGTGACCTCCCTCATCCCTGCAGAGTGTCTGTGAGAGTATTCTGGCCGTTGGGTGGCAGCGGCAAGTGGCAGCTTGCCGATGGTTCCCTCGTATGCCGGAGACCATCGGCAAACTCCGCTGCGCTCCGCTTGCCGCTGCCACCCACTCGGTGTCCTGAACCTCGCACAGACACCTGTCACAACTGCACCCAGACGATCCTTGCGTTCCGCCGGTAATCGTGTATACTGGAAGAATATCCGGTTCTTGCGAGGAGATTGGATTATGCGGAGCATGTGCAGTAAGAGCGTGCGGCGTGGTTTGGCGGTGGTGGACACGGTGGTTCTCCTAGTGGTACTTGTTTTCCTGATGGGCGGTCTGCTCGTGCCGATGTTGTCCCGGGCCCGGGCCGAAGCCACCAACGACACGTGTGACTGGCACCTGGCGAACATCGGCAAAGCCATGCTGATCTACGCCGCGAACTATGACGGTGCGTTCCCTCGCGGCGGTGGTCGCGACCCTTATTGGGGGCCGGTAGTGTGGAATGCTCCGACCCGGCAACTGGCTTACGCCACCACCCTGGAACCCAACACGCCCGGCGGGAGCACACGCGGCGATGGGGGCACGATAGACCCGAACAATGTCGTCGCCGTGGGTGGCAACTGCACCATTTCGAGCTGCTACTATCTGCTGGTCAAGTACGCCGACATGGATCCGAATCAGTTCGTGTGCCCGCAGGATCCGAATGTCTCGGTGTTCTCGCTCGACCTGGAAGACCCGAACATCGGCATCACGGAATTGAATCAGGCCTGGGATTTCGGAGTGAAGCCCCAGTGGCATTGTAGCTACGCGTACGACGCACCGTGGGGCGCCTATGCGGCGACCGCGTACGATGATCCCAACCGGCCTGTCTCCGCAGACCGCAACCCCTACCTGATGGCCCCGGGTATGCGACCGAAGATGTCTTTCGCCAATCCGGCCGATCCGACGGTCGTCTTCGCGGGCAAAACGGGTGACGAGGCGGATCAGCGTTATGGCAATTCGATGGTGCACAACGAAGACGGCCAGAACGTCCTCTTTGTAGATGGTCATATCAGCTTCGAGACCAGGGCCTACTGTGGGCTAGAGGACGACAACATCTACACGGTGTCCTCCTTTACAGACAGGGGAGATCCGATGGGTCGCATACCGGTCTATGTTCCGTCATTTGGGACCGTGGGCCTGATCAAGAGCAAGAAGGACTCCATACTCCTGCACGATCCTGCCATTCCTCCGCATACCGACGTCCGAAGCAGGTAGAACGAAGGCACCTCCCGTTTTGTGAGGAGACTACATGATGGGGAGCAGTTCAGGCAAGAGTGTACGGCGGTCACGCGGGTTGACGGTGGTAGACACGGCGTTTCTCCTGGTGGCTCTGGTTCTCCTCGTGGGCGCACTGATACCCGTGCTGAGCCGGGCGCAGGAGGAGGCTTTCGTAGCCACCTGTGGGGCACGGCTGGGGAACATCGGCAAAGCCATGCTCGTCTACGCTGCGGACTACGAGGGTGCGCTCCCTCGTGCCGGGGGGATCGGCTCTTACTGGTGGCCGGTGGTGTGGAATGCTCCGACGCGTAAGCTGGCCTATGAGACAACAGACTTGCACTACGATATCAACACAGGGAGAGAAGACCCGAACCAGGTCTTTGCTTATGGCGGCCACTGCACGATCTCCAGTTCCTTCTACCTCCTGGTCAAGTACGCGGGAATGGACCCGAATCAGTTCGTGTGCCCACAGGATCCAAATGTCACCGTGTTCACGCTTGACCTGGAAGATCCCAACAGCGGCATCACGGAATTGGCACAGGCCTGGGATTTCGGAGCGAAGCCCCAAAGTCACTGCAGCTACGCGTATCATGCTCCGTGGGGCCACTACGCCTTGACGACATCGGATGATCCCAACAAGGCTGTAGCGGCCGACCGCAACCCGTACATTGAGTCGCCGGGACACGCTACTCCCAAGACGTTCGTCGATCCGAATAATCCGGCAATTGTCTTTATGGGCAAGGCCGGTGATGAGGCCTGTCAGAAGTACGGCAACTCGACGGTGCACGGAGGAGAGGGCCAGAACGTCCTGTTTCTGGATGGGCGTGTCAGCTTTGAGACCCGCGCATATTGTTCTCTTGAAGACGATAATATCTACACCATCACTTCGTACGTGAACAGGGGCGATCCACGGGGTTTCATGCCGGTCTGCAACTCACTATCTGGAACACGATTCCCCATGCACAGGCACGACTCTTTCCTTGTCCATGATCCGACCAAGTTCGTGTGGGTGACCGCGACCCGAGGCAGCTAACCGCTAGCGGAAAACTGAATCGACTCCCGGTCTGCTGCGTCTTTCAGGTGAAGACGCAAACTGGTTCTGTCGGGAGGCTGCATCATGCGGAACGAAGGCTGCGGAAACCGAGAACGGTCACGCGGGTTGACGATCGTGGAAGTCGTGGCGCTTGTGGTGGTCCTGGGTTTTCTGCTTGTTGGCTTGCTGATCCCCGCACTGGCCCGGACTCGGAGCACGGCGTTTCGTATGACCTGCGGGTCCAACTTGTCGGGCGTGGGCAAGGCAATGCTACTCTATGCCACCGACTACGATGACGAGTTGCCCCGTGCCGGCGGCCGCGATTCCAACTGGGCCCCCGTTGCCTGGGCGGCTCCGACGCGCCGAGAGGCCTACAATCTCAGTCCCGATGGAACCGGCGGCAACGGCACGATCTCAAGCTGCTTCTATCTGCTCGTCAAGTACGCTGAAGTGACGCCGAAGTCCTTTCTGTGCAAAACGGGTGATCCGGGTGTTACCGAATTCACGCTGGGAGGTGAGCGCGGCAAGGGGAAAATCACAGAGTTGACGCAGGCCTGGGACTTCGGGTCGAATCCGGCCGCTCACTGCAGCTATACGTATCACGCGCCGTGGGGCACGTATGCATTGACAACGTCGATCGATCCCAACGTCGCCGTGGCCGCGGACCGCAATCCGTGGTTGTCGGCACCGAAGCTCAAGGCCAAGCCGTTCCCGACAAGTCCCGATGGCAAACACCGGTTCCAGGGCAAGGTCGGCGATGCGAACGATCAGATGTACGGCAACGCGGCCGTGCATCAGAATGATGGCCAGAATGTCATGTTCCTGGATACACACGTCACGTTTGAGAAGAGAGCCTACTGTTCTCTGGATGATGACAACATCTACACGGTGTCCGCGATCTCCGACAAAGGTGATCCGTTCGGCATCGCGCCGACGCCCACCGTTGCCGGCGCGACGCCGCGGAATCGCAGGGACTCAGTGCTGGTACACGATCCGGCAAGCTGGCCTGCTCCGCGCCGGTGATGGAGGTTATAGGTCCGCGTTCGAGGCGTCGCCGGGCAGGGCGGCTTCGGCGGCGAGGCCGGGCTCGGGGGCCCAGCGGGTGTTCTCGGAGGCCGGGCCCTCGGCGAAAGAGGCCTGGAGATAGGTGGAGAGATTGACGTCCTGATTGCGGATGCCCAGTTTGCGGCGGATATTCTCGCGGTGCCGCCGGACCGTGGCGGCGGAAATGCAGCGGAGCCGCGCGATTTCTTTGGTGGACAGGCCGTTGCGGATCATCGTCGTGATCGTGATCTCCACGGGCGTCAGTTGCATGTGGGTCCGGCTGATGTGCGTCAGGAAGGGGGACGCGATCTCCTGGAGACTCTGCCGCAGCAGCGTCACGGACGAACGCTGGCGGCCCGTCACGTTCAGCTCCAGGTCGAACACGATCGGCATGATGATCTTCTGAATATTGGCGACAATGGCCGACCGGATTTCGTGCTTCTCCTCTTCCAGCCGGGACAGGACCGCACGCAGGGCGATATTGGCTTCCTGCAACGCCTGGTGCTCCTTCTGGGTGGCCTTGTGCGCCACGCGCAGATCGGCCTGGACCTTCATGTGCATCAGGACGCTGCCGATACGCTCGGCGACGGCCCGGATGAGGGCGACCTCTTCTCGCAGGAAGGGACTGTCCGCGCCGGAGGGCGTGACCTTCCGATAGAACACCTCGACGATCCCGACCGCGTGGCCCTCCGCGAGCACGTCGGCCGCCATGCGCCACTTGCTTTCCTGAAAGCGTTCCGAGACGTGCGTCCGCCCCTCGTAAATGATGCGGGCGCAGCAATCCTCCGGGAACTGCCACGCACTGGGCAGGCAGTCGACCACACTCTGAAGAAACCTCTCCGGATAATAGAAGTGTGTTTCCTGGAGGGTGGCAATCGTGTAGAGGCACCCCAGCTCCTTGACGCGTTCCCGCAACGCCCACTCCAGTTCGGATCGCGGCGTGCCGGAAGTGGAAGCTGTCAACTCCTCCACGCGCCGGCGCAAGGCGGTGACTTCGGCTTCCAATTGAGCGTAGGTTGGTTTCTTACTCATACCATGTACCCATAAAATGCACATACCATCATGCAACCACACTTTATGTAATAATCATCATTCATTCTACGCAGGGAGTCAAGGAGATTTGGCCCAGGTGCATATGTGTATGTAAAAGGATATAAATAAATAACTTAAGAGATTCTTGGCTCTGCTATTCCGACTCTTTTTGCGACTGCGATGCGCATTGTGCATGCACAAGACATGGGTAATAAGTGTGAACTCTCATACACACACGTGTTGGGGAGTACGTACGCTATCTGTGCTATGCGAGAAAGAGGGCACGTCCGTTAGACTGAATGCCAGTCAAGTGAAAACGATTGTGGTTATCCGTAGTCCGGCATTGCAGCCGGGTGTGAACTCTGGTGGGAAGGATCATCGTGATACCCCGACGTCGTGAGTTGCCGGAAGATCGGTTCAAGCCTTCAGGGGAGGAGCCCGTCGTCGTACCGATGGCCTCCATCGTCCAGTTGGAGCACCTGCTCCGGGTGGCCGCCTCGGTCACGCAGGACGCGGACCATGTCTGGGCCGAGATCTGGAGTGAGTTCAAGCCGCTGGTGACAGCGGACGGCATGATTCGTCCGGAAGCCGCCAAGGGTTTCACGCCTGCGTGCGGATGGCCGGAGTTTCTCGAGAAGTTGTGGTTGCTCAAACACTATCTGGATTCCGTGCAGCGGATATGCACAAAGCAGGGTTGATTGCTGACGCCGTACCCATGCCCATGTGGATACGCACGTTCAAGGCAGGCTTTCGGCTCAGTCAGCACGTTATACTGTACAAGTAAAGAGGAGTATCTATGGTGAACGTAGCGTCATCCAAGACAAAGGGCAAGGCCGGTACCGAAGCACAAGTCAGTGCCTTCATGGACCAGCTCATTGCCACGACTCCGGGCGAGGCCGAATTCCATCAAGCCGTCCGCGAAGTCGCCGAATCCGTCATGCCGATCATCCAGGCCACGCCCGCTTATCGGGACGCGAAGATCCTGGAACGCATGGTTGTGCCGGACCGGGTGATCATGTTCCGCGTCGTCTGGTCGGACGACAAGGGGCAGGCCCAGGTGAATCGCGGGTATCGCGTGCAGATGAACGCCTCGATCGGACCGTACAAGGGCGGCCTGCGTCTTCACCCCTCCGTTTGCCTCGGCGTGCTGAAGTTCCTGGCTTTCGAGCAGGTCTTCAAGAACAGCCTGACGACCCTGCCCATGGGCGGCGCCAAGGGCGGTTCGGACTTCGATCCGAAGGGCAAGAGTGACGCGGAAGTCATGCGTTTCTGCCAGGCCTTCATGTCGGAGCTGTACCGGTACATCGGTCCGGACATCGACGTTCCGGCGGGTGACATCGGCGTCGGCGGCCGCGAAATCGGCTTCCTGTTCGGCCAGTACCGCAAGATCACGCAGCGGTTCAACGGCGTGCTGACGGGTAAGGGCATCAATTGGGGCGGCTCGAACCTGCGACCCGAAGCCACGGGTTACGGCTGCGTCTACTTCGCCCACGAGATGCTGAAGCACAAAGGCATCGACATCAAAGGCAAGACCGCAACCGTTTCCGGTTCCGGCAACGTCGCCCAGTA
>CAYQXM010000022.1:0-13780 GCA_964421295.1 uncultured Pirellulales bacterium
AGTATCACCCGGACAAGAACCCGGGCGACAAGGAAGCCGAGGCGAAGTTCAAGGAATGCGCCGAGGCCTACGAAGTCCTCAGCGACGCCGACAAGCGCAAGCAGTACGACCAGTACGGTCACGAAGGTCTGCGCGGCCAGGGCATGCACGACTTCTCGCGGATGAACGTCGAAGACATCTTCAGCATGTTCGGCTTCGACGATTTTTTCGGCGGGATCTTCGGCGGTGGCGGCGGACGACGCCGCGGCGGGCGACGCGGCCCCACGCGGGGCTACGACCTCGAAACCAGTGTCGAGCTGAGCCTGGACGAAATCGCGCACGGGGCCGAAAAGACCATCGAGTTCACCCGCCAGGATAGTTGTACCGACTGCGGCGGCACCGGCGCCGCGCCGGGAAGTCAGCCGCAGCGCTGTCCGGTCTGCGGCGGGTCCGGCCAGGTCGCCAAGGGCGGCGGGTTCTTCCAGATGGTTTCGACCTGCCCCCAGTGCCAGGGTACGGGACAGGTCATCGTGAACCCGTGCCCGAAGTGTCACGGCAGCGGCCGCGTGCCGCGTAAGCGAACCGTCACGATCAAGATTCCGCCCGGCATCCACGAAGGCCAAGGCGTCCGCGTCGCGGGCGAAGGCGAGCCGGGGCAGGACGGCGGTCCCAACGGCGATCTCTACTGCTACATCCGTATCAAGCCGCACGAGTTCCTCGAACGCGACGGCAGCGATCTGGTGGCGACGGTGCCGATCAGCTTCACGCAGGCGGCGCTGGGCGCGACGATCGACGTGCCCAGTCTGAACGGCACGCGGGAATTGAAGGTGCCGGCGGGAACGCAGTACGGCAGTGTCTTCCGCATCCGCGGGCAGGGCTTGCCCGACATGCGGTCGGGACGCACGGGCGATCAGCTCGTGCAGATCATGATCGAGACGCCGACGAACCTCGACGCCAGGCAAGAAGATCTCCTGCGCCAGTTCGCCGCGACGGAGAACAAGAACGTGTCGCCGAAGTCGCAAGGTTTTTTCGACAAACTGAAACGTCATTTCGGTAACCACTCATGAGCAAGGATAAGAAGAACCACGGAATGGAAGAGGAACTCGCCAATCTCAAGAAGGAACGGGAGGAGCTGGCCAGGCAGCTTGAAGCGCGTACCAAGGAGCGCGACGAGCTGAACCAGATGCTCGCCGCCGCTCAGAAGGAGAAAGACGAGACCTTCGGCAAGCTTCAGCGCATCAGCGCCGATTACGCGAACTATCAGAAGCGCGTTCCCAAGCAGATCGCCGACGACGTCGCGTATGAGAAGGAACGACTGATCCGGGCCCTGCTGCCCATCCTGGACAACTTCGAACGGACGCTCGAACAATCGCGTGTCACCGATCCGACGGAGTCGATTCTCAAGGGCGTTCAGGTCGTCCATGACCACCTGATCGACCTGCTCAGATCGCTGAACATCGAGCAGATCGCCCCTCTCGGCGAGAAATTCGATCCCGCGCAGCAGGAAGCAGTGATGTATCGCGAGGAAGCCGGCAAGGAAGACCTGACGGTTCTGGAGGTGCTGCAGAAGGGCTATCGGCTCGACCGCCGGGTATTGCGGCCGGCCCGGGTGTGCGTGAACAAGATCATGCCGAAGCCGGCGGCCGGGAAACCTGTTGACGCGGGCAGCCCGAGCGGTGATGATAAGCCCAGCAACACGGAGTAACACCTATGCCAACTTACGGGTACGCATGTGAAAACTGCGGCCATGAATTTGACGAGTTTCAAAGCATTACGGCCGAGCCGCTGAAGAAGTGCCCGGCCTGCAAGAAGATGCGTCTGAAGCGTCTCATCGGCACCGGCAGCGCGATCATTTTCAAAGGTTCCGGCTTCTACGCCACCGACTACCGCAGCGACAGCTATAAGAACGCCGCCAAGAGCGAGTCCGGCAGCGCGTCGACCAAGCCGACCGAGAAGAAAGAAACCAAGCCCGAAACCAAACCCGCCGCCGAGTCCACCCCCAAGACCGACAAACCCGCTAAGAAGAAATCCGCATAGGACGCGGGGTTCCGCCTGGCGGCGACTCTCTACTTCGGGCGAAACGCCACGTTCCGGAAGGCTACGCGTTGAAACGGCCGATGCTTGATGGTGATGCCGATGATCTCCTCAATCGGGGCCGTGAAACCCATCGTGTATTGCACCATCCCGTCCCCGGACGACCATGAGCGTCTCCAGGATTCCAGTCGGCGATCATCCGTCGTTGTGCACTCCAACTTGACTTCGACGTTGGCGCTGCTCACCGTGACATCGACCAACGTCCGATGCGGATCATTCCGCGGATTAGCTCGATAGCCGGAGAGGAGAATCGTGGCGCCCTCGGGAGTGTAGGCCCTCTTCGGCCCCGGCCCGCCCGGCAACTCGCCCGGCATGGGACGCCCACCGCGAGTCGAACCCATGCCCCCCATCGACGAGTTGTTCACGGTCCAGGCGCCGGAGGCCACATCGATTTCGATGTCTCCCTGAGCGGGGAGTTCCTCCGTGGGCTTGTCATACCCGCAGATAACATGCCCCTCCTGACTATGGGCAGCGGAGCCATAGGTGGACTGAATGTTGAAGGGAAGGCGCGGCTTGAAACTCACGCCAAACATGGAGAATTTGACGAGATAGGAGAAGGCAGGATACCTCATGGCCTGTGAGCCCAAGGCAGAAGTCCGGGGCTCTTCCATGGGGGTTCCATCGGGATGCCACCATGTTTGTCCCGCAATCGTCGCATCTTGGCAGAGGCCCACCAACTCCACCGTCACGCCGTCGGCCAACGTGGCAATCATCGAGCCGGAGGTCCCCTTCTCCCCTGTGGCCAGCTTGACCTGCGTTCCTTGCGTCGGCTCCGCATCGGGCTTGATGCCAACCTCCTCGAATCGCGCTCTGTCTGTGATCTCCACATGGCCATCGACAAAGCCTATGAACCCGCTGTTCGCGCCTGCCTTCTTTCTCAAATAGTAGGCGATCGGTGTGCTGAACGCCGAGGGCGTGAGATGGTGACTATTCACACCTTTGCCCACGTACTTCAGGGTCGCGGCCGCCCAGTCGAATTGGGCCTTGTCGGATACATACGGTTCAAGCTGCTTCATGTCTTCGGCATAGACTCCGTCGTGCTCTTCCGCATATCGTCGTGCCGACGCCGCCAGATGCGGCAGATAGTCCATCACGAGAAGTTCTTGATACGGTTCCGCGTTGATACCGATTTCCTCCAACCGCTTGACGGACTCAAAAGCCACGTGGCCATCGAGGTACAGAACCAGCGTGCCCTTCCTGCCCTCGCGGAGTACGGCGATATCATAGGCCACCGGCCCCGTGGGCTGATCCGCAGTGGTCCGGCCTCTGCCTATGTACTGGAAATGGGTTCTCAGCCACATCATGTCCGCGTCGCTGAAGGATGACTTGACGTCATCCCACGTGTCCGGAAGCCCACCGTCGTGGTCCTGGGCGTACTGGAGCAACGCTTTGCCGAGCAACGTGAGTTTCTCCATCGACTCAGGGTACCGACCCCACGTCTGCTCTCGCTCCTTGCCGTTGGTCAACGAAACCAACTCCGGCGACGATTGGAGTTTGGCTCCTGCAAAAGGCACGATGGCCATCCATTTCTGTCGCTGACTAAGTAACTTGCCGATCTCTTGAGGGGGAACCGTGCGCTCCAGATCGCCGCTCGCGAGAACAGTCGCAATTACCAACTCTGCCGGGCAATTGACGCCGGCACGATAGGGTGAGCCATAGGAGGCGTCAGATGCAGAGCGAAGCGGCGGCAGGATCGGGCTGGCAGCAATGACACGATCCGGTGAGCCGCCGGGCACGACAGTAAAGCCAGATACCGCCCGAGCAGGCGGCAATTCCTCGCCGCTCGTCGTGAAGCGTAGCGTCGCATCCAAACAGCCCACCCAGACTACTCCGTTGTCCGAATCAACCGCTACACAGAAAGATCGGGACTCTCCAAGATTAATCCTCCTCTTTACCCGTACACTCGTGTCCACAATCCAGATTGCAGGCTGCTTCTCCACCCTATCCTCAGAGAGCTGCGCCACGAGCACCCAGGCGTTACCCGTCTTCTGGTCAACTGACACTGACTTGGCCCGCAATGTTGCCGGCCCGGAAATCTGCCCGATCACCTTGCCGTTTCTGTCCATCTTGGTCAGCATGTCTGCGCCAACGACCCAGAAGCTGTCATCGTAACTGCTGTAGTCGATGTCAAAACCAAAAATGGGATACTCTGTCACTTTTTGCCCGGAAGGCGACACCACGACAACACGGCTCTTCTCCCTGGACATCTCCGGGATCACAAGCCACGCGTTTCCCGTGGCAGGATCAACCGCGGCTGCGCCCGCCTTCAAGTCCGGCGTCTTGCTCAGCAGTCGCCCGGTCGTGAGGTCAAAGTGCCACAGTACCCCCCGTACACTTTCCGTCACCCAGAGTGTCTTCCTCCGACCATCCACTGCAAGGCGATGATGGCTGCTTGTGCTTAACCTGGCATCAAAGCCCGTCACCACTCCTTGAATGGCGCCTTGGCTATCTAGTAGGTACAGGCGATCATCATGCCTGCCATCAATCTCAGTCGTCGGGTCGTTGTCATCAAGTAAGAGGAGGGAGTACTCACTGCTCGGCTGCAGTTGCACGGCCTTTTCCGCGTGTGCCATCGGCAGTAATACAACAGCAACCAACGCAACGATCAGAGAGCCCCACCATCCGATTCTCGCATTTCTCGGTACCGGCATCGTCAGCATGTGTTTGATTCTCCCTTCCAGCGACTTCTTCGACTCGGCCACACCGATCAGACGGAGGGACCAGGTGGGCTTGAAGAAAGTCATCTCGGCAATATCGACCAGGGTGCGGCTGTAGCTCTTGGCCTCCGCGCCAAGAGCCACGAGCACCATCTCATCGACCGCCTGCTCGCGGACGCGACGCACCAGCGCCCCGGCGAGCCAGACGAAAGGATTGTAGAAGTAGGCGATTTGCAGCAGCGTCTGGAGCGAATTGAGCCACAAGTCGCCACGCTTGACATGGGCCAGCTCGTGGATCAGCACGGTCCGGACGTCCTCGTCGGACAGCTTCAGCCGCAGCGCTTCGGGCAGCAGAATCACGGGGCGCAACAAGCCACACACCGCCGGGCTGAACGCCGTGGGTGACAAACGCAGAGCAATCGCCCGATGCACGTTCATCCGCGCGCGGCACTGATCGAGCAGTTCCATCAACGGTTCACTCGCCGGATGACTCTGTCTGGCAAGTCGTCTCACGAAGAAGATGCGTTGCACCACGACGACGCCCAGCACGGCGACACCGATCAGCCAGAACAGGAAAGCTCCCCCCTGCCACGTCAGAGAAACCCGCGGGCTGACCACGGGAGGTGGCGACACCGGTTGGACAGGCAGCGTCGCTTGCTCCGCCGCCACAGGAGCCGGGGAATCAGCATGGGCCAAGGCCCATCCTACGGATTCTTGCACGGCTGGTTCCTGCGCAGGCGCAGGAGCGGACGCTGGCGGGGTAGGGCTCGGTGCGGGAATCAGGTCGTGGCACCAGTAGCCCGGGCTCGTCGGTAGAGCGAATGTCGGCGGCAGGACCAACTTGATGAAGACCAGCATCCAGAGCCAATACCGCAGTGTCGCTTTCACACGCTTTTGCAGCAGCCGGTTGACGATGAAGAGAATCACGATCAGCACCGTCGATTGAAGGAGCATCGCACCGGCGCAGGTGCAGAAACCTCGGCCCATGCTATTGATGATCTCGTTCATGGTCGTGCTCTCCCACTACTTCTTCCCGCTTTCAGATCGCGCGATCAACTTCCGCAATTCCGACGCTTCCTGTTTCGAGAGGCCCCCGTGCTCGAGGAGGAATTGCATCATGGGGGTAAGGGCGCCGTCGAAGGCTCGCTTGAGCATCTTGCGGAACTCGCCCCGCCGGGCCTCGACCTGGTCGATGCAGGACCGGAACAACTGGAGATGGCGCACTTTCTCGATCCGCAGGAGTCCCTTGTCCGCCATCCGGTCCATGAGGGTCTTCACCGTGCTGTAAGCCCAGTCCCGGCTCCTGGCCAGTTCCTCCTGGACGTCCCCCGCCGCACAGGGCTGTTTGGCCCAGACGACCTTCATGATCTCCCACTCGCCTTCCGTCAGCTCAACGGGTGTCTTGCCGCCGCCACGTTTCGATCTGCCCATAGCGAAACCTCCATATTCGTACTCATTAGATAATATTCGACATGAGTCGAATGTGTCAACAAAAGGCAGCGGTTCGCTTTCAATTTTCTAAGAGCGATCAGCCTTGTTGATGCGTCCGTGACACCGATTCTTGTTCTCTTCATCCACCAGCATTTGCACTAAGTCCTCTATTTTCCAGACTTTATCGGTAACGCCTGCCGCGACAGCCGGAGTGGTCCCAAGCGTCTGGTGCTTCCTACAAAAATTGTAGAAAAAATAGTGCAAAGCTATGGCGTGTTCGTGGTTGACCCACTTCTTTGAGAAGCCATTCGTGAGTCTGGTGAATCTCCGATTCGTCATACGCGTGGTCAGATTCATGCGCTCAGAGTAGGACGTGCTGACGTATTTGCGATCATGGCTGGTCGGGTAATTGATTGGCCAGTATTTCTAGCCGTTCCGCAACATTTTCGATCTCAAATGGAATTAGCGGCACACCATCGTCCTGTCCGTGCCTGAAGAAGGCGTCTAGTTGCTGATCTCTCAAGTGCAGTTGGGAGAACTCATTCTTAAGATCAAGAGCCCTGTTGTAGAATCTGAACCTGAAGGATTCTGAACGCCGGCGTCTCCAATCGAGATTCTTCTCTGGATCAGTTGGTATCCGTTCCAGAAGCGGATGGCCTATCGTTTCTTTCCATTGCCGAGGATAGCGCTGCGGCCATCCGTGCTGGTATAAGTCCTCCGTGATTTCGTCAGCCAATCCAATTGCTCGTTTCTTCAGATTGCCTACAGAAGGCAATTGAATTGTTACGTTTGGCTCTGAGTCCGGCGTGTTTTGCGCTTTCACATCTTGACTGCGGCCGTGCTTGGTATGTGCAACATAGGTAAACCATGCGGTACAGAGGACCACAGATGTGACAATGGATATGCGGAATACCGCTTTCTTGCGCACAAGATTAAGGCGAGGATAGTGCCAATCTTCCGATAGGGCGGTAATAAACAGCCAAGCTAGACCAGCGCCCATAATGACGATCTGCGGTGGGTTCATCTCAGTCTCCAACAACTGGTAGATCAACGGTATTGCTACCAGGAGAACACCAGAAACCCAACGCGTTTTTCGCAGCGACATCGGCTTCTCTTCGCCCATAGCCCACCATCAAACCATCCGCAAGTGCATCGGGCAAGGACAATAAATGTCTCATAAGTCCTCCCTGCCCCACGTGACACAGCAACCCTTGTGCCACGATGGAGTTGAGTGTGAACCGGTACCCAACACAAAAATGAAGTTTCTGCGAGAATTTTCTCCCTCCCGGGCCCAGCACTGGGGAGACCAAGCTATTGGAGGCGCCGCGTGTCAGGTGACCGGGTTTAGATGAAGAGGTTGACCCCGGCGGATTCGGCGTGGTCGAGGTACGACGCGACACCGCCCTCCTCGACGCCGTCGATCAATTCTGCGCGTTTGATGCCCATCAGGTCCATGGTCATCGTGCAGGCGACCAGGCGAACACCGGCGGCGCGGGCTTGGGCAATCAGCTCGGACAGCGGCGCCACGTTCTTTTTCTTCATGATGTGCTGGATCATCTTGGTGCCCATGCCGGCCATGTTCATCTTCGAGAGCCGCGTCCGCTCGGCTCCGCGCGGCATCATGAAGCCGAACATGCGCTCGATGAGCGTCTTCTTGACCCGGACGGATTCGGGCCGGCGCAGGAGATTGAGGCCCCAGAAGGTGAAGAACATGGTCACGTCACTGCCCATCGAGGCGGCGCCGTTGGCGATGATGAACGAGGCCATGGCCTTGTCGAAGTCGCCGCTGAAGACGACGAGGGTCTTGCACTTTTTCTGTGGCAGGGGCGAAGGATTATTCGCCCCTACTGGCGTGGGGCCGGCTTTCGCGAGCGTGGCTTGGTAGACGCCGTCCTGCGCCGTCACGTCGATCAGGCGATGCCCCGTGCTGCGGCACCAGCCCTTGATATCGGCGGCAAAGCCGGGGTCCGTGCAGGCGATGGAGACAGCGTCCCCGACGCGGAGTTGCTCCATTTCCGCCTTCAGCCGGAGAATCGGCCCGGGACATTGCAGGCCGGTGGCGTCGATGTGCTTGACGACCGTCACGGTGTCACTTGCCGTTTTTTTTTGTGGAGACGCAAGATTTTGCGTCTCTACCGTCTCGCCCGTATCGCTCTTCATGTCTTTGGCGAGCGCGGGTTTGCCACAGCCATCGCCCATGGCGGCGCAGTAGGTTTTGTAGCCACCGGTCAGATTACGGGCCTTGAAGCCGCGCTGGTTCAGGATACGGCAGGCG
Organism: uncultured Pirellulales bacterium; assembly: GCA_964421295.1. Classification (GTDB taxonomy): domain Bacteria; phylum Planctomycetota; class Phycisphaerae; order Sedimentisphaerales; family Anaerobacaceae; genus PLanc-01. The sequence goes on from CAYQXM010000022.1 coordinate 8,437, forward strand.
AGGTAACCCCGCAGACCGACCTGGCAGAAGGTCAGCAGTTCTTTATTCTGCGGGATCTCGGCGAGCCGGCCGCGCAGGTCATCCAGCGGGATGTTGACCGCACCCGGGATCGTGCCGGCCTGGACTTCGGCGGGAGAACGCACATCGATGAGTTGCTGATCGGGCCGCGGATTGACGACGTCCTCGACGTGGCAGATCGGCATGTCCCCCTTAATGGCATTGGCCGCGACGAACCCGGCGTAGTTCACGGGGTCCTTGGCCGAGCCGAAGGGAGGCGCGTAGCACAACTCCAGGTCCTGCAGATCGAAGACCGTCAGTCCGCCGCGCAGCGCGACGGCGAGCACGTCGATCCGCTTGTCGATACCCTTGGCCCCGACGCCCTGGGCGCCGAGGATGCGTCCGCTCTTGGGTTCGAAGAGCAGCTTGAGGGACATCTGCGCCGCCCCGGGGTAATAGCCGGCGTGGCTGGCGGGATGGACGTACACTTTCTCATAAGCGATCTTCTGTCGCTTGAGGTTCTTTTCGTTCATGCCGGTGGTGGCGACGGCCAGGCCGAACACTTTGCAGATAGCCGTGCCCTGGGTTTTCGTATAGCGGCTGGGCCGGCCGAAGATCGCATCGGCGGCAATCCTCGCCTGCCGATTGGCCGGACCGGCCAGCGGAATCACGGTGGAGAAGCCGCCGACATAATCCGTGACCTCGACCGCGTCGCCCACGGCGTAAATGGCCGGGTCGCTGGTTTGCATGTGCTCGTCGACCGCGATGCCGCCGCGGGAACCGAGACGCAGACCCGCCTGTTGCGCGAGTTTGGCGTCGGGACGCACGCCCACCGCCAGGATGACCAGGTCGCATTCCAGCCCCTTGCCGTCGCTGAGTTGAACACGTACGGCATCGCCCTCGGTCGCAACCGCCGTGACACTGACGCCGAGATGCAGATCGACGCCATGCAGACGCAGTTCCTGATGGATCGGCGCCGCCATTTCCTGATCGACCGTGCCCATGACCTGCGGCTCGAGCTCGACCAGAGAAACAGCCAGATGTCGCTCTACGAGCGCCTCCGTCATCTCCAGGCCGATGTAGCCGCCGCCCACAACCACGGCCTTCTTCGCTGCGGCTTGGTCCACGGCAGCTTTGATTGCGTCCATGTCGGGGATGGAGCGGAGCGTGAACACACGCGGCGCATCGACGCCGGGAATCTTCGGCCGCACCGGCTCGGCGCCGGGACTCAGAATCAGGACATCGTACGAAACATCGTACTCGTGGTCCTTGGCGAGATCGCGAACCGAGACCCGCTTGTTCTGGCGATCGATCGCCGTGACTTCGCATTGCGTCCGCACCTCTATGGCAAACCGGCGGCTCATCGCCTCCGGCGTCTGCACGAAGAGGCGATTGCGCTCCGCGATGTGCCCGGCGATATGGTACGGCAGCCCGCAGTTCGCGAACGAGATGTAGGGTCCCCTCTCGAACAGCACGATCTCGGCGTCTTCACTGAGCCGCCGCAGCCGTGCCGCCGCGGAAGCCCCGCCCGCAACACCGCCCACGATTACGATGCGCTTCTTTTCAGTCGTCATTGCTGTCCCCATTCAATTGAAAATCCGAATCTCGAAACCCGAAATCCGAAACAAATCCAAAATCCGAAATTCAAATGACCAAAACGTGCTGTCGAACCGATAGTTCGTTTTGAATTTCGGGATTCGGATTTCGAGCTTCAGGCATCATACTTCGCACGTTTTCTTGATACAGTCGATCAAACGCGGCAGGCGCGGCGAGGCGATGCCGTAGTAAACCGTGCGGCCTTTGCGGTGGCTGGAGAGCAGCCCGTGCCCCTTGAGGAGCCGCAGGTGCTCGCAGGTCTGGTTGGGCGACGTGCCGCACAGCTCGGCCAGCTCGTGCACCGCGAACCGCCCCTGCATCAGCAGACTCACCATTTTCAGCCGCACCGGATGCGCCATGATCCGGAGGCATTCCGCCGCCTCTTCGAACGCCTCATCCGGCAGTATGTTCAACGTTTTCGACATCGTCAGCTCTTTCATATAGATTAATATATCGAGAGTTCTCGATATGTCAATATATATTTTTGCCACCATTCCCGGTGGCGTCTCTGGCAGACGAATCCCACGGCCTGCGGACCCGGTCCTTGCCCCGGCCCAGGCGGGGCGACAGAGACGCTCGCGAGATGAGTGGATTCCCGCCTGCGCGGGAAGGACAAACGGGGGCTCTGAAGCCCGCTTTTCGTTCTGTTAGAGGCTCTTGAGCCGGGTTCTTCTGGGCAGGCACAGCGGGGCTGTTTTTATCCGTCAACGGACGGTGGCTACGAACATCCGTCGGGCCCTTCGCATAGATGGCAGCCCCTCCCCGAACAAGCCCCCACGGAGATTTTTAAGAAAATCCAGTTGACAGAACATACTCTGTATTATAGAGTACTCTATATCATAGATATAAACGCCGTGTACTTTGCGGGAGGTCATAAGATGGACGTTTCTTCGCAGGAAGCCCAGGCATCACTGGGGCTGATAGAGGATACACAGGCGCAGTGGCGTCGAGCCGTCGGGGCGAGCTATGTCAGCAGTCTTCTGGTATTGTGGGGAGCCATCTGGATCGCGGGCTATGTCTGTCTGCACTTCTCTCTTGACGCGGGAGGCTATGTGTTCACGGTCCTGGATGTTCTGGGGATCGGCGCCACGGTATACATCGCCCGGCGGTCGCCTATCCGAGGGCCCCAGACCAAGACTGCGTTCCGGAGCATAGGCGGGCTGTGGGCATTTCTGGTCTTGTATGGTGCGATCTGGCTGATCTTGTTCCGGCCGGACGACGGCAAGCAACTCGGGGCGTTTCTCTGCACACTGTGCATGCTCGGCTATACCGTGATCGGGCTCTGGTTCAAGAACACGTTCCTGATCGGACTGGCGCTCGGAGTAACCGTTCTGGTCCTGCTGGGATACTATCTGCTTTTCGATTACTTCTATCTGTGGGCCGCCCTGACCGGCGGTGGCACCGTGCTCGGAACCGGGTGGTACATCCGGCGGTGGAGGTAGCCATGGCGGAACTGGACAATGTCATCCATCAGCCGGTCCGGCTACGCATCATGGCGTCGCTCGTCAGTCTGGACAGGGATGAGCAGGTGGATTTCACCTATCTGAAGAAACGACTGGACCTGACGGACGGCAATCTTGGCGCCCACCTGACCAAGCTGGAGGAAGCCGGGTACGTCAAGATCGAGAAGACCTTCGTGGAGCGGAAGCCCAGGACCTACGTCCGGGCGACGGGCAAAGGCCGGGACGCCTTCGAAGGTCACGTGGCGGCCCTGCGGGACATTCTCAACAGGAAAACCTGATCGAATTCATCTCGCGCGTGAGTGAAGAAGTGTAAGTTGACGTGAATTGGAAGGGACATTATTGAAGGAGACGAAAATGCGCTCAAAGAAACCGATGGTGTTGTTGTGCCTGCTGCTTGGATCGACGGGGACTGGCCTGCTTCAGGCCGCAGAGAAGGTCACCGATGCAAACGTCACCGTCCGCACTCTGGGGCAACAGACCGTGCTGTATACGATCGTTCGCGGACCGTACGACAAGCTGGGCGAGGCGTACGGATCGCTGTATGCCCTGCTCGGCAGCAAGGGCCTCAAGCCCACGGGACCGTCGACGTCCGTATCGCTGAACAATCCCCAGACGGCTGCGCGCGAGCATTGGCTCACCGAGATACGTATTCCGGTGGATGATGCGGCGAAGAAACTGGCCGGGACGTTCGGCCCCATGACGGACGTCAAGACCGTTGCGGAGATGCAGGTGGCTGTGGGGACCAAGCCCAAGGGCGTGTCGGATCCTGCCGAGATCATACGCCGGGTATACGCCTGGCTGGCTCAGAACGGCTACATGCCGACGGGCGGTCCGATGCAGAAGGTTGTTTCGGACAGTCAGAGTCACGACTACAGCCAGATGGTCGTTGAGATCATGGTGCCCGTGATGAAGGCGCCTAAGTAGGTGAGGTTTCCGGCCGAAAAGCCGGAGGGTTTGGCGGGGCAGCGTTGCCGGGGACCGGATCGATCTCCATGCAACGCTGCCCCAGCCGTGCATGAGTATACGATGTTTGTCTCCGTGCGGACAGGAGAACTACTTCACCAACTTGGCGATCTCCTTGAAACGCGGGTGTTGTGCGGTGCGCAGCAACTCGAAAACGACCATTTCGGTCGAGGCGAGGGCCACCCTTTCGTGGGCCAGACGGTCCAGCGCGATCTGCTTGTTCTCAGCCGTCCGGGAGGAGACCGCATCCGCAACCACTGTCACGAGGCGATTCTGCGCGAGCAGGTGCAGGGCCGTCTGATAGATGCAGACGTGGGTCTCGATGCCACAGAGCACGACCTGTGCCCGGCCGAGTGACTCCAGCCGCTCCACGAATCGCGGCGCGCCGCAGCAACTGAAGCTGGACTTATCGATGGGCTCAACGCCGGTCAGTAGCTCGGCGATCTCGGGGACGGTCGGTCCCAGCGCTTGCGGCACCTGCTGGCACCAGAGAATCGGGATATCGAGGAGCTGCGCGGAGCGGATGAGGATCTGGACGTTCTTGAAGAGGGCTTCCTTGTTGATCATCACCTGGGCGAGCTTGCCCTGAACATCCACGACGACGAGGCAGCATTGGGCCGGTTCGAGCATTCCGTTACCTTTCTCTGGGGAAGCGGCAAGTCGGGAAAAAAGAGGGAAAGCGCCTCCGTGCGCCGAAACCGGTTACTGTGCACTGAGGAGGACTATCGTCAGACTTGCCATGCCCTGTACATCACCTTCCAGGGGAGTCGTATCACTGGGTTTCCTGCCTTGCGCCAGCCAGGGTCTCGGGGTGGTTGCCAGTTCGGCGAACGCATTGCCCAGCTTCTGGTCGGCGGCAAGCTGCATTTCGCGGCCGCGGATCTCGCGGGCGAATTGATTCAGCATGGCCATTTCTTTCGCGACTTGGAGCCGCTGTGGGGTAGTCGCCTGACTCAGCAGGCCGGCGACCTGGGGAAACGTCACGGACTCGATGATCACCGGCACGGTGAACCGATCCGTATCGACGATCAGCCGTGCGTTCTTGACGAGTTGGCCCATCGTTCCCAGGCTGGCCAGAAGACTCTCCAGCGCTTCGCGACGGCCTTGAATCCGGCAGACCACTCTGCCACCGGTCTCGTCCGGCGGAAGGCTGGCCAGGCCGTTGTCCCAAGCGCTCTTCTTGATAAAGCTGGTGGCCTGTTCCAAAGACGTAGTGGTCAGCTCGAGCCGTCCGGAGAACGGCGTTTCGGCTGCCACCTGGACCACAGGCGCGGGCGCCACTTCCACTGTCGTGCCGGCGATGTACTCCGGCCTGGAGCTGTGCG
>CAYQXM010000022.1:13790-58461 GCA_964421295.1 uncultured Pirellulales bacterium
CTGATGATCTGATAGACGACCAGCCCCAGGACCCCTACCAGCGCGATCATGGCCGCGGCGGCCAGGAACCGGCGGATCTTCAGATGCCGGGCCCCGGCGCGGGTGCCGGTCAGCATCGACTGCTCATCGAGGAGGCTGCGTCGCTCGAGCGACGCCTTGATCTGCTCGAGCATGTCCGCCGGGGCTTCCGCACGCGGCAGCACGTTGATCAACGTCCGGCAACTGCGCAACTGTTGGAGCCGCTGCGCCATATCCGGATCGTGGGCCGCCATGCGTTGCACCTCCGTTTGCTGGCGGGGGGAGAGCTCTCCGTCGATAAACGCGCTCAGCAATTCATCGGTTTGCGGATTGACCTTCATTTCTGCATGGCCTCCAAAAGTTCTCTCAGACGGCTCCTGGCACGACTGAGCCGACTGCGGACGGTCCCCATTTCGATATTCAAAACCTCGGCGATCTGGGTGTAATCCATCCCTTCAATATCCCTCAGGACCATGACGGCCCGTTGGGGCTCCTCCAGTTGGAGCAGCGACCGCATGGCCAGATCGCACAGCTCCCGGCTCTGGGCCAGGACTGCCGGATCCGTCACGCGACCGTCGTCCAAAAACTCCTTCAATACCTGTCGGGACCGGCCATCCGGCTCGGTCTCTTCAGCTTCCAGGGAGTGCGTCGCGAAACGCGAATTCCTCTGGCAATGATTCAGCGTCAGGTTCACGGCGATCCGGAACAGCCACGTGTAGAAGCTGCTCTTGCCCTTGAACTTGTCGATGCTTTCAATTGATTTGACAAACGTCTCCTGCGTTAGTTCCGCCGCATCGTCGGCATTTCCACACATTTTGAGGATGGTGTTGTAGATGCGGTTCTGGTACTTGAGGATGAGCCGTTCCATCGCCGCCGTGTCGCCGGTTTGCGACTGACGAACCAGTGCAGAGTCATCGATATTGATGTTTTGCTCGGTCAAATATGCGGTGTTTCTCGCGTCAGAAGCCATCGTCCGATAAACTACCCCATGCAAGAATGATCGATCCCAAAACGCCCCGCCATCTTCGCAGATTCCTCGCGCCGGGTCAATTGAATTCGGGGATGTGCCCTGTCGCACAAAGGAAAGGGCTCCTCTGTGGGGAGGAGCCCTTTGGGACTGCCGAGGCAAAACCGGAATTAGCTGTTGATAATCTCTTCGGCTTCTTGTTTGTAGGCATCCATGACGTAGGGGATGCCGGAGACCTGAGCGGCCTCGGGAGTCAGAGCCATCAAGTCCTTGCGACTGATGGCGGGAATGCTGAAGTTGCGGCGGCCTGCCATGAGCTGCTGCAAACCAACCTTGAGCTTGTCGGCGAACGTGTACAGGCCAATGGCACCGAGCGGCATCTCCTTAACGGCGTTGCTGCCGAACTCGGCGACGAGGTCCTCGCAGCAGACAAAGATCTCTTCGACCGTGACGCCGAACCCGCCGGCAGTCAGCATTGCGAAAGGTCCGGGATAGATGACCTCCCGGCCACGGAACGTGGCCTTGAAGACTTCGCAGTTGCCGCGGCAACCGGCAAGGCAGCGAGTGCATAGCCCCGAAGTCGGGACTGTGCTCCGCGAACGGTTCTGCGTCTGCGTTGCTTCATTCGCATTGGGCTGCAGCAGATTCATGTTCGTCTCCTTTGTTAAAATGTGTTGATACTGCGTCACGGATTTGGCATGGCCATCTCCTACTGAATTTCGCTTGATTTCAATTAGCAGGACTAATATTATCGAGACAGATTCTTAACAGGAGAAGCCGGATATCGTGATACATCGCATTAGAAGGGTTAATGATGCACATCGACACACTGCGGGTGTTCTGCGATCTGGCGGATACGCGGAGTTTCTCCAAGACGGCTGAGCACCACCTGCTGAGCCAATCCGCGGTCTCACAGCAATTGGCGCAGTTGGAATTGACTCACAAGTGCCAGTTGATCACGCGGAAGAAGCGTCCAATCGAGCTGACGCCGGCCGGACAGGTGTTCTACAAGGCCGCCCGCGATATCCTCGAACGGTACGAACAATTGAAGAACGAGCTGCACTCCATCAAGCTTGCCTCGGATACCCGCATCAACATCGCGGCCATCTTCAGTATCGGGATGCACAGTTTGCCGGACTATGTAAAGAAATTCATGGTCCGGCACCCCAACGTCAACGTGCATGTCGAGTATCTCGATGCCGACAAGATCTATGAGATGGTCCTCAACGGCGACGTCGATATCGGTATCGTGGCTATACCGAAGAAGGACAAGAGGCTCGATGTCCTCGACTTCCTGGACGAGCCGATGACGCTGGCGTGCAGCCCGAAACACCCCCTGGCCAAAGAGCCGGAGGTGGATATCCATAAACTGCAATTCGAGCGATTCATCGCCTTCGAGAAAGAGGTGCCGACCCGCATCTGGATCGACGAAGTTCTGGCCCGGTACAACACGGTCGTGCGCCCCGTGATGGAGTTCGACAACATCGAGACCATCAAGCGTGCCGTGGAAATCAACGCCGGTGTGAGCATACTGCCCGAGCCGACGATCGTGCAGGAGGTGGCCAGCGGGACGATCAAGGCGGTGCCGTTCTCGAACGAACGTCTCGCACGGCCCACCGGCGTCATCCTGCGCCGCGGCAAGACGTTCAGCCAGGCCGGACGATACTTCGTCGAGCTGCTGACACACCGCGAAACCTGAGACCCTGCGCAGATATGTGCCATACGGAAAGACCCACCCGGGCATTGACAAAGCGGCCGCGGCAGGCCATTTATATATGGGGGTTTATGCATCATAGGGCAGGGTTGTGTACTTTGATTTTTCTGCTTCGTCGGAAGAGGCTGACCCGTTATGCCGATTAGGGCCGTAGTATTTGACTTGGACGGTACGATTACCGAACCGTTCTTTGATTTCGATGCTATCCGCGCAGAAATCGGGATAGAAAAGAATGGTGGACCGATCCTGGAAGCCATGGAGAAGATGACTCCAGCCCAGCGGCAACGTGCGGAGAGCATTCTGCACGATCACGAGCAACGTGCCTTGGCCGCGTCCCGGTTGAATCCCGGAGCGGCCGAGACGCTGGCCGACCTGCGAAGCCGCGGGCTGCCCATCGGCATCCTGACCCGCAATCGCAAGGACAACGCCGCGACCATCGCCCACCGGCACTATCTGCAATTTGACGCGGTCGTCGGACGGGAGGATGGTCCGGTGAAACCCGACGCGTTCGGGCTGCTGCACCTGTGTCGGACGTTCGGCGTCCCCCCTGCTGAGACCCTGATGGTGGGCGACTACCTGTTCGATCTCCTCTGTGCCAAGGCCGCCGGGGCTGTTGCGGTGTGGATGGTCAACAAGGGCCAGGAGGGGGCGTTCTCAGCGCATGCCGATTTCGAGATCAGGAAACTGAACGACGTTCTGCGGATCATCGACGATCTGAAGTCATCGTCTGTGACCGCCTCCAGGGAGAGAATGCATGGATAGATCCATCACCGTCACACTGGTTCTTTTGACGTTTTCGTTCGTGGCAGGTCAATGCAGCGGCATATCGGAGCCCAACCGCCCTGCCGCCGTAGGTGCGACCCCGACTCCCGCAGCGCCGGCCCCCGCAGCGGCGGACGTCAACGCGGTTCGCGTCGTGCTGGACAAGCTCCGGGAACAGGTCGCCAGTCTCAAGTCCTATCAGTGCAAGATCGACTACGTCTTCGGCCAGCCGGTATTCCAGTCCACCGAACGCCGCAGAGGCACGCTGCAATACGCCCGCACAGACGGCCGGTCGTATCTGTACATCGACTTCACGACCCTGCAATACGATCAGAACCCGGAGCAGAAGAAACGCGAGCAGTATCTCTTCGATGGCGTCTGGCTGACCTACATCGATCACGACAGCCGCAACGTGCAACGCCGCCAGGTTACCGAACCGAACGCCCCGGCCGATGCTTTCGCGCTGGCCAGCAAACGCGTTCCCATCATGGGTTTCGCCAAGGTCGAGGACCTCGAAAAGCAGTTCGACATCGAGCGTGTGCCACTGCCGGTCGACGCGTCGGTCTACAAGCTGCACATGAAGGTCAAACCCGACTCCGTCTACAAAGACGATTACACGTCGATGGACGTGGAAATCGATAAGAAACAGGGGCTGCCCTCGAAAATCCATGCGGTGACGCCGGACAAGGACGTCTACGAGATCAGCTTGATGGATCCCAAAGTCAATGAGACCATCCCCAAGAGCACGTTCGAGATCGGCTACCCGAAAGACTATTCCGTGGAAACGGTTCCATTGGAGAAAGGCCGCCCCTCCCTGGGACAGCCATAGCGTGGGGTTCCCTCAGGGTCGGTACAGCACAGGAGCTTGCAGAGAAGGCAGATATGGGTCGCGTAGACGAACAAGAATTCCAGCAACTGGTTGAGAGGCGTGCCCAGATTTTCCTGTCGCTGCTGTATCACTTCGCGAATGCGGAACGCCCGACGGATTTGATGACACGTCCTCTGCTCGGGGAGCTTCTGGCGCACGCGCTCCAGGTGGAGGAGCTGCTGGACTCCTACGATGCCAGCCGGAACTGTCAATGGTGTCGGATTCGGGCGTTGACGGCCGCCACCAAGGCCTTTGCGGACATCGGCTATGAGCTGCTCCACATCCGCCACCGCGCCTGGACGTATCAGTTGCTGCCGGGGTCGAAGGACTTCACCGCCGCCACGGACAAGGCCATCGAGTCCACCGCGGGCATTCTCGCCGGCATCGCCAAGCTGATGATCCCGGCCGCCCAGGAACGGAATCTGCGCATCTGCCTGCGGGACGACATTACCGACATCTATGCGGAGAAGATCCTGACCGGCCATCTGGACCACAACTGCGTCATGCGGCGGGCCCAGAGCGGCGCCGAGAAGGTCACGATGCTGGCGACGGCATTCCTGAACCTGGCCTCCGCCAGTGAGGACGTCCGGGCCGCCAGCCGGGCCCGACCTGAGGAATATCATCTCTGCCTGGCCGATTCGCTGCGGGAGGAGCGGCTGCGCAGTCTCGAGTTCCAGTTCCACAATCTTCAGTCCCAATACGATACGCACGTGGCCGGCACGGAGTCGGAACGGCACGACGCCGCCCTGCCCACCCTGCGGGGACACGCCAGCGTGGTGCTGCACCTGCTCCGTACCGCGACCATGTTCGCGCATTACTACGAGCGGCACGTATCGCGCACTCCGTGCAGTCTCCAGGTTCCGCTGCCGGCCCCGGTCCCGGCAGAGACCACGCTGAGCGCCATGAAGGATTATTCCATCACCTTCATCGACCAGTACATCGGCAGTGCCGTGAACCTGTGCCAGGAGATCCTCAAGCGGTACGCCGAGGTTGGCCAGATCGAGGTGTCGATTCCGAAATACCGCGGCTTCCACGTCCGCCCCTCGACCATGATCGCCAAGCTGGTTCTGCACTATGGCAGCAAGGTTCAGATGCACCTGGTCGACGAGGTCTACGATGCCAGCTCGCCGCTCGACCTGTTCCGGGCCAACGAGAAGATCAACGCCCAGAAGCGGCGATGGCTGGCCCAGGAGATCGTTCGGCAGGGTCTCGTGCCGGAGCGATGGGACCGCCAGGAGGATGTGGTTGCAGTCGTGCGCAACGTCGTCCTGACGCTGGCCGCGGGAGGCAAGCTCGTGATGTACGAGCAGCCCTTGGAGCTGCCCGAGCGGCTCTGCCCAACGGATGGGACTCTCGTCGAAAAGGTGATTGGGGAGACCAGCCGCCTGCTGGTCATGGGCAAGATCGACATCGCCATCGACATGATGGCCCGTTTCGTCGGCGACAAGCGAGTCCTCGAGGACATCGCCCTGCTGGCCCAGTCCGGCTACGGCGAAGACAATTTCGGCAACAACATCGCCTTGCCCGATAAGCTGGCCTTCCTGAGGCGTTAACCGTCACGATATGAACCGTCCCCCGGGACTCATCGGCACTTGCTGGAGTTTCCGGTTTCAACAGCTTGACAAAGGAGCGAACATGGCCAAAGGAATTGTGGTGTATTACTCGCGCAGCGGCAACACGAAGGAAATGGCCGAGACCATCGCCGAGGCGATGAACAAGGCGGATGTCAAGACGGTATGCATGTCGGTCGACACGGTCAGCCCGGATGACCTGGCCAATTACGAGGCGGTGGTCATCGGCTCCCCGTGCTACTACGGACACATGGCCGGTCCGATCAAGCAGCTTATCGATGACCTTGTCGGGCGTCATGGTCAGCTTGAAGGCCGGGTCGGAGCGGCGTTTGCCAGTTCCGCCAATATCGGGGGTGGCAGTGAAACAACCATCATGGGAATCCTGGAGGCTATGTTGATCGCCGGCATGGTCGTTCAAGGCGACCCCCAGGGCGCCCATTACGGCCCGATCTCTATCGGCCGACCCGACACCAGAGTCAAGCAGCAGTGTGAACGTCGCGGACAGAGAGTGGCGCAGTTGGCCAAGCAACTGTTCCCATAGATAGGGATTAGAGAACAGAAGTCAGAGGACAGAGAAAGATGCTTTCTGACCTCTGGTCTTCTCAAATCGCGTTTTTTTTAGCAGCAGGGCCGTTTTTCTTTGACAACCCAGGTCCGGCCCATTAGATTTTTCGCCATTGCAGCAGGTTCCTAGGATGCGAGAGATCGCTTCTTGGGGCCCGACCTTACGAATGGAGGACCACGTAGATGCAAGAGTATGACATGTTGAAAACGTTGGTCGCTGAAATCGAAGCCGATATCGACAAGGCTCAGGGCGGAAATAAGGCCGCAGGGACGCGGGTCCGCAAGCAGATGCAGAAGATCAAGCAGGCGGCCCAGACTGTTCGCAACCGGGTCTTGGAGATCAGGTCCGTCGACTAGCGACACCGGATCGTCACCCATCGCCTGACTATTTCGATAACAGCCAACCCCCGCCTATTGGGTGGTTTGCCGTAGCGGTATCGACAGGTCACACCTGTATTTTGGGACTTGTCGCCCGGCTGGTCATTGGTGATGTGCGGTGCGCGAGGTATTTACACTTTTTCATTCATCGAGGAGATCGATGCCACCGGCTTTATTAGTTGATATGTCCACCCTCGACCTGGACGCCAAGCCCCTTTTCGACAAGGAGGCTATCTGCAAGGTCAACCCGCAACAGTATGAAATGCAGCATCTCGACGGCATTCTCTGGTACGACCATGCCCAGGGGCTGATCCTCGGCTACAAGGATGTCACCGACCACGAGTTCTGGGTGCGAGGCCACATCCCGGGCCGCCCCCTGATGCCCGGCGTCATCCAAATCGAATCGGCGGCCCAACTGCTCAGCTTCTTCGTCAAGCAGATCTACAAGGAAGCGGGATTCGTCGGTTTCGGCGGCATCGAGAAGGCGAAATTCCGTGCCACGATCGAACCCGGCTGCCGCCTTTATCTGCTCGGCCACATCACGGAAGCGCGCAAAGGCAGAAGGTACGTTTGCGACGTCCAAGGCGTCGTGAACGGCTCGTTGGCCTTCTCGGCGACCATCTCCGGCATGAAGGTCTGAGCCCCGGCGGCTCCATCGCGGCAGTCTGCCCCCGCCAGGCACATCCGGTCTGGTACCGGTATCATTGCGCCCCCAGCGTGGAAACCGGTGGCGTTTTGTGTTACGATTGACGCCTGAAACAGCAACCGACCTCAACGTAAAGGTGAGCAACGATGGCAGGCATCAGATCTGAACACCCGGAACGGTATTACGACATAGAGATGATTCGGGACTTCCTCGAACATCTGCGCTGCGAATATGCGAATCTCCATTTCGAAAGCACCCACCAGCCGCGAACCGCCAACCCTGAGCTCACCCATCAGTTGACGCGATACCAGAAGAAGTACGGCACCGTAGGTCTCCGGTATACGATCGCTCTGGATGATTCGGAGGCGTCGCCTGAGGAAACGGAGAGAGCTACCGAATGCCTGCGGCAGGTGGGACAAATAGAGTCCCAGCAGGTGCTTCAGGCGTTGGATGGTCTGGCCCAGGCTCTCGAGATCGCCTTCAAGACCGCAACGCCGGAATTCCGGGGCAAACTCGTGACGTGCAAATGGACCGTCCAGCAGGTCCTGCGAGCCCAGCAGGACGCCCAGGGCAACAAATAACACGCATCTCCAATCTGATCTCGCAAATCCTCACTAGCCTCAAGGGATTCGAACACGCCCCGCTGGCGCTGCCAGAAACGATGATTTCTGAAACCGGCGGCGCTGAATCAGGCGCACCAGAAGACGGAAACGACCCAGTAATCTGCCCACATTTTCACAGTGTCACCAGCAGTTTGCGGAGGTGACCTGGGAGAGCCATCATTGTTCAGGTCTGGGATTTCCTGGTGGTTGTGATCTCTGCCTCGGCGGCCCACTGATTGATGTCCCGTCGACTCATGGCGGCCGCCATGAGGTCGGGGAACAGGTCCGGCGTACAGGCAAAGCAGGGAACGTTTATGGCGCTGAGTCGGGCGGCAAGGTTGTGGTCATAACAGGGGGCGCCGTCGTCGCTGAGGGCGAGCAGAGTGATGAACTGCATGCCGGAGGCCACCATCGAGGCAGCCCGCTTCAAGAACTCGTCTGCGACGCCCCCTTCGTAGAGGTCGCTGATCAGGATGAATATGGTGTCGGACGGGTTCGTGACGAGGCTGTGGCAATACCCCACAGCCCGATTGATGTCGGTGCCGCCGCCGAGCCGCGTGGAGAACAACAACTCGACGGGATCGTCCAAGGCCTCGGACAGGTCAACCACGGACGTGTCGAAGACGACCAGTCTGGTCTGCACAGACGGCAGCGACGCCATGACCGCACCCAATACCCCCGAATAGACAATGCTCGTCGCCATCGATCCGCTTTGGTCGATACAAAGCACCACATGCTTGAGTGCCGAGCGTTTGCGTCCATGTCCGACCCGATGGACCGGTATGATCGTCTGATAGTCAGGCTGATAATGCTTCAGGTTGAGACGAATCGTACGTTCCCAATCGATCTCGTTGTGTCGGGGCCGACGATTCCGAATGGATCGGTTCAACGCCCCCATGATCGCCTGCCGCAGGGGATTGGCCAGCTTCCGCTGGAGTTCTTCCACGACCTTTCGCACGACCAGCCGGGCGGTCTCTTTGGTCTTGGCGGGAATCAGTCCCCGCATCGCCAGCAGATTCGCCACGAGATGGACATCCGGCTCGATGGCCTCCAACAGTTCGGGTTCGGTCAACATGCGGGCCAGGTCCAGCCGCTCGAAGGCATCCCGCTGCATGACGCGGACGACAGAGGTGGGGAAGTACTTGCGTATATCGCCCAGCCAGCGGGGCACCGATGGACAGGAGCTGCCGAGGCCCCCCTTTCGGTCGGAGTCATACAGGGCCTCCAAGGCATTATCGATGCGGATATCGTCAGCGCTCAGGCCGATGCCGGTGCCGTCAGCTTCACGGCCCCCCAGGATCATCCGCCAGCGACGCAGCCTTTCCTGCTGTGATATCATGTCTCTATCTCCACTTGCAGAATCTTACGCAGCAGCGGCAGCACTCGTGCCCCGCGCTCGGCATTGAACGACTCTGTGGTCGTGCCGTCGCGTTGCGCTTGTTCCGTCGTCCTCTTGACCCGATCGCCGATGTGCCTGCGCTCCGGCATGGGAAAGGTCGCGAACGTACGGCGCAGCAGCGGCAGGACCTCCAGGAAACGGTCCCCTTTCAAGTCGCAGATCCAATTATCCAGCAGGTCATACAATCGCTGGTCGTGGATCAGAATAGCGCCGCCACCCCGCAAGAACCCCTCGAGCCATGCGGCCGCCTGTGTCGATTCGTTGGCCGACGACAGCGAGAGGCTCATACGCCGTGCTATTTCCGTATCTTCGATGCGCCCCAATTCATGCAACAGGCGACAGCAGCGGCCGCCGACCAGATTATGACCGGTCTTCAGTCCGGCCACCTGGTTCAGAACGCTCGTCCAGCCGTCGCGCAGCGTGTCCTGCTGCAGGAGCGCGAGGGCCGAATGCGTTCCATTGATCTGCTCGAACATGCGTTCGGCCGCCTCGTTATTCAGGGAGGCGCACGCGCCGGGCAGATTGATGAATATCCGTGTCGCCAGCCCTTCGATCACGTCCGCGAGCATGGTCTTGTCCGTCTGCCGGACGTTGCCGTAGCGCCAGGCCCCGGCCAGGGGCACAATCGCCTCCATCATCTGCTGGACGTCGCCGCTCTGTGCGGTGCGTTCCTGGAGTGCCGCGACCAGCGCTTCGACCACCGTCGGCAGGTCGGCCAAGAGGGCGCTATCCATCAGGACCGCGATGTCCTTGATGTCTTGGCTGTTCTCGGCCGTGTGCCGGCACTTGGCGGAAGCAGCACTCTCGACCGTGTTACCCCAGCGGGCCGCCTGGATCAGATCCAGAATGAATTCCGGTTTCCACTGGAGCGTCCAGTATTCATGAAACGTCCCGGACTTCCTTCCCCCCTGCGACGACGACCTTCCCCATGGAATACCTAACAGAGACAAGCGGTGCAGCAAATGGCTTCGTTCCAGATCGTTTGGCTGGCGCAGGTCGAAATCGTATTCCTTGCTGTCCTCCTGCATGGGCAGGCGCAATCGCTTCTGGAGTCTCGTCAGGTCCTCCTGCAACGGAACGATGGGGGCGTCCTCCGGGATCCGGCCCATGCGGTCGCCGACGATCAACCGGGCTCGGATCAACCGCATCGGGGCTTCCTCGCCGCAGCACATGACCGTCAAAGCGGCCTCATCCATCTCTTCGAGACTCGGCGCGGAACGATGCCGGATGGCCGCCAATGCCTCGGCCAGACGCACCGACTCGATCACGTGGGCGGACGACGTGTCCAACTGCTGCTCTCGCATCAGTCCGGCTGCCCTGGCCATCCAGTGTGCGGCGAGATTGGTCTTCCGGGACCAGAGCATATGGTACCATTCCGGCGCGCGAACGCCCGCACCGTAGCCGGTCCAGCAGGAGATGCGGCTGTACGACCACGGGGCCCACGCGGCCCGAGTCGTCACCTTTGGCAGACCGCGGAGCAACTCCTGATCGGCCTTGGCCGACGGCATCTGGGCCAGGGCCGGACCATGCCAAGCCCCGCACACGACGGCGATTCGTTCAAAGCCGTCCTTGCGGGCCTGCCGCAGAGTCTTTCGCATATGGGCTTCCCGCCGCTGCTCGTAGATATCAGCCTGGAATTCACCCTGCAGTTCCTGACGCAACGCGGTCATGCTTTCGAGTATCGCGCAGAAAACTTCGGAACTGCTTTGCTGTCGGGCCTCGAACATGTGCTCCCACCAACGCTCACCGTCGGCGAATCCGGCCGCTTCGGCAAGATAGCCGATGGGGTCGCGGCGCAGGACGGTCTTCTCCTCGGCCGGCTCGGCGGCTCCATCATTGTCGCCTTCGTTCTTCCCCTCTTTCAGTGCCAACATGATGGACTGTGGTAAGTCCATGAAGCGAATCTCGACGCCGTGCCGGAGGCCGTATTGGATGGCCTGCCATTCCGGAGAGTAGATGGCAAAGGGATAGAACGCCGACTTCTGCGGATCGTCGGGCACATACACGAGCAGCGCCACCGGCGGCTGCATCTCCTCACGGCCGGCCAATGCGATGATGTTCTGGGCGTCCGGCGGACCTTCCACGAGGATTACGTCCGGCCGCAATTCCTCCAGGGCCGCGCAAAGGCTCTGCGCCGAGCCGGGCCCGTGATGGCGAATTCCCAGAATGTGCGCGCCGTCATCCGACATCGCCGCCTACAGAATGCTCCTGCACGAACGATACAAGTCCCTCCAGTCGCTGCGTTCCTTGACCACGGTCTCCAGATACTCCTGCCAGACGACGGTGTCCTGGACGGGGTCTTTGACAACCGCGCCTGTCAAGCCCGATGCGACGTCACTTGCGCGAAGTGTGCCATCTCCGAAATGGCACGCCAGGGCCAGCCCACTGGTCACCACGCTGATCGCCTCGGCCGTCGACAGAGTGCTGCTGGGCGATTTCAGCTTGGTCTTGCCATCGGACGTCTTGCCTTCGCGCAGTTCACGGAATATCGTGACGATCCGGCGTATCTCCTCGAGCGCGGGTTTCTCCTGCGGTAGTTCAAGGGCCCGGCCGATGGCTTCAACTCTTTTCTGAACGATTTCCACTTCTTCGTCTGCGTTGGACGGCACGGGCAGGATGACCGTATTAAAACGCCGCTTCAGGGCGCTGGACAGCTCATTGACCCCACGGTCCCGGTTGTTGGCGGTGGCAATCACGTTGAAGCCTTTGACCGCCTGCACCTCCGTGTTGAGCTCCGGAACAGGGAGTGTCTTTTCGGAGAGAAGGGTGATCAGGGCATCCTGGACATCGGAAGGGATACGCGTCAACTCCTCCACGCGGACCAGCTTGCCATGCTGCATGGCGCGCATGACGGGGCTGGGAACAAGGGCCTCGCTGGTCGGGCCTTTGGCCAGCAACAGAGCATAGTTCCAACCGTGACGGATGGCTTCTTCAGGTGTACCGGCCGTTCCCTGGACCATCAGCGTCGAATCGCCGCTGATGGCGGCCGCCAAGTGTTCGCTGACCCATGTCTTTGCCGTGCCCGGCACACCCAAGAGCAGCAGAGCCCGATCTGTGGCGAGCGTGGCGATCGCGATTTCCATGAGCCTGCGGTTGCCGATGTACTTGGCCGAGACGACAAAACCACTGTCGAGCTTTCCGCCCATGATGTAGGTCGCCACCGCCCAAGGTGAAAGCCGCCAATTCGGCGGCCGCGGGGCTGTGTCTGCCTTGCCGAGCGCCTCCAGTTCT
Source organism: uncultured Pirellulales bacterium (assembly GCA_964421295.1). Classification (GTDB taxonomy): domain Bacteria; phylum Planctomycetota; class Phycisphaerae; order Sedimentisphaerales; family Anaerobacaceae; genus PLanc-01. The sequence goes on from CAYQXM010000022.1 coordinate 26,511, forward strand.
TCGGCGAACTGCTCTTCGGCGTGCTGACGCAGGATCTTGCCATTCTTTTCAGTATCCACGGTTCAACTCCTCTAACATGCGTTGGCGAAACTTCAGGATGGACATCAACCGGTGCACCATCTCCTCGTCGCCGGAGGTGAATCGGTTGAATGGTGTTGGCCAGCCTTGGCCGGCCTCCTCGGCAACAACGGGGGACAGTCGCAGAGCAAACTTCTCCACGACAGGGCGACGCAAGCTGTAATTGCCGAGGTTCTCAATGAAGTGCTTCCGTATCAGGTGAAAAGCCTTACGGGAGAACGTGTCACTCCACTGATGGTCCATGGCGACAAGCAGTTCATGGACGAGGTGAAGATCCTGTGATTCGCCGTGATGTTCAGCGTAATCGGCAACCACGGTCTCCCGCTCCTCAGGCGCCAGACACTTCATCATACCCATAAGGTCGATTTCTATGCCGCCTGCCTGTCCGCCCCCGCATCGGAACAGGTGATAGCAGCCAACGATCGCCTTTGCCCACTCGGCACTCTGTTGCCGGACGGTGGCCTGACAGAATCCCAGAGCGAACGCGGCCCCGAACTCGCCGGCCAGGGCAGACGCGATGATGTCGTTAACGTCCGAGTCGAGACGTTTCCATGCCTCTAGCGGCACGGCGGCGACCATGCGGGCCAGGGCTATGGCGGCGGGACCCAGTTGGCCGACCTTACGAGGGTCGATACCGTCCCTCAGGAGCGTCCTGTCCTTGACGTCGGGCAACTCGACTTCCAGTATTGGCCTTCGTGACCGCAGCCACCCTTTCTTGCCCGCCGTGTACCGGATCAATTGAAAGAGGCTGTCCGTCATACGCCTGGCCAGTTGCGAGCCGGGCAGGCGTGCCAACAAATCCGCCGCCGCAGCGCGGACAGGCTTCCGCTTATCGTCGAGACACTCCTCCAGAAACACCTCATCGTCCCCCGAGAGCCTCGTCGCCAGAGCCTCGACGAACAGTGCTCGATCGTCCGGGTCTTCCTGTTGCCACGTTTGCCGCAGCAGCGCCAGCGCCCTGGCGGGTCCTTTCAATCGCAGACGATTCAGGAGGTGCAGCCGTTCCTGACGCGTTCCCGTGTGCCACACTCCTTCATCGGGTGCCGCCTCCGCAAACAAGTTCCTCCACGCTGGATTCTGCCGGGCCAGCCACATACCCCGGCCGCCGACAACCTTCTGCAGTACGGATTGCTCCTGTGGTCCCACGGATCGAGCATATTCCAGCAGGTCCGGCAGGCACTCCGGCGGCGCCCGACGGCCGAGCCGGCAGGCAGCAGCACACCATTCCGGCAGCAGACCCTTGTACTCACCGCTGAATATCTCCCGCAGGCACGCGGCTGCGCCGCTGCCGCCAACCTCTTCTTCTTCAAAGGCAGCTTTCTCGTCCCTCGCGCACTTGGCGGCAGTCCTTCCCGCCTGCGTATACAGCGACAGTACACACAGCTCCTCAAAGAAGTCCCGCTGTCCGTCCTGACCAGGGCCCGTACCGGCCCGCCGCGTCCGGTCCAGCCCGAGCACGGCCGCGCTGACCAGGCTTTCCCACTGCTTGCCGGGTTGTTCACCGAGCTTGACCATCTATCCGACACACCTCAATCCCGGCACTGGCGAATCGAGACACTCATAGAACCTCTCCCCGAGGAAGAAACTCAAAGGAAGAAATGCTCCGCCATCCCACAGTCCGAAGAGCGTAATCGGTCGTCCTCCCGATACTGACAGGATGTGCCACCCCTGCGTGAATTGTCCCGGCAGATCGACCTGGCCAGCATGTGCATCCAAACCACACCAGGAGACGTTGCCCTCCCCATTCAACTCGTGCACAATCCACAGCGGCGACAAGAACACTGGGATCGTTTCGGTCCAGGGCAGTCTGGCCATTTCGTCAGCATAGCGATCAAGCATCCCCTCGACCGAGCACTCTACCTTCGCGGCTTGCGGTCGCTCTGCTTCACCGACACGCTCCTTCACCAAGGCGCGCCGGGGGCTCACAGAGGGGTAAAACACAAGGTCGGCCTCGATCTGTGTCCCGGGCATGAGCGACCGATCCAGCACGGCGTTTCCCACGGCAAAGTCCAGCACGAGAGCGAACCGTTGTGTCGCTTGGCCCCAGAGCCACGTCCGTTGTATCTGCAGTTGCTCCTGCTCCTCGACCTGCCGGCTGAGCACGAGCCATCGGTCATGGACCGCCTCCTGGTTCAGCAGCTCCTCTTTCTGAACTGTCCAGCCGACTAACGACCGCACATCAGCCAACAACGCCGTGTCCACGCGGTCTGGATGCTTGTATGCTTCGATCAGGAGATGCGTCCTGGCAACTTCGACCAGCAGCCCTGTCTGCCAGTCCCGGCCCGATGCACTGATCCGGCCCATCCTCTTGATCTGGTGGGACAATCCTGTCGCCTGGGCATCGACCATGCGTGCCGCCATGCCCTGCCAATACGAAGGCGCCTGGGTATGGGCCCAGGCCAGACCCTGCCGCAACAGGTCCCCGAGCCACAACGAAAGCTCGTGGAGCCCCGCCTCGATTTTCTTCTCCCGCAGCGCAAGCCGTTTTGCCTGGGCGTCCGGATCGGGGGACCTTTGCGCTTCAGTCTCTTGCTCCTGTCCTTTCTTCTGCGCCCGCGAGTCCCGGCCCGCAAGCCATTCGCTCACCCAGCCTGGCGGAGTCCCTTCCCTGAAGGACCTGAGGCTGTTTGCATACAACAGGAAGAGCGCCAGCGAGTGTTTGCAGGGGAATTTGTGGCTGGGGCAACTACACTTGAAGGCCGGCCCGTTCAGATCGATGCGCGTTTGATAGCGATTCTTGCCGCTGCCTTGGCATTGTCCCCACACGGCTCGCGATTCGTATCCCAGGCCGGACCATACGCCGGCATTGGCCAGACTCTTAGCCGCGCCGGCCGACGCGGCATCCGGCGCCAGTTCGACAATCCTATCCGTGGTCCACAAACCGCCCAAATCCGGCTCCCTTGTTCCGACACCAGGCCCGCAACATACCGAAAGCTCCGGCGGATTCCTGCAAAGTATAGGGTAGATTCAAACATGCATCAATCTGAATTCTGTCTCACATCGGTAGTGTCAAGCATGAAAAAGCCGCTTATTATGGCGACAATAGTACACCAAGTCCGATTTCGGGGCCGATGGGTTGCTGACATGCCGTTGTCTTGTGCTCGACAACGGCATGGCGGGATAGACGTCTCCCCGGAACCAGTGTGGGTGGAGATATTCTGGTGTCACGATGTCACCCCGCACGATGCGCCATTCAGGCACGGCGATAGCAGGCACAATTCTCGCCGGTCCATCCTCCAGCGCACGGATTACGCTCTCTGGGGTTTCCGGTACGGTACGCCCACAACGGCCAATCATGAGCACTCGCGGTGGATGGCGCGCCGGCTCATCGTTATATCTGGATCTCACTGATCCATTGTGCGAGAGGTCAAAGATCTGTCCACCCATCCGTCCAGAGCGGGGAAATGTCTCTGCGATGTTTGTTCATCATACGACCGTTCGTTATCCCCCTTTTCTCGATGGCCCAAAGACTACAAGATGTAGCCCAATTCCACCCTGGCCGCAATCGGAGTCTTATCTCATGTGGAACAGGGGTTATCTCCGGCTTGGAGAAGGCAAAGACGAAACGAGGTCGATCAGGGACTTGTCGTGGTTGTACCGGACGCGGCAGTCGTTGTCGAAGATCATGGTTGCTCCTTTTTCCGGCGTATAGGGCGCCCATTCCGGCACCTCCTGCCCATTGGGATTGCCGGTCTTCACGAAGTTGATCCAGGCGGAGCTGATCTTGTCGGCAAGCTTGTAGGCCTCTTCGCCTCCGCCGGTCATCGTGCGGGCCAGGGCGATGTTGTTGAACATGAAAGGCAGTTCCATGCCGTGACAGGCGCCGAGACTGCCGTCGTTGATCGGCGATTGCCACTCGAACAGATACACGTAGACCGGGGCGCCGCCCTGGGCCTGCTTCACTGTCGCCTGTTTGACCACGTTGGTGCGGACGGTGGCCGTCAGGATGTGCTGCGGTTGCTTGTCCTCCGGGTAGGCTTGTTTGTACGCGGCGATGTACTTCTCGGCGTTGGCCGCGCCATAGCGTTGCGTGAGCGTTGCTTTCACCTGGTCCATGGTCTGCGGCGTGATGATCGCACGGTTACCGTAGCCGAATTCATTGAGATTGGAGCCGATGATCATGGGGACGTTCTTCGAGAACTCGGCCGGCGTAGGGTCGAACGGGTGCTGGGTGATGTACTTGCCGTCCACGGTCGGGCCGGCGCCCCCTCGGGCACCGGGGCGGCCGGCTTCTCTCTGGGCCCCCGCGGCGCGCCGGTCGGCGGCGACGAGTTCGTCATAGGTGAAATCGTTCAGCTTGTTCGCATCTTCGGGAGCGATGCCGAGCGCTTTGACAAACGCCAGTCCGTAGGCTTTGCTGGCCTCGCCATTGCCGACGGTAAGGGTGGACCCGCTCTGCACGATGGCCCCGTGGAACAGGCCCGCGGCTGAGGGCATGGCCATCAAGGTCGAGACTTTGCCGCCTCCGCCCGACTGCCCGTCGATGGTGACGCGGCCCGGGTCGCCGCCGAAGTTGGCGATATTGTCGTGAACCCACCGCAGTGCGGCCACCAGGTCCTGCATGCCGAGATTCACGGACTCGGAGTACTTGCCGCCCAGGCCGCGCAAATCGAGGTAGCCCAGAACGTTGAGTCGATGATTGACCGTGACCACGACGATGTCACCCTTGCGGGCCAGGGAACGCCCGTCGAAGAAGGGTAGTTGATTGGCCGAACCGGCCGAATAGCCCCCGCCGTGAATCCATACCCATACGGGGCGTTTCTTGCCGTCGTTGATGCCGTTCGTCCAGACGTTCAGGACAAAGCACTCTTTCTCATTCATCGGCTCGACGCAGAACAGGAAACCGAAGTTGTAGTCGCCCTGCCCGCCCCAGCGTTGCGCCGTCCCCTGCATGGCCTGCGGGCCGAAGATGGTGCATTGACGCACGCCGTCCCATTTGTCCGGCGCCTGCGGCGGCATGAACCGGTCGGCCCTGGCGTAGGGTATGCCCTTGAACGCGTAGACGCCGGCGTCGATGTAGCCCCGGACATGGCCGTACTGCGTGGCTGCGACCGCGATCTTCTCGCCCACGGTGATGGGACCTGGCCTGACTTGGCCAGAACAATGGACTGCGAATACTGCAACCATCAGAACTACCATAAGTCGGTGAATCATGCGAGGACCTCCTGAGTTCATCCATTCGTGTCATGCCGTCGGCTAACTTGCGGCGTGCACAGTAGCGTTCACCTGCGTGCTGTCACCGCTCAAGAAACGGGCCGTCCCGGGACGTGTCGACGCCGAGGGCGCGTGTTGACAGGAACTCTCTTATGACTTCTGCCACCCGTTCGGGCTGGTCGCGTTGCACGTTGTGGGCCGAGTTGTCGATGTGTACGAGTTTTCCGTTCTTCATGACGCTGGCTGCCTTCTGATGGGCTTCGCGGACATCGGCAGGCGCATCGGCCTTCAGAATGATCATGGGAACGTGAATCTTCGCCAACGCATCGTCGCTCCGCATGGTGCCGGACATGGCCGCCCACAGTTCGTCAGTGTAGGGGCCGTGGTATCGTTTGATAGCAAGCGCCCAATACTGGCAATCCATCATGCTCCATCTCGGGTTATCGTGGTGGGCCTTGGCCACGAGATCGTCGAACTTGTAGTTATTCTGCGCCACCATGGCTTCGGGAGAACCACGCATCGTGATAGCCAGTGGATCCCGTGCTGCATGCGGCGTCGGTGCAGGTGGCGGTGACGGCGGGCCGCCCGGCGTCCTGCCGCCCTGGGGCCTCGGCACACTGACGCCGGCATCGACCACGATGATCGCCCGGGCCAGGTCCGGATACTCCGCGCCCAGTCGAACAACCGTCGCCCCGCCCATCGAGTGACCCATCAGGATCGGTTTTTCCAGTCCCAACTTCTGCGCGGCCGCCACCACGTCCTTGAGCAAGGTGTTGCGGTCATCGGAAGAAGTGAACGGATCCGACAGGCCGTGGCCACGGGTATCAAGCATGTAGATATCGTAATCTTTCTGCAACTTGCCCGCCAAGGAGGCCCAGGTGAGTCCGATGTCCATGACGCCGTGAACGGCGAGGATCACCGGTTTCCCCGGAGCTGGGACGGCATGGTAGTAGTGGATGCGAATTCCGTTCGCATACACGTAGCCCTCCGACCATCCTTCAGGAATCCCCGGAGGATCGGCGGCCAATGCGATAGCCGGGAAAATGGCCAGCAAGGCTGCTCCGCCAAAAACTATGCGCCTTAAACTACACGGCTGTGTTTGCATGTCGATTTCCTTTTTGGCGACATTATTCTATTCAAACGAGATACGGTACACCGGAATTGCCCTAACGCTGTCAATTTCCGCGTACGCCTGCTTCGCCGAAAAATCGGGACGATATTCCTTTTCTATATAGCATTGCGTTTGCGCGGTGAGAGGTGTCACCTCGAATGAAATCGTCTTGCCGAGAACCTGCTTGCCCCAATGAAGCACGCTTGGACGATAATGACTCCCGATATAGTGCCAGTCTCCGATCAGGTGATCCCCCACCTTGGCCGTAAGGTAATCGCACACGTGGGCCACATCGAGATGCACGTCATAAACGCCATCAAGCGCATCGGGCGGTATCACAACTTCATACTTTGGATTATTTCCCTGAGAGGTTTGCTTGAACTCAACGGAAATATCCTTTTTTCTCACCGACCAATCGAATCTGCGGAACATCCCCTCATCGCTGCCCTGAAGCACGTTGCCTGCCATACGAAGCGTATCGGGCGATGGGTAAATCCAAAGTGCGCCTTTGGCATCGCCGGTGCTGAGTATGTCAAGATTGCCACCACTGGCTATCGCATTGGCGCCATCTGTAACCACCAGCCGCGGCTTTCCCCGGAGTTCGAGCCTGGTGGCACGCAGCGCCAGCTCCCGCGGCAAAATGCAAATTCTGACATTCCTGCCTGTTTTTGACTTCACCACGATCCTATTCGTGAGGCCGGCGTCGCTGACCGACACCGAAGTTTGTCGAGGATTTGCGCTCACCTGGTTCTTAGCCCCCGCATCCACGCCCGAAATCGTGTCGCTCCTGAATACAAGCTCCGGAGCAATGCCGTCGTGTGCGAAGAAGAAGTACGTGTCCCCATCATTCCCGTGAAAGCGGGCAAACATCTGTGCCGTGGCATATTCCAATATCGCATCATTCATATTCAGGTTTATTGGCCAGATTCCGAATGTGTCCCTGGGAATGGTTATTGGCTTCGATGGAATGTTGACCGTGGAATCCCCGAGCTTGACCTGTACCTGAATCTTATCAAGGTCCTTGTTCTCGGCATAACGCTGATAATTGTTGAAGAACAGGTATCCCGATTTATTGCTCGCCCTTACCATGCACCGGAATGTGTCAACATCTTCGGCCCGGGAAGGGTATTTCGAAGGCATCGCAGGGATCATGGGCGCAAGGTCGGAACCGAAATCCTGAATGAAGTAATGCGCCAGTTTCAGCACATGATATTTTCGAGGCGTCTCTCCGAACTCGCTGATTGCCCCCTGATAATCATAGCTGACCTGCGCCATCCCTCTTCCTGCGCCCAGAGGGGTCAGCTTGCCATCGGGATTCGAGCCTCCCAGGTACATGTAATATCCGATACAGTTTCCTCCGCCGGCAAGCTTCACCAGCATCAGGGCGCCCGCATCACGTTCATCAATCACCGGCCGGCGACGTTGAGTCCACTGCATGCCAAGCCCAAGTTCCGCCACCATCCAGGGATAGTTCGAGGGATCGTACGTGCGTTTTCCATAAGTCTCCAGTACGGGCAGCACATCCGTGCCCACGCCGGTGTTGATGGGAATGCCGGCCATGAACAGGAATTGGGGGTTAGGAGGATTTCTGTTGATGCCGCCCGACCAGAAGTCATCCGGATACCCGGCCTGGACGGGAATCACCTCTTTTTCCGGAATGACCACGTTGTTCCAGCCTGTGACCGTGTAGACCGGGACATCGAAGCCCACTTCGCGCGCGATCTTCTTCAACTCAAGTATGTGCTCCGGATTATTGAGTTCGTTGTCGAGTTGAATGCCGATGATCGGCCCGCCATCCTTATAGAGCAGGCCCTTGACCTGGTTGTAGTATTCCTGGTAGAGGGTCCGGGCCAGCTTCAGATATTCCGGGTTATTGCTTCTGGCTCTGATTCCCTGCTGCCTGACCCAATCCGGGATACCTCCATTGCGCACCTCTCCGTTGCAGAACGGTCCCATGCGCAGCCAGACGTACATATTGTTTGCTTTGCATATTTCGATGAAACGCCTTAGATTCCTGCGCCCCGCAAAGTCGAATTCCCCCTTGATTTCCTCGTGGTGAATCCAGAAGCAATAGGTGGCAACTATATCGAGGCCCCCCGCCTTCATTTTCTGGATCGCGTCTTCCCACATATTTTCCGGGTAACGCGCATAATGCATTTCCCCCATTACCGGAAGCCAGGGCTTGCCTCCTTTTATCAGGTAGTAATTGTTCAACGTGATGGTTGCCCCGTCCGGATTGGTCGGCGTGCCCATGACATAATCGACCTGCGACACTTTCTTGGTGGTGGAACTCGCATCTATTCCATAAGTGTCCCCATGAGCAGCAGCCGTTATAAGGCTGAACGTCGTCAGAAGACAAACCACATGTCCAAGCATACTCATGGCTTCCCCTTCATTAAGGACCACTGTTGCGAAATCCCGTTCTTTGACAAGCATCAGGCAATTTTCGTCAATGTCATCTTCGGCTCGGGCGAGGCGTCGACCCTTCCACTCCCCGTTTTCACTGGTCGTCCGTTCGATGAATGGGGCGGACGTATTGTTGAAAAACGCTCATCACCCCAAGGGTATTTCCCTGTGCGTCGAAGAAGGCCCGGCGCCCCTGCTCGAGTCGCACGTCGGAAGGTTCCCAGTAGAATACCCCTTTGCCGCGCCCGTCGGGCACATTCATGACAATGTCGTTGACGGCGATCATGAACTGCGCCTGCCCTTCCGGCGTTTCGGGAAACGGCCCGGGTGAGAAGCGGAAGTAGTTGCTCGGCGAATGACAGTATCCGGTTTCCACGACCATCACATCCTTCTGATAGGTCTTGGCGGCAAAGGCAAGGTTTTCCTTGAGGTCCAGCAGGTTGCCGTGGGACCAGGGATAAAAGGAGAATCCAATCGTGTCGAATGGAACTTCGTAGCTTAGGATCTTGTCGAAGAAAGCCTTCGTCTTGGGCACATCGCCGCCGTGATCAACGTGGATCATGATCTTGGGGCGTTTGCTGTTGCCTCGGCCGGCGTCCACGCCATTCACGCCTGCATAGAGCAACTCGGCAAAATGATCCCACTGCTCAGGAAGCTGTCCTGCCGGCGCCATGAAGCCGTTGCTGACCTCATTGCCGATCTGAATCATGTCGGGCAGACAGTCTTCTTTGGCAAAGGTGGATATGGTGTCGCGCGTGTATTCGAATACAGCCTTCACGAGGTCCGGCTGTAAAAGGTCCCGCCAAGCGGAAGGAATGGGGTGGCTGTTCGGGCGAGGGTCCGACCAGCCGTCGGAGTAGTGGAAATCCAGGAGAACTTTCAGGCCGAGCTTCTTGGCATCCTTTGACATTGCCACCGCATAGGCGGTGTCTTGAGGCAATCGGGCCGGGGGCGTGCAGATACGCAGACGCACGTAGTTGAATCCATGGTCCGCAAAGATCTGCATTGCAGGTTTGGCTGTCCCATTGTCCTGGTACTGAACGCGACCCTGCAACTCTGTCTGGCGGAGTGAAGAAAGGTCAACACCGAACGCGTATTCGGCGTGCCGCTGCGGAGTGTACCATTGTCCGGTTCCGGAGTCCTGAATCTGCGTGGGATACCGCTGGGGAGCGGGGCCGCGAGCGCCGCGGCCGCCACGTACAGGAGAAGGTGCTGGGGTTATTGTTGGAGCACTGGCTGTGGAAGTTTCCGTCGCAGGGGTGCTTGCGGGCTGTGTCTGTGCCAGGGAGAGGACTGCGCCCGCCGCGATCACCAGGGTACCCAATGCCATCCGATTACCACACATAACTTCTCCAGGATGAGAGTGAATTGAAAAAAGTCTCACATGAAGCCCCTTCCAGACTTATGGCAGTGTCACATTAAGGGTATGCGTTTCGACGAGTTCTGTGGATCGCACCTCTGCAATCGCGGGTTTGCCGGCAAAGTCGGGGAGATCTCCTTTCTGGATGTAAATGGGTGCGTCCTTCTGCAGCGGCAGGATCTTGAGGGTCAGTGGCTGGCGAAACACCTCCGGGCCCCAGGCCGCGAGATCCAATTCAAGGGGCGTGCCGTTGTAGAAGTCGTCCGTCAGGAGCTTGTCACCGAGGTAGAACCGCGCGACATCGCCCACATAGCTGACCCGGAGCAGCAGCCGACGCTTGGGATCGACGCCCTCGGGCAGGTTGATCTGGTAGACGGCGGGCGCCGGGCCGGCGAAGGCGTCGTCCGTCGGGGCCGTGGCCACCTTGTTGATCCCCATTTCGATTCTCCGCAGGGCGCCATACTGCTGCGTCTGTCGGATAGAAACTCGAGGCAACGGCTGAGCGTTGAACTCCCGAGGCAGATTCATGCCGACAAGTGGGGGGATTGCCTTGACATCAAAAGCGACTTTGCCGGCAGCGACCGACTGCAGCGTCAAGGTTTTACCATCGGTGAAGAGGGTTTGGTTTGGCCGGCTGATGAGGATGCGTTCCGTGCCGCCCAGGTGAACTCGCCAAACACGCAGCGAAGTCTCTTGATCTACGAAGATGATTCGTGTCGTGTGGTTCTGAGCTTGGAGGGTGATGGCGGGGTCGAGGGAGGACTTCAACCTGGTCACGTGGATGCTGCCGGGGACGCGCTGCGTCTCCCCCTGGGCAGCAGTCACCGTTGTGTCGTCGCGGAAGGTGAACTCCGCGGGAACGTTGGGGATCTCACAGAAGACCACCATGGTCGTGTCATGGTCGGTGACCTGGCAGACCGGCATGGCAGACGCAGAAATCAGAGTGCTGCCGTGGAAGTCCAAGTTGAACGGAAGGAAGAACGTGGCGTTGGCGGGGACGGTGATGGAAGAAGACGGTACTCTGAGCGTCTCGGGTTTGCCGGACGAGGGCCCTTTGCCCGGCAGCGTGAGATTGAATTGGGTGCCTGGCTTGGCGGGCATGTCGAGCCCGCGCTGATAGTTATTGACGAATACAAATCCGGACCGGCCGTCGGACCGGACCGCATATCGGAGTGTAGAAGTGTCGGACTTTGTCACCTTGGTCGCGGGGAATGTCGGTGTCATGGGGGCGAGAGTCTGCTGCCAGTCATGAAGGAACATGTGGACGCGCCGGAGGAAATGGTAGGACTCGTGAATCTGTCCGAACTCGCCCAAAGGGGCTTGGAAGTCGTAGGTCTTCACCGGCATGTCGTTATAATTGGTGATTTGTGTGCCTTGATTCTCGTTGAGGTAGGCCCCGGGCTTGGCGGCATCGGGGTTGGTCCCGCCGTGGTACATGTAATAGCCGGGGAGGTTGGAGCCGGAGCCCACGCGCACGAGCGGGATGGAATAGACGTCCATGGGGCTGATGTGGATGCGGCGGTGGTACGAAGACATCATCCCCCCGCCGAGTTCGCAGGTAAGGTAGGGATATCGCGCCGCTTGGGCCTCATCCGTGCGGTCGCGGTTGTCGAGCAGTTCGGTCGCCACCGCCGTGTCGGTACGTTCCGGCCCGAAGGTGAATGCCTGCCAGTAATTGCCCGGCATGGATGTCAGTTCGCGGTCCCAGAAGCCCTCTGCGTATCCGGAGTACAGCGGGAGGATCTCCCCAAACGGCATCGGCGTGGACAGGTTCGGCCATCCAGTGCGTGTGTAGAGCGGCGTATCGATGCCAAGTTCCCGAGCCATCCCCTTCAGAGCGAGGAGGTAAGCGGCCGGCCCTTCATATTCGTTGTCGAACTGCACGCCGATCACCGGGCCGCCGTCCCTGTAAAGGAGGCCCTGCATTTGTTCGGCGATCTGAGCATAAAGGGTTCGCACCTCCTGCATGAAGGCGGGATCCGTTGTCCGGTTCTTGAGCTTCTTGTCCAGCAGCCAGTCCGGGAGGCCTCCGTTTCGAACTTCGCCGTGGCACCAGGGACCCATGCGCACAATGACCGGGAGTTGAAGTTCCTTGCAGGTTTCCAGGAACTGGCGAAGGTTGCGGCACCCCGTCCAGTCCCAGCGACCCTCAATCTCTTCGTGGTGGCTCCAGAAGGCGTACGTGGCCACGATGGTGATACCACCAGCCTTCATCTTAAGAAGACTGTCGCGCCATTGGGCAGGATTGGTTCGGGAGTAATGGATTTCGCCCATCACCCGGATCACGGGGCTGCCGTTTTCAAGCAACGACTGCCCATCGACGTTGATCGTCGGGCCGGCCGGGCTCGTCGCGGTGCCAAGTTTGAAGGCAGAGGAAGGAGTTGCACGCTCGGGCGCGATGACGGTCAGCGATTGAGTCGCGGCCCAGGCGATGGGCGCCGCGACTGCTGCAGCCGCAATAATGGCGAGGGTGGCGACAGATTTCTTCATGTGTAGACTCCGAAAGTAATGCCCTGCTCCCAGACATCCTGGGGCATTTCCATGTATTGCGTGGGACCGAAGATGCACCTTAGGTCCCGACGTGCACCACGGCGGTGACCTGGGTCATTGCTTTGCCGCGACCTTTCTCGGGGACCTGCACTTGCGCTTCGCCGCGAACGGTGTACGTGGCCGTGTCGGACTTGTCGGGGATGGGTTCCCACTTGACGGCCACATCGCTGACTTGGCCGGTGGCCAGGTCGAGGCTGCGCACTGTTGTCGGCAGTTTGGGCGTCTGCCCCGAGGTCGCACCGATGAACACGCGATCCTCCAGCACGTTCTTGGCAAACCCGTCGTTCCATGCCTTGAACGATGCACGCAGGGTGCCCTGATCTCCGCGGCCTGAGCCGTACACCTGCGTGCCGGCCCACGGCCAGACACCGGTGCCCGCGTTGTTAGGCACGTCATTGATGGTCTTCATCACATCGATCGTGTCGTCGCCCTGCGACTGAATGCTGTACGCGAACCCCACCGGGTGGTTGAGGTTCTGGATGGCCTGGGTGACCGTGCCACGGACGCTGGGCGAGCACTCGGCGACCGTGAGCCTGACCTTCGGCAACGTGCGGGAGATCTCGACGAGGTTGCGCTGGTACGTGTCATAGCTGCCGTGCCAGTCGGGATAGTAGGAGATGCCGATGCCATCGACCATGCCGCTGCGGGCCGAAAGTTCTTTGTTCAGCGTGCCGACGAGAGTCATCACCCGCTTGAAGACATTGTCGGCGTTGAGCGCGGTCATCTGGCCGTTCACCTTCTCGAAGATGTTGAAGGCGAAGTGCAGCTGGGTTTTGATGTCCGTGCCGCGCTTGGCGTTGACCTCTTTCACGGCACGATTGCCGGCGTCGATGAGGAGGGCGAAGTTGTGGACGGAGTCAAGGAACTCGCGATAGGCCGGGGAGTTGGTGTCCCCGTGGGCCTCTTCGTACTTCATCCATTTCACACCGCCGCCGGACTGAGCCTTGTACCGGCCGGACGTGTAATAGTGATGATGGTCCACGTACGGCGTAACCAGATCATACTCGCTGCCCCACATCGTACCATTGGTCACTTCGTTGCCGATTGCCACGGTGCTGGGCGTCGTGCCCTGCTGAACCAAGCTGTCGATGAACTGGTACGTGTAGTCGTGGGTCGTCTGCTGCAACTGGTCGAAAGTCAGATCGGCCCAGGCATAAGGCTTCGGCTGATTCTGCGGATCGGCCCAACTATCCGAGTAGTGCATGCTGATTGCCAGCTTCTGCCCCGCACCGACTACGGCCTTCGCCACACGGAGGGTGTTGGCCGGGGAACAATTGCCCGGCGCGTTGGACGGCTGCCCATTACCCTCGCCACGTGGCTCGTTCCAGACCCGCAGGCGGATGATGTCCCATCCCAGGTCCTTCGTCAGGCCGAAGAAGTTGTTGCCGGACTCGATGGATCCGGGGTCGCTGAAGCGGCCGCCGCGGATCCCGGGGACCGGCGGATTGTTCCCGGCGTTGTAGTAATAGGCGGTCGTGCTTCCGCCCTGCTCGGAGGTGTCCGAGCCGTTCTGCAGATCACGGCGGAGGTAATTGACGATCTCAATGTCACGGACGCCGCCCGCGGGATCGCCCACCAACTCCAGACGGAGGTAGCGCAGGCCGGGATGCGGAAAGACATCGGTGAAGATGCCGCCGCGCGCGGCGTGGTTGGCGCGGTCCGCGAGAGAGTGCCACGTCCGGGCGTCGGCTGAACCCTGCAAGCGATAGCGATGGACACGATCATTGTCGGCGAAGTACAGGCGCACCTTGTGCACCGCGTCGTACGTGCCGCCCAGATCAACCACGAGTTCTGCCTGGCCTTCCGTTGGCGCCCACGCCGTTTCCGGCTTGCCGTCGAGCGCCGCCGCGGCGTCCCCGGACTTCGCCGAACCTTTGACCCAATACTTGATCGCGAGGTTACTCTCCGCGGGAGTATAGGCAGCAGTGCCTTCCAGGGCGTACGTGGCGCCGGTGAGCGCACTGGCCACCGTCATTGCCAGAAACCAGGTCCATCTTGATCGTCGAAAGACCACAGGTGAATACATAAATCCTCCCAAGCGAGCGTTGTCGTGGGGTCGCTGGAATCACGCAATCGATTGCGACCCCATGCCAATGCGAGTGAGCGTCTGTTTCATGAGGCGTTCCTCCTTCAAGGTTCAATCCTTGAACAGCAGAGGAGCGAACTGGTGCAGGCTGCGCCGCCACGTGTGCCACTCGTGCGCAGTTGCCGGCGGCACGGTTCCGGGCTGGCGGGCGGGTGGAGTGTCCACTGTCACACTGCTGTTACCATTAGGAAACACCACGATCATCGGCTGCAGCTTCCCATCGGCGTTCAGGTTGTTCAGGATTTCTTCGGCGCCATACCAGAGCCATTCGTGGTTGTCGCCGCCCAGGCCATGCAGGAGATAGAGCACCGGATACTTCCGGTCAGTCGAATAGCTGGCCGGCGTGTAAACGAACACCTGCCGACGGGTGCCCAGTGACTTGGAATCGTATTGAACGTTTGTGAGCGTGCCGCGGGCGATGTTTTCACGCTTGGCCCTGAAGCCGGCGGGCGGATCGGGGAAAGCGGGCTTGTCATCGGGACCGAGTTCGATCGCCCCGCCTGATCCGCCGCGCCCCGCCGGCCCTGTTGCTGCACCTCGCGTAGCAGGCCGGGTTGTCTGCGCCAGAGACATTCCTTGGGCCAAGACTATCGCAAAGAAAATCAGGATCAACTTTCGATTCATTTCTGTTTATGCTCTTTTGGAAGCTCAAACGTTATCTGTTCGGCCGGGCATTCAGTTCTGGTCAATGCTTCACTGTTGACTGAAATACGTAGGCGCCCGATCCCACAGCAAATACGGCAGCCGACGATTCCGATCGTAACAACTTGACGCCGGGCACATCTTTCGCCATCTGGCCGCCTTCGCGAACGGAATTGGCGTCGAGCGTGGGAACTGTCACAATAGCCGACGCGTTGGCGGGAATACGAACGTTCAGCGTGAATTCCTGTCCTTCAATCCGCCATGAGGTCTCGATCGGGCCGCGGACAGAGTCATAGCTGGCCGAAGCGCTATTCAAACCAAGCGGTATGCAGGGTTTGATCTGGATCACTTCGTACCCCGGCTTTACCGCTGAAATGCCGCCCACATTGCGATACAGGTAGGCGAGAATGCCCGCATACATGTCATGGTTGTGGCTGCGGGTCTTCTCATAAAGCCAATTTTCAGCGATCGTCGTCGCGCCATGGTTGATCATGTACATGTAGCTCGGGGGCGTCTCCTGCGTGATCATGGTTTGAATCAGAGTGCCTTGCCCGGCATCGCCCAGCGCCTGCCAGAGCGCACTGGTGCCGATATCCCCGGTCGTCACGTGATTCGGCACCACGGGCCCGTATTGGCCGACACGACCACTGCTTTCCGGCGGACGCGCGATGACATTGACGAGGGCCTGCCGCACGGCTTCGACCTCACCGTCGGGAACGATTCCAAATACCAGCGGAAGCGCCTGGTTGGCCTGCT
Organism: uncultured Pirellulales bacterium; assembly: GCA_964421295.1. Lineage (GTDB taxonomy): Bacteria > Planctomycetota > Phycisphaerae > Sedimentisphaerales > Anaerobacaceae > PLanc-01. The sequence continues at coordinate 42,654 of CAYQXM010000022.1, forward strand.
TCAGGGGCTGATAAGACTTTGTCTTGGGATCGAAATAGGCCCGGTTGTATGCGTCGCGCACGCGCGTGTATTCTGTGGCGTAGGTGGAAGCATCGTCCGTCTTGCCCAGCACCGAGGCGATGTCGCGCATCAAGCCCATGTCATACACGTAAACGGCGCCCTCAACATTCCGCACATCATTTCCCGCGGGTGCCATCCAATCACCTAACCCGTAAGTGACCAGGCCGTTCACTTCTTTGCCTTTGAGGTAGGCAATATATTTTTTCATCGTCTCGTAATTGTCAGACAGAATTTTTTTGTCGCCGTAAGTCTGGTACATGACCCAGGGGCAGATGAACGCCGAGGAACCCCAGGCGGGCGAATCGTCGAATTGGCCGGCCGCCCTATCGCTCTTTTTATGGAACCAGTTGGGCGCGATGTTCGGACAAAGGCCGCTGTCCCGCTGCGCGTCGCGGACATCGCGCATGATTTTGGCAAAGTACGTCTGCACGTCGTTGGTGTAGACTAGCGACGGGGCCATGGTCGCGACGACTTCCTGCCATCCCAACCGCTCGTAATTGGGGCCGTCCGTGTGAATCGATTCCGTATTGCTTAGCAGGGTCCGCAGCGCAAGCTCATGGATCTGCATGTAGCGCTTATCGGATGCCGTAAATGTTCCCACATCGCGCGCGGCAGCGCAGACAAAATGAGCCTCGGCTTTTTGAATCAGCGGCAACGCGGTGTTCTGCGGATCGGTCGTCGCCCCCTCGACTTCCAAAAAGCGAAACCCGGTCGCATTGAACGTCACGCCCCAAGTCTCCGAACCGCCCCCTTTGAGCGTATATTTCGACGGCTCCGCCCGACCTGGATCCACCCGGCCATCGGCCTTCAAATCCTCCCCGGGCCGAAGCGTCACGGTCTGGCCGGAGGATCCTTTGACGGTAATCTGGTACTGGCCATTCATGTTCCTCCCGAAATCGTAAACTTGAATGTTCGGGCTGGGCGTGGTGACCTTCTGCGGTGCGAACACCTCCCGCACGCGCATCGGAGGAGAGCAATGCGCTGTCAGCACGCCCGATGAACGTGTCACAGCGATCGCGTTGGCCCACTTTGAATCGTCGAATCCCGGCTTGCTCCAACCCGGTTGCTCAAGCCGCGCATCATAATCCTCCGACCCGTGGAGTTCTGAATGCGTCAGCGGGCTGGTGGTGGTTTTCCATGTTGCATCGCTGACCACATCACTGCTGGTCCCGTCCTGATACGCCAAATGCAGTTGAACGATCAGCCGCATCGGGCCAAAATTACGCGTTACCTGCCTGTCCCTGACGTCGGAAAGCCATCCATTGGCCAAATTGACTCCGATGGCATTGCCTCCCTGCCCCACCAGTGATGTGACGTCAAAGGTCACATAGTCGGATGTCTCATCGTAATCGGTCCAGGCTGGATCCATGACGTGATCGCCGACCCGGGCACCATTAATTTGGGCTGTAAATTGCCCCAAGCCGCAAATGTATAAATAGGCTCCGCGGATGGGTTTGTTGATCTGGAACTCCTTGCGGAATTGCGGCGCCGGTTTTGTAGGCGGGACCGTCCCCAGCCCATCGGTAATCCAAACGGCCTGCGCGTTCCAGTCTCCAGGCGTGAAGAAAGAGGTGATGAAGTGGCGGGCATCGCTCCATGGCGAAGCCTGACCCTGCGCATCCCACGTGCGAACTTTCCACCAATACTCCGTTGTTTTGTCGAGCGACTTTCCCGCGTACACCACTCCGTACTGCTCGGACGAAACGACCTTGCCGCTGTCCCAGACCACGTCGCTCGCGTTGTCCAATCCCGCAGGGCTCCGGGCAACCATGATTTGATATGCGGATTGGACAGCACCGCGAGTTGGATCATTGACGACCCATCCAAAGCGTGGCGTCGCAGTATCGATCCCAAGCTGCTCAAAATTGTCGATGATCCGCGCCTCAGTGGGCTGCAATGGTGCCGCCAATACCGCCCCTCCAATGGCCATGGTGAGGCCGGCAAACATGGCAACGACCGTCAAACGGTAAAACAACATGGTCTCTCCGATATGGCAAGGTTTCCGCCACACTTGAATTCCGACAGCTGCCGTCATTGCGATCTTGCTCGTCATCATTTGTCCCTCAAAAGTAGCTACCGACCGAATTCGCTAAGTCCTGTTGTCGACCAACGTCAGTTGCGGAACAGCAGCGGCGCGAACTCGTGGAGGCTGCGCCGCCAGGTGTGCCATTCGTGAGCGGTGCCCGGTGATACGTAGAAGACGGCGTTAATGCCGGCTTTCTTCAACGCGTCCGCATTCGCCTGTGCGTCACCAGAGCCCCCACCGCGACCTGCTCGCGCACCGGCGCCTGCGGGTGCGGTAGCCGCTCCGCGGTTGGCGGGTGCTGCATTGGCATCGCCTCGCGCGCCGGGCCCACGGCCACCGCCACGGTTGCCGCCGATTTCGCGGCTGCCGTAGCTGACGAACACCAGCTTCACCTTCTCTTTGAAGCCGGGCGTGTTGTTGACATCATCTAGGGAGAAGCTGCCACCGCTGAACAGGCCGATGTGCGAGAACTTGTCGAGGTTGGCCAAGGTGATCTGTTTGCTCTGCATGCCACCCATCGAAAGCCCGGCCATCGCGCGGTGAGCCTGATCGGCCCTCGTACGGTAGTTCGCATCGATGAATGGAATCAGGTCATTGACGATGACCTGCTCGAAAGCATTGAAGTTGAAACCACCGCCAAAGCCGCCACGTCCGCCGCGCATCGGCGCGGCGTTCGCATCGCCGGCGCCCGCGGCACCTCTCGACGCTCCGCCGGCCCCGGCACCGCGCCCGCGGCCGCCGACGTTGCTGCCGTTTTCCATCACGACCAGGAAGGGCCGGGCCTTACCATCAGCGATCAGATTGTCCAGTATCTGGCACGCGCGTCCTTGCACGGGCCAGCCACGCTCATCTTCGCCGCCGCCGTGCTGGAGGTAGAGCACCGGATAGCGAGTGGAGGTGTTTTGGTCATAGCCAGGCGGCGTATAGATGAAGATGCGCCGCCACTCCTGCGTAGTTTTGGAGAAATGCCGGCGCTCGCGTACCTCACCGGTCGGCACGTTTTTCAACTCATAGAAGTCCTCACCGGTCGGCACTTCGACGGCGCTGGACAAGCCGCCGCCACCGCCACCACAGAAAACCTCGGTGGCGGGATCGGACACATTCGCGCCGTCAATCAGAACGCGGTAGAAATGAAAGCCCACGTCGAGCGGCGAGGTAGTGATCGTCCACACGCCGTCGTCACCTTTCGTGACCGTGTTCGGCGTGCCGAGGCCGACCGAGACTTCCTTGGCTTGCGGCGCCGTGATGCGAATCTGCACGCGGCGTTCGGAGTTGATGCGCGGGTACTGCTGACCGGGGCGGTTGGTGACCGAGGGTCTCCAATCGTCCGCCGGCGGCGGGCTCGCTTGCGCCAGACACAGCGAGCCGGAAAAAACCAGCAACAATGCCAATCCGATCAGATGCCGTTTCATGATTCTTCTCCTTCAGTCCATGAACAACAACTCAACTTGCGCAAAGTCCCCGTCATTGTCTTCAACGCCGGTGTTGGGGCACTTTTCCATCGAATTGATGGATGTAGCAGAGACAATTGATGAACAGGTCTTGACCGATCCTTGTCATCTTCGAGGGGGGTGCGGACCAGCCCCATTGCAGGTAATTGCCATGTCGCGCCATACCTGTCGCCGGATACGCTTTTCCGGGTGCAAAACCCAGGAGAATGGCTTCCGCATCCGGGGTATCCTCCGGTTTGATGACGATGCCAACGGCGCCGGCTTCGCCCACCCTGTCCTTTGTGTTCTGAATTCTGAATATCGACATCGTTTTACCCAACGTCTTGCCTGCAGGCGGACTACGCAGATAGCTGTCGGGAGTCTTGACGGTTTCGAGTTTGACTTCAACTTTGCGAGGCGTCTTGAAGACAACGTGTTCAAACGACTCAACATGAGCCGCATCGGTGAGGCAGTTTCACATATAGCCGGTCTTGAGATGCATTTCATCCGCTAAAAAGGCGCCGGGTATTCCAATGGAAACGGTCGGCCGCTTGTACGCATTAGAGAGTTTCAACTCATACAAAGGCCTTCCGCCATCGCTGCCCCATTGAATACCGTCCTTGTCCAGGATGACGACATCGCTGCCCTGGGCCTGCTCTTCCTTGAAGGCATACAAATCAGCGCACTTGACCTCAGCAAACTGTCTGGACAGAAAGGTGATGAAATCTCGGCTGCGTTCGGTATCAGCCAGGCCGACGTAAAGGATGCGTAGAGGAATTCTCTCTGTCGTTGGAGCTTCAGTGCCTTCGGATTGGGAGGCCGTGTACGTGGGAGTAGTTGCCGGATCGTCCGAGGATGAAGACGAAGACTTATCTTTGCACGCAGACAAGCCAAACGTGAATGCTAATAGCAGAATGCAGGAAATGATCCGTGCCTTCTTCATTCGACAAAAGTATACACATGTTTCTGCGGAAGATTGAAGCGCCAACGCACAAGAAACAGCAAAACGAGAACACACTGGGGCTGGCCGTGAATACCGACGGCCCCTCGACAGAGCCCTGCTCCCGTCGGTGGAAATCATGTTTCCTCCTACTGATCAATAATTGGCAGCGTAAGATAGGACCTGTGAGCTGCATTGCGGTAGACTGTCACTTCCGGCGCCGGATCGACTCTGGGTGTCCCCCGGCCCGCGAAAGTGATCGCCAGCCGGATCCGATGACCTGCCTTGACAATGATCGAGGTCGGCAGAATTGAAAATGCCAGTTCGACCGGTTCGCCGGGCACCAGCGGGCTCACATCCGCCTTGGCAAAACTATGCCAGGGCAGTCCGAGATTATTGTAGGGCGGATCCTTCAGTTTTCGCATTGAGGCGCGAAGCTGACCCTGAATGTTATAGGAGACGGCTCTATTGTCCGGGGCAACATCGTATACTGTCGCAATGAAATCTCCGTCCGTCGCTGTAGAAGATACCCACAGATTCATGACAGGATGGCCGGTGATCTGAACATCTGCGATGAGCGGGTCAGTCTCATAGATCAGGCCGTTGGGCGTCGCACCGCCGGCTCCGCCAGTGTACGAGACTGTTGTGACATCCTTTCCCTCCGCCCCCGTCGGTTCGGCCATACTCAGGGAACCCTTGCCCAGGTAGTATTTGACCCTTTTTTCACCGGATAGGGGCCACTGTTTGGCCGAACGCCACTCGGCGCCCGCCGGAGCATTGTACGTGTAGTAGTACACGCGATCTTCATCCATGATGCCGTTGTCGATACCCTTGAGCCAATGATCAAAGAAGCGGCGTTCCTCAATGGTGATATCGAAGCCGGTCAGCCTCTCAGGAGTGACCCAATCGCAGTGCACCCCCGGACCTATGACTAGTTTAGTTGGTGTCGTGAAGTTGTTGATGGCGAAGAAGGGACCGGGCTTGGTAGATCCTTCATTCCAGTTGACCGCCATATACATGGCTATTCCGGAAGCGTTAATCTGATCCAAGTACGTTGAAGGGCTGCTTTTGATCCACCATTGTCTGGAGCCCTCATCCGTGAGCTTCTCAGAATAGCTGTCCCGACAAGGGACGTCCCCTTCGCTCTCGATTGTTCCCGTGTGTTCCGCTATGGCTTTTCTCAGCAAGGCGCCATCCGTGTCGGCATCAACTGGCACAGCCAACGCATCGCGTGTTTTCTGCGGTGACCGATCTCCGGGCGATCTGGGCCCCACACCGCCCCGAGCGCCTGTTATGCCGCCGGGGACACGGAAGTCATACACATCGAACTCGAAGCTCATGGGGAATATCGCCTTCAGATGCGGGGGAGCTGTGGTTGCTGCCTGCATTTGACTGCCACCAGTTGCTGAACATCCCCACATCCCGATGTTGCCACTGCACCATGGTTGTTGAGCGAACCATTCGGTGATATCGTATGCATCGTAGCGAGCGGCAGTAATCCATTCGCCGCGGTTGTAGCCCTCATTGTGTCCAAAGGAAGCGAATACACCGCGAAAATCGACCGTGGCAACCACGTAGCCGTATTTCACCAGCCGGCCTGCAGTCCCCGCATACTTCTCAACTGTCAATGTCTCCTGTCTGTTATCGTTATACCTGCGATTGTAGGGTGTGTGCATCCATAACACCGGAAGTGGCGTTTTGATCACTTCCCCCGTGTTCTTGTCCTTTGGACGGTAAAGATCCACCGCGAGTCTGGTGCCGTCTCTCACTTCAACATACTGGGAGCTGATGTCATACGCATCAGCATAGATCGCGTCGCTATATCCTGAATACTCGCCTGGCCGGGAGACGCGATGGTTCGTGGATGCCTTGGACGCAGCACTTCCATTGTTACCCGAACGAGCCTCCGGCCGTGCACCTTGCAGTTGCTGCGGGTCACTCGATTGCCCCTCGGTACATCCGGTCATTCCTGTGAGTACCCAGATGCTTGAAATCAACACGATGCAATTGATGCAGTACCTCATTGGTATTCTCCGGACTGGTCCTTTGGCAGAAGGCCTGAAGTGATCTCTGTTTTCTTTATTCGGCATATCTTCCCAAGTGTATGCTCATTCCTGCCGGCGACTGGCACACTATCATGTTTCAGCGCGCAATCCAACATTCGAACCGGAACTAGCCCTGCTGCGGCTCGATCTGCTCCCAATCAATCGGTATCTCGAGCGCGTTGTCATGCATGGCATCGATCGGTCGTCTTCATGACATTCCTCCTGCTGCTCGACGTTAGCGGCCGACGGTGTCGGTGAAGAAGCGGGTGATGGCAGCGGTGCTGCGGTCGAGGAAACTGTCGTAGGCGACGCCGTGCTCACCGCCTTCCATGACCTCGTAGCGAAGGTCCTTGACGCCGACGCTCCTGGCCTTCTCGACGAATCGGTCGGTGACCTCTTTGCGTACGATCCGGTCGGCGGTGCCCTGGATCAGCAGCATCGGCACGGCGTCGGCCGTGACGTACGTGAGCGGCGAATGTTTCTGGGGATCGCCGAACATGGCGGGCAATTCCGTGGGCGGCGAGCCGGCCGCGACGGCGGCAATGCGGCTGTCATACTCGTTCCAACCCCCATCACCTTCCAGACCGGCCTCGGGTCCGGCCAGCGCCAGCATCAGGACCAGGTGGGCCCCTGCCGAGTGACCATAGGCGACGATCCGCTTGGGATCGACGCGATACTCCTGGGCGTGGGCCTTGAGCCAGCGTACAGCGCACTTGCAGTCCTCGATGCAGGCCGGCAGCGGGGCCTCACCCGTCAGACGGTAATCCACGTTGATAGTCACATACCCTTGGCGGGCATAATCGACCATCATCTTTTGATAGACATCCACCGATTTGGAGCCCGCGCTCCAGCCGCCGCCGTGGATGATGACGAGTGCGGGGCGAAGCTCGGCGCCGGAATCCACCGGCACGGCCATGTCGAGTCGCCAGGCTCGACTAGCGCCGGCGCGGTAAGCGATGTCTTTGGTGACGGTGATCTCTTTGGGTTTGGCGCCGAAATTCTTGGCTTTCATCGTCCAGCCCGGGAAGTCTTTCAGGTCACTGGCCAGGAACACCCCGGCATTGTCCTCCTTGCCCTTGAGCTGCCAATCCAGCCATTTCAAGGCCATGCGTGCAAAAGAGCCGCCAAACTCCTCCGCGAAAGTCCCCATGTGCCCGCCACGTTCCAGATTGGCGAAGGCCACAGGGACGTGACTGATGTTGCCGTAGTCCCCCTGAGCGTTCGCCGTGGCTACGTCCGAAGGGCCGCCGACAATGTACACGATCGGACCATGAAGGGTCTTCAGTGACTCTTTGCTAGCTCCTGCCATCGACATCTCGCCCATGCCCGAATTGAACATCATATAGGTCTTGATCCGAGGGTCTGCAGCGACCGCTTGCACTTGAGCACCGCCGCATGACTGACCGCCTGCGGCGATCATAGCGAGATCCACCCGCCCGTAATACACGCTCTCCTTACTGGTATTCTGAGCGGCGATCCAATCGATCGCATCGGTAAGCATGGTTGCTTCCGTGCTTCGGCCCCGGCGTTCGCCCGGCGTCATTTGCAGAGCCCCGTTAGCAATGACGATGTAGCCATGGGACGCGATTTCCGACAGGACTCTCTCATGGGTAATGGAGGTATCGGAGCAACCACCGTTGGCGAAGACCAGGACGGGCAGTTTACCCCCCTTTTCGACCGCCGCAGCCATATCCTCCGGGCGGTAGACTGTATGCGTGGCAAGCGTTGCTTCTGCCACGGCAATGGCTTTATACGGGCCACTGCTGCCACGGTCGATGACCTTCAATTTCTCGATCTGCGTATGGCTGATGGCAGGAGTGGCGGAGTTCTCCTTGAAGAGCAGTGGAGCGAACTGATAGAGACTCCGGCGCCAGGTTTGCCATTCGTGAGCGGTGTCAGGTGAGACGTAGGCCACACTGCTGATGCCAACCCCGTTCAGGGCTTCCTGGTTGGCGATCATGGCTTGCGGTCTCTCTCTGCTGCCGCAACTCATGAACAGGACTTTGACTTTCTCTCTGAACCTTGGCGCATTACTGACATCTTGCGGCGTGATAAGACCGCCGCTGAAGATCCCGATGTGCGAAAACTTGTCGAGGTTGGCCAGCGTGATCACCCGGGTTTGCATGCCACCCATCGACAACCCGGCCATGCCGCGGTGTTGCTGGTCCGCAATGGTGCGGTAGCAGGCATCGATATCCGGGATGACCTCGTTGATGAGCATATCGCCGAAGGCAGAGGCCCAACCCGCCCCCGGCGCTCCGCGACGACCCGCCCCACGTTCCCCACCGCTCGGGGGCGCCTGGCCCGGCCGGGTCACAAACCCGGTGTTCATCACGACGATCATCGGGCGGGCTTTGCCCTCGGCGATGAGGTTGTCCAGGATGAAATTCGCCCGCCCGGCGTGAGTCCATTCACTATCCAGCTCGCCACCACCATGCTGCAAATAGAGGACCGGGTAGCGAGCATCGGCGTCCTTCTCATATCCGGGCGGCGTATACACGTACATCCGACGCCACGACCCAGCCACGTTCGAATGGAACCAGTGTTCGCGAACATCGCCATGGGGCACCTGCCTGGCAAGATAGTACGCATCATTCGGCGCGGGATACTCGATCGCGCTGGTGAGTCCATTCACAAAGAACAGGGTGGTTCCCGGATCCAGCATGTTCGTGCCGTCCACGTTGAAATTATAGATCTGGAAGCCCGGCTCGGTGCCCGGGATCACCACGTTCCAGCGTCCCCGTGCATCCTTCTGCATGTCGTAATCCGCATTGAGGATATGCAGTCTGACCGACTGCGCCGTCCGCGGCGTCTGGTACTGAAACCATACCCTGCCATCGGGATGCACCTTGGGAAACTCGGACAGGCGATGGGCGTAGTCGGCCTTTTTCCACTGGCCGTCATCGGCCATGCTGAACGGCGCCTGGGCCAGGCACAACGACTCCCAGAGTGCGATAGACATTGCCACCGCGAACAGCGTCTTCTTCATGGCGGTTCTCCTTGGGTGCTACATGACTGTTGTTCGGTTCTGAAACAGAAGCTGTGCCTGTCTGCGCCACTAGAGAGTCGACAGAAACGCCATCAGGACTTCCACCGTGCGTTTCAGTTCGTCGTGGTGCAGATTGTGGGCGGCGCCGTCGATGTGGACGAGTTTGACTTTCGGCATCTCACGGACCGCCTCCTCGTTCGCTTTGCGCCCCTCGGCCGACGTATCCGCTTTCAAAATGATCGAGGGCACCGGGATTTTCGCCAGCGAATCCCCGGTATTCATGGCGCCTGACATCACCGAAAACATGTTGCCGTAGGCTCCATGATATTGCTTCTTCGAAAGAGCCCAATACTGGACATCCACGATATCCCACTTGGGGTTCTGACGGCGACCCGTCGCCACCAGGTCCTCGAAGCTGTAGTTGTTCTGCGCTACCAGTCTTTCCGGATCGCCGGACATGCTAATGGAGAGACGATCTGTTGCCTGAGAAGCCGCAGGTGGAGTGCCACGTCCGGGGCCTCGTGCTCCAGCGTCACCCCGTGCGCCTCGTGCCGCCGCTGGGGGAACAGCCCCACGCCCTCTGCCGCCGCCACTACGCGGCAGGCCGGGATCCAGCATGACAATCGCCTTCGCCAGGTCCGGATACTCCGCACCGATGCGCATGACCGTGGCGGCGCCCATCGAGTGGCCCATCAGGATGGGCTTGTCGAACTTCATCGTCTTGACGAACTCCACCACGTCCTTGATCAGAGTGTCACCGTTATCCGCAGGGGTGAACGGATCCGAGAGACCGTGCCCGCGGGTATCCAACATGTAGATATCATAGGAGTCCTGCAGCTTCCAGGTCAGCGTGGTCCAGCACAGGCCGATATCTGTCACGCCATGAACCATCACGATCACCGGCTTCCCCGGTGCCGGGACCGCGTGGTAGTAGTGCAGGCGAATCCCGTTGGCGTACGCGAAGCCGTCCGACCACCCGTCCGGAATCCCCGGCGGCTGGGCAGCGATCGCCCAAACCGGCGACAAGACCAATAGACTCAACATCAGCAGGTACGCACAAAGTATGCTTCTCTTACCCATCGTGTCTTCTCCTCTGGGGGTTCCTAATCCACACGGACGGAAAACGTCGTTCTATTTGAACAATAAAGGCGCGAATTCCTGGAGATAGCTCCGCCAGTTTCTCCACCAGTGGGCACCGTCGGTTTCTTTGAACGATACGTTGAAACCATGTTTCTTGAGCACATCCACCGTGCTGCGAGAGGTCTCAATGAGAAAATCTCCGCGTCCCGTGGCGAACCAGATCGCCTTCAGGCCCTGCTTCAGGGCGGTGTCATCAAGGGTGGCTTTGTGTTGCTCCTCCCAGCCGGGGCCTTGACTCTGGCCGCCGCGACCGCCGCGGCCCATGCTGAAGACGCCCGAGCTGAACACGCCGACATAGGCGTAGTCTGCGAGGTTGGCGAACGCGATATTCAGCGTTTGTCCTCCGCCCATGGACAGGCCCGCAATGGCCCGGTGCGCCCGGTCGGTAAGGACGCGGTAGTTCTTCTCGATCGTCGGACGGATATCCCGGGCGAATTCGTCTTCGAACGTGCCGCCGCTCGCGTTGGGCACGCCCGCCGGAGTGACATGTCCGTCGGGCATCACGACGATCATCGGCACGGCCTGGTTCGCGGCGATCAGATTGTCCAGGATGGTGCTGGCCCGGCCGATGGTCGACCAGGAGTCGTCGCTATCGGTGGCGCCGTGCAGCAGGTAGAAGACAGGATACTTGGTGTCGCCCACCTCATAGCCTGGCGGCGTGTAGACGTGCATGCGGCGGAATTTGCCCAGGATTTTCGAGAAATAGGTCACCTCGGCCAGGGCCCCGTGCGGCACGTCCTGGACATCCTGGAACTTCGCCCCCGGCACATGGACCAGACTGAAGATCGTGCCGTTGGCCTCGCTGGTCTGACGGTTCGCGGGATCCGCGATGGTCACGCCATCGACATTGAACCGGTAGCGCATGGCGATGGGAGGGTTGACCGGGCCATAGGTCAATTCCCAGATGCCCTGCTCGTTCTTGGTCAGAGCCCCGGGCGCTTCGAAGCCTCCCAGATCGGGACTGACCAGTTGCACCGCTTTGGCCTGCGGCGCCAGCAGCCGGAACACGACCTTGCCGCCCGCCACCACCTCGGGGGATACGATCTGGGGGCCGCGTGGTCCTCGCGGCTGCGCGTGCCCGACAGCGACCATGGTCATCATCAATAGACTGGAGATTAGAGTTACTATGCGCGCGACCTTCTTCATGAATTACCCCTTCCCAATTTAGTGGCTAAAGGCATTGGCCTCCGGGCATTCACTCCAGGAACGGATCGCCCAGGAAGACCCAACAGAAACTCTGAGTCTGATTGCCGGGACAGGTCGTGGCCAGCGTCAGAAACCGCGTCTGAGGATCGATCGGCACATCCACCGTCTCCGTTGTATTCCGGCCCACCGGGTACTGCAGGTGAAGACGAACGACGCCATCCAGCAGAACCCAGACATCGGCCGGACTGGTCCGACTAAGGGGTGCGTCCATGGAAATGCCGCACACCGCGGTAAACCGCGTGATCGGAGCACCCGGATTATCCTTCCGAATCCGGTCCAAATCAAACGTGATGCCGGCATTAGGATGAAGATACAACGCCGGATGCCTCGCGTTGCCATAGTTGATCCCGTTGAGCCGGGCCGTATACACCCTTTGCGTATCCATGGGACGGACCTTGCCGCTGTTGGCCGGGCCTCCATAGAAGATCCCATTCGTCGCCGGGCACTGGGCAAAAGTCAGTCCGGTGGAACTGATCACGACGGGGCCGCGTGCTCCGTTGGGCACGAACACACCATCGATGCCGCGGAACTGAGGCAGCGGCCGGAATCTGCTTTGCCGGCTGATGTTCCACGACGTGGCGGGACCGCGAGACGCCTCTCCCGTCGCCAAGTCGATGCCCTGATCCAACGCGCCGGTGCCGTGACCATTGCCCCCCCCTACGATATCCGCGAGATTGATCTGGTCGGCGGGAGGCCATTGAAGGAGAAAGGAATCGGCCCGGGCGACCAGGCCGGCTTGAAGGGTCCGTCCCGATGCATCCGCTGCGGCGGCGAATCCTTCGTCAACGACGAGCGGGGAAGTCGGAGCAGATCCTGCGCGCTCGAGCGTCACGCTGATGCGACCCTTCAGAACATGCGCCTCTGTGCGGCCGTCGGTCTGTGCGATCACGCCAAATTCAGTACCCAGGTCGGTAATCAGGGCCGTCGGCGTCCGCACTTGGAAGCCGCGGGCCTGCGGTGTCACCAGAACCATGAGTTTGCCGACAGTCAGGTTGATCTCGTTGGCGCTCTTCAATTCAATCCGGCAAGGTGCCTCAAGCAAAACGGTCGCTCCCTGGTCCAATTCCGCTTTCGCCAGACCTTCGCGCAGATCATAGGAACCGGCATGCAGAGAGTCACCCAAGCCCACAGGAGCCCCGTCCCATTGCGCTTGGTACACACCCGTCAGTCTGCCCACCACAGGCCCCCGAAGCTCACGATGGAACAGGCTCCAGACCACGAGGATCAGAATCCCCAGCGTCACGATGGCGGCAATGGAATACGGCTGTCGCACAGAGCGTTTGGGACCCGACGGGGCCTTCTGTCCGGAAAGGGATCGGATCAGATCCGACGGAGACAACTCGCCGATCGCGCGAACGGAACGCCGAATCACGGCACGAACCAACAGGCTGTTGATGTAATAGTCCCGTACGTTGGGGTCCTCCAAGATGGCCTTCTCAAGGCGAGCCAACTCATCAGGCTCGATCCGGCCCTCCAGCAGACGCTGCAACAGTTCATCCATGTCCGGAAACGGCGGGGATGCGCTCATATCGAATGCCTTCCTTCTGCCAGTGTCCTGTTCATGCACCGCAGTAGGACATTGCTGATCTGCCCCAGAATGCGAAAGACTTGGCGCGGCGAGCGCTTCAGATGTACCGCAATATCTTCGATCGAGACATTGCGTTCGAACCGCATCTTGATGATCTCCTTGGCGCGGTCATCCAGACTGGCCTGGCACTTGCGGAGAGCTTCGATGCGTATGGCTATCTCATCCTGGATGGCAGGTATATGATCCGCCAAAGCCTCAAAGATCACGTCCTTCATCAGGAATCGTTTGCTGCGCGCTGCCTTCCGGCGGTAATCCAGAACCAGATAGTGCATGATCCGAACGCCCCAAGCCGCGAAATTCGTGCCGGGCCGGAACTGGTCGAACTTCTGCCACATAACCGCCATCCCGTCCTGGAATAGGTCATCCGCGTCGTGCTCGTGAGGCACCAGAATCAGGAGATAAGCATAAATCTCCTGCTGGTGCCGGACAAAGAGCCTTAGGAAGTCCAACGTGCGTCTATCTTGATCCATACCGATCCAACTGAGTCCATTACTTTCACTTATGTTATCATGGCGGAGGAGGCTGGGACCTGACACAGAAAACACGCAAAAAGTGAAAAAACTCCGATAGCGCAGAAAATCTGCCGGCCTTCACTTTTTTCGCGTCAGTTCTCAAATTCCCAGAGCGGTTTAGCATGGATGCTCGCCGGCTGATCGGCATCGCTCTTGCCGAATCGCCGTGTCTGAGAACGCAACGCTGTGTGGAATCGCTTGGTTGGACGTGGAGCAACGCCCGGAGCGCGACACTCAATAACGCGTACCTGGTCATCTTCCGTCGGACGACGAACCGTTGCCCGCAGAAGCATGTCGGCGCCGAGCGTTGTTGGCATAGACAGGCCACGTTGGTCTGAACAAAGCACAATGATACAAGGTTCGCATGAAGGAGGACTCGTATGAGTAAGAGACTGGTCTTGGCAATTCTCGCAACACTGGCCGCGGCGTACGCAGGGCCGCAACCAGCCGGAGCCAAACTCGCCGCCTGGTGGACTCTGGACGCCGGGGCAGGCAACGCTGCCGCCGATTCCTCGGGACACGGTCACAACGGCACCATCGAAGGCGCCGCCGCATGGACGCAGGGCTTGTTCGGCGGGGCCCTCCAGTTCGACGGTCGGGACGATCTCATACGTATCCCGGCGATGAATCTGGATACGTCCGCCGGAGCGACGATGACGGCCTGGATCAAGCCAGGCGCGAGCCAGTCGGACTGGTGTGGTGTGATTTTCTCGCGAGTCGGAGGAGAGGTCGGCATCTGGATCACCAACGACAACTCGCTGCGGTACACCTGGAGCGGCGCTAATGGCTGGAACTTCAATCCGGGTTTCGTCGCCCCGGCCAATGAATGGTCATTCATCGCGGTAGTCGTCACACCCACGGCGGCAACATTCTACTTCAACGATGCATCAGCCGTATGGGCGGCCAGTCACACCCCCTTTGGATTCACGGGCGATACGTTCCTCGGATGGGACCCCCAGAGTAACAACACCAACAAGTTCTACAACGGCGCGCTGGATGACTGCCGCATCTATGATCACGCGCTGAGTCCTGCGGAAGTCAAAGCGGCCCAGGTCCCCGAGAAACTGGTCTCGGCGACCCGACCCGTTCCGGACAACGAGGCTACGGATGTTCCGCGCACCGCCATCCTCGCTTGGACGCCCGGCCCCTACGCCGCGACGCACGATGTGTACTTCGGGACGACCTCCGAGGACGTCAACAACGCAAGCAGGATGGCTCCGGCTGGCTTGCTGATCAGCCAAGGTCAGGATGGCAATTCCTACGATCCGGCACACCTCGAGTTTGGCACGATCTATTACTGGCGTATCGACGAGGTCAACGCCCCATCGACCGGCGGCACCATCTACAAGGGCAACGTATGGAACTTCACCGTCGAGCCGATCGCCTACCCGATTCCGAATGTGACGGCCGCCGCTTCCAGCGGCCCGGCCGCGACCGGTGCGCAGAATACGGCCAATGGCTCGGGCCTGACCGGCGACCTGCACGCCACTGACGGCAAGACCATGTGGCTCAGTGCCACCAGTCCGCAGCCGATCTGGATTCGATACGATTTCGACCGGGTGTATAAGATGCATGAGCTATGGATCTGGAATCACAACACCCCGTATGAGGCCGCATTGGGCTTCGGGATCAAGAACGCCTCCATTGAGTATTCGACCGATGGGACAACCTGGACCAAGCTGGGTGACTTTGAGTTCGCCCAGGCCCCGGGCGAGGAGAACTATGCTCACAATACGACCCTTCCATTCGGCGGCGTCGCGGCCAGAGCCGTGAAGATCACGGCCGTCGGCAACTCCTGGGGCAATCGGACCCAATGTGGCTTGAGCGAAGTGCGGTTCTTCTATGTGCCGGTCTGGGCGCGCGAGCCCAGTC
>CAYQXM010000023.1:0-58382 GCA_964421295.1 uncultured Pirellulales bacterium
TTTGGACCTCCCGCGAAAAATCCCACGACCGTCTTGACAACGGCTTGCTCATAGACGTCCCCGGAATTCGACCGAGGTCTGAAGTCTGAATCTCAGAAATCAATCGGTGTGCGTTGCACACCCTACCACTGTCCCTGGCCTGGCTAGTTTCCTCGCGGGGGGCTGCTCTTGGCGGCCTTGAACCTGAGGCCTGCGACATTATCCACGACCAGTGTCCCTTCGGGCCAGTCGATGTGGTACCGTTGGGGCGTGTTGGTGGCATCTTCAAGGCGGAACGTGCTCACTTCAACGGTCACCATATTCACTGTCTTCTTGTCCGGCCCTGCCCAGCGCTCGGCGCGCATGCGGAACGGGAGCATCAGTCCCCCCACAGGCCTGAAATCGTCCATCGTAAATTCAACCACCACGGTCTGGTCGTTCGGATAATAGAACCGGTACCGCACCGGAGCATACCCGAGGTTGGGATCGAGGAGCCACTCGACGGGCGCATTGTGGTCCGTGGCTCCGCGCAGACTGACTTTGCCGTCCTCAGCCCGTGACATGCCCATCTTCTCGATGTCCTTCAGTGTCAAGACATCCGTCGCTCCGAGCACGCGCAGGCCCAATCCGACTTCAAGGTCGCCCTCGTCCGGCAGGCGCGCCTGGGCAGATACTTCGCCCTGGTAGTATCCGGGCCCGAGGCTGTCTCCGCGGAATTGTTCGACCCGGCCGGGCGTTCGGGCGTACACGGTCTTCCGCTGGGAAGCTATTTTCGCGAGGAACGGGTGGTCGAATCCTCTGTCCCAGGATTGATCCTCGGCGCGGTACATGAGATTGTCCTGCAGAATCGAGAACTGCTTGGCCGTTACGCGCGTGCCCGTGTCCATGACAGTCGTACTCCCTCCGGCGTTCGTGCGCACGTAGTCCGCCCTCGGAATCTGGGGCGTGTACCGGGTAGTGACTTTGTAGTCCACCATGAGATTCTGCAGGCGTTTCACACGCGTAAGATAGACCTCGCGGGGGGAGGTTCCCTTTTCCTGACCGGTCGGGCCGGCCGCCCCACCGAGGAAACCGACGACAAAGATAACGAGCAAACTCCGCATTCTCCACCTCCCGGACAGCCTGGTAACCGCCGCCTTGCTTCCGCCCTGACCGATTCCATGCGACCACAATCGTCACGCCCAATACTACGTGGACTATTGTAGAAGATGAGATTGGGGAAGGCAAAGGGAAAAAGCCATGAAGTGATAAGAGACAAGGCGACGGTAGGGGCAGGCCTCTGTGCCTGCCCTATCCATAAGGGCCATGCCTTACCCCTGGGAAAGGGCAACCACGGACGGTTGCCCCTACGAACCGCAACAAAGCGCATCAAGATTCGCTCCTGCATCCAGCCGAGGGCGGCCGGGTCACATGCCGCATTTGTGAAGCACGCGCCGGTCCGGTATACTTGATCGGACGCGGCGTGGCGGCAGGGAGAATGACGCGTCGAGAAAGGGCACGTGTGAACGGACGAGTGGCTTGGGCGATGGCGCTGGTGGGCGGGGTGCTGTGCGGGGCTGTCTGTGCGCAGAAGGTCGAGGTCACGCCGTTCTATGGGTACGCGTTCGGCGCGAGTCTGGAGGATGCCGAGACGGGCAAGGCCTTCGAGATCGACGAATCCCCCTGCTACGGCGGCATGCTCGACATCCCGACGGGCGAGATGACGCAACTGGAGTTCTTCTACAGTCGCCAGGAGACCCGGCTCAAATCCGACGAAGGCTTGTTCGACGGCGAGACGAACCTCGGGCTCGACATGGACTACTACCACTTCGGCGGCACGTATTTCATCCTCACGGGTCCGGTGCAGCCGTTCGTCGTCGGCACAGTCGGGGCCACGCACTTCGGGCCCGACGCCCCAGACATGGACTCGCTCACGCGGTTCTCGCTGGGCCTGGGTGGCGGGCTGCGTTACTTCCCGATCGAGCACCTGGGCGTGTACCTGGGGGCCCGGGGCATCTTCACCTTCATGGAAGGCGACACGGTCTTTCGCAGCCAATCCGGGGACACCACCATCACGGTCAACGGCCGCGGCACGTGGCAGTGCCTGCTCCAGGCGGGCGTGATCTTCGCGTTTTGACGATCACATACGCATCATCTCTGTTACTTGCTGTCACTTCATCCCACTGATGCAAAAAGGAAGGGTTCCCACGAATTGCGGTTGACAAGGACCGGCGCTGCCGGTATCCTTGATGCTGGAAAGATGGAAGTCACCGCCCTGGTGACTTCGCGGAGAGTCTCTGGTGCGGAGATCTCTCGTATAAGAAGAGCGAATGCAGTGAGAGGCATGGCTTCGCGCTGAAACGGGATCGAGTCCCTGTGCGCGGGCACGGTGACGGTGCACCCTGTCGGCGCTGGCGCATGTCTCATGTGGAGGTGGAGAAGATGCGAGCTGCCGTGGTGATTGTCTGTCTGGCGTGCGGTTCCGTGTGGGCGACAGGCCCTGTTGACATCCCCGATCCGAATCTGAAGGCCGCCATTGAGGATGAGTTGTGGGTTCTGAACCCGACGGCTGACGACATGCTGGGCCTGACCAATCTCTTTGCCCCGGAGCGAGGCATCGCGGACTTGACCGGCCTGGAGTACGCCGCCAATTTGGTCAACCTTCAGGTCAATCTCAATGGCATATCCGATATCGCGCCGCTGGCCGGACTGACCAGTCTCCGCGTCCTGGTCCTGAACAACAACCAGATCAGCGATATCTCGGCGGTGGCGGGACTGACGAACCTGGAGACACTGGACGTCCACAACAACCTGCTGACCGACATCTCCGCCGTCGCCTCACTGGTCAATCTGAATACGCTTTTCCTGCGCTTGAATCAGATTTCCGACATCTCGGCGCTGGGCGGACTGATGAAGATGGAGACGCTGGAGCTCCGGGACAATCAGATCAGTGACATCGCGCCGTTGGCGGGGATGGCGGAGCTGCGCGACCTGATTCTCGTCAGCAATCAGATTTCAGACGTCTCGCCTCTGTCGGGATTGGCAAAGCTGGAATACGTCGACCTGACCAGAAACCAGATCTCGGACATCTCTCCGCTGACCGGGCTTGCTTCCCTGGATTACCTGGGTCTTATGGAGAATCCACTGAACGACGATGCCCACAGCACCTACATCCCGCAGATGCAGGCCGCCTATCCGGCTCTGACCATCACGTACGATTCGCGCGTCACGGGCACCTGCCGGGTCGTGGTCTCGTCGACGGCTGGAGGAACGGTCGTCAGCCCGGGCGAAGGAGAGTTTTCCTATAGCAACGGCACGAATGTCACTTTCCAGGCCGTGCCCAAAGAAGGCTTCGTTTTCGTCTCCTGGTCCGGCAACTACAGCACCGCACAGAATCCCTTCCTCGTCCAGGTGACGCAGGATCTCACGATTCAGGCGAATTTCGTCAGCACGTGGAGCACGTTGTACGTCGACGACGACGCCCCTGGCGACAGCGGTCCCGGCGCTCCCGGCCGCAGCGATCCGCTGGAAAACGGGTCCTCCGAACGCCCGTTCGACTGCGTCCAGGAAGCGATCGACGTCGCCCGCGACGGGACCACGATCTTCGTTCGATCCGGGACCTACGAGGGGAACCTCCGCCTGCTCGGCCACAGTGTGCATCTGAGCGGACTCGATCCCAACGTCCCGGGGATCTCCTCCTACCCCATTCTCGACGGCGCCGACAACGGACCCGTTCTGGTCCTTACCGATGGCCCGGATACCGGCTGCACCATCGAGGGCTTCGTCCTCACCCGCGGTCGGGACGCGCAGGCGGGGGCCATCCTCTGCTCCAACAGCCATCCCACTTTCCTCCACTGCCTCATCGTCGGCAACCGGTCCTATCCGGACGGGGCCGTCGTCCACTGCGTCGACAGCAACCCGGCCTTCATCAACTGCACGCTCGCCGACAACTTCTCCGGTTCCGGTGGAGCCACCCTGCGTCTGGTCAACAGCAGCGTCACCCTGACCAACTCGATTCTGTGGGGCAACGGGTCGGACTGTCTCGCGGCGGATGCAACCAGTCTGCCTTCTGTGTGCTACTGCGACGTCACCGGCGGAGGGCCGTCGGGTGGAGTGGGCAACCTCAGCGCAGATCCGCTGTTCGTTCAGTCGGGGTCGTGGGTGGATGCAGCGGACCCCACGAGGACCGTTCAACCCGGTGGGGCCAATGCGGTGTGGGTCGCGGGCGACTATCATCTGAGAGCGCAGACCGGCCGGTGGGACGCACTCGCCGGCGCGTGGGTGGTGGATTCTGTCACGAGCCCGTGCGTCGACGCCGGCGACCCGGCCGCTTCGACGGGACAAGAGCCTGCGCCCAACGGCGGTCGCGTCAACCTGGGCGCCTATGGCGGAACCTCACAATCCAGCAAATCGTCCCTCGCCGGCATGAACTGAGTGAGGAAACCAGGGACAGCGGGGCTGTTGAAAAAGCCCCTTGCTGTCGCTATGAGGGAGCCCCGAGGGACAGCCACCTATTTCCGGCCTCAGCCAGGTCCATGCCTCCAAAAGCGTCACGCTCAATACCACGGAGGCTATTATGGAGAAGGGGGTTTCTGAGGGCAAAGGGAAAATCCCAGGCGAGGCGACTGGGAGTCCTGAGTTGGATTTGGAAGGGTGATGTTTGAGTTTTGATGGTTGATTTGAATGGCTGCCTCTACCCATAACAGGCGGGCGAAAGTCGCGACAGGTTTCATTGTTGCCGCCGGAGGCGAGGGTATAATGACTCCCGGCTGGGGGCAATCAGCCATCGAAATCTGAAACGCCGCGGGGAAATCTGCGGTTGAATGTGGAAAGGTGGAGGCGGGCGCGGGAGAGTCAGGAGCAAGAAACGATGTCCAGCACCTATACCTGTGGCCGCTGCGGCGGCATCGTGGCCAAATCCGCGGGACGCTGCCCGCACTGCTCGGCGCTTCTGGGCGGCATTCGGTGCAAGAAGTGTGGCTTCACGGGGAATGCACATAACTTTCCCCGGGACCGCTGCCCGAAGTGCAAGACTTCCATCTATGGCGGGGGCGGAGGCGGGAGCGGCGACTCCCCTGCATTTACTCCGGCCCAGACGAAGAAACTCATCGCAGCCGGTGCCGCCTATCCGGTCGTGATGATCGGCCTGATCGGCGGGGTGGTGATTCTCTGCAAACCCGCATACTGCAAGCCTCTGCCCTACGAGCAAGCCCGCCTGATCGGCTGGATCGCGCTGGCCATCGGCCTGGTGGCCCTGGCGGCAGTGACCTTCCTTGTCGCTTCCGTGGCAGCAAAGACGTCCGAACCCTCTCAGAAGGGTCGCACCTCGAAATAGCGGACGCCGGGCAAAAGTGAGAAGTGATAAGAGACACGTGACTTCTTCAGTCCTCAGTTTTGAGTCCTGAGTTTTGAATTGGTTGTCGCGCCTACGGCCTACGGTCTAAAGCCTACAGCCTGTCCCCGAGGTTCGAGGTCCACCGTCTGAAGCCCTCAACGTGCCGATCGGTTCGGCCGCGGGGGTCTCAGGACGCGGCGGCGATGGATTCGAGGCGCTCCCAGCGGGCGTAGGCTTGGGCGTGTTGGGCTTCGAGCTCGGTCAGGCGCTTCTTGACGAGGATGACCTGGGCCGGGTTGCGATAGAAAGCCGGGTCGGCTAATTGGGTGTGCAGGACGGCCAATTCGCCTTCCAATGATTCGATCAGCGCGGGCAGCGACTCCAGCTCTTTGGATTCCTTGAAGGAGAGCTTCCGCGGCTGGCCGGCCTTGCGGGCTTCCCTGTAGAGCTTCTCCTTGTCGACCTTGGGCTTTTCGGGCGCGGGCTCTTCCTGGCTCCGCTGCCGGTACCAGTCCTGGTAGCCGCCGACGTACTCTGCGATCGCGCCGCCGCCCGTGAAGACGAGGGTGCTGGTGACGACGTTGTCGAGAAACGCCCGGTCGTGACAGATCAGCAGCACGGTGCCCTGGAAGTTGACCAGCAGCTCTTCGAGCAATTCCAGTGTCTCGCTGTCCAGATCGTTGGTCGGCTCGTCGAGGACCAGCAGGTTGGCGGGCTGGGTGAAGAGCCGGGCCAGCAGCAACCGGTTGCGTTCCCCGCCGGAGAGGCAGCCGACGCGCGTCCGGGCCCGCTCCGGCGTGAACAGAAAGTCCTGGAGATAGCCGATAATGTGCCGGCTCTGGCCGTCGATGGTGACAGTGTCCCCGCTGGGCAGCACGTTCTCCCGAACGCTCTTGTCCTCGTCGAGCTGCCCGCGCAACTGGTCGAAGTAGGTGATCGACAGTTGGGTTCCCTGGCGGACCGTGCCCGTCTGGGGCGCCAGCTCGCCCAAGAGCAGCCGCACCAGCGTGGTCTTGCCGCACCCATTGGGTCCGATGATGCCGATCTTGTCACCGCGTGTGATCAGCGTGTCGAAATCCTCGATGAGCGGCTGGTCGCCGTAGCGGAAGCCGACGCCCTTGGCCTCCAGCACCAGCGTGCCCGAGTTCTGGGCTTCGGCCAGCTTCAACGTGGCGGTCCCCAGCCTCTCACGCCGGGCCCGACGCTCGGCGCGCATCTGCAGCAGGGCCTGCACGCGCCCTTCGTTGCGGTGACGCCGGGCTTTGATGCCCCGGCGAATCCAGACCTCTTCCTGGGCCAGCTTCTTGTCGAAGCGGTCCCACTCCTTCTCCTCCGCCTCGAGCAGCGCCTGCTTGCGTTCGAGGAACGTGTCGTAGTCGCACGACCAGTCGAACAACTGCCCCCGGTCGATCTCGATGATCCGCGTGGCCAGCCGGCGCAGCAGCATGCGGTCGTGCGTGACGAACAGCAGCGTCTGGCCCATTCCGAGCAGATAGTTCTCCAGCCAGGCAATCGCGTCGATATCCAGATGGTTCGTCGGCTCGTCCAGCAGGAGCAGGTCGGGCTCGGACACCAGCGCCGCCGCCAGCAGCACCCGCCGCTTCTGACCGCCCGAAAGGGCCGGGTAGTCCGCATCGGGGTCCAGGCCCATGCGGGTGGTGATGCTGGCGATTTCTTCGAGCACCGACCAGGCATGAAGGGCATCCAGTTGTTCGTGCAGATGATTCAACCGGGTGTGGTCGGGATCCGGATGCGCCGCCAGCCGTGCTTCCTCGCGATGATAGCGCACCATCAAGTCGCCGCGCTCGCCCAGGCCCCGCGCGATGATCTCGAAGACCGAGCCGGCGAGGTCCTGCGGGATCGCCTGCGAGAAGTACGCGATCTTCAGTCCCGGTTCCGCCTGCACGGTCCCCGCATCCGGGACGACCTGCCCGGCGAGGATCTTCATCAGCGTCGATTTACCGGTCCCGTTGCGGCCCAGCAGACCGATCCGCTGTTGCTTGTCGATTTGCAGACGGACCCCGTCCAGCAGCGGAGGCCCGCCAAAGGCGATACTGATTTCTTGCAGCGATACCAATGCCATCGTCTAGAACAATCCCGCATCATGTCGGTTCCGGGGTTTTGTCGGCGATCATAATACCCCCGCCATCCTACCACACCCGCCGCCCCAACTCAATGCCCCCGCCAACGGCCCACGAGGCTTCGCGGGGGCCGGGGGGCGGCGATTGCCTGGCCGTAAATACGGGTCTTGCTCTATTGCGGCCGGCGGCCTTGACGCGATGATGAGCCTCTCGGCTTCTACAGAGAGCACGTAGCGTTTTGTTCGAGGAGGGTGAAGGTTGTCCGTGCCGCCTCGACACGCCTCATGATCCGCCCGCCCGGCGACTGCCACCCGGACCTTGGTTTCCAAAGTATGAGGAGGAAGGTACCATGAGGACAAAGGGAAGAAGTGCGTCAATCGTTCTGGTCACCCTGCTGGCCCTGGTCTCCGTCACGCAGGCCGACCCCACCACTCTGACGAACAATGTCCCGGTGACGAATCTCTCGGGCGATCCGGGGAGCTGGACGCAGTTCCAGTTCGACGTCCCGAGCAGTCCGGGCGCGATGGAGGTCACCCTCTCCGGCGGCACGGGCGACTGCGATCTGTACGTCCGCTACGGCAGCACGCCCACGCTGACCGAGTGGGATTACCTGTCCGATACGCCCACGAACAACGACTCCGTCACGGTGATCAATCCGACGGTTGGCACGTGGGACATCGGTCTCTACGGCTATTACGACTATTGCGGCGCGACCCTGACGTGTACGTTCACGCCCCAGCCCACCCCGCCGATCCCGGCGCCCGCAGCGTTGGTGCTCGGTGCGTTCGGCTCGGGTCTGGCCGCCTGGGTCAAACGACGCCGACTCCTGTAGAAGAAGGACCGGCCGGGGACGATCGTCACGCCACGTGAATGCCGCAGTAGCCGATGTCCTGACACAGGGCTTTCATGGTCCGCCAGGTGGCGGGGTTGTCGATCACCACCAGGGCGAGAGGCCACAGCAAGCCATCCTCGAAGGCCAGGTGCTCCGTCAGGCACGTGCAGAATTTTCCGACGGCGGCCGCCAGTTGCGTCTGGAAGTTGGCCGGCGGGAGCGACTGAATCCCGGTGACGAAGAACGCCAGATAATCGAGGTAAGCCCTCAGTCGCGCGTGATCGTCCTCGGCCACCGCGCACAGGCCGGTCCAACCCAGCTTTCGCAAGTACGGGAGGATCACATCGTCCTCGCGCTCGAAGTGCTCTTTCATGGCGCTCAGGTGGTCGAGAGCGTGAACGAGCCGGCGGAACTCCGAGACGGTGTCGGACAGGCACTCCAGGGCCGCCAGGTCCGCGGCGGCTTCGCGCAGCTCGGCCGCCAGGCACCGGAACATGCCGTGTTCGGCGGTTACGCGTTGCAGGATATGCCCATCCTGGAGTTCGTCCTTCGCGCCGGATACGTGCCGCTGGTATTCACGCAGCAACACGAGAGCGGTGGAGAGCTGATTGACCACGGCGGGGGCATAGCCGGCATCGAGCAGGCTGCGCTCCGCCGCGGCCAACTCCTCCAGACCGATGTCCGCCGCGAGCCGGCCGGCTTCCTGGGCCAACACTCTCATGTCCTCGCCGCAGCTGATGCGCTTCATGAGCTCGGCGACCGTGGCGGCTTTTCCCTGGTGCGGTGTCCTGGCCATGTCTGTTCTCCTCAAGCGATCACCGGACCGCTTGACGCGTCTGCCCTGGCGTCCATGTTGTGACAACGATGCTCCCGAAACAAAGGGAACTGCCCTGAAGGGCCGAGGTGGGCGTGCTGGCGACGAAGCGTCCTCCTCCCACTGCTGACCCCACACGCCGCCTCGGCCCCGAGGTCGGCTGCAGCCGGCTATCGAGAGAACTCTCGTCACTTATCTAGTGCCGCCAAACGGCACGGCGCAACGCCTCTTTCGCGGATACTTCCGCGTCCGCACGGACCGAACCCCCTCCTGTGGAGCCACGGAACCTCACACTTCACACCTTCAACTCCCTCTGCCACTGGACGCGGGCGGGCGGGGGTCTTAGACTAACGGCAGAATTGGTGCGCAGTGCACACCGTACGCCCCACGGCGCTTGGCGTCGGGTGGGTGGCGTTCGCCTTTGTTAGGAATGGGGCGAAGGTCGGGGACGCGTGGGATTGCACTGAAGAAACACAAGCAACAAGGAGATGAGAAATGCACATCACACGTCGAACGTTCGCGGCACCGGTATGGGCGGGCCTGCTGGTCACGTTCTCCATCGCGGGACAGGCAATGGGGCAGCAACCGCCGTCGGCGCCGGCCGGCGCGCAGCCGGCGCCCTTCGTCAACCAGGCCGGATACCATTCGCCCCCGACGCGAAACTCGCCGCCGCCGGCCGTGGTCAATCCGCGTGATGCACTGCCTTTCACCAACATGAATACGGCCAATCTGAACGCCGCGTTGCCCACGCTGATCATCGCCGGCGACTCGACCGCCACCAACGGCAACGCGGTGGCACGCGGCTGGGGCGCGGTGCTGTGCGACTATTTCGACCCGAACAAGGTCAACCTGCTCAACCTCGCCCAGGGGGGAGCGCGGTTCAATACCTACCTGGCGCAGGGGAACTGGCAACGCGTGCTGGCCGCGGTCAAGCCGGGCGACTTCGTTGTGATCCAGTTCGGCCACAACAGCGGCCCCCTGCCGGGAATCGGCGAAGAGACGCAAGAGGTCCCCGGCCGGGGCGGGGCTTCCGAGACCATGCACACCCACGGCTGGTACCTGCGCAAGTTCATCGCCGACGTGCGCGACAAGAAGGGCATTCCCATCGCCATGACATTGACCCTGCGTGACCTGTGGAAGGACAACAAGGTCGAGCGGCTCAAGGAGCAGGTCTTCGGCCAGGGCGGCATGTCGGATTGGACACGCCAGGTAGCCACGGCGGAGAAAGCGCTGCTGGTCGACCACAGCAATATGATCGGCGACCTCTATGACAAACTCGGCGAGGCCGAAGCCGACAAGCTGTTCGGGGACCACTACCTCCATACCAACACCGCCGGGGCGCTCGTCAACGCGGAGGCGTTCCTCGCGGGCCTCAAGGCCCTGCCGGATGTGTCGCTGGTCAACTGCCTCAATGAGAAGGGCAAGGCCAT
This sequence comes from uncultured Pirellulales bacterium, assembly GCA_964421295.1. Lineage (GTDB taxonomy): Bacteria > Planctomycetota > Phycisphaerae > Sedimentisphaerales > Anaerobacaceae > PLanc-01. Next base: position 10,451 of record CAYQXM010000023.1, read on the forward strand.
CGCGGCATACAAGTCTCCGACGCCGGCCGCTGCGCCGGCTCCCGCCTCCGTGACATCGGTCAATCCGCGCGATCAACTGCCGTTCAGTAACACGAAGATCGACGACGCCAGGCCCGGCCTGCCGACGCTCTTCATCTGCGGAGATTCGACCGCGGCCAACGGCAATCCCAGACAGCGTGGCTGGGGCGCCGTCCTGATCGATTATTTCGATCCGAACAAGCTGAATATCGTCAACTTCTCGCAGGGCGGGATCAACTTCCCGAATTACTACGCGACACGATGGCCGCAGGTCGTGGCGGCGCTGAAGCCGGGTGACTTCGTCGTGGTCGAGCTGGGTCACAACGGCGGGCACCTGCCGGGCCTGGGCGACGAAACCGGTCCCGCCCGCGGACGCAGCACGGGTGAAGTCCACACCTTCGGCTGGTACGTCCGTGCGTTCATCCGCGAGGCCAGGGCCAAAGGCGCCACGACGATCGTGTCCACCACGACCACGCGTTATCTGTGGACCAACCCCAACGCCAAGTTCGACGGCGGCAATGGCCGCCTGATCAGCAAGAGCGACAACTACAATCCTGCCGACGACCGCGTCGAGCGCGGCATGGGCGACGTGATGGCCGACGGCCGGCGAACGATGCTGGTGTGGGCGGAGCAGGTGGCCAAGGAGGAGAAGGCGCCGTTCGTGGACCACAGCGGCATCACGGCCGACCTCTATGAGAAAAGGGGCCGGGAGGTGGTCGGCAAGTATCATTCGGATCGTACGCACACGTATACCGAGGGCGCGATCGTCAATGCCGAGACCTTCATCGCCGGTCTCAAGGCCCTGCCGGATATGCCGCTGGTGAACTTCCTCAACGACAAGGGCAAGGCCGTTCCCGCCTACAAGTCGGCGGCCGCTGGTATCACGCAACCGGCACGACGTGGTATGCGAGGCCCTATGGGGCCGGCGCCGCAATCGGTGTCACCGCGTGACGCGGAGCCGTTTACGTCGAGCGCTTTTGCGTCGATCAAACCCAATCTCCCCACGCTGATCATCGCCGGGGACTCCACAGCGGACAAAGGCTCCGACGCCTGGCATCGCGGCTGGGGAGCGGTCGTGGTCGACTACTTCGATCCGAACAAAATCAACGTCATCAACCGGGCCCGCGGCGGGCGGTCCTGCCGGTCCTTCGTGCGCGAAGGGCTGTGGGACCAACTGGTCGCGGCCGTCAAGCCCGGCGATCTGGTCGTGATCCAGTTCGGCCATAACGACGGCGGCGACGTCAACAATCCCAACGGCCGGCCCGACCTGCCGGGTCTTGGCGATGAAACGGTGACGATCCAACGCATTGGCGTCTCGACGGAAATCATCCACACGTTCGGCTGGTACTATCGCAAGTTCATCAAGGACGTCCGTGACAAGGGCGGCGTCCCGGTGATCGCGAGTCCCACGCCCTACAATCGCTGGGCCGATGGCAAGTTCTCACGCCAACCGGGCAAGGTATTCGACTGGGCCAAGCAGGTCGCGGAACAGGAGAAGGTGCCCTTCCTGAACCACACGGAGATCATCAGCGCCCGCTATGACCAGCTCGGTGAAGAAGCCGTGCGTCCCTTCCATCCGGCGGACTGGCTGCACACGAGCACTCCCGGCGCCATCGTGAACGCGGAGGCGTTCATCGCCGGAGTGAAAACGCTGGACCTCAAGCCGCTCGTGAAGGCGCTGAGTGACAAGGGCAAAACCATCCCCGCGTACAAGTAGAAAAGTCTGAACAACACCTGTCTAAGGAGATGATCTATGCGGCGCCTCATGATCTGTGTCACGATGGGGTTCGTGCTGGTCAGCACGGGACTCGTCCGGTCGATGACCCCGGCAGAGCAGAAGCAGTATCTCGAGAAGTTCAACCAACTGGTGCCGGCCGTCAAGACCTGGACGGCGTGGCAGCAGAAGACCGACGCCCTGCCGCCGGACTTCGATGCGTTGCCACGGGTCAACAGCCTGCCCGACCCACTCACGTTTGCCGATGGTAAGCGCAAGGTGAAGACGGCCGCGGACTGGAAGGAACGCCGGGCTGAGATCATCAAGCTCTTTGAGATGTACGACATCGGGCGTGTCCCCCCCAAGCCCCAGCTGGACAAGATCGTGCCGGTGGATCCCAATGCGGTGCCGGCGGGCGGTCGCGGCCGGGGCTTCGGCGGTTTTGGCGGCGCGCCGGCCCCCGGCACCGTGACGAAAATCGTCGACCTGCAATATGGGCCCGACAGCCAGATCACGACGCGTGTCACCGTCCAGATCCCGCCGGGGAAAGGGCCGTTTCCGGTGCTGATCGGCGGCATGCCGAGTATCACCAGCCGGGGATATATCTCGTGTTCTTCGCCGGGCAACGTGGATAACCCGCCGGACATCGGCAAGTACTACCCCGACTACGATTGGGCCTCGATGGCCAAATGCGCGTGGACGGCGCAAATGGTAGTGGACTATCTGTACACCCTGCCGGAGGTGGATAAACGCTGCATCGCCATCACCGGCTACTCCCGCGTGGGCAAGATGGCGGCCATCGCGACGATGCTCGACGAGCGCATCACGGCCTGCGTCGCCGGCAGCACGGGCGTGGGCGGTGTCCTGCCCTGGCGCTCCGCCAGCGAGCGCGGGGCGGGCGAAGGGATCGAGACTACCACCCGCAGTTTCCCGATCTGGTTCGCACCCCAGCTTCGCTTCTTCACCGGACGCGAAGACCGCCTGCCCCTCGACGGCAATCTGCTGGCCGCCGCCATCGCACCGCGGTCGCTGCTGAGCCTGTACGGCCTGAGTGACGAGGTCGCCAATATCTACGGCAACGAACAGAGCTATTACTCGGCGCAAAAGGTTTACGAGCTGCTGGGTGTGCCGGAGCGGAACAGCATCCTGCACCCGCCGGGACATCACGGCGCCAACGACCAGAACGCGACGATGAAATGGCTGGACATCCAGTTCGGCAAATCCACGGAGAAATGGAAGAACGAATTCCTGTTCCCATGGAGCTTCGAAAAGTGGCGCACCGACAACAAGGAGACGGTTGACCTGAGTAAGTACCCCGCCTACAGCAGCAGCGACATCGTGGCGAGCGCCAAGTCGACGGCCGACTGGGAAAAGAAGGCCACCGAGGTCCGCAAAGCGGTGGAATGGATGCTGGGCAGTCGCGAAGGGAGCAAAGGCGGACCCGATCCGAACCAGCGGACCCGGGCCGACGTCGTCGATTGGACCATCCAGCGGGGCACGTCCTTCGGCTGGCTCCAGCCTCAGAAAGGCCAGACCGAGTACCGCAGCATCACCTTCGGCAACGGCACGCGCGGCGAGCTGTATTACGCCAAAGGCACCGCGCCGGACGCCAAGCTCCCGGCCGCCATCTGGCTGCACGGATTCAGCTATCCGATGGGCTACATGTGGGTCTATCGCCAGAAGCCCGATCTGCACCCCATCCTGGCGCTCGTGCAGGCGGGTTACGTGGTCTTCGCCTTCGACCAGACGGGCCACGGCAGCCGGACCGACGAATTCGCGACGTTCTTCGACCGCTTCCCGCATTGGTCGCGGCTGGGCCGGATGGTCGCGGACACGCGCGCCGGCATCGATGCTTTGCAGAAGGAAGGCATGGTCGACCCGAATCGCATTTATCTTTACGGCTATTCGATGGGCGGGATGGTGGCACTGCACACGGCGGCGCTCGATCCGCGTATCAAAGGCGTGGTCACGATGTGCGGCTTCACGCCCATGCGGACCGACACCGCCGATAAAGGCACGGGGGGCCTCGCCCGCTACAGCGTCGATCTGCCCCTGCTGCCGCGGCTCGGCTTCTTCATCGGCAACGAGTCGAAGCTGCCCTATGATTACAGCGAGCTGATCGCCGCGATCGCGCCGCGCCCCGTGTACGTGCTGGCCCCCCAGCTCGACCGTGACGCCAACCCCGCGGATATCCACGCCGCCGTCGAGCAGGCGAAGAAGGTCTATTCGCTCTACAACGCGACCAACAAACTCGCCCTCGACGAACCCTGGGACTACAACCGCCTCCCCGAGGCGACGCAGGACCGCATCATCCAGTGGATGACGACAAACATGCATTGAACGTTGAAGACTTGGGAGTCGCCCAATGAGATTGCATGCAAGTGTGGCCCAAAACGTCTCGACTTGTCTGGTCCTGGGGTTCTTGGTTGTATCCTGCGCCAGTCGAAAGGAATTCTCGAAGGATCAAATCGTTCGCGCTGCTGACGTTGAGGCACAGCGATTTGGACTTGATGCAAACAACAGCGATGTCACATACGACGTGGGGAACGCGAAATGGCAAGCTGAGCAGGCGAATGCGGACGATTTCGCTCGAAGAAACGGCAAGGGTCTTCCGCCACACCTATATGAAGGCCCAAATTGTCAGGTGGTTATTTACCGTCAGCGAGGACTGGTCCTTGGCGGCCCACTGTATGTGTTCGTTGACAGAATGACGGGCAGAGTGCTGGGGAGCATCGACCCGCCATAAAATCCCGGAGTCAATTCTTGGAGTGTTGTACCATGAAGCATGATCGTCTCATTGTGACAGTATGTGTCGTGATTGGGGTCATGGGTGTCGTGACATGGGCGGCCGAATCCGCGCCGAAGGCGGTGAAGGATTTGCCGGTGATCAAGGAGATGCCGGATCCGCTGACCATGAACGACGGGACAAAGGTCACGACGTCGGAGCAGTGGAAGGCACGGCGGCGGGAGATGATCAAGATTCTGGAGGAGTATGAATACGGTCACATGCCGCCGGCGCCGGGGAATGTCAAGGCGACAACCGTCACTCCCACCCGGCGAATCACGCCACGCGCCGGGTTCGGGCGACGCGGGGCGCCCGAGCCGAACACGGCGCAGCCACAAGCCGATTATCGCCTGCTGCACCTGACGTTCGGGCCCCAGGAGAAGCTCGGGTTCGACCTGGGCCTCTTCATGCCGGTGAATGCAAAACGATGTCCCGTTCTGATTTCGCTGGGTTTCAGTGCCGGCGAGAACAGCATCGGTCCCGCTGTGGCGGCACTCGCCCGCGGATATGCCGTGGCAACGATCGGGTATCAACAACTGGGCGCGGATGCTCCCAACTACCGTTCCACGGCGTTCTTCCCCGCTTATCCGGAGTATGACTGGAACGATTTCGCGGCGTGGTCGTGGGGGATTTCGCGGGCGGTGGACTATCTGGTGACCGATCCCGCCATCGACAAGGATAAGATCATGGTCACGGGCGTGTCACGGCTGGGCCAGGCGGCCTTGCTGGCCGGGGCGTTCGATGAGCGGATTGCGCTGAGTGCACCGGTGGCCGGGGGTATGGCGTTTCGTTTCTCGGGCAAGGAGCTGGGCAAAGGCGAGGGCCAGGGGATCGACGAGATCGTCAATCAGAACACCTACTGGTTCGGCCCGCGGCTGGTCGAGTTCAAAGGGCAGACCGAACGCCTGCCGTGCGATCAGCACTGGCTGGTGGCCCTGACAGCACCACGCCTCTTCATCATGTGCAATTCGCTGGCCGATCAGTACGGCCGGGCTTACGCCGCGGTGCAGACGTATCTCGGCGCCAAGCCCGTGTATACGTTCCTCAAGGCGGAGGACAACGTCGGCGTCTACTTTCGCCCCGGCGGGCACGGCATGATGCCCGACGATTGGTCCGCGCTGCTCGACTTCGCCGATCAGAAACTGCTGAAGAAGGAGGGGACAAGGAAATTCGACATCCTCCCCCCTGCCGATCAGCTCAAATGATCTGACGCACACGGCACCCCCTACCGGCATCGCCTGTCCGGGACGCCGTGTGCATTTCCTTCTCATGGATTCACTGCGCCGTCCCCTGATCTGCCGGGACGGCTTCCGTCATGGTTCCCACACCAGTCACTCTGACTGCATCGGACCTGTTTCCGGCCTTGTCATACACGCGTACCCAGACGGTCACGCCGGCGGGGTCCGGCCTGGATACCCATATCGGAGGCAACGTCGCTTCCCAAAACCGGTGCCTGGCGTCCCAGGCGGGATCGCCCCAGGATCCACGCGACGCATGGACTTGCACGGCCCCTCCCTTGATCGCTTGCTCCAAGGCTCCTTCAAAATCCATGGCAAGATACTCGGCCCAGACCTTTTCATCCTTTCGTTGGTACGCCTCTCGGATGTGAACACGCAGGAGTTGAATGTTGGCGATGCCCACTGCCGGGAAATGGGCGTATACCGGATAGTCCTCCTCCCGAGTCACTGGAGAGCCATTCGGATCATGCGCTTCTTCCCTGACGATGAACCCTGCCAAATCCTCGGCCTCGTCAAACGTCAGGAGTCCGAGATGGATCTCGTTCGAACCTTCAGTCCTCGACAAGGTTGCTGCCATCAGAATCGGCTTCGGGTCGATAATGCTGTTGTCAAGCATCGCGGTTGCCGTCTGTATGCGTTTCTGTGCCTCGGGGGGCAACCATTTGTATGCAAGAAAAGTGCGGAGCGTGTCCCTGGCTATCTTCTCCTGGTCTTTCCGCGACGGGCTTTTGCGGCATCCAACTGTCAGAAGCATCATCAAGGCACAAGCGGTTAGAGCCACGCCCTGCCAGGATTTGGGTTCTGCTCGGTCTTTTCTCATCATGGGCACAATCTCCACTGCACGAACCGACCACGAGTCACCACACGTCCGAGCAGGCAATTCTCTCCCTCGGGCAGGTGTGCGTCAAGGAAGACTATTTCCGTGGGATTCATGTCGCCAACTACAGGTACGGCGTCAGGAGGCGGGTGACGCCGTCGCGGAGGCGGGCGGGAAGGGAGCGGGCGTCGACCTCCTCTTTCGTCACGGGATGGGCCGTCTGGCGTTTCGATTCGAACCAGGTGTCGAGCTGTTTGGCGAGCTCGGTGTCGTAACACTCGAGGTTGAACTCGAAGTTGAGGCGCAGGCTGCGCGGGTCCCAGTTGGCGGAGCCGAGCAGGATCCAGCAGTTGTCCACGAGCATGAGCTTGGAGTGGTCGAACGGCGGCGGGGTCAGCCAGATCCGGCAGCCGTGCTGGAGCACCTGCCACCACATCGCCCGGGAGGCCCACATGACGAACGGCAGGTTGTTTTTGGCCGGCAGGAGGATATCGACCTGCACGCCCCGCATGGAGGCCAGGTTCAGGGCGGACACCACGGCACGGTCGGGCAGGAAATACGGCGTCACGATCTTGATGGAGTGACGCGCGATCGAGAGAGCGCCCAGCAGCGTCCAGAGCAGCTTCTCGAAGTTCTCGTCCGGGCCGTCGGGCACGCCCCGCGCCAGGGTGGGGCCCGCCGCTTCAATCGGGGGAAACCACGCGTCGCCGCGGAGGGCTTCGCCTGTGGTGAATTGCCAGTCTTCCATGAACACTTCCTGCAGTTGGGTCACGACGGGGCCTCGCACCCTAAAATGGATGTCCTGGACCGGGTGCGAGGGCCGGCGTTCGAGGCAATGTCCCACGCGGATGTTCATACCGCCGGTAAAGGCTTCACGGCCATCCACCACCAGGATCTTGCGGTGGGTGCGCATGTTCATCGACATCACGTTCCAGAAGGTCGAGGACGGGAGAAACCGCGCGTAGGTGATCCCCTCCCGGCGCAGAGTACGGAGAATGCTGGGCCAGGAATAGCGGGTGCCCGCGGCGTCGATCAACACGCGCACTTCCACACCCCGGCGGGCGGCGTCACCCAGCGCGCGGGCAAAGGCCATCCCGATGTCGTCACGGTCGTAGATGTAGGTCTCGAAGGAGATCGTCCGGCGTGCCTGCCGAATCGCCTCCAGCATGACCGGATAGGCCTGGTCTCCGTTTACCAACGGCTCGATCTGATTGCCCATGAGCAAGGGCTGCCCCACCACCCCGCCGACAGCCCGGGCCAGCATCTTGAGATGGCCTCCGTGATAGGGCAGGTGGCGCTGCAATTCGTCCGGCGGACATTCGGGATATCCGGTCTGGGCCCGGTAGCGTTCGAGGTCTCTGCGCAGCAACGCGGCCTTGCGACGGATGCGATTCAGGCCGAAAAGGAAATACGCAACCGCCCCGAACACGGGCACGAACACGATGAAACCCACCCACGCGATGACGGAACGCGAGTCGCGTTTGTAGAGAACCGCATGCCCGGCCGCGGTTACGTCCAAGAGGACGCCGACGCCGACGGCAGCGATCCGCCAGAGGTCATACACCAGGTCGCCGAAGGCTATCATCATCGCGGTCCATCCCGGAGGTCGGTCATCTTCCTTTTCACGGGGCGTTCCGGTTCGATCCGGCAGGTCGAGAGCCGGACACGCCGTGGTGGTTATAATGCCTTTGGCCGGCAGGGTTTGTCAACGTTGGATCCGGGGTCCGATAGAAACAGTCGCCATAGCCGCTCCAAAAAGGTATTGTCAAACCCGCATGGGCAACCGTATATTATGCCAAGAGAGATGGTCTTAGGACCCGCGGATTCGGACGATCTATTCTGAGTCCGGCGGAAGGAAAAGCTATCGCCTCCCTCCCGACGACCACAGAACAGGTACGTTGAGATAATACCGTATGTTGAACATCCTGAAACGTCGAATCACCAGACGAGGCCTCCTTGGGTCCGGATCATGCGCCTGGGGCGGAACGATGGCGGACAATGAAAGCTCCAATCCGGGGGACCGCAAGAAGGTCACGCGTTGGGCGTTCCTGTCCGATACTCACATCGCCGCGTCTGTCGCGCACCGGTTTCGGGGCCATTACCCTTATCAGAATCTGCGCGCGGTCCTCGATCAGGTAACGGGCGACATGCCGGACGGCGTGCTCATCACCGGGGATTTGGCCCGACGCTGGGGCGACATCGGAGCCTACGACAATTTCCGGGCCCTGCTGGCCCCGGTCGCCGCGAAACGACCGGTTCATCTGGCCCTGGGCAACCACGATCACCGGGAGCGATTCCTGTCTTCGATCGGAGCGTCCGGCCGGCGTAAGCACATCATCCGGGCCACCGCCGGGCCGGTCAGGATGATCGTTCTCGATTCGCTTCTGTACACCAATCTGCCGGCCGGCATGATCGGCAAGAGGCAGCGCGCGTGGCTGGAAACCTACCTGCGGACGTGCGACGAGACGCCCACGATCCTGTTTCTGCATCACGCCCCGCGGATGGACCTGCTCGACGTGGGACAACTGCTCGATATCGCGGCGCCGGCCCGGAAGGTCAAGGCCATCGTATACGGGCACTCCCACCGGTATCGTTATCGTAAGCACGAAGGGATTCACCTGATCAATCTGCCGGCGACCGGGTACAACTTCACGGGCGCCCAGCCCGTGGGCTGGGTCGAAGCCCGGCTGACGGACGAAGGCGGCGAGTTCACCCTGCACGCCGTCGGCGGCAATCGCAAGAGAGACGGCCGCTCCATGTCACTTGTCTGGCGCCAGTGAGTTTCGAGGGACATGTATCGAGGAACGTATGCGAAAGGCACTGATCGTTCTGCTGTTGGCGGGTGCGGGGTGTCAGGAATACCGTAGCGAATCGGGCGGGTACCAGCTATATCGGAGCCGGACCTACAATCCCCCATCGACGAGCCGCTACGAAGACTTGCCGGACACATCGTCTGGGCCGCTGCATCAGGGCGATCCGGAAGCGGCGAATCTGTTCGACGCGTACACGACGTTCCAGCCGTGAGTGGGAGCGGCCACCCTGCCGTTAGCGCCAGTACCAGACCGTTACGACACCATCGCAACTGTCGCAGCTATGGGAGATGCTGATCAGGCGGTCGGGACCTATGGCGGTGGCGTAGTCAGCCGCCTCCTGGAACAACTTCTCCCACGTACTGAGCATTCCTCGGAACACCCTGAACGTCGCTACCATCGATTTGCCTTTCTTGTCGATTGAATCCATGAGTCACTGCTCCCCTGTCAATCTACTCTGTCAAGAGACCGCTGCGAACGCGTGTGACAGTCTGCCACGGCCGAGAGCATAATGCAAGCGCGGGCAGAAGGCGTCTCTTCCCCTGTTTTTCCTTGCCATTCCTACCTACTCTTGCCATGATGCTCGTTCAATAAAGCACGTTGCGTGTGCCGTGACGGGGCCGTTGGAGTTCGGTCGGCGCCGCAGTTGTGCTGTCATTCAGAAGGAGAAGGGGAACATTATGAGCACAAACAAGAAAGACATGTCGGCAGGATTGCCCAGGCGTGACATGCTGAAACTGTCGGGTCTGGCCCTGGGCGGGGCGGCGATGGGCAATCTCGGCGTCAGCCCGGCACGCGGCGAGACCACCGAGACGCAGTCCGACCCGACGCAGCGGTATTCCTATTACGACTCGCTGGAGACATTTACGCCCGGCACGCCGCTCGACTCCAACGAGATGCGGATCACTTTCATGGGCTCGACCATCCCCCCGACCGCCCGGCGGGTGCAGCAGATGATGAGCGTTTTCGTCGAGGTGGGCGACGCCAAGGGCAAGGCGGACCAGTTCGTGCTGGACTGCGGCTCCGGCGTGGTGGCCAACTACGGCGCCATGGGGATCGGATTCGGCCGGATGAACAAGGTGTTCATCAACCACCTGCATGGCGATCACATGAGCGACCTGTGCCACATCTACTGCTTCGGCCCCTCGATGGATCGCAAGTCCCCCCTGTACGTCTGGAGCCACGGTCCGTCCGGCGTCGCCAATCCCACGGGAACTCCCGCGCTCTATGACGATGGCGTCAAGGCCTACTGCGAGAATCTCCGCAAAGCCATGCGGTGGCACACGGAGAGTTTTGGTTTCCAGTCGACCCGCTATAAGAACTACGTCTGCCCCACCAAGGCAAGCTGGGGCCTGCCCGTCGATCCGGTTCCGGTCGGGGACGACGATCCGTCCGACGGCTATGCCATGATCCCGATCGAGCTGGACTGGACGAAGTACGGAGCGGTCGAGGGCGACAACGTGGCGTACAACAATCCCGAGACGGGCGTGAAGATCACGCACTTTCCGGTGATTCACTGCCGCAAGGGTTCTATGGGTTTCAAGATCGAATGGAACGGCCTGTCGATGATCTATTCCAGCGACACGAAGCCCGAGTACCACTGCATCAACCAGGCCATCAACGGCGGCAAGGGCGTGGACGTCTTCATCCATGAAATGATCGTCCCGGCCGAGGTTTGGGCGATGAAAACGCTCGGTCTCAGCGCTCCCGGCAGCGGCCCGGTGTGGGAGGCGACGCTGAACGCCGCCACGCAGGTCCAGAACAGCTCGCACACGCCGCAGGGCGCGTTCGGTTATCTGCTCAGCCAGATTGCGCCGCGCCCGCGGCTGACGGTCGCCACGCATTTCCCGGTGGCCGATGATACGGTCGCCTCGGCGCTGGCCAGCGTTCAGGCCCACTGCCCGGATGTGAAGCAGGGCAAGGATCTCACGTGGTCCTTCGACCGCATGGTGATCCGCGTCAATGCCACGGAGATCAAGCAGCTCCGGGCGAATGTTTCCGATTTCACGTATAGTGCCGTCCCGAACATCGTCGGTCAGACCGACACGCCGAAGTACCACACGGCCGACGGCCTTATGGACCCGTACGCCCAGATCGAAACGGCCACCGCTGTGCCGGCCACCAACCCCAACACGAAGGAAGAGAACTACCGTACCGACGGGTATTGATGCATGGCAGAATCCGGCCGGAGGCAGGACGCCCTGTCGTCACGCCACGGCCGAATCGATTGACACCCCCAAGGCGGGACCCTCGTGGTCCTGCCTTTTTCATTTGCAGGACGCGCGAAGGGCGTGTCTGTGCAAATTTTCGGGTATCCTGTGGGTGGCAGCGGCAGGCGCCCGCTTGCCGATGGTTCCTCCGCGTGCGCGAGACCATTGGCTAGCTCCTCTTGCCGATGGCAGTGGCGAAATCCGCTGCCTGCTGGAACAACTCGTTCCACGAAGTCCACGTGCCCCGAAACATCCGAAACGTCGCCGAAGTCGGTTTGGCTTTCTCATCCGTCGAGTCCATGAATTGCTGCTCCCCTACCTGACCATCATACCGAGAAACCACTGCGAACACGGCTGACAGTGTGATCCCGGGAGCGGCGGAACGCAAGAGTCGACGGCAGCGATCCGACAGACCGGCCTCTATCCGACGACAAGATCAATCTTGGGAGCGTAGAAGGTGTTGGGATCGGCCTCGGCAGGACGGATGGAGTAACCTTCAGGAGTCCAGACAGACCAGACCTGGCCGGTAGCGGAATCCAGGATGAAAGCATGGCCGTCGTTGGTGTCCAGTTGGAACCGGCCATGAGTATCCGAGCTTAGCCAGGGCACAGCCCCGAGCACACACAAGACCACCAGCACGAGCAGACCACCTACCAAGACACTCTTGATGTCGATGTGAAGATTCATCTTCTGCTCCTTTCCAGAAAGTTGGGGCGACCCTCCGCCGGGCCGCACTTTGAGTCCTTCCTAACCCAAGACGCACCGTGGTCGGAAACGTTACGCCAAAAAGGCAAAACCGCGATATTGTTGTTGACCCCCTCCGGGCGAGCGGCTATACTTAGATCCGATCTGCGATTGCTTGACGCGTCATGAGCGTCCCCCGGTGATATTCCATCTGGTGCAGAGTCCTCGTTCCATGTTCCATTTTTGTGTGGCCCCAGTGTTCGCGGATTCTAATCTGGTGGATGTCCCCGGAGATGTTCTCCATCCGATGAGGGGTACGGGTGCCCTTCAGCCCAACGGCTGAAGGGAGTGTTTAGACCGTTTTCTGGCAGGTAAGAGTTAGGAGGATGAGATGAGAGAATGGAAAACGGCTTGCTTGGTGCTGGCGGCGGTCCTCCTGCCGCTGAGCGGTGCAAGTCCGGCCGCGACCAGCGTGTACACGAATTCGGCCGCCTTCGATGCCGTGACCGATGCAACACTGGTCGAGACGTTCGAAGGAGTGACTCCGAAGAACACGGCTCTGGCGTCGTTCACCAGTGCCGGTATCACGTACACAGGAACACAGGCCACGAACCCGAATGTGTGGGTAGCCAGTTCCGGCTATACCAACTTCGGCGTGCCGGTGACGACCAGCAGCGTGCTGACGGCTACCGGCGCGGAGGATTTCGTGGTCGATCTGAGCGGTTTCGACTACACAGCGGTCGGCTTCGATGCGTACCTTAACAGTCTGGGGTCCGTCGTCGTGGAGGTCTACGGTAGTGGACCCCTCCCGATGATGACCATCATCGACGGCCGTGGAGCAGGTATGTGGTTCACCGGAGTTACCACCGATGAAGCCATCACATCCATCCACTGGACCAGTGTGGGTGGAGCGACGGTCAATACAGGAATCGACAACCTTCAGGCGGGATATACCATTCCTGCCCCGGGTGCCGTTCTCCTCAGTGCGTTCGGTATCGGCCTGGTCGGCTGGCTTCGTAGACGAAGGTCGCTGTAGCCCGCACGGGCAAGCAAGAAGCACCAGGGCTGTGAGCATCCGCTCGCAGCCCTTTTTATTTGGGGGAATGTGCTCAGGGACGACCCTGCCGCATCAGGGCTCTACGTAGGCCTGCCTGGCCTGGTAGAGCTTCTGCTTCTGCAAAATGTCCTGGACGCCGGCATTGTCGCGGGCGGCTCGGGCCAAAGCGAGGGCCTTCTCCGCCGTCTGGACCGCCTGGTCGAACTGGCCCGCTGCCGCATAGGCAGCAGCCAACGTATCGAGGCAGTTCTGATCTTTGAAACCAGTCAGCTGGCAGACCTTCTCCCCGAACTGGACGGCCCCGGAGGGTTTGCGGATCTCGGGGTCCTTGTTGGTCGCGAGAATCCAGGCGAGGTTATTCAGGGACGGAGCGAAATCCGGGTCGATCCGGAGGGCCTGCTGGTGTTGCGCGACGGCTTCCTTGACCCGGCCCTGTTGCTTGAGGACTTCGCCGAGCTTGGAGTACGTGGCCGCCTCATTGGGGCGGGCCCTCACGCAGCGTGTGTAGGCATCGACGGCCTCCGCCAGCTTGCCCTGCCCCTGGAACGTGTCGCCCAGATTGCCCCAGGCTTCCGCATTGTCCGGCTTGATCTTCACGGCCGTGCGGAACTGCGTAATGGCTTCTTCCGGCCGGCCCTCCTTCTGCAGAACGATGCCGAGGGCCACGTACGCCTCCGTCAGATTTGGATTCATGGCCAGACTGCGTCGAAGGTTCTCGGCGGCTTTGTCGAGAGTCCCCTGCTGGGCATAGACCGCACCGATTCGGTAGTAGAGCCCGGGATCGGTGGGATCGAGACGCATGGCCTTGGCGTAGGCTTCCAGGGCCTCGGGGTACTTCTGCTGAACGGCCAGAACCTGCCCCAGGGCGAGGTAGGCTTTGGCGAAGTTGGGACTCATGCGAATGGTCTGACGGTAGCTTTCCTCGGCCTCCGCCCAGGCTCCCAGCTTGCTCTTCGCCTCGCCCACCTTGAACGGCCCGCGGAAATCGGCGGGATTCAGCTTCCTGGCTTCCTCATACGCTTCCAGCGACTCGACATACTTGCCCTTCAGTTGCATCACCTGCCCCAGACACAGATACGCATCCGTGAAGGTCGGGCAGATCCGCATGCTCTCGCGGTATTGCTGCTCCGCCTCATCGAGCCGGCCCTGATCCTCCAGGACCGTGCCCAGGCAGCAGTGCAGGGCGTAGTTGTTGCGGGTGACGGCCAGGGCATGGCCGTACAGCGTCGCGCCATCTTTCCAGTAGGACACCTGGACGTGCGTGCCGATGACCATCGCCAGACCCAGCACGCCGGTGACGACGGCCCCTGCCGTCGCGCGCCTTGACCACTTCGCAGCCAGGTCCGCCGCACCCCAGGCCACCATGATGAGGACACCGATGGACGGCAGATACGTGTACCGATCCGCCATCGCCTGGCTGCCGACCTGCACGAGGCCGATCACGGGCGCCAGCGTGACGACGTACCAGATCCAGCCGGCCAGCAGGTAGGGCCGCTTGCGGGCCGAGAAGAGGACGAAAGCGGTGATGGCCAATAAGATGAGAACCGAAACCAGAGGCATCCAGAAGGGCCAACCTTCCGGAGGCAGTGGGTAGATCACGGCCAGGTTGATGGGCAGGACCATCTTGCCGAGGTAGCGGCCATAGCTGAGGACCGCATTCGCCAACCGGAACGGCAGCGAGACGTCCAGCCCGGCCACCGCTCCCCCGCTCTGCTGCACCAGGAAAGTGACGACGCCGGAGGTCAGGGCAAGGGCGAACAGCGGCATCTTCTCCAGAATCAGCAGAAACAACGATGCCGGCCGATAGGTCGTTGGTGCGCCCCGAGGTGCCACGGGCGGCGCTGTTTTGGTTGTCGTCTTCTGCGTTCCTTTGGGAGCCGTCTTGGGATCGATCACCGGACCGATCCTGCGGGCCGGGTCGCGCCACAACCGGCGCAGAGGCCAGACATCCAGCGCCAGCAGCACGATGGGCAGTGTGATGATCATGGGCTTGGCCATCAGACCAAGCGCAAAGCACACGATGACCAGCACGTATCGGACGATGCCCCCCCGCTTGGCGTACCAGACGTAGGCCACCATCGTCAGCATCCAGAAGAAGGCGCACAGGACATCTTTGCGCTCGGCGCCCCAGGCGACCGATTCGACGTGTGCCGGGTGGACCCCGAAGGCCAGGGCGACAAACACGCTGGGCCAGGCGGCCCCGGTCATGCGGTGCAGAACCCAGAAGAGCATGAGCGTCGCGAGGATGTGCAACACCAGACTGTGCAGGTGATGTCCGGCGGGATTCAGCCCGAAGAGCTGGATGTCGATCATGTGGCTGATCCACGTCAGCGGGTGCCAGTTGGCAGCCTCGCCGGAAGTGAACGCCCAAACGATGCCGTCGAGCGTGAGACCCGACTGGATGCGCGTATTCTCGGTGATGTACTCCGGATCGTCGAACTTGACGAAGTCGTTGCGGCGCAGTCCCTCGTAGGCGGCCAACGTCAGCAGGGCCAGAGCGGCCGACAGGAGTACAATTCGATGTCTCTCACAGAAGGACCTGAGGGGCATATCCATCCTCATTCAAGCGGTCAACCGAAGAATATCCGGGGTTTCATCAGGCCCATCCTGGCCAAACGATAGCTAAGAGCCGCCGCCAGGCAGCCGAAGCCATACTTCACGCTCCGCGTGAAATTGATCGACGAAGCTTCCTCGAAGTACTTCGTCGGACAACTGACCTCCGCGATCTGGTAGCCGCGCCACAGGATCTGCGTGAGCATCTGGTTGTCGAAGACGAAATCGTCCGAATTGAGATCCAGCGGGAGCTGCTCGATCAACTCCCGGGAGAAGGCACGATAGCCGGTGTGGTACTCGGAGAGCTTGGCGCCGACGAGCATGTTCTCGAAAAGCGTCAGAAACCGGTTGGACACGTATTTCCAGATCGGCATTCCCCCCTTCAGAGCGTAGCCGCCGAGAATGCGGGAACCGAGCACGCAGTGATAGAGGCCGTTGCCGATCAGACACGCCATGGCCGGGATGAGCTTCGGCGTGTACTGGTAGTCCGCATGGACCATGATGATGATGTCCGCCCCGGCTTCCAGTGCGGAGCGGTAGCACGTCTTCTGGTTGGCACCGTACCCCTTGTTATGGGCGTGCGTGTGTACGATCACGCTAGGCAACTGGCTGGCAATGGCCGTCGTTTCGTCGCGGCTGGCGTCATCCACCACGATCACCTGATCGACGACGCCTTGCGCCATGACCTCGTCATAGGTCTTCTGCAACGTCGATGCCGCGTTGTAGGCCGGCATGACGACGACAACTTTCTTGCCATTGAACATCTTTATCGGTCCTAATATCCAAAGAACCGGAGGACATCCCTATACCAGGGCCTCCCGCACCGCCGCAGGACGCTGCGCAGCCAGCGCACGATCCGCCCACGCGTGCGAACGTTCCTTTTCGCTTCTTTCGGCCGTTGACGGGGGGCGACTTGAGAGTCGAGCCAAGGTTCGCCGGCGGGCGGCCCGAATCCATCGGCAGGACATCGTCACGTCCTGCCGGTGTCCCACGCGACACCGGAATTCCCGAACGGGCGAACCGCGGCGCGCATAATAGTGGCGACCTCGACGACTCCGTCGTGCGCGGGGGGTCCGTGTCAGAATCAGTCGGGAAGGAGGGACTCCCGACGTGAAAACAGGCCTTGGAAGACCAGACGCCGCTGTCGCATTCCAATTCCGCCTATGACCGCGGCACAGACCGGCGACGCCAACGACTGGACGCCGTGCGCGACCAACTACGGGCCTCTCCCGCCCCCCCCCAACTACCGCAACAGTCCCTACTCCGTCGGCGGCGCCGACCGCGGTTTTGTCCCCAACCCCGGCTGGTAAGCATGGTAGGGGCGGGTTTCAAACCCGCCGCCGCACGCCATCTGTCCATGCGATGACGCGTGGACGCGGCGTTGGCGTTCCCATTATTGCCCGGGCCCTGTAACCGGCAGTAGCACGCACGCCACCATCCCCTCGACGGACCGAATCGTGCCGGTCCGGAGCAAGTTTTTCTTTTTTTATTGACACCTACTATTGTGCATAGTACGATACTTCACAGTAGATAGTGGAGTTGGTTTCGAAGTATAGGGAGGTCGACGTTATGAGCTGGGTTTCGATCGATGCACTGGGTGAGCTTCAGCGGGCGGTGATGGAAGTGATCTGGGAGCGGGGCGAAGCTAGCGTTCACGACGTGCGGGATCATCTTGGCCGCAAGAAGGCGCTGGCCTACACGACCATCCTGACGACCCTCCAGAAGCTGGAGAAGGCGAGCTGGCTCGGCCATCGTGCCACGGGCAAGAGCTATGTGTACTATCCGCTGCGCAGTCGCGACGAGGCCGGCGCCGGATCGGTCCGCCGGTTCCTCAAGCAAGTGTTCGAAGGCGACGCCGTCGCCATGTTCCAGCACCTGATTCGGGAGAGCGATCTGAGCGAGGACGACCTCAGGGAAGTCAGAGGGATGATCGAAGAGAAACGCCGGGGGATGCAGAAATGACCGGCGTGAGTCTGTATGCGATAGTCGACGCCATACCAGGCGCCGGCGCCCTCCTCTCGGACGGGCACCTGATCGTGGTGCTCGCGACGCAAGCCACCTGCTGCATCGCGGCGGGCCTGGCCGCCAGCTACCTTTGGCAACGCCGGGCTGCGCGGGCACACCGGATCCTGTTGGCGGGTCTGCTGGCCTCGATCGTCATGCCGCTCACTTATCTGCTGGTCCGGCATCTCGGGCTCGGCATCCTGACGCCCTCCGTGCCTGTGTCTTACGAGCCACAGAACAATGACTCCTTCGCCGAGTCGGCCCTGATGATGAGTGTGAATGTGTCGACGCTCTCCGCATCGGACGCCGAGACAGGCCTTTCGCAAATCGAGGATGAAGAGCTGTTCGATGAGGCGTTCGCCTTCGACCCGACGGAGCCCCGGTTCATGGACGAGACCCTGGCGGATCCGGCCCACAGTGACACGAGCCTGCCGTGGCCGCTGCTGTTCTTCAGCGGCTCGCTGGCTACCGGTTTGGCGCTCTGCGGCCGGCTGTTGTGGCAATTCCGCCTGGGCCGACGCCTCCTCGTCGACGCACAAGCCGTCGATGCGGGCACGCTGGGCGACGCCCTGGCGCAGGCTCGGCAGCGTATGGGCGTGGACCGTCCCGTCCACCTGCGCTGCAGCCCTTATGTGCGTAGTCCCCTGATCTGGTGCTGGGGGCGAGAGCCCGTCCTGCTGGTGCACCGGCAGACGAGTCGTCGCCCGCCGCACGGTGATTGGGTGGGCATATTCTGTCACGAGCTGGCTCACTGGAAGCGGCTCGATCACGTCACCGGACTCTTCTGCGAATTGTTGTGGTGCGCCGTACCGTGGCACCCCCTGCTGTGGTGGGCCCGGGGCCGGCTGTCGGCGCTGAGCGAAGAGGCCTGTGATGATTGGGTGCTGGCCGGGGGCCGGGTGGGGGTGGATTACGCAGAATCGCTGCTGGGCCTGTCACCCCAGGCACAACTGGCGTTTCTGCCAACCGTCGTAGGAAAGGAAAAGGCTATGAAAGAGAGAATATGTCGTATTCTGAATGATCGCTGCGGCAATCCGCATGCCGGGGCTCGTTGGGCCGTTCTCGTTGCGGTCGCAGCGCTCGGCACTTCCGTCACTGTCGCCTTGGCGCAACCCGGCCCACGGATTTCCGGCGGCCCCGAGGGTCCGGCCAACCCCGCGGAAGTGAGTCGTCCCAAGCCGCCACGCCAGGCCGCGGACCAACAACGGCCCCTCCTGATCGAGGGCCGGCGGAACGTCCTCAACCGGCTGCTGGACAATCTGCGCGAGCAGCGTCAGCGCACCGAGGCGAAGGTGCAGGAGCGCGGGGACAGGCAGGACAATGAAACGGTAGTGCTCCGTTCGGAACTGGCGGCCATACGCAATCACATCGCCGTCATCGAACGCCAGCTGGAGAGCCTGGATCAGGCGCAACCCGGCAAGGCTGCGGGCCCGGGGCCGGCACGTGGCGTCGGCCGGCCGGCGGTGGACGAGCCACGTTTGTCACGCCTCCAGAACCGGATCAGTGAAGCCGAAGCCAGATTGAGCGGTCTGGAGGAACAAGGCAAGGGCGACAGCGCCCAGGCCGAGCAGATTCGTGAGAATCTCCGCCAGGCCCGGGAGCAGATGCGTACGGCCCGGCAGCAGGCTGGCGCCCCGGGGCAGTTCCGCCCCAAGTCGCAGGAACAGCCTGCTCCCGGCCGTCGCGCGGACATCCAGAACCGAATCCGCACGCTGGACAAAGAACTGCAGAATCAGGAGGATCCCCAGAGCGACCGGGCCGGACAACTGCGCAAGGAGATTCGCCAGTTGAGGGCCCAGATGCAACAGATGGACAATCGGCCCCCGGCCGAGGGCCAGCCGCCGGTGAAGAAACCGCCGGTCGACGGAGCCCCGCGTCCCCAGGTTCAACTTCAGGACCAGGTGCAGAAGCTCCAGGGGCAGATGAGCAACCTCAACCGGCAAATGGAGCAGTTGCAGCGTACGCTTGATCAACTGGTGCAGCAACGGTCGGCCGGACAATCGTCATGAGATAATACGCTCTGCCTCGCTCTGTCTTTTCGGCAGTTACCTTAAAGGAGGTCCTCACCACTCTCACCGGAGGGGACCTCCCGCTTTTTTGCGCCGGCCCTTTCTCGTGTTTTCCAGCGGCGAGAAGTCAAGAATTTCCCCCGACTACGAATTTTTTCGTTGATTAATTACGAATTCATTCGTACTCTGCCGATAGAGGTGATGGCATCGCGAAGACGTGAAACGTGTGGAAAGGAGCCGACACATGGCCAGACGCAAGACGATGGGACCGACGGAACGGGAATTGGCGATCTTGAGCATCCTGTGGGACAAGGGCGCCGGTACGGTGCGGGAGGTCCACGAGACATTGGACGCCAGCGGAGCCACGGGTTACACCACCACCCTGAAGCTGATGCAAATCATGACCGACAAGGGTCTGCTCGTGCGTAGCACGGAGCGGCCGCACGTCTACACACCGGCTGTCTCCGAGGAGAAGACACAGAAACAGGTCGTTGGCGACCTGCTGAACAAGGTCTTCGCCGGCTCGGCGGAGAAACTCGTCATGCGGGCCCTGTCCGCGAAAAAGGTCTCGCCCGACGAATTGAAGCGTATTCGGGCGATGTTGGACAAAATGGGGGGAGCTTAATCATGTCGACACTGTGCAACTTGCTTTCGCAACCATGGATCGAACGACTTGGTTGGATGCTCATTCACTTCGTCTGGCAGGCCGCGGCCGTGGCGGTGCTGCTGGCCGTGACGCTGCGTTTCCTGCGTCGGTCGTCGTCTAATGTGCGGTATGTGACCGCCTGTGCGGCACTTGCCTTGACTGTCCTGCTGCCCCTGGTGACGATGCAGCTTGTGAAGGTGACGCGGCCTGCGGCGGAGGCAGGCCCATCACCGCTTATACCTCCCACCAACGAGATGGCGGGAGAACTGGTGCTCGAACTTCCCGAGATACCGACAGAGCCGGTTACGATGCCAGCGACGCCTTTGGCCAAGGCTGACGTGACACCCCCCGTGCCGCTGAAGGAGCGGATCGTCGCCCGCCTCGCCCCCGCCCTGCCCTACCTGGTCTTCGGCTGGCTGGTGGGCGTCTTCGGCCTGTCCGCCTGGCACCTGGGCGGCTGGGCCCAGTTGCAGCGTTTCCGCCGGCGCATGGTCCGCCCCGTCTCTGACGCGGTGCGGGATCGAGTGACAATTCTGGCCGAACGTCTGGGCATCCATCGCGCGATCGGACTGCTCGAATCCGTGCTCGTCGAGGTCCCGACGGTAGTGGGCTGGATCAAGCCTGTAATCCTATTGCCTGCCAGCGCCTTGACGGGCCTGAGTGGCGAACAGCTCGAAGCGATCCTCGCCCACGAACTGGCCCACATCCGCCGGTACGATTACCTCGTCAATATTCTGCAAACCGTCGTCGAAATCCTCGGCTTCTACCATCCGGCCCTCTGGTGGATCTCACACCGCATCCGCATCGAGCGGGAGAACTGCTGCGACGATCTGGCCGTTCAAGTCTGCGGCGATTCCGTGCGTTACGCCCGCGCCCTGACACACCTCGAAGAGATGCGTCACCGCCCCACCGACCTCGCCGTCGCCGCCGACGGCGGCTCTCTGCTCTCCCGCATCGCCCGCCTCCTGGGCCGCCCCACGACCGAGAACCGCCGCTTCACCTGGCTCCCCGGCCTGCTCGCCCTGCTCCTCGTCGCCGCCCTGATCCTCCTCGCCGTTTGTAGCGTGCCCGCCAGGGCATCCAAAGGAACGTCCCTTGCTGTCAAGGAGCCCAATACCACCGACGCGGCAAAACCTGTGATCTCTCCTGGCACCGCAGTACAGAGACGCGCGGAGCAGCTTGTGACTGAAGCGTTGTCGGCTCGCCCCATCGATGAAAGGCTGTTACGAACCGTGCTGGCACAGGCAGTACTCGTCCGAGTCGGCTATCGTGCCGACAGCGAACGTAACACCTGGGTGCCGGGCGTCCCCACAAGTAAGCCGGACCCGGATGCCAACGGCATACGGCTGGTACGCCAGCGAAGTGGTGATGTGCCCCAAGAGTGGATCGACATCCTGAAAGCCCCGCTGGCGAAACGGCCCATCGTGAGCGTGAGCCTGCTGCTTGATGTGCCGGACGAACTGCGAAAGGAGGAGGATGTCGCACTTGCTGAAGCCGACAAGCATCTACGGGCGGGCGTCCGGAGACTGGCCGAAGCGTTTCCATTCATAAGGAATGCACGTGACTGGCAAGACCTGGTCCGCCCACATCCGGAGTCCACGAACCGCTTGGGTTTCGGGTTACGTCACTCCAGTCGACTCAGCAAAGCTGTTACATCCGATGTCCCCGTCCCCGAAGGTGAGGAATTCAGCATTCTTGCCGTTGTGCAGCGGCCCCAAACGGAGATCGGACAATTGGGGATGTTCGGGCTCTTCCCTTGCCTTGGTCTGGAGGGACAATGCGGGGCTTCCGCAGGAAATCCAGAACTGGACAGACAGCTCAAGACGCTCCTGGCTGAGACGCTCACACCACTGGAGGAACTCGACGACAGGGCCAGCCGGATTATCGCAGAGCGATTACGCGTCACCACCCAACCGGAGAACATGCCGCCTGCCGTGCAACGCTCTGATCGCATACCAGATGTCAACGAGCCGGAGGGGCAGGTTCTCTACAAGTCGTCGGTCCTGAGGGTCCGCGCAGAGAGAAAAGTCGAATCGCAGACGGCGCGCGAGTTGTCCCGCATTCTGGACAAGCCGCTGGATAGCATCGAAGACGCTCCGGTGAAGCAGGTTCTGCAGCTTCTCACAGATGCGTCCGCCGATCAGGTCGCAGCGGCGATGACGTTGCTGAGTTCCTCCGGGTACATTGAGGTTCTGACGAGACCAACAGTCCTGGCTCGGCTCGGCCGGCGTGCCGAGGTTACGATTGGCAGCCCCGACGCCGGCGGCTTCAAGCTCGGCGTTCTCGCGGAGGAGATGGCGGACAAGTACGCCACAAAGGTGGCGGTGGATCTCGATCTGTGGCTGACGAAAGTCCTCCCCGCCGCCGCCGACGGGACCGGCGACGCCAATGACCTGCCCAAACCCATCGAGGCGGCGCACGACAGCTTTGTCCTCGAAGTTCCCGAGGGCAAGTACGCCGTTCAACGCCTCCGCAGTGTCACACCAGAGGCACCGGGCGCTCCCAACAGCACCGCTCTCTACCTCATGGCCGGCGTCAAGGTCAAAAAAGAGGTGCAACCGGTTGTCACAGTACAAGCACCCCAGAACGCGGAGGACCAACGGCAGGTGCTGCTCACCTTCAGGCTGGTGAGAGCAACGACGGAGGCTGTGCTGAATCGGCAAACGCTGTTGCTGATCAGTGCCGCCCTGGAGAGCGACAATCCGCAGGCGACCCGGCAGATCACCAACATCGACCCCGCGCGGAAGACCACGCTGGGCGAGGTGCTCAGGAAATATGTCACGGGCCAACCCCTCTCGCAACGAACGTACCGGACCCTGTTCGATCTGCTCCAATCACGTGCCTACCTGGAGGTTCAGGCCAACCCGCAGGTCCTGGTAGGTCAAGACAAGGATGCGGAAATCCGCACCGAGAGCGAGAGGTCCTTCACCCCTCCGGCGGACCCAAACTCCACGAGGCAGCGCGACCTGGGGAAGATCAAGTATAGCATTCTCATCAGGACCACACCTCATATCGAGCCGGATGAGAACGTCACCGTCAAGACGACGGTGACGCAGATCGCCCCCTCCGCCGACCTCGGTGCGGCCCGTACGCGAGCGGTCGATTTCAGCACGATGGTCCTGACGGGCGACACGTGCCAGTCGTTCCTGGTCGAACCGATTCCCGGCGTGCAGACCCAAGACCCCAATTTCGGAGCCCTTCTGCTTCTGTGCGGCCCGGCCACCATCATCCCTCTCGGCTCCCAGGAGCTTTCGGCGGGCTCAACGGGAAACCTGCTGGAGATCCTCCAGGCGATCGCACAAAGGACCGGTATGAAGATCGCGGTGGATGCGACGGTCAAACCGCTCGCCGTATACGGACCTGTGGACGTGAGCGGATTGCCGGCGGCGACAGCTTTGCAGAAGGTTCTTTATCACCTCGCTGGGGCCCCTTATGTCTTCAAACAGAAAGGCGACACACTTCTCGTCTACAAGCCGCTCAACGCCAGCTTTGCCACCGAGGAGCTACTCACCGCACTGGAGAGACTGTCCACGCTGGCGGAGGTGCCGATTGTCGTGGACGACAAAGTCACCGGCAAACTCATGGCTACGATGACCGACCTGACGCTGGAAGAGGCCCTGAGCATGATGCTGGACGGATCACCGTTTGCCTGGAAGAAGATGACTGACTACTACCTGGTGGCCGGCGGTCTCCCCCATGGGAATGACGTAGCCGGCAGAGTGACCCACATCGTCTCGCTGAACTACATATCACCCAGTGAGGCATTATCGCGGCTGCCATCGAATTGGGCCTCCTACGTCAGAGCCGGTACGCCCACAAATCCCAATGCCAATGCCGTTCTTGTGACAGGGCCTCCGGCGCTAGCCGATGAGATCGTGACAGAAATCGTGAAACTGGATCAGCGGCCGCGGCAAGTGCTGTTGACCGCGCGCGTGGTCGAGATGAAGGACGACGAGTTGATGAATCTGGGCGTGGAGTGGACGATGCCGATAATCCGTGGTGACGCAGGCACCGTCCCCAATCCCGCCTGGCCCTATGGCATTCAGATCGGCTACTCGTCGGAGGACTCGCTGCCGGCAAAGCTGGATGAGTTCGACGCCTCGGGGCGAGCGGAAATCGTGGCGAAACCCCAGATCGCCGCCCGGAACGGATACCCGGCCCAGGTGCTATCCATGGATCAGGAGTGGTTCATGAGAACAGGGAATGCCACCGGTTCGAATCTGCGGAAGGTGGACGCCGGTACCATGGTGACACTCACGCCCAGAATCGAGGACAACAACGACGTCCAGCTTGAGATTGGAGCCGAGGTCAGTGATCGCATTCCGCCGGCCACAGGCAACGGTGCGCCGGTTATTGCGCGGCGTCAGGCTCACATCTTCGTGGTCATCCCGGACGGTGGCACCGCCGCGGTCGGCTTCCGCAGAGACCCGGCCACCGGAGCAACCAAGGACACCGCCATCTTTATAACGGCCCACATCGTCCCCGCAGGCGGCCTGGCCGCCCTGAATGCAAGGACGGCACCTTTCGGTGTACAAACTGCCGCGCCGGAGAACGTAAGCGGGGACCTGCTCGATGTCCTTCAGTCCATCGCGAAGAGAACAGGTACCAAGATCGCGGTAGATGCGACGGTCAAACCGCTCACCGTGCGCGGGCCGGTGGATATAACCGGAATGCCGCCGGCGGAGGCTCTGAAAAAGGTCCTCGCCAGCCTCGATGAAGCGCCCTATGCCTTCAAGGAGCGCGGTGACACGCTTCTCGTCTACAAACCGATCAGCACAACCTTCACCTATGAGGAATTACCCGCAGCACTGGAGAAACTGGCCATCTTGGCGCACGTGCCGATAGTCATTGACGAGAAGGTTATTGGCAGGGTCACGGCCGAGATGACCGACCTGACGCTGGAAGAAGCACTGGACATGATCCTGGCCGGAACGCCCTTCGTTTACAGGAGAATGCCAAGTGACCATTATCTGATAACCGATGACCCCATACGGCCTGCCTTCTATGAATCCGTGACTCGGCGCGTGAGCCTGAACGATACGAAGCCCTCTTCAGTGTTATCTGCGCTTCCGTCAGATTGGAGACCCTACGTCAGAGCCGGTACAGCTGCGGATCCAGGTGCCAATATCATTCTGGTCACAGGACCCTGGGATATCGCTGATCGCATCGTCGCGGAAATTGTGAGGGTGGATCAGCCCCCGCGGCGGATGTTGGTGACGGTGCAACTGGTCGAGGTCGAACGGAGCGCGTTATCACGTCTTGGTCTGGAGTGGAATCCTGCCCGGGACGCGGCAGGACAGGTTTCTGCCCGTCCGTCGCGAGACATTCAGATTGGTTCTATGCCGGACCGAGCCTCGACCACCTTGCTCCAGGCGAGACTGCATCAACTCGGGGCGTCCCAACAGGCTGACATCGTAGGCGTGCCGCAAATACTTGTCCAGGAAGGGCACACGATGAGCCTGCGGTCCCGCGCGAATGAGTACGCCGTGACGTCGGAGCCGTCCATTCCTCTCGGCAGTAGTCAGGGACTATATGCGATGCCGATACTGGCAATGGTCACACCCCAAGTCATCGACGGCAATCAGATTCAGCTGGTGATGGCTTTTGACGTGAACGATGTTACGACGGAACCCCAGGCATCGATTTCGGCCCGGAGCGGAACCGTGAGCATGATCCAGGATGGCGGCACGGTGGCGGTACGCGGGTTGCCCGTGAGTGCCACGAGGCAAAGGCGAGCGTCCACACAGGAACTGCTGGTCTTCGTAACAGTGAAACTGCCTCCCGGGACAGACACGGCCTACCATTCGGCTCCACAGCCGATCATAGAGGCAGACGCACCGGCCAGGGCCGAGGCGGACAAGACCGAACGGCCGGACCAGATGCTGATGGTGGCGACGATCGCGGCGATTCGGGCGAATACGAAACTCGATGCGGAGACGATCACGCGGACAGTTAACCTTCTGGCTGCACAGACGCCTGCGCCCGGGCCAAGAGCCGGTCTTCCGACCTCCGCAACGATCCGCGCGGAGGATTTGCAGGGCGCCACGGTGCTGGAAGCTTTGCGGAGACTAACGGCGACGGTTTCCGGAGATGAGTTCAACCGTATTCTTGACCTTTTCTGGTCGCGAGGATATCTCCGCCTTGACGCACGGCCGCAGTGGTGCGCTATGGACGGCGTGAGTTCAACCATAGGCAACGTCGGTGAATCGCAGTCAACGAAGCTCTCGCTTGTGGCCAAAATTCTGCCGGACAGAAAGACCATCCGATGTGACGTCGATCTGCAAATGAAGAACGGGAGGACCGAGGACGGAACGAAGATTCGCCTGGAAATCCCGGACGGCGGGAGCAAAATGGTGTTTCTGGACAGCGCGAAGAACATTCCCCAAGCCGATGCAAATGCGGAGGCGGCTTGTCTCGTACTGGGTGTGTATGTTGCCCGGCCCGGCCCATGGCCTTCTGCTCCCAGCGGGCGGCAGGTGGAGTTGAAGATTCACGCCGTTGCTAAAGGAGGTGGCTACCCTGACGTTCTCTCCGAGCAACGAATTGTGGCGACGGATAGCAACGAGGTGCACATCAAAGCCGTGGGCAAGAAGCCCTCAGCCCCGGTGAAAGGTCCAAGGACCGATTCGGAAATCCTCGTATCTGTCACGCCTCGCATTTATGATGACGGCAGCGTGGCGATGGATGTCGCCTTGGACGTCAATGACCTCGTGTGGCCGGTCGGCGGCAGGGGAGCACCCACCGCCATGCATCGGACCGGCACCACCAAGGCTGCCATCGCCTCCGGCGGCACAGTCAATGTGGCCGGGATTACGTACAAACCCTCGGGGAAAAGCGACGGCGAGACAAGAGAAGTCGCCGTCTTCGTAACGGTGAACTCAGTGCGTTAGGCCGGCTGTGAAGCAGCTTGAGCCCAGCGGAGTTTGGCGGAGGAGCTGCGCGGGTTGGCGCGCATCTCCTCGGGTTGGGGGGTGATCACTTCGCGGGCGGTTGCGGCGTAGAGGGCGGCGCGGAAGCCTTCCTGGAAGGACTTTTTGACGAGGCGGTCTTCGCCGCTGTGGAAGCTGATGATGCCGATGCGGCCGCCGGGACGCAGGCAGTGCGGGGCGAGGCGCAGCAGCTCCTTCAATGTCCCCAGCTCGTCGTTGACCAGGATGCGGAGGGCCTGGAACGTGCGGGCGGCCGGGTGCAGGGAGCCGTACTTGTCCGGCTGGCTGCGCCACATCCTAGGCGTGAGAGACTTGGCTTCGAAGACCAGGTCGACGAGTTGCGGCGTCTGCGCGATCGGCTTGGCGACGCGGCGCGTGACGATCAGGTGGGCGATCTTGTCGTGGTCGGGCTCGTCGGCGAATTCCAACAGGGCCTTGGATAGCTCCGCTTCGCTCAAGCTGTTGAGGAGGTCCGCACCGGTGCGTTTGAGGCGGTCGTCCATGCGCAGGTCGAGGGGTCCGGCGTGCTTGTAGCTCATGCCGCGAGCAGGGTTGTCAATCTGCATGCTCGATACGCCCAGATCGGCGAAGATGATGTCATAGCCCGCGATCCCCTCCTGCTGGAGGACTTTGGCGACCCCGGCGAAGTTGCTACGATGGAAGCTGGCCGTGACGCCGGCATCCGCGAGCCGTTTGCGGGTGCGTTCCAGCTCTTCGTTGTCGACGTCCAGCGCGATGAGCCGCCCTGCCGGCCCGATGCGTTTCGCGAATTCCAGGGCGTGGCCGCCATAGCCGACGGTGCAGTCGATGATGATCTCGCCCGGCTGGGGCTTGAGGCACTCCATGACTTCCTGCACCAGAACGGGAACGTGCGTGCCGACCGGAGTCACGCCCTTGGCGAGCAGGTGTGCTTCAATCTCCGGATAGGCCTGGAGGTTGTGCTCTTTGTATTTTTCTTCATAGCTCCGCGGGTGCGTACCCTTATACCGAGGCCGCCTCGCGCGCTTCTGCGGCGGTTCCGCACCATTATTGGCTGGTTCCGATGGATTCATGGACATAGGGATAGGCGATCACCTCAGAGCGCGCACGACGGCTTGCGGGTCTCTTTCAAACACACGCAGCAGCACTTTCGCCGGGCCGCGTGGACTCCTCCGCCCCTGTTCCCAGTTCTGCAGTGTGTCCTTGCTGACCCCGATCATCCTCGCAAACTGCGATTGGGAAGCGCGCACAGATTCCCTGAGCTTGCGTATGTCAACCGCGTCATATCCGAACACGCGGGAAGGCTTCACCCGTCCCTTGCGTATCCTGCCGGCTTCTTTGATACTGGCACGCAGTTCTTTGAATAGCTTCGCACTCATGACAATTCCTCTTTCACAAACTTCTTCAAGGCCGCGACTTCTTGGTCCGTCAGATCCGCCTTGGTTCCCTTGGCGTACACGGCCAACATGAAGACTATGTTCTCTACAGTAACGCAGTAGTAGATCACCCTTATGCCACGCCCTTCCTGGGCCCACCGAAGCTTTCACAGCCCACCACTTCCCCTTATCATCGCTCCGGCCAAGGGGTTCATCACCAATTCCCGTTGAAGCTCCAAATACTCCTTGTCTTTCAGGAGCTTCGTGATCTGCCGGGTGAAGATGCTGGTTTCAACGATCTCCATACCTGTAATAGTATACGCCAATGGCGTATATACGTGCAACAAAGAAATCGGCGAAGATCAGCACGTTTTTCCGGCGCGGGGACTAGGCGAGCATGGCTTCGACGAGTTCGGTGCGGTGGGTGCGGAGCCACTTGGTTTTGCGGAGGATCATTTTGAGGAAGTCCAGGCCGCAGAGGTGGCCGAAGAAGCCGGTGGCGGCGACGGGCAGGACCGCCTCGGCGATCATCGTCTCGATCATCAGGTCCACCAGGCCGTTGACCTGGTGCTTGTTGACCTGGGCCAGCTCGCGATAGGCGAGGAAGAACTCCATCAGGCGAACCTGGTCGAAGTGGCCGGGCCAATTATTAGGATCGGGATCGTCGCCAATGATCGAGAATTGGAGCATCCCGTTGGCCAGATCCGTGACGGGCGGCGCAATGCGGATGGAGTCGAAGTCGACAACGCCGACGATCTTGCGGTCGCAGAACAGGAGATTGCCGGGGTGCCAGTCGCCGTGGACGACCTGGCGTTTCCAGGAGCCGAAGCCCAGCTTGTTGACGCGCTGGCTGGAGCGATCGTAGCGGAGCAGGAGCGAGTCGGAAATCGCCTGCATGGCGTGCAGGTTCGTGCTGCGGCGGCCCGCGCGGACCATGCTGAGGTATTGGCGGACGGCCGGGGAATCGTGGAAGCTGCCGACGAAGGGTTCGTAGTCCAGAGCCAGATCGCTGAGGCAGCCGTGCAGAGACGCCAACTGCCGGCCCGCCTCGGCGGTGGCTTCGGGAGAGGCGTCATAACGCGTGCCGCTGACGAATTTGAACAACTCGTAGATGTGGTTGTCCATCGTGAGGATCGTCTTGTTTTCGTCGCCGGTGGCGAGGAGGTCGGTGACAGGGAAGTTGTGAACGGCCAGGTGCTTTTGCACCGCATGGGCGAACATCACGACTTTGAGATCATCGCGGCCTTTGGGACGGCGTTTGAGCAGGAAAGTGCCTTTATCGGCCCGAACGACGACTTTGGGGGCCCGGCGATTGCCGCCAAAGAGCGGCTTGACCCGATGCACGATCCCCACGTCGTAATGACTGAGGACGCGTACCAGCTCTTCGGTCGAGAATTGGGCACCGCCTTTCACCATACCCCCATTATATCGTCCGCTCCGCCCGTTGACTTACGCTCTGAGTGCTGCAGAGGACAAGACCCATCCTACCTCACTGTTTCTCGGACCTAAACCTGCGCATCAGGGCGGCGCTCTCGTGAACGCCCAGCGTCAGGGTCGCGGTGCCGTAACACAAGGCGTAGGCTCCCAGAACGATGACGGCGACGAAAATCGGATGGAGACCAGTCACGAGGCGGTGGACGGCCCAGGCAATCGCCCCGGCCACGATAGCCGAGGTCCACAGACGCACGAGCAGCGGCACGGGCAAGGCCGTACGGCCGATGCGGCGGATGAGGGCGCGACGCAAGAGCGTGTATTCGAGCGAGGCGGCCAGCGCCGAAGCCAGGGTCAGGCCGACGATGCCCCACCGCCTCTCAATGCCGATCAGACCCGGCAGATGAACTGCGGCGAGGTAACCCACAATGGTGGCCGTGGCAACACGAATCAGCGAGAAGCGCAGCGGCGTGCGCGTGTCACGCTGTGCGTAGTAGACGGAGGCGTAGAGACGGCCCAGCGTCGACGCGGGGAGCCCCACCGCCGCGGCGGCGAGAATGGCCCAGACGTACGTGACGTCCGCCGCCTGGAAGCGACCCGACTGGTAGATCGCGGCGATCACGACATCACCCAGCACCGCGAAAGCCACTGTCGAGGGCACGATGAAGAAAGCGATGCGGCGCAAGCCGGCGTCCAGCCGGGTGCGAAGCGCAGCGGCGATCTCTTCGGAATTGCCCAGCGCACTGGAGAGGGCCGGCAGTTCGGCGGCGGATACGGACATGCCGAACAGGCTGATGGGCAACAGGTAAAGCGTCTGGGCGTAGCCCAGGCCCGCCACCGCTCCGGTCGGCAGGAGGCTGGCGATCATCGAGTCCACGTACGCACTGATCTGCACGACGCCGCGACTGAAGAACACCGGCAGGAAGTTCTTGAGGACCTGGCGCACCTCGGCGCTTCTGCAGTTCAACGAAAACCGGATCGTCCCGATCAGCCTCAGCACCAACGGCAGTTGCACGAGCAATTGCAGGATGCTGCCCACGACCGATCCCCACGCAGCGATCTTCACCAGGGCGGATTCCCCTCGTATGTCCCCGAATGTCACCAGGGCGATGATGATGGCGACGTTCCAGATCACGGGGGCGGCGTAGGACAGGAAGAAACGCCGGTGACTGTTGAGGATGCCCAGGCACCAGGCGGACAGGACCAGAATGCCGGCTCCCGGGAAGAAGATGCGTACGAGCGTGACGGTCAGGCGGCGTTTGTCCCCCTCGAAGCCGGGGGCGATCAGATCGATCAGCACGGGGGCCAGGGCGATGCCGATCAGGACCAGCACGCTCATCAGCAGGCTCAGGAGAGCGGCAATGACGCCGGCGACTTCGTTCGCTTCCTTTTCCTTGTCCTGGGCCAGCAGCCGCGCGTAGACCGGAACGAACGAGGCGGACAGGACGCCTTCGCCGAAGAGATTCTGCAGAAAGTTGGGGATGCGGAAGGCGGCGCGGAAGGCGTCGGCGGCGTCGGAGGTGCCGAAGTAGTGGCCGAAGACGCGGTCGCGGATCAGGCCGGCGATGCGACTGAGGAGAATGCCCGTCCCGACCCAGATGGCGTGACGTGCGGAGTCACTGCGAAGTTTGATTTTTGACGTTTGATGGTTGATGGTCGACGACTCAGAGCATAGATCACACATTCCTTGCGAAATCCACAACTCTCATTGTAGGCGGAGGTCTGCCCGCGGGCAAGAGAATAGGGCTACACCTGCGTCAGGGCGACCGCGCCGAGGACACCGATGGCGCCGCCGATGAGCGATTGCACGCTGGGCCGTTCGCCTTCGAGGAAGAAGGTAAAGGGGATGACGGCCAGAGGCGTCGTGGCGACGATAGGCAGGACGACGCCGGTCGGCGCCATCGACAAAGCCCACTGGTAGCAGG
The DNA here is from genome assembly GCA_964421295.1 of uncultured Pirellulales bacterium. GTDB lineage: Bacteria > Planctomycetota > Phycisphaerae > Sedimentisphaerales > Anaerobacaceae > PLanc-01. The sequence continues at coordinate 42,636 of CAYQXM010000023.1, forward strand.
CGACGCCGATCGCGGGACCGGCCAGACTGTTGGCGACCACCCACGGCCAGGCCTCGCGCCACGGGCGGGGAGTCCGCGCCGCAGGTGGCGCCGTGGGGTCAGCTTGATCCCGATACTGTTTGAATACGCGATAGAGGAGCAGGACGACGATGGTCAGGGAGATGCCGCCGATGATGCGTTGGAAGGCAGCGGTGCCGCCGTCGACGTGGAAGCCGGCCTGTTGCGACACGGCGTAGGCTTTACGCGTGACGACCGCCCCGCCACCCTGACCGAGGGCGGCAACGACGCCGAAGATGGTCCCGGCCAGCCAGTGATCCCGGCGTACCGTCCCATTCCTGGAGTCCGGCCACAGCGCCAGGGCCACGCCGGCCAGGGTGATCGTACCCCAGAAAATCTGTCCGGAGTTCAATGCGGTTCCCAGCCACATCCGCTCGGCCACCGCCGCAAAGGGCGCGGCCAGGCATTGGGTCAAGAGCACGGCCAGGCGTGCCCCGATGCGGGGAAATGCGGCATAGAGTCCCAGATCGCCCACGCCGAAGCCGACGGCGCCGCTGAGAAGGAACCAGTGGAACGAGGGACCCGCCGTTCCCTGGCCGAAGCTGTAGGCCCATAGGCCCAGCCACAGCGTCGCCAAAGACAGGCGCGAGAAATTGGCCGCCCGGCTGCCGAGCAGCCGGGTCGTGCGACCGGCGCTGGCCGCAGAGAAGGCGAACAAAATGGTCGTCAGAATCGCGGGAAGCATGACAGGCGGAGTATTGTAGCGCCGTTCCCGGCTGTCGACAAGCGAATTGGAGCGGACGGAATCCCCGAAAAAAGCGAGGGCCTGTGTCTGGTCGACACAGGCCCTGCATTCGTGCTTCGGCTATCAATGTGTAGCTGCCGAGTACGCGATGGTCTAACGATCGCCGGCGAGATAGGCAACTTCGCCCGCGGTCAAAACGCGATTGTAGATGCGGAAATCATCGACCACACCGTTGAGATATGCATCCACGGAGTACTGAGAGCGGCCCAGCCAGTTTTGCGTGGTCGCGCCCAGATCCTTGGGCAGCAGCGCCGTGGTGCGATTGGTTTGTGTCGCCGCGCCGTCGACATAGAACGCCATCCTCATGGTGGCAGCATCCACCACGGCCGCCAGGTGATGCCAACCAGCGGCGGGAGCACTGGTTCCACTGGCGGTGGACTCGCCGCCACTACCCGACGTCGTGATGGCAAACCGGGGGGCGTTGCTTGCGTTGCGCGTGGTCAGGAACATGTACGTTGTCGGGTCGCCGGTGCCGGTGGCGGGATTGCCGAAATCGAACACGCGGGCCCACTGGTTGGCCGTGGTCGAATAGTTCACCCACACGGCAAACGTGCAACTGGTCAGGTTCTTGGTCAGGCTCGAGCTGAAGGTGGAGCCCATATCGACGTAAGCGGTGGTGCCGTTGAACTGGGCGGCCTTGCCGAAGCTGGCCATGGAGTCGATGAAGGTGACGTTGTTCGACGTGCCCACATACCCGTGGTTCGAGGCGTCCGACACGGAGCCTTCCATCGGGAAGTAAGCCATGAGGTTCGTGGTGCCCGGATCGACGGGCTGAGTGACAGCCGGGGCGGTCTTGTACAGGCGGATATCATCGAAGTACAGGATGCCCTGGCCCGATCCCGTCACGCCGAGAACCAGCGTCTTGACCGCATTGAGGCCGGTGAGGGTGCTGAGATCCACGTTCCACTGCTTCCACAGCCCCGACGTCATGATCGACGCGTCACCCGCATAGTTGATCTTCGTGCCGTTGACCTTCACATACAGCTGGCTCGCCGTGTTGGTCGAGGCGCCGCGGAAGTAGATCACGAGCGTCTTGATGCCGGCCCGCGCCCAGTTCTGAGCCTCGGCATACGTGCGGGTGGCCTCGGACGTGGTGATGTTGGTGACACCGTACGTGAACGGCATGGCCTGTCTGCCGCCATGGATGATCGTCGTTTCATTGAAGGTGCCGTTGGCGGCGGTGCCGTAGCCGACCTGCGCGCCGTTGGTGGTCGTGTTGTAGCCGTCGAGCCATGTCTCGTAGACGGCCGTACCGGTCTTGTCGTTGTAGCTTTCGAAATCCTCGACCGTGATGTACGTCGGCGTGGAGAAGCTCCACACGGCGCCGGCCCACGTGGTGGGATCCGTCGCCAGGTTCACTTCGTCGACCTTCCAGTAGTAGGTCGTGCCGAGCTCGATGCCGGCCGGCGTGTAGCTCGTCGTGGCGGATGTCGCAGGAGCGACCAGGCCGTCACGGACGGCATTGCTGTCGGTGCCGACGTACACGTTGTGCGAGGCGGCCTCACGTCCGGCACGCCAACTGAGCGTGACGGCCGGATCGACGTTCGTGCTGCCGGTGGCCGGCTTGGGCTCGCGGGCCCACACCGGCGTGTACAGGAACCGTACTTCGCTCAGGCCGACCTTCGTGCCATTCGGATTCCACGAGGACTTCACGGTGAGCTTGACATACTTGGCGGCGACGCCGCTCAGCGCGACGGTCGTGTTGTGTTCGTAGTCGTCGCCGGCCGGCGCTTGCTCAAAGACGAAATCGCCCAGGGTCGCCCAGGTCGTTCCATCGGTGGAGTACTCAACCGTGACGTCCTTGAGCCCAAAACCGAGAGCGCCTTCGAACTCGGTATTGTGGTTCCAGACCCAGAGTTCGTGCATCTTATAGATCTTGTCGAACGCATACTGAATCCAGGCCGGCTTCGGTCCGGTGGACGTCGTGTTCCACATCGTCTTGGTGTCGACGCCGTGCAGATCACCCGTCATGCCGGAATTATTGATCGTGTTGGCCGGTCCCTTGTTCGTTTCGTTGCTGGAGGCCGTGGCCGTGATATTAGCGGCAGCGATGGCATAGCCCAGCGGCTCCACCGTAAAGCTCCAGATCTCGCCGGCGGCGATAATCGCTCCGCCAGCATCGATGCCGTCGATACGCCAGTAATAGGTCTGGCCGTAATCGAGCAGTCCGAGGGGATCGTAGGAATTGGCATCCTGAGCCTGCGACACGAGCACACCGCGCTGATCCGTCCGGCTGGCCGCCGTCACATCCGCCTCCGACGCCCCGAAGTAGACATCGCTCTTGACCGCCCCTTCGGTCGGTGTCCACGAAAGCAGAGCCGTCCGCAGAACGTCCGTCGCCCGGTTGGCGGGCCGCGGATTGAACGACTTGTTCATGGGCACGACGCCCGGGCCGGTGAGGCTGAAATCATCGAAGGCCGCATAGCCGGTTGTGGTATTGTACGTGCACTGGCCCACGCCGACCTGCAGGGCCAGCCCCGCCATATCATCCCGTGTGTACGGCGTGCCTCCCAAAGCTATCCATGTCGCTCCATCGGTGCTATACCGAACCGTGAAGACGTTGCCGGCTCTTTCCAGCTGTATCCATCTGGCGCAGTTGAATCCATTGCCGGTGTTCGGGCCTTCCGTCTCGACGCCGTTGTCCATCTGGCGGCGCATGTTGCCCACCCAGGTCGGGAAGTAGTTTATAGAGATGAAGTCTTCGTCCGCCCCGGCGTCATCAAGGTTGGCCACGCGGGCCATGATGAAGGCGTCATTGTGCTGGACGGTCGCTCCGGCCACGCCGGCAAAGTCGGTCACGCGCACCGTGGCGACGAAATCACCCTGGACCACCTTGTACAGGAATGGCCCCATGGGTGAGGAGTTGTCCCAGTTGCCGCCGGTGGACTGCATGAACAGGGCTCCCGCGCGGTCGGTGGATGCATTCAGCTTGTCCACGGTCCCGCCGTTGTCGTTGCCAATGAAACCATCCCATCCGGTACCTGCGACACCGTCGTTCATGTAATCGTGAACCGAGTCGAAGTTGTCCGTGAATGTCGCACCTTGCGTGGTTGCGCTTGCCACGGCCAGCAAGGATATGACCATCGCATACGTCAGCTTTCTGAACATAACTGTCCTCCTTCAAAGAAGATCGATACAGCCCGGCTACACGCCAAGAATCCTGCCAAACTCGAATACTGGAATTGAAGTTCCTCGCATACGCATCTGTGTGGGGCCTCATGCCCGATTGATGGCGACAATCGTGAATCCTCCTCAACCAATGTCGATAGCATCTATTCCGCCAACATTGGTGAACGTACTAGATTATATCGTCGATTCAGCCGGCTGAACAATACCCGATTGCGTTTTCTTTCCGCCATTTTTACGCCTTCGCGGCGCATCGGTTCCCTCAACATACGATCAGCCCCTGCCATCGTATCCGCTTGCCCTGAATAGACTTGCGTCGCTTCCGCTATGGATGGGATAGTCAGCGGCAGGCAATAAAAGGGGCCTGTGCCCAGAGGCACAGGCCCTGCATTCGTGCTTCGGCGTTTATGTAGCTGCCGAGTACGCGATGGTTTTATCGGTCGCCGGCCAGATAGGCGATTTCGCCGGCGGTCAAGGCACGGTTGTAGATCTTCAGTTCATCCACCGAGCCGGTGAGGTACGGGTCGGTGCTGAACATTGATCGGCCGATCCAGTTCTGGGTCGTCGCGCCGAGATCCTTGAATGTTGCCGGTGTCGTCACGCCGCCCTGGGCCAGGGCCCCGTCAACATACAGCGCGATCGTCATGGTCGAGGCGTCGACCACGCCGGCCAGATGATGCCAACCCACCGACATGATCCTGGAATCCGTCGCGGTGACCTCGCCTTTGCCGGTGGCAAGGAGGGCGAACCGCGGGAAGCTGTTGGCGTTGCGGGTGGTCAGGAACACGTAATTCGTCGAGCTGGTGCCGAAGTCGAAGACCCGCTGCCAGACGTTCCCGCTGCCGGAGTAATACACCCAGGCGGTGGTCGTACAGTCGGTGAGCTTGCTGACGACACCGGTACCGAACGCAGCGCCCAAGTCGATGTAACTGCTGGTGCCATTGAACACGGCGGCCCTGCTCAGGGCGGTGGTCACGGAATCAGCGAAGGTTATGGCGTTCAGCGTGCCGTCATAGCCGCCTTTGCTGTCCTTGGCATCGCCTTCCATGGTGTAGTAGGCCACGAGGCTGGACGGGCCCGGATCAGCCGGGGTGACGACGGTTGGCGCCGTCTCGTACAGGCGGATATCATCAAAGTACAGCGTGCCCTTGCCCGAGCCGGTGACACCGAGGGTCAGGCTCGTGACGGCCTTGACGCCGCTGACCGTGGACAGGTCGATATTCCACTGCTTCCACAGCAGCGCCGAGAGGATCGAAGCATCGCCCGGATAGGTGATTTTCGTGTTGTTGATCTTCACATACAACTGGCCGGCGGTGTTGGCGGTGGCCCCGTGGAAGAAGAGCGTCAGCGTCTTGACCCCCGCGACGCTCCAATCCTGCGCCGGCGCGAACGTCCGGGTGACCTCGGAGAGGATGATGTTGTTGTTGCCGTAACTTACCGGCATGGACTGCTTGCCACTGTGCACGATGGCGGTTTCCGCGAAGGTGCCATTGGTCGGCGAAAGGTAACCCACCTGCGCGCCGTTGGTGCTGGTGTTGAAGCCATCGAGCCACACGTTGTAGATCGGGTTCGTGGTGTCGTTGTAGCTTTCAATGTCATCGACCACCAGGTAATCCGCCGTGGTGAAGTTCCAGACGGCACCGGCCCAGGTGGTCGGCGTCGCGGCCGCATTGACTTCGTCGACTCTCCAGTAGTACTTGGCGCCCAGAACCATATTGGCCGGGGCGAGACCAGGTGTGGTCGATGAGCCGGCCAGCGTCAGGGCATTCGCATCGGTGCCCAGATAGACGTTGTGCGTCGCCGCCTCGCGTCCGGGCCGCCAGCCCAGAGCGAGAGTCGTCGGATCGATGCCGGTGCTGCCGGTGGCCGGGCTGGGCTCGCGGGCGAGGACCGGAAGGTAGTAGAACCGGACTTCACTCAGGCCGGTCTGACTGGTGTTCTTCCAGCTGCTGTTGATCGTGATCTTCACCGCCTTGGCGACCACGCCGTTGAACGAAACGATCGCATTCGCAGGTTGGGCCTCCTCCCCGGTGGCCTGGGCGAACTCAAAATCGCCCAGCTTGGTCCACGTGGTCCCGTCGGTCGAGTACTCGATCACCGTGCTCTTGGCGCCGAAACCCACCGTGTCCTCATAGGCCGTGTTATGGTTCCAGACCTTCATCTCGTAGAGCTTGTACAGGCCGTCGAAATCGTACTGGATCCAGGCCGGGAAGGTGCCCTTCGACACGCTGAGCCACATGGCCTTGTTGTTCGAGTCGGCCAGGTCGCCGGTCATGCCGGAGTCGTTGACGGTGTTGATCGCCGGCGTATTCGTGACGTTGCTGACGCTGGACGCCGTGGCGGTGATGCCTGTCATTTTGTAGGCCACCGCTTCCGCCGCGAAGCTCCAGACCTTTCCCTTGGTGGTCACGGAGCCGATCTCATCGACGCGCCAGTAGTAAGTTTGCCCCAGCGCCAGTACGCCGACCGGATCGTACGTCGTGCCGCTCTGATCCTGGCTTACCAGCACACCCTTCGGATCGGTCCGGGTGGCCGCCTCGACGTCGCTGGAACTCGTCCCCAGGTACACGTCATGGGTGATCGCCCCTTCACCCGCCGCCCAACCGAGAACCGCATCCGGGCGGACATCGATGGCTCCGTCGGCCGGTGTCGGGTCGAAACACGCAGCCGCAGACACGTCGTTCATGGCTCTCAGGATGGCGTCCGGAGAGAGCACTTCGTCGTAGATGCGGAAATCGTCAATAGTGCCGCTGAGATAGGGGTCCGCCGAATACTCGGAGCGACCGAGCCAGTTATTGGTGGGATTGCCCAGGTCGTCCATGCTGTTGGTCATGTTGTCCAGCGAGCCGGCTTCCTTGCCGTCGCGGTACACGACCATTCTCTTGGCACTGTCGCTGATCGTGATCGCGATATGCGCCCAGTCCGTAGTCGAGACGGCCGCGCTGGTCAGAGTGACCTCGTTCCACACGCCGTTCCCGGCCACGATGGCGACGCGCAACGAACCGGCGCCACCGTCCTGCGGACAGACGTAGATGTAGCTGGCGGTGCTGCTGCCGATGTCGATGACCCTGGCCCAGTTGGCGCCGGTGGTGGCGCGCTTGAGCCAGATCGCCAGGGTGCATTCCTTCAGGGTGGGAACCAGCGCGCCGATGTTCAACTGGACGTGGTCGTCGTTGCCGTCGAGCTGCAATCCGCCGTCGAAACGACCCGCGGTCCACGTGCCGCCATTCGCGAGCGTGCCATCATACCCGCCCCCCGAGGAGTCTTTAGCGGTCGTTCCTGACGTTTCGTCAAACTTCCACCAGCCAACCAGCGATGCACTGGTCAGGCTCGACAAAGCCACGGTCAGTGCCAGAACACAGAAGATCACACACAGCGGTTTCTTGAACATGGTAGTCCTCCTTCAAAGACAATTAGCGCATCCGGCCCAGAACCGGAACCATGTAAGGTTTGCTGCCCGGCAGTCAGGGTTCGCAGCCTGCCCTGCCTATCATTTGCGTAAGGTGTCGTTGCTTTGAAGATATGTGATCGCTATAGGTCCTCCTCACCAAGGTTAAGATAACCTATTGGGATCCGCCCGATGGCCTGCAAGGCAGTCCCATCCAGCATTCAACGCCTTATAGTATATCGTCTGCTGTGTCATTGAAACATAACCGGATTACGTCTTTTTGCCACCATTTTACGACAACCTTCCGCAAGGGTGTGTTCGGCACGCGTACAGCCCCCGTTTGCAGAGAAAGAGAGGGGCCTGTGTCGCGAAGACACAGGCCCCGATGCAGCGCTCGACCTTATCTATGCGTCGTTGTGTGTGTGGCGGCCGAGCCTTGAATCGCGTGATGCTTATCGCCTACGGCGTAGGGTCGGACAGGAACTCCGCCTCGCCCGCCGTCAACGCACGGTCGAACAGGCGAACCTCGTCCAACATGCCGGAGAACCAGGCCTCCTGGCCGGTGTTGGCGCTCGTGGCCCGTGCGCCGATGCAGGTGTTGTGTGTAGTCGCGGCAATCCTGGCACCGGCAGTCGTGGTCAGGACGGAATCCTGAATGCCGTTGATGTAGATGCGTTTGGTGTTGCCGACGCTGTCGTAGACGCAGGCGATATGCACCCATTCATTCTGCGGCATGGCGGCGACACTCTGCATATCGTCGTTGCCCGCGCCACGGGTCGTGAAGCACAGGCTGTTCGTCGTGTTGTACCGACGGATCTGCCAGCCCATGCTGTCCTCGCCGCGGTTGGCGGCCATGACATGACCCCATTGTGTGCCCCAGGCCGTGCTGTTGGCCCACAGGGAGACGCTGAAGCTGCCGGTCGGGTTGAAGGCTGCCTTCTTGCCGAGGTCGACGGAATCGGTCGCGCCGTTGAACTGCAGCGCCGTGCCGAAGGCCGACAGACCGGCAGCGTAAACCGGCGTCCCGACCGGCGTGCCATCGTTGCCGTGGCCGGAACCGTCCAAGACGTTATTGTTGAAGCTGTAGTAAGCGATCAGGCCGGTTGTCCCCGGATTGGCTGCCACGGGAAGCGCCGCGGCCTCACGATACAGGCGGATATCGTCGATAAGCAGCTTGCCTGCACCGGTCCCACTGATACCGATGGTCAGCGTCGTGACGCCCTTCTGCGCGGAGGCCGTGAGGGCCAACAGATCGATATTCCACGGGTTCCAGCGCCTCCGCTGGAGATTCTCACCGCTACCCGTGTAGGTGATCTTCGTGCCGTTGATCTTCACGTAGAGCTGCACGGCGGCGTTGGCCGGATCGCCGTAGAAGTAGAGCGTCAGGGCCTTGATGCCGAACGTGTTCCAATCCTGGGCCGGGGTAAACGTTCGCGTGACTTCGGACGTGCCGGCGGAGTTCTGACCATACCGGAACGGCATGGACTGCTTGCCGCCGTGAACCGTTGCGGTGTCGCAGAACGTGCTGTTGGCGGACGTGTCGTAGCCGACCAGGGCACCGTTGGTGCCGGTGCCATAGCCGTCGGCCCAGACGTTATAGATGCAATTGGTGGTGTCGTTGTAGCTCTCCATCTCGTCGACGGCCACGTAGTCGGATGTGGCGAAGCTCCAGACACTTCCGGCCCACATGCTGACGCCTTCGGCGGTATTCACTTCGTCGATCCGCCAATAGTATTGGGTCCCGAGGTTCAGACCGGCCGGCGTGTAGCTGGTGGTGGCAGCGGTCCCCGACAGCGTCAGGGCATTCGGATCCGTGCCCAGATAGACCTGATGCGAGGCAGCCTCGCGTCCGGCCCGCCAGCTCAGGCTGGTCTCAGGGCTCACGCCCGTAGCGCCGCTGGCCGGGTAGGGCTCACGCGACCAGACCGGCGTGTAGAAGAAGCGTACTTCGCTCAAACCATACTGCGGGACAAAGCCCCAGCCGCTGGTGACGGTGATCTTGACGAACTGGGCCGAGGCGCCGCCGAAGTCGATGGTTGTGTTGTGCTCGTAACTCGCCTCGCCGGGGGCCTGGGCAAACTCGGGGACGTTCGGCAGGGCCGTCCACGTCGTGCCGTCGGTCGAGTATTCGATCGTGGCAGTCTTCACACCCAGACCAATGAGCGATTCCAGCGTTTGATTCGAGTTCCAGACCCACATCTGATACAGCTTGTAGACTTTGTCGAATTGATACTGAATCCAGACCGGGGGCTGTTGGCCGTTGGCGCTCAGCCACATGTTTGCACCCGTCGTATCGTGCTGGTTCGAGGTACTGACGCCGGACCCGTCGATCGTCTTCTGCGGCCCCGAGTCAACGTTGTACGAACTGGACGCGGTCGCCGCGATATTCGCCGCGGTGATGGCATAGGCGACCGGCTCGACCGTGAAGCTCCAGGTCTCGCCCTTGAAGAGGGTGGAATCGGTGGGCGGCGCGTTCACTTCGTCGACACGCCAATAATAGGTTTGCCCGTACTGGAGAACGCCGGGCGCGTCATAAGAATTGGCGTCCTGCTGTGCGGCCAGCACACCCTTCGGCGTCGCCACGCTGGCGGTGTTGACGTCATCGAAATTGGTCCCGAAGTACACGTTGTGCGTCTTCGCATACGGTCCCGGGGTCCAGCTCAACACCGTGTCCCGCGGCACATCCGTCGCCTTCGACGGCGGCTTCGGGTCGGACGCCACAGGGTCCACACTGCCCGCCATGACGATCGCAACCTCGCCGGCCGTCAGGGCCTTCTGGTAGACCCGCACGTCGTCAATCAAACCGGTGTAGTACTGTCCCTTGGAGGAATAGCAGCCAATGGTCTCCAGGGCTGTCGTCGGAAGGAGCGGGCTGGAGGACGTGTCGTTCGCCTTCGACACTCCGTTCAAGAAGATGTTTCGCGCTCCCGTCGCGTAGTCGTACGAACAGGCGATGTGATACCAGACGTTGTCTTCCGGGAGGATCGAGGCTGGCGAGGACAGGTCATTGTTGTAGAACCCCAGGCGGACGCCGCGTCGGGGCGCGTCGCTGCTGCTGGGTCCGCCCAGCCGGACGTGCAGGCTTATGTTGCTCCCGGACGACTGATGCTGGCAGAAGGGAACCGCCGAGCCCGTCAGCACGGGATTGATCCACAGGGCGATGGTGAAGCTCCGATTGTCCAGCGCGATGTGCGGCGCCGTCACGGACGTGCTGCCGTTGAACTGGAGTGCGCCACCCATTGTCCCGGTGGTCCAGGTGGGCGCGGGGTTCGAGAGTGTGCCGTCATTGCCGTTGCCACTGGAGTCCTTGGCCACTGTCCCGGCGCCGTCGTCGAACTTCCACCAGCCGGCCAGACTGGGATCGCTGCCGCCGCCAAACCCGAAAGCCACGTTCCCCAGAACGATGGCCAACGTGGCCGCCAAAGAAAACACGCAAACTAACTTCTTGGACATGGTGATCCTCCTTCCCAAAGGGTGTCTGTGTGGCTCTCCGCAGGAGCCTGTTTTTTTCGTCATGACCACGATCCTAAAGACTCAGTTCCAGAGCCGGCTCCGCAAACAGGACCCAGCCCAACGCATAATCCCCGACCTGGGTGGCGGCGAGGGTCAGGAAACGATCCTCGCTCCCCAGGGCGATATCGATCTGCTGCACGCCGGCCTCCGACGCGGTGAACGTCTTATCCAACCGCACGCGGCCGTCGACCAGGACCCAGACACGGGCCATCACCGGACCGGCGCTCGACGAGCCGAAGTCACGCACGGTTTCAGAGAGGCCGCACCGGCCGCGGAAACGCACGATCTGCACCTCGGGCATGGCGGAGCGAATCCTCTTGAGATCGAATGTGACCCCCGCATTAGCGGGCATTCCCAGCGACGGCCCCTCGGACTCCTTGCCGCCCGGCAGAATGCCCGTGTGCGGCTGGAAAGGCCTGACGTGGAAGACCGCCCCATCCGTGATCGTCTCGCGACAAACGCCGACCGTGTCCGGGAAACCGTCGAATGTCACGCCCGTGGACGAGACGACCTGGGGCCCCATGCCGCCATCGGGCACGAAGACGCCGTCGATGAACCACAATGTCGGCACCGGCCGGAATCCTCCGGCAAGCCCATCCAATACGCGGGGCGTCTGGGCGACCTCGCCCGTGGACGGGTCCAGCCCCTGGTGTGCGACCCCGGTCCCCACACCAGTGCCGCCGCCGACGATATCCGCCAGGTCCAGGCGTTTGCCTGGAAAGCCAAAGCCGCCGGCCGAGGGCAGGGTGCGTACGAACAGACGCGTCCGGTCCTTGGCGCGGACCTGATGAACCTGGCCAGCCTCGTCGATCGTGGCCGCGTCACCTTGCAGAAGTTCCGTCTCCGGTTTAACCGCGTCCCGCACGCCAGGTGACCGCAAGCCCACGCGTCCGTCGAATACCTGAACCTCACCGCAGCTTTCCCTGTCCACGACCAGCCCGAACTCCGTGCCGTAGTCCACCACCGTCGAAAGCGGCGTTCGGATCGCAAACCCACGCGCCGCCACGGGCACCTGGGCCGTGACCCAGCCGGCCTCGACGGATATCCTGTTACGCGTATCGAGGTGAATAGTGCTCGGCGCCTGCACGATCAGCTCGGCGCCTTGTTTCATTTGAATGCGGGCGTAGCCCTGTTGCAGATGGAGCCGCTGGGGTCTGAGCCCGACCTGCTCCTGAACCGAACCTTCCCATCGGGCATCCACGGTCTCCACCACCGTGGCCACGGGACGGTACGAAGTGATTCCCATCCACGCGAGTCCGGCCACCAGCACCACCAGAGCCACCAGTGCCGCTGCCTTGGCCAGCCAGGTCCCGGCACGGACGATCCGCCGCACGAAGGCCGCTGTTTCGGACAGCGCTGCGGCTATGTCGTAACCTTGCTTGGGACGCGAAACCGTGTTGGCTGCGCTGCGCTGCTGTTCCAGAAACGCTTCGAGCTGCCGATTGGCGTACGACTCGATCCTTCGCTTCTTCTCTGCTTCGGACACCTCCGGCTCAAAATGCAGGCCGACAGGTTCGCCCGCCCGGCGTTTGTCCGGCTTCAACAATTCCATCAACTTCCCGGCGTCCAGCCCCCCCGCCCCTTCGGTGGCGCCGGGCGATGCAGGCACGACAGATCCCAATTCCGTCAGACCCACATAGCCCGCCACAAACTCCACATAGAAGGCCAGGGCCGCTGCGTTGGTGGCCAATTCGTGATCGAGCCAGGCGAACTCCTCGTCCGTAATCGAGCCATCCAGCAGGCGGACGATCTTCTCGGGCAGATCGGAAGGAATGGGGACTGGCCGGTTCACGCGAACTCCTCCCGTCCCAGGGTATGGCGGACGCAATTCAGCAACAGGGTGTGAATGCGTGCCAGCCGTTTGTACACGCTTTGCAGGGAACGCCCGTGCTGTTGAGCGATCTGGCTGATGGGCCGCTCCTGTTCATAGCGCTGCCGAATCAACTCGGCGTCCCGCTCGTTGAGCTTGTCCAGGCACCGCTTCAGTGCGGAGGAACGTTGATCTATGTCCGGAAATACCCGCTCTGTCTGCTGTAACAGCAACGTCTGCACCTGGGGACTGAACTGCCGATGCCGCCGGGCGTGACGCTTGCGGGCGGTGAAGACCATGTACTTCGCCACGGTAATGCCCCACGAGGTGAAGCTGCTGCCGCGCTCAAATGTGTCGAATCGCGACCACATCAACAGAATCGTCTCCTGAAAGAGATCGTCCGCATCCGGGCGGTTCGGGACCATGCCCTGAATGAAGGCGTAGATCTGCCTCTGGTGCTTCATCAGCAGTTGCAGAAACTCGTTGGCTCTGGAGTCATCACTCATTGGGACGCCCGAAAACACCCAGCAATGGCGCAGAGACATGCATATTCAACCCCGGAGCGGCGTTTTTCACGGCGTCTTGGCGGATTCTGCGGCCGGGACCAGTCCCGGCCCAAAGACGCGGGATTGCCCCGCCGGCAGGGCCAGCGTCTGCGTGATCCGGCCATACCGGACCACCGTCGGATTCCCGAGAAGGGATCGAATCTTCGCCTGAACCAGCCGGCTCTCTTTCCAGGTGATGTCCACTTCAAAGCCCCCCCGGGCGCGCAGGCCTCTGACGGACCCGTCCGGCCAGGCTTTCGGCAGGGCCGGGAGCAGCCGGATCTGGCCCGCGTGGCTTTGCAGGAGCATCTCGGCGATGCCGGCCGTGGCGCCGAGATTGGCCGCGATCTCGAAACCCACGATCTGGTCGGGCGTCGTGTGGTAATTGAACAGGTTGGGGAATGTGTTGCCTGCGACCAAGTCGTGCAATATCTGATAGGCCCGTTCGCCGTCGTCATACCGGGCCCAGAGATTGATCCGCCACGCCCGGCCCGAACCCACGCCGATGTCCCCTTTCATGAGGAGCGACTGGCGGGCCGCGTCGAAGAATTCGGGCTGCGCTGACGTGATCTCCCACCCCGGGCAGACCGCCCACAAATGGGACATGTTCTTGTGCCCGGCGGCCGCGTACTGAACGTCTCCCAGCCACTCCTGCAAACGCGCGCCCTGCCCCACCTGATTGGGCGCGAGGCGCCGGCGCAGGCTGGTGAGCTGGTTGGCCAGATCCGGGTCCACGCCCAACACGCCGGCGGCCTCGATCGTGTACCCGAACAGGCTGCGGATCATCTGGTGATCCATCGTCGGACCCGCCACCAGGCCACCATGCTCGGGGGAATTCGAGGGGCTGCTGATCAGCCATCCCGTCTGGGGGTCCGCGCGGAGAAAATCCACGTAGAACAGGCACGCCGCACGCAGGAGGGGATAGGCGCGGTCCTTCAGAAACGCCTTATCCCCCGTGAAGAGGTAGTGTTCCCAGAGATGGTGACACAGCCAGGCGCTGCCGGTCACCCAGATCCCGTGGTCCGCCGCATTGGCCGGAGCGGTGCCGCGCCAGAGGTCCGTGTTGTGGTGCAGGACCCAGCCCCGGGCCCCGTACATGGCCTGGGCGGTCTTCGCACCCGAGATCATGCAGTCCCGCGCCAGATCGAAGAGCGGCTCGTGACACTCAGACAGATTGCCGACCTCCGCCGGCCAGTAATTCATCTCGGTGCTGATGTTCGTGGTGTAGTGACAGTCCCAGGCCGGCCCCAGGGATTCGTTCCAGATGCCCTGCAGGTTGGCCGCCTGCGTTCCCGGACGGGAGCAGGCGATCATCAGGTAGCGGCCGTACTGGAAGAACAGGGCCGCCAGACCCGGGTCCAGCGTCTGCGCCCTCTCCTGCAACCGTTGGTCCGTCGGCAGCGATGCGCTCGATGCCGGTCCCAGCTCGAGGGTCACGCGGTGAAAGAGCTGTTGGTGATCCTGAACGTGCCGGGCCAGGAGCGTCTCGAAGGGAGTTTTCCAGGCCGCCGCCATGGTGGCTTCGCACCGCGCCTTCGGGTCGCCGCTGATATCCTGGAAGGACCGGAAATTCGTGTGCGCCGCCAGGATCAGCGTGGCCGTGTCAGCGGCGCTCACGGTGAGGCCTTGATCCGTCGCGGTGACCGTGCCGCCCTGCGTGACCACGCGCAGCAGGATTTCAAACTTCAGCACCCCGTTACGCACCTGCCCTGTCAGAGCCAGCCCCTCGGTACCGACCGTAGTGAGTGTCACCTGGTTCTGCGGACTGTCCAGGGTGACCGAAAGGTCGATCTGTCCCGGCCGGTCCGCACGCACGTGCCAGACCAGGACCTGATCGGGGAAACTGCAGAAGGCCTGACGCACGAAGGACACGTCGCCCGCCTGGTAGCTGACGGCGGCCACGGCGTGATCCAGACTCAGCTCACGCCGGTAATGCGTGACATTCCAGTGCCGGGGCATCTGGATACGGAGGTTCCCCAGGGGCTGATAGACGGCCTGCCGGACCGGCTGGCCCATGAATTCCTGGGTGGCCAGCGTCTGGGCTTCCGCCTGTTTGCCCTCCGCCAGCAGCTGCCGAATACGCGGCAGTGATGCGGCGGCCCCCTCACGATGATAGGCCCGGGGCTCGCCGTTCCAGAGGGTATCTTCGTTGAGCTGGATGCGTTCCTCCGCCGTCCCGCCGAAAACCATACCTCCCAGGCGACCATTGCCGAGGGGCAGGGCTTCCGTCCACGCCTGGGCCGGTTGTTCGTACCAGAGCGCCAGCCCGGTGGAATACGCCGGACCTGGGCAGGCCAGAGCACACAGAAATAACAGACAGCTTCTCATCGTCAGCAGGCCAGAGTACCGCGGCGGTGGTCGCTCTTCAAGTGCGCGCCGCGCCCGGAAAAAGAATCGGCGTCCGTAGGCAACACGCGCTACGGACGCCGAAGTGGGTACAAACTCTTGCGGCTGGATTACGCCGCTCAGACTTACCGATCCCCGGCCAGGTAGGCGATTTCGCCGGCAGTCAGGGCGCGGTTGTAGACGCGGAACTCATCGAGCGAGCCGGTGAGGTACGCGT
>CAYQXM010000024.1:0-58306 GCA_964421295.1 uncultured Pirellulales bacterium
AGAGTGACGATGCGCAGCGACTGGGCGTTGTGCTCGAAGCCGCCGTGATCCATCATCAGGGCGTTCAAAGCAGCCTCGCCGGCATGCCCGAATGGTGGATGACCCAGATCGTGCGCCAGGCCGATGGCCTCGGTCAGGCTTTCATTGAGGCCGAGTGTCCGTGCGATCGTGCGGGCGATCTGCGACACTTCGATGCTGTGCGTCAGGCGCGTGCGGTAATAATCGTCGAGCCCCGGCGTGAAAACCTGCGTCTTGCCCTCGAGCCGGCGGAAAGCGGAGCAATAGATGATCCGGTCTCGATCCCGATCGAAGGCAGATCGGTACGGATGCGAGGGCTCGGTGAACTGCCGGCCTTTGCTTGCCTCCTCCGTTACCGCGTAGGATGAAAGTGTGTCCGCCATCTCTATAGACTCGGAAGATTGTTCGCGGCACTGACTGTCTTCAGTTCCGCCAGCAAATCTGTCAGCGACTGGCTGATCACCCGCGTGTCGCTGCATATATTCATGAAGTTCGTGTCGCCGTCCCACCGGGGCACCACGTGAATGTGCATATGCCCCGGCAACCCCGCCCCGGCACAGCGGCCCAGGTTCACTCCTACGTTGAACCCGTGGGGCCGGATCGCCAGCGTCAGCGCCCGCTGACTTTCGCGAACCAGCTTCATCATCTCCAGCATTTCGCCGTCGTCGGTCTCACTCAACGTCGCCACGTGCCGGGCCGGTGCAATCAGGATATGCCCATTATTGTAGGGATACCGGTTGAGGACGACGATGCACTTGGACGTCCGCCAGAGCACGAGGTTCTCCTCGTCGTGTTCCGGATGCGCCAGGTTCCAGCACAGGAAACAGTCCCCATGCTTTTCGATACCCCTGATGTAAGGAATGCGCCACGGCGCCCACAGATATTCACGTTCCAAAATCCCGTTACCTCCCGTTTCCGATTGCGGACCGGCGTTACAACACGAATCCGCAATCTGCAATCTACAATCCGCAATTCCTCATGGCTGCCGTTCCATCGTCAGCGTCTGCTCGATCGTAAGGGCCGGCTGCGTTGAAATCCCCATCATCATCGTCGCCGCCTTGACCCTCATTTTGTACTTCTGCTCGGATTTCTCGATCCGTCCGGCATCGATGTTGAACAGCTCTTGACCGGTTCCTTCCAGGCTCTGCACCTGGTAGCCCCCCAGAAAGCCGAACGTCCCGCTCATCTGGAACCGCCCGGAGTAGGGTATGGGCCAACTGGCCGGCGTCGACGCGGCGAGCCGATAGGTGCTGCCGATCACCGCACAGCGTCCCTGCTCTGTGTCACGCACATCGTCGAGCCGGTAGGTCACTTCCCTGGCCTTGCGCGCCACCATCGGCGTCGGCACGGAAAGCTTGGACGCCCACGACTGCCCTTGCGCCACACCGTCGGCCGGCGCCGCAAGGCTCGCCGCGGCGTCCCACAGGAACCACTGGCTGGCGACAAAATCCCCGATCATGTCGGGGTTCTTGATCCGCCCCCGGGCCGTATTCTTCGTAAATGCGGCGTCACCCATTTCCTTGAGGAGGGCGCGGAGCGACGCATCATCCAGAACCTTGCCGCGGGGATCGACTTTCAGCACGAAGCTCTTGCCCTGCGCCGCCGTCGCCGCGTCGGGCCCGTAATTACGGACGCTTCGGGCCACTTCCACCCGCTCGCAATCCGCTCGGATCGTGCTGGCCCCGTAAGGGTCCACCGCCATGGGAGTGTACGCTATTACCATCTCCAGCCGCTCCGTCTGCGGCTCGATCTTGCCGGCGCCGGCGGCAGCGTTGGGGTCCCAGTCGATCGTGATCTTCCGCTCGGAGACGAACTGGTAACGGAGCGTCCGGCCTTCGGCAAAATCGACCGTCAGCAGCGTCCGCCCCGCCTCGAGTGTACGGCCCACCCCTGGGCTCGACCGCGGCGCCGTCCCGCACCCGGCCAGCACCATCATACCGAAGACCGGCGGCAGAAGCATGAGGTATCGCGTTGATCTCATCGTCATGTCACTCCACCCGTTCGAGCTTGTAGCACTGCACCGCACCCATATTCATCCCGACGTACCCGGCCGCGGGGTTTCTCTCGGGGAGCACCGTCGTCCACTCTTTGGTCAGGTCCTCGCTGTATTCGTCGATGCGCTGCTGGGTCAGGTCCAGCCGGAGCCGTCCTACGTCTTTCTGCGTGTTGTCCATCATGCCGAGACCGACCGGCTTGTCGACCTGCCCGTGCAACTGCTGGGCCATAGCGGTCGACGGTATGGCCTCCATCTCGATCACGGCCACCCGGCGGTCTCCGATCTGTTCGACGGAGACAAGCTTGTAGTTTTGTTGGAGCGTGTCCGTGCCCATCACACCGAACGGAACGACTTTCACCGCCGTCCAAATGTCACCCACGCGGACCGTCTTCTGCTGCGCCCCGGCCAAGGCCATCACCGCATGCCGTTCTTTGATCGCCTCATCCGAGAGCAGCTTCTGTGCCGTTTGGTAGCCCGGCAGATTTCCCACGACCGCCGCCCGCGCCGCCTCGACCTCCGTCACCGCCACCACGGCCCCATCGGGTGACATCGTCAGCTTGTAGCTCTGACCGATCAATTTGGCCAGCGGCATCCCGGCATCCCCCGGACGGGAGCTGTCGAAATCGAGGAGCACCTTGTCTTTGGAGCGGCCGACGTAAACGAGCGATTTGATCGTGACGCTCAGAACGGCGTTGCCGTCCGCCGTCACGCTTTCGACCCGCTGCTCGAATGTCATGTGGATTTCGCTGCCCGTGCGGCCGGCCTTGAGATCGTCCGGCATCTTCGGAACGTTCCCGACGTAGTCCACGCGCCGTTCGGTCTGCATCGTCAGGCGGTAGGTCGTCGTCTGCCCCGGCACGAAACGCAGGGCCATCACCGCGGCCTCCGTCGGGGCTGCCACCTGAGCAGCGGCCTCGATCGGCCGGCCGGCGTTCGGAGAACCGCATCCCGCCCACCAGACCAGCAGCCCTATCATCATACCCCCCGCCGCCGCGGTCTTCGTCCATTCTGTCATCTCAATCCATCCCCAAAAAGCGGGCTTTCCGGCCCGGCATTCAGCCCTCGATTATATGGCCGCCCCCCGCTCCGACAACGTTTTTTCTTTATTCTGACGCCCTGATGGGCTAAACTCAGGCATTTGAATCCCAGGCATTTGTCCGTCACCTTTGGAGTTGATCGATCATGAGAAGTGACACCGTAAAGAAAGGTTTTCAGCGGGCGCCGCACCGGGCCCTGCTTCGCGCCACCGGTTTGACCGACGCCGACATGGGTAAGCCGTTCGTCGGCATCGCCAACAGCTTCTGTGAAGTCGTTCCCGGCCATGTCCATCTCAACAAGGTGGCGCAGGTCGTGAAGGAGGCCGTGCGCGCCGCCGGCGGTGTGCCGTTCGAATTCAATACGATGGCGATCTGCGACGGCGTGGCGATGGGCCACACCGGCATGAAATATTCTCTGGCCTCCCGCGAAATCGTCGCCGACACGGTCGAGGCGATGGTCCGCGCCCACTGCTTCGACGGCCTCGTCTGCATCCCCAACTGCGACAAGATCATCCCGGGCATGCTCATGGCCTCGGTGCGTCTGAACGTGCCCACGATCTTCGTCTCCGGCGGCCCCATGAAAGCCGGTAAGACCAAAGATGGCCGCGTCGTCGACCTCATCAGCATTTTCGAAGGCGTCGCCCAGTATAACGCGGGCAAGATGACGGAAGCTGATCTGAAAGAGCTGGAGTGCACGGGTTGTCCAAGCCAGGGCAGCTGCTCCGGCATGTTCACCGCCAACTCCATGAACTGCCTGTGCGAAGCCATCGGCATGGCCCTGCCCGGCAACGGCACGATTCTGGCCGTCGATCCCAAACGCCAGGACCTGTACAAAGCCGCGGGCCGGCAAATCATCGAGCTGATCAAGAAGGACCTCAAGCCGCTCGATATCATCAGCGCCAAATCCATGGACAACGCCCTCATCCTCGATATGGCCATGGGCGGCTCGACCAATACCGTCCTGCATACGCTGGCCATCGCCAGCGAGGCGAAGATCGCGTACGATCTGGACCGCATCAACGAAATGTCGGCCAAGTGTCCGAATATCTGCAAGGTGTCACCGTCCAGCAAGGTGCACGTCGAAGACGTCGACGCCGCCGGCGGCATCAGCGCGATCCTTAACGAAGTCAATAAGATCCCCGGCCTGCTCAACACCGATTGCCCCACCGTTACGGGCCGGACGCTGGGCGAGAATATCGCCCAGGCCGCGATCAAGAATCCGGAAGTCATTCATTCGCTGAAAAACCCCTACTCACAGACGGGCGGCCTGGCCGTCCTGCGCGGCAACCTCGCCCCTAATGGCGCCGTCGTCAAGTCCGCCGGCGTCGCTCCCTCCATGCTGAAACACACGGGTCCCGCGGTCGTCTTCAACAGCCAGGAAGAGGCGGGCGAAGGCATCCTCGGCGGCAAAGTCAAAGCCGGTGACGTCGTCGTGATCCGCTACGAAGGTCCCAAGGGCGGTCCCGGCATGCAGGAAATGCTCAGCCCCACCAGCTACATCATGGGCGCCGGGCTCGGCGAGTCGGTCGCGTTGATCACCGACGGCCGCTTCAGCGGCGGCACCCGCGGCGCCTGCATCGGACACGTCAGTCCCGAGGCGGCGGTCGGCGGCCCCATCGGCCTGATCCAGGATGGTGACATCATCGAGATCGACATCCCGCAGAACAAGATCGCCGTCAAGCTGACCGCCCAAGAGCTGGCGGCCCGCAAGAAGACCTGGAAGGCCCCCGCGCCGCGCATCAAGGAAGGCTGCCTGGCCAAGTACGCCGCCATGGCCACCAGCGCCGACACCGGCGCCGTCCTGAAGTGGTAGCACCCGAACAGGATACCGTCATTCTTTCTGCAGGCGGGCCACGCAGCCGCCGGCGGGAGCCAGACGCAGGGCCAGGGTGTCGGCGGCGGTGACCGTTCGTTCTTCTACTTCAATGTGCTCGGCATTGACGTTGCTATCCGCGGCGTCTTTCCAGAGGCGCAGCTTCCACGTGCCTGAGCCGAGGAAGGCCAGTTTGATCGAAATCTCGCGAGCGGTGCTGTCGGTCAAGGCACCGAGGAACCAGCTAGTGCCGCTGCGTCGGGCCATGACTATGTGCTGGCCCACTTCGGCATCGAGCGCTTTCGTATCATCCCAGACGGTGGGCACGATCTTCAGGAAATCCACACCGGGTTGATTGCGGTAGTGGCTGGGATGGTCGCACACGCAACAGACCGGGCTGTCGTACACGATGAACAAGGCCAGCTCCGCGGCGCGGGTGCCCTGGACTTGTGCGGCTCTGCCGTCGGCCTTGAACTGGGCAGGTTGTCGGTTGAGGAAGCCTCCCGGCGTGAAGTCGGCCGGGCCGGCGAGGAATCGCGTGAACGGCAATGTCAGTTTGTGCTCGGGTGTCACGCGGGCACTCCAGCGATTGTATTCGTTGCCCAGGATGCCCTCGCGTGTCACCTGGTTGGGGAACGTGCGATTGAAGCCGGAGGTCTTGAAAGCCCCGTGAAAGTTGATCATAAGGTGATGGTCGGCGGCGGCCCGCGTCAGCTTCTCATACCAGTTCACCATCTCCTGATGGTCGCTGTCCATGAAGTCGATCTTGACGCCGGCGATCCCCCACTGCTCGTACAAGGCGAAGGCCTTCTGGTAGGCATCGTTGCGATCGGCATCCGTCCAGTAGAGCCAGAGCCACAACCGCACGCCCTTCTCTCTGGCGAACCGGCGCACGTCATTCATATCGACAGCCGGGTTGACCTTCGTGATGTCGGCGTCCGGCTTATTGTACGGCCCGTACCACTGCCAGTCGATCAGCTGATAGGGCCATCCCATGTCGGCCGCGAGTTGGATGTATTCCTTGATCGTGGCCGTGTCCATCTTGACGTCGCCCGACCACCAGTGATCCCACGCCATCATGCCGGGCTTGATCCAGGAGGCATCCTTGAGCTGACATGGCGTGCTGAGATTGCTGATCAGATCGCTTTCCACGAGCCGCCCCGGCTCCCGCCCGATCATCAACACCCGCCACGGCGACTGGTGCGGCAGATTGCCCATGACCAGCCCTTGCTTGTCACGACGGGGAGCCAGCCTCACGTTCAGCATGTTGGTCTCTGCTGAACCTCCCAACCACATTCCCGCCCAATCACGTAGATCAGCTTCCATCAGCGCCGCCCACGCGACAGGCGTCCGGACCAACAGCGGCAATCCCACAAGAGACTCCGGCTTCATGTCCGCCAGATGCCCCGGTTTGAACTCCCACTCCTGCGCCCCCTGGAAACCTCTGTCCTGTTGTCCGGCGTAACACACCCAGTTGCCCGCGAAAGCGAATTCGGTCTGCTCCCGCTCCAGAATGAACCTCGCCATTCCACTCTGCGCCGGCAGAACATAACGGAAAGCGACACCATCATCGTACGCGCGGAAGACGATTGCGAACGTTTTCGGCGCGCTGGATTTCTCGTTGAACACGAGGCATAGTTCGTTGCACTCGTCGCGCACCTGTCGCCGCTTGCCGAACGGATTCTCCCAACTGGCATTGACGCTGCGAGGTTCGGCTTTGATCAGCTCGACATCCTTGCCGAGAGCCACTCCACCCGCCAGTTGCAGCCCCAACTGTGATGGGCGGACGATCATCTGGCCATCGACGCTCACGGCATAGGTCGGCACACCTTTCGCTGTTATGGACACCTCGACCTTGCCCTCCGGCGAGCGCACCAATAACGGCGACTCGTTGGCTTTCACTGCGGTGATACATGACATTGCCAGCGCGAAGCAGAAAACCACTCGTCGCATACTGAGGACCTCCCATCTTCGTAACCATCAAGGGCGAATGATCATTCGCCCCTACCGGCAGGAAATGTACTGCGCGATTCGACGGGAGTAAACTGCAATGTGTTGTCTCTACCGCGACGGCGTGATCCAGATCGCTTGGCCCCCTCTGGACTGCAAGCGGACGTCCAGCGTCGTCCTGGAATCCACCGGCCGTGTTTCGACCTTCACCTTCGTGCTGGTCGTCACCGTCGGGTCGTCCGAGTAGAGGTGGGCGACGTACTTCTTGCCCTCGGTGAGAAAGGCCAACGGAATCGGCAATTGGCGGGCTTCGCTGTTGTTGATCGTGCCGAGGAACCAGTCTTCCCCGCTCTGGCGGGCGATGGTGGCGTACTGACCGATCTTGCCGTTGATGACCTTCGTGTCGTCCCAGACGGTGGGGACTTTGCGGAAGAACTCCAGCTCCGGCTCATTGTGGTACTGACTCGGCCGGTCGTACCAGTAGATCCACTGCAGCGGGCTGAACGACACTACGGCCATCGCCAACTGGTGGGCGTGCGTAGTCTGGTTCCGCGCGTCCATGTAGCAGACCGTGTAGTCGCCGATGCCGAGCACGTAGCGCGTGAAAGGCAGCGTGCAATTGTGTTCCGGCGTCGGATGGTGCTCGTTGCCCCGGATGCCCTCGACCGTCATGAGGTTGGGCCACGTGCGCTCCAGGCCGGTGGAGCGGTAGCCGTCGTGGATGTTGAGCAGCAGGTGATGTTCGGCGGCTTTCTGAATCGTTTCAGTGATCCAAGCCGTTTCCGACTGCGGCCCGACATTGACGAAACCAAGCTTCACTCCCTTGATGCCCGACTTCTCATAGAGGGGGAACAGAATGTCACGTTGCCTCTCCACCTGGCGGCGATCCGCGTATACGATCAGACCGACCTTCTTCTCCCGTCCATAGCGAATGATCTCGTTCACATCCAGGTTCCGGGCACGCGCCGTGGTGGCATCGCCCGCCTGGGCATCCTCGCTGCCGTACCATCTGGCATCCAGATGCGCATATTGCAGCCCCCCCGTGACGGCGAAGTCGATGATCGCCTTGGAGTTCTCCGTAGTCAGCGTCGTGTCACGCATGACCTTGCCGGGCCTGATCCAGGAGGTGTCGGGTATGGTGCAGGGCGGATTGAGATTACGGATCAGATAATTGCGCTCCAACAAAGCGCCGGGCTTGGGACCGACCACGAAGGCACGCCAGGGCGTGCTGTCACCCGGCTTCAAGGTGACCGTCGGATTGTGACGCTGGCTACGCGCCGTGGTGTTCGCCGTGCGCCCGCCCAGGGCAGTGACGAGCGCTCCCGGGACATCCGGCAGTGGTGACAGCATCATGCGCGGATAGGCCGTGTTGGCGGCCTCCGCCAGAGAGGCGAACGAACCGTTGGCGTATTCGAGGGTCAGCGGCCTTTCGCAGAAGGGCTTGATCTCCCCCGTCTTCACGCGGTAGTACTCGTCCTCCGTTGCATAGGCGGCATAACCATAAGTATCCTCCGGAAAACGGAATTCGGTCCGCTCCCCGCTGAAGACGAAGTCGCCCCCGGCCTGCGGGGGGAACGAGTACCGCAGTGCCGCCCCTTCGTTGTAGGCGCGGAACATGAGACGCACAAGCCGGCCGGAGGAGTGTTTCAGATCCACGTTCAACTCGCGATAGTTCTCCGGCACGATCCTCCGCTCGCCGAACAGTTGCGTCCACTCGCCTTGGTGCACATCCGTCGAGGTCCCGGTCACCCGGAAACCCTCCGCGAAGTTCGGCTCCAATCCCAGCCGCGATTCGAGCACGATGGGCTTGCCCAGGTAATCGATCGTGTACGCCGGTACGCCCTTATCCTGCAGGGAGAAATTGATCACCACCTTTCCATCCGGCGATTCCACGGCTGTCGCCGCCGAACAAGCAGACGCCACGCCCAAACAAATGCTACATGCCAAGAGATGCAGAATCCTCATGAGTCACTCCTATCGGTTCGAGACACTGTCAAACATGATTGTCGTGGTTACGGTGGTCAGGCGAGAGCACGCGGCCAGGCCTATCTGTAGATCGCCCTGGAACTGCGTGACGGCCGTGCCCACCGGCGTCCAATTCCGGCCATCGGGCGAAGTCGAGCCGGTAATGCTGGCGCCGGAACGTGTCAGCTTGAGCCAATACGGTTCCATGAACCGGCCGTTGGCCACCCAGGGCTCGGGCAGATTCGCACTGACAGCCACCGCCTGCGCGTCCGCCCCGGCCGTCGGGCGCAGCATCAGTTGCACGTTGTATCCGGGCGCTTCGAGGTTCTTCCTGCTGGCAGGACAGATCAGGAGCGATACACCCGCCGAACCCGCCGTCGCATCCTGGCGCATCATCAGGCCCAGCCTGGAGAGTTGCGCGCTCATCGGAGGCACAAACCGGGCCGTGAGGGTGCCGTCGCCGCCCGTCGTGACATAGGCGAACTGGAATTGATCGCCCCTGCCCCCGATGTCGGCACCGGCACCCTCGAGCCTGAACATTCTTCCATCATAGGACGTTGAGCCCGTGACCTTCACATCGCCCACATCCTGCTGTTTCCAGGAGGACGGCATTCCGGCGGTGATGCCGGTCTCGTACGCATCCCCGCCTTCGCCTTCAGCGTTCGAGGCGGATACGACATAGTAGTACGTTTTGCCGGCCTCGACTTTTTCATCGACATACGAAGACAACGTGACATCCCTGGCAATGACTGTATACGGAGCAACGCTGGTCGTGGCCCGCTTGACGGTATAGCTCGTCGCACCAACCGACGCGATCCAGGTGAGTCTGATTGCCGCGGCGGAGCCTTGCGCGATCAGAGCCCCGGGCGCGGAGGGCTTTCCCGCGGGGACTTTCGGGGTGGATGTCGCCGGCGGACGCGAGAAGAGCAGTGTTCCGAAACCGATGTGATCGGCACTCGGCAGGCCGGGCCCTTCCGGCCGGATCTTCTCGGCGGCTTTCTGCGTATAGGGGGCGGGGACTCCCACGCGATTCACAAAGTGATTGTAGACCTGCTCATAGACGGCACGGAGGTGTCCGCGGCCGTCGCTGGAGATCTGCCGGTGGTGGTACTTGCCGGTCCGGTCCAGCCACTCGACGAACGGGACATCCTCGCCCAGGTTGTACTTGGCCGTGTACTCGAAACCTTTCAGCAGACGATTGTTCGCGTAGCCGTAGAGGTCCAGGCCCTGGTTCCAGGCCATCTCGCAGCAGTCGCCCAGCAGCGCCAGACCGAGCTGCGTGTGCTGCTGATCACGCCCGCTCTCCTGGCACTGGCCGTCCTCATTGACGATGTAGCAGGTCAGGCGACCGTTGCCCGAGCCGTTGACATAATAACGCAGGGCTCGCTCGAAGATCGTGCGATCGTTGCAGAAGACCCCGATCGCCATCAGGGTCTTGATCGCCGCGGCATCCCAGTTGCCGTTGGCGAACGGAGCAAAATCCTCTATGACCGGATAGACGACTTCCTTAAAGTGACGTTCGCTCTGTTGAATCTCGGCCTCGGACCACCCGGTGTTGGTATAGCGGATGATCTCGGCGGCGTTGACCATCTTGAAAGGCCCCAGGCCCGCCATCAGCACAGCGTCACGGCCCGTGATCGACTTGAGTGTCGACGACCAGGCATTGAGGATCTCTTTGGACTTATTCGCGTAGGTGACGTCCCCCGTGAGGCACCACATGATGGCACACTGATAGGCGGCGTTCGAGTCCGTATCGTAGGTGCCCTGGCCGACGGTCGGGTTCCGCCCCACCGTCACCATAGGGCCCCGCATCTTATAGGTGACCTGAGATTGAGCGTTGGCCTTGAAGACCTCGAAGCCGCTCTTGACCGGCTCCTGCCCCGCCGCCACCGCGGCCTTCATCCGATCCAGGTCGGCCTGGCTATGCAGCAATCCGGGATGGATGAACGCCGCCACGGCGGGTCCTGACCACAGAACCAGAAATACCAGGCCAGTCAACGAGATAGTTGATGATCGACTCACAGCGTTCTCCTCATTGTGCAGCGCGAAATTCCACCCCCTCCACATGCTCGCCGACGAAGATACGGCCCATGTCCGACGTCTTGTACCACGCCGGCTTGGGCATGCGATCCGAGATCACCGTGCCATTGATGACCAGATTCTCGAAAACGATGTTCCTGACCTTCCGTGTGTCATCGTAGCCGGCGATGATGGATTGCTCGGCGTGCGTGCCATTGTAGGTGATGTTCTTGAACAGAACGTTCTCGATGCCCCGGCCGGGCGACGTGCAGTACTTGGTGTTGTAGAAGACCCGCAGATTCAGCAACTGGCCCTGCCGGAAGTCCTCCACGCGGATGTTCTCGAACGTCACGTCGCGAATCAGGTTGCTGTCCCCGGCGTTGAGGCTCAGGCAGCCCTGGTAGTCGATCTGGGGTTCCTTGTGATCGAGGATGTCGAGATTGAGGAACTTCAAGTCTTCGATCGTCTCGGGGTTGGGCGTATTGCCGTGCGTGCCGACCAGAATCGGGTGAGCGACGTCGGCCCACAGCGTCGAGTTCTGCACCGTGACGCGGGCGGCGCCGCCGACGAAACCCAGCCGGGTGGCGTACACGGTGATGCAGTCATCGGAGTTGCGGTTGAAGACACCGTCGATCAGGACATCGGAGCTGGAGATGACGTTCATCCCGTCGCCGTTGCCCATGTAGCTGATGCACTTGCAGTTGCGGATCATCACGTTCTGCGAGCCGCCCGTGAAGAACTGCGAGCCGATCACGCCTTCGACCTGCACGTTCTCTGAATTGGCGACGCGCAGACCGTTGCGAATCGACTGATCGATAATGCCCCGACCGATCACGCGCACGTTCTCTGCGCGGTTGATCAGAATCTGAGCACGGACAACGGCGCCGCCGGCGATGTAGACTGTTTTGCCGGACGGGACGGTCACGCGATTGTTCGGCACGGCATGGAATCCCGGCCCAAAGTAGATGACGTTGGGATCCTTCGGGTCCGGGCGGTTCGTTTCGATGGGATTGGCGAAGAGCTGCAGATTGTTGAAGATGTCGTCGTTGACCTCAACCGACAGATTGCGCGGCTGTGACAACGAGAAGCCGAGCGTGTTGCCCTTTACCTCCGGCTTGATGTCGTAGGACAGCGGCCGCACGCGTGCCGACTTGATGTCGCCCCGATTGGAGGTGACCGAGACTTCCACTGTCCCGGCGCAGTCGAAATAGGCTACGGACGAGTCCTGCGGGGAATGTGCGGTCCCCTGCACGGCATCAACCTTGAACAGGTAATCCGCGACGTCCCGCCACTCGCCCCCCGGCGAGCGCACTTTCACCGTGAAGTCCCCTTTCCGCGTGACCCCCGCGGGCGCAGGGTAGGTGATCAGTTGATTCCGCACCGGCTCGGCCGCCTGCAACAAACCGATAGCGAGAGCGTTGGCGATCAGCAGACCGCCCACCCCATTCCTGTATCTGAACACTGGGCGACTCACCTGAACACCTCCTATTTCGCCCAGACGCGCTGGACTTCGTCATGGTATTCAACAGCGATCACAGAGTCCGCCGGCGAAGCGGTGCGGTCGATGTCACGCACCGTGACACTACTATCCCCCTCAAAGGGCAGTGGTCTGCCGGTGTAGACTTCATAGACCCGCTTGACTTTCAGCCCACCCAGCGGTGGGACCTGGAACGTGGTTCCCGCGTGCTCGGCCAACAGGTGAACGAAGACGGTGGACCCTTTGTAGCAATAGCCGTACTGGCGGTCGACGGGCTCCCACGGCCCGCCGCGCGTGCCGTAGACCGCGTCCCCCATTTTGGACAGCCACGCACCCATTTCCCTCAGGCGCTGCTGCTCCAGCGCGGGAATCACCCCGTGCCGGTCGGGGCCCACGTTCACGAGCAGCGTCATGTTGCGCACGACGCAGTTGGCCAGGTAGCGCACCAACTGATCCCGCGTCATGATATTGCCGTTCGCGACCGACTCGGCGTGGTAGCCCCAGCTCCCGTTTTGCATGGTCAGACACTTGTTGCAGATCACGTCACTGCGGATCTTCCCGGTGGTCTCTCCGGAACCCTCTTGCTCGATGATATCGCCCATCCATCCGTAGCGGAGGTTGGTAATCGCCTCGGGTTGATACTTGCGCACCATCCCCATGATCCCCAGCCCTCTCCCCGTGCCCTCTTCGATATCCTGATACTCCTTCGGGATGGGCCAGCGGTTCGCGGGGTCAAGATACCTGCCGGACTCATGGAAATACGCCGCGTCCGCGTCGGAGCCCTTCTGCCCCAGCCAGCCGCCATCCCAGAAGATGTGATCGATCCGGCCGTAGCCGGTCAGGAGCTTCCTGACGTTCACGTAGTTCTCTTCCTTCATCAGCCGGGCATTCTCCAGGTGGGCGGGGTCCGTCTGGTACCCGAACTTGTTGGGCAGACAGTTTGTGCCGGTCACGTCGTAGTAGCCGGGATAGCGCCAGCTCAACGGCGAGTAGTAGATGCCGACCTTCAATCCCGCGTCACGGCAGGCTTTCACATATTCCGCGAACAGGTCCCGGTGCAGGGTCTGCACGCTCGTGAAGGCGTTGGGATGCGGACTATCGAAGAGGCAGAAGCCGTCGTGGTGCCGCGCCGTCAGGCACATCCACTTCATGCCGGCATCTTTGGCGAGCTGCGCCCAGGCCTGAGGATGATAGTCATTGGCGTCGAAATAGGCGTCGCCACTCTCGGGGTATGCATAGCGCCGATACTGCTCGGGGGACATCCCCTGGTTCTCCATGAGCCACTCCCCGCGTCCCGGACCGGCGTACAGACCCCAGTGAATGAACATGCCGAACTTGGCATCGAGCAGCCAATCGAGTTTCTCATTGGGAAGCTGCGTCACCCCCATGCTGGTCTGGGGTACGCGTGCCGCCGGTTGAATGCTCTGCTCCCGCGCCCAAGCCCCCACCGGTGCCGGCAGGCAGCAAAATCCGACGATAACAAATCTCATGACGATTTTCGTCCTCATCCCATGTCCCTTTCACTTTACGATGGAGAATGCCTGCTCTACTGGGACGGCTGTCTGCAACTTCGGGTCGCTCGTCCGCCCGTACTGCCAGGCTACGACAGTCACTTTGACCGGGTATCTGCTGCGCGGGGGAATGGCGGTGAACGTCAGCGTACCGCCCTCGATCTCGGCCGGGCCCTCGCGGACGTAGTAGTAGACCGGCGTACCGCTGTCGCACGTGGCACTGAGCTTGATGGATTTCGTTCCCGCCTGCTGGTCCGGGATTGCGGGGAACGTGATGTGCTGCTCGGCACCTTCGGCATGGCGCAGGGGCAGGATCATGTTCGCCTGCTGCACGGCCGGTTTGTATTCGCCGTCGCCCGGATGCGTGGCGGCAAAACACAGTTCGTAGTTCTTGAGATTCGCGCCCAGCCCTCTTTGCAGGCGAAAAGCAAACGTATCGGGGCTCAGCTTCTCGAACGGGCCGCAGATGCGATCGATGGCGATTGCCCCCCCGCCGGTGGCGTGCCCGATCGGAGAACCGGCGGCCAGTCCGCTCCAATTCGCCGGGCGGGGACTGCCACCTGGGACCGTATCGTAGAAAGCCCCTGTCAGTCTGAACGTCACACCATCCTCCAGCGGCTCGAACTTGAGCGTCACCTGCAGATGCGTGCTCCGCTGGGGAACCATGTTGCCATCCTGCACATACCCCACCAACTGCGGTCTCATCCCGCGATACGCGGCCTGGTACGCCTCGGTCGCTCGGACCATCTCTTCGTCGAAGAACCAGAATGCCTGGGCCCGGTCGCCCGTGTACTGCCCGACCGGCGCCGCCGGGGCGGTGGGCGGCTGATTGAAGCGCCACTTGTCCGCCAGCCAGCCCGTCTGAGTCGGATCGATCGGCTTGAGCCTGGGCGGCCCCTCCGTCGGTGTTTCTTGCGGCATCCGGTACTGTATCGCCTTCCGGATGTATAGAATCAGATACTCCGCCTTCTTATCCGTCGAGGCGAAATGCCCTTCCGCCGGGGCGGCCAACATGCTCAGCGGCAGCAACGGATGCTGTTGCCTCTCTTGCAGTCCCTCGGTCGACCACGTGTTCGCCGCTTCATATTCGCCCATCGTCTCCAGGCAAGGGATGTAGTCGATCGTGCGAGCGCCCCAGATATCCGGAGCGAAGGTGCCGTTGTCGCGGACGTAGGGCCATTGCCCACTGACGGAGATCGCCGCCAGTGCCCGATTGGGATCCCAGGCGGCGAAGTAATACGGCCAGCTCGCTGCCGCGGAATGGCCCATGCCAACGATGGGCGCATGCCTGAGTTCGTCATAGCCCGACTGTTCGGCCAGATCGTTCATGATCCCGTTGAACGTGTCCCCCGCTCCTTCATGGAACCGGAACAGGTGGTCGAACGCCGGCGCGCACCAGACCTCCGCAAATGCAAGCTCGCTCAATCCCTTGCGGAACTTGGGGTTCTCCAGGATCTGGATTTCCTCCATATTGTGCTGAGCAAGAACCACGCCGCGCACGCGCTTGCAATCGGGGTGAATCCAGAGAAACGCCCGGGCCGGACCGCCGTTCTCCCGGCCGCCTGTGACCTCAATCGACCATTGCCATTCCGCGCCCCCCGCGCAGCAGGTGGCAATGAAAACGCAGAAGGCCGCCGGCACGATGGTGTGCGGCCGCGAGCGAACCGGCCTCGTTGAGAAAGTCATCATAACAGATTCGCTCTCATTCTACCGACTGACGCCCGTTGCGAGCGAACGGACATCGAAAATGGCACAATTATCCCAGAGATGTTCCAGTCTGTATCAGTTTCGGGTAAAGCGGTCGAAGACCTCGATGACCGGCAGGGCGTTGCCGCTATTGTCGAACATGCCGCGGCTGCGGAGACTGCCCGTAACCGCCGGCTCCCACCAGAAGACGCCGATCCCCCGGCCGTTCGGCGTGCCCATGACCATCCGGTTCACCTCGTCGAGGAATTCCTTCTGCCCATCGGGGCTCTCCGCAAAGGGACCGACCCGCGTGCGGTATTCCGTCGGCTGCCAGCAGTAGGCCACCTCGACGAGCACGATATCCTTCTGGTAGGTGTTGGCCATGAAGATGAGATTCTCACGCAGGTCCAGAAGACTGCCGTGCCACCAGGGATAATAGGATTGCCCGATGACGTCGTAGTCGACATTGTAGGTGTTCAGCTTGTCGAAGTACGCTTTGGTCACGTCCTTGTCGGCGCCCTTGTCGATGTGAATCATGATGCGCGGTCGGGCCGACGGACCTCGTCCCTCCTCGACTCCGGCAATGCCCGCTTGCAGCAGCTCGGCGAAGTTGTCCCAATTCGCGGGCAGCCGACCATCAGGCCACAGCATCCCGGGCGTGACCTCGTTGCCGATCTGCACCATGTCCGGCATAGCGCCGCCGTGGCGCAGAGCGACGATCGTGTCGCGCGTGTACTCGCGCACCGCCTGCACCAGCTCGGCGTGCGACTTCCCCACCCACGCGCGCGGCGGGTACTGCTTTCCCGGGTCGGCCCACGTATCGGAGTAATGGTAGTTCAGCAGGAATTTGTACCCGAGCTTCTTGGCCGCGGTGGCCAGTGCGAGCGTGTAGTCCAGGTTGTTCGGCAGGTCCGTCGGTGTGTGGAAGAGGCGCAGACGAATCCAGTTGTAGCCGTGATCCTGGAAGATCTGCAGACCCGGCTTGACCTCGTTGGCGTCCTTGAACACCGTGCCCCCCTCTTCCGCCTGCTTGAGGAACGACAGGTCCGCCCCGATCATGTACTTCGCCACATCCGAGGCCTGAGCCGCTGCCGCCGTGGCAACGCAGAGCGCCATCATCCACATTGTCACGACCTGTCGCGCTTTCATCTGATCCATCCTCCTCTATGCAGAGACTCGCATCGGTCTTCTCACTTCTTGATCACGACCGCGCCGGTCTCAACGTCCAGCGTCCACTCTTTCGGTTCCGGCAGCCAGAGCTTGCCATCGCCGATTTCCAGCGGCATCCAGAGGTAACGCGAATCCCATTGCGTCTGCGGTTTCCACTGATCGCCCATGAAGATCACCGTGGTCGCCTGGGTGCCCACGACCTTCAGCATCATCGTCGACTGCGCGCCGTACGTGTTCGTCTCGGGCGGTGCGATGTCCTTGAACTCGGACCACGGCCCTTCGAGCGACTTGGCGGTGGCATACTTGTTCGGATTGGGACGCCAGCCGGTCAGGGCCGAGCCGATGACGTAGTAGAGATCCTGGTAGTGAACAACCGCGCCGCCTTCCAGCGGGGCGCGAATCAGGCACATATCCTTCTCGACGTTCAGGTAATCGTCCGACAATTTGGAGATGTGGAAACCCTTGGCCGGACGATCTTCGAAGATCAGATAGGCCGAGCCGTCATCGTCGATGAACTGTCCGATGTCCCGGCTTTCACAGTTCAACGGACGGAAGCTCTTGAGGAACTGGTAGTCGCCGTCCACGGTGTCACACGTCGCCACACCCACGCGGGCCAGCGCGTAGCGGCCGTCGTCGAGGTGCATGTACATGACGTACTTCTTCGTCTTGGCGTTGTAGAAGACCTTGGGCCGCTCCAGGACGAAACCACGGCCGGCGACTTCTTCCGGCGGCGCGAACTTGATTTCCTTGCGGAGCGTCCAGTGAGCCAGGTCGGTCGAGGCATAGCAGCTGACGTAGCGGTTCGCACGGTCCAGCCCCTGACGGCGATCTTCGCCGAACCAGTAGTAGGTGCCGTCGAGCTTGAGGATGCCGCCGCCGTGGGCCTGGATGTGTCTGTCGTTGGTGTCCGGCCAGACCGCGCCGGGCTTGATGGTCTGCGGGGCCGCCGTCACCGCCATAGTGATCAGGCACATTGCCCCTAGCGTGAGTACGTTGCCTCTGAAAGTGAACATGTTTGACCTCCTATGAAATCTTCAGGCAGATAGTACCCCGCGTTTCATCAGAAGACAACCTGCTTGATTTCGTTGTCGCCATCCTGGGCGATGCCACCCGTGATCTTGCCTGGCGCTTCCGACCCGGACTCCACCGTCATCCTGCTTTGCGTCCGTACTTGAGGCGGTACTGCATCGGGGTCAGTTTCGTACGGCGTCGGAAGACACGGCAGAAATAGGTCGTGTCGCTGAACCCGCACCGGGCGGCCACGATCTTCACCGGGATACCATATTCCACCAGCAGGAATTTCGCGCGATCGAGCCGCACCAATGTCACGTAGTCCCAGAACCGCATCAATCCCTCGGTGCGAAACAGCCGCGACAGATGGGTCGGCGTGATCTCGAACTCGGCCGCCACCGAATCGCGCGCCAGCGGCTGATGGAAGTGTTGCTGCACGTAGGAGCAGATGCTCTCGTACAGGGCGTGTGGCTTGGTCATCACGGTCGAAGGACTATCCTCCAGCAACTCCTCGCAACTGAGCAGCAGGGCCTGCACCAGATGCACCGCGATGTCCCGATGGTGGTGCGGCTGGCCGGCCTGGTCGCAGAGTCCCAACAATTCCCGGCACATGCTGCTCAGCTTCAGGCTCGTATGGTACTTCACGACATCCAGCGTTGGGCCTTTGCGCCCGGGGGAACTGTCCACCAGACTGAAGCCCGTCTGCCTTTGTCCAAACAGAATCGTCAAGGTGCGGCTGGCGTGCTTCCAGGTGGGACGGTACCAGCAGTTGGCGGGTGCGTACAGGACGTCGCCGACCCGCAACGAACACGTCGTGGCGCCGCCGTCCCCGGCCCGCTCGACCTGGTAATCGCCCTCCAGCACGAGGGCCAGGCTGGGGAAGTTCACGACAAAGGCATACAGGGACGGCGCCACATCGGACCCGGCATAGACGACCCGCCGGACCTCTTTGCCTTTCAGTGCCTTGCGCAGTTGGGCTTGTATGGTTGTTCGGCTATCCATCGGACACTCTGCGACGCTTGTGGAACGCTCTTCTTCATGCCGGCTCAGCCCGACCTGAATGATCGAATTCTACCATCTTTCGACGGAGAAGCCGCAGTTCTTTTGCGGCAATGTTACAATCCTCACATAAATGTTATTATGTCGCATTGTTCCGCCGGCGGGAATGAACTACGATGTAAGCGTCGTCTCCGCTATCGGGAGTCCATGATGAGTGCATGCAAAGAACAGTTGTCCAAACACAAGCAGTACCTGCTGACGGGTGTCTCGTACACGATTCCCTTCATCGCCTGCGGCGGGATACTGATTGCGCTGTCTTTGGCCTACGTCATCCGTTTCGTCCCGCCAGCCGCCAACGGGGGCCCGGACGTGGAGCACGCACCGGCGTTCGTGCAGAACATGTTCACGATCGGCGAATCGGCCTTCAAGCTGTTCCCGGCGGTGCTGGCCGGCTTCATCGCTTACGGCATGGCCGGGCGGCCGGGACTGGTGCCGGGCTTTGTCGGGGGTTTCATCGCCGGCATGCCGCAGACCGTCGACAACCGGTCCGCCAGCGCCGGCTTCCTCGGCGCTCTGCTGATCGGGCTGGTCGCGGGTTACGTGGTCAATGCTATCAAGAAGCTCCGCGTGCCGAAGGTCATTCAGCCCGTGATGCCGATCATCGTCATCCCCATTTTCTCGGCCCTGCCGGTCGGCCTGCTGATGCTGGTGTTGAACATGCCGCTGGCCAGGATCATGGTGAACCTGGGCCATTTCCTGGAGCAGATGCAAAGCGGCTCGCAGATCGTGCTGGCGATGCTGCTGGGCGCCATGATCGCGTTCGACATGGGCGGCCCGGTCAACAAAGCGGCGTTCTTTTTCGGGGCGGCCATGATTCAGCAGGGCAACGCCTCGATCATGGGCGCCTGTGCCGCCGCGATCTGCACGCCGCCACTCGGGTTGGGGTTGGCGACGATCATCCGCAAGCGGCTCTGGTCCACGCAGATGCGGGAAGCCGGGGCGGCCGCCGTCGGTATGGGCCTGATCGGCATTACCGAAGGCGCGATTCCCTTTGCGGCCGCCGATCCTTTCCGGGTCATTCCGTCCATCGTCGTCGGTTCGATGACCGCGGCGACCATCGCCATGCTGGGCGGTGTCGGCGATCACGCGCCGCACGGCGGTCCCATCGTCCTGGCCGTCGTCGATCGGCCCGTGATGTACATCGTCGCCATTGTCGTCGGCACGATCGTCACCGCCCTTGCGATCAATACGATCAAGACATTCACTGAGAAGCCGCTGACAGCGGAGGATAGTGCGTCATGAACATCGTCGCCGTAACGGCCTGTCCGACGGGCATCGCCCATACGTATATGGCCGCCGAGAAACTCGAACAAACGGCCAAGAAGCTCGGTCACGTCATCATGGTCGAGACGCAGGGCGCCATGGGCATCGAGAATGAACTGTCCGAGGCCGATATCGCCCAGGCCGATGTCGCGATCATCGCCACCGATATCGCCGTGGAGAAAGCGTCGCGCTTCGACAAGATCCGGAAGATCGAGGTGCCGGTGCGGCAGGTCCTGAAAGATCCGCTGGGAATATTCAGCCGGATATGACGGAGCCGCGCCTCCCTATGTATACGCACACGTTTCAATGTCCATTGGCCCGCGGGATGCACGCCCGGCCTGCCAGTCACCTGCAGTCCGTCGCCAGAAGCTACCGGTCGAGTATCACCCTCACGAATATCCGGAACAACCGTGTCGCTAATGCGCACAGCGTCTTCTCCCTGGTGGGCGCCGATATCCGGCACGGAGACCGGCTCTGCCTCTCCGTTTCCGGCGCGGACCAGGACAAGGCGCTGGAAGCGGTTCGTCGCTACATCGACACCGAGCTGCCCCATTGCGACGACGTCGCCGACGCGGTCCCCACGGATGCCGCCCAGGCGGTTCTGCCTTACTCGCTGCAAGCGGCGAATCCTTCTTACCTGCGCGGCATTGCCACCGTCCCCGGCGTGGCACAAGCCTCTCTCCATCTGGTGCGCGCCACGCATCTGCCGACCCGGCTCGATATTCGCCCGGACGACGATCCGCACGCGGAGAAGGCGAAGGTGGATGACGCGTGCCGCCGACTGACGGAACGATTCGACCGTCAGGCGCGCACGCGCTCCAGCGAAGTCGCGGGGCAGATTCTGTACGTCCACCAGTGCATGCTGAATGACGAGGAGTTCATCGACACGATTCACGCGGCTATCCTCCAGCGGCGCGCATCCGCCGGGCAGGCTGTCCTCGATACGCTGCACCAGGTAGCGGAACGATTCAGAAGCTGCGAGAACCTCGTCATCAACGAACGGGCGCTGGACGTGGAGGACTTGTGCGCCCAGTTGCTCAGCGAAATCTACGGTCCCGCTGTCCTGACGCCGCAGCGTGTGACACTCGACGCCCCGGCGATTCTGGCCATCGACCGCCTGACGCCCTCGGCCTTCCTCGGGTTGAACCGCGACTATCTGAAAGGTCTGGTACTGGGGGAAGCCGGCACGACGTCGCACACGGTCATTCTGGCCCGGGCCCGCGGCATCCCGACCATCGTCGGCATGGATATGGGCGCTCTGATCGCACTGGCCCGCCGCGAGGTGATCGTTGATGGCACGCTGGGTCTGCTCGTCGTCGAGCCCAGTCCGTCCGCGCGCGATTACTACCGTCTCGAACAGACCAAGCTGCAACTGCGCCGGGATCGGCTCCAATCTCTCGCCCGGCAGCCGGCGCGCACGCGGGACGGTGTGACGCTGGAAGTCGGCGCCAATATCTCGTGCGCCCAGGATGCGCCGGTGGCGTTCGATGCGGGCGCCGACGGGATCGGTCTGTTCCGCACGGAGATGCTGTACATGGATCGGGCGACGCCTCCGGACGAGGCCGAGCAATTAGCTGCCTATCAGGAAGTCCTAAGAGCCGCCGGCACACGCCCCGTGATCTTCCGCACGCTCGATGTCGGAGGCGACAAGCCTGTTCCCTGCCTCGCTCCGTCGGTCGAGGGGCGGGGTATCAAATTCTACGTTCGTTTCGCCGAGGTTTTCCGCACGCAGGTACGTGCGTTGTTGCGGGCCGCCGTTCTTGGACAAGCCCGAATCATGATTCCGATGATCCGGACGCTTGAAGAAATCCAATGGGTACAGTCCATTTTCGAGCAGACCAAGTTGGAACTGGCGTCCCACAAGCTGGACCACAACGCTGCGACGCCGCTCGGAGCCATGATCGAGACTCCCGCGGCAGCCGACGTTATGGACAAGCTCGCCGGCGTGGTCGATTTCTTCAGCATCGGCACGAACGATCTGACGCAGTATCACCTGTCGCTGGACCGCAGCCAGGCGCAGGCTTCCCCCATACCGGCAGGATGTCACCCTTCCTTCATTCGCCTGCTCGCCCGCATCGTGGAACAGGCGCGGGCCGCCGGCAAATGGATCGGCGTGTGTGGCGAGATGGCCGGGGAGGATCTGTTCGTGCCGCTGTGGCTGGGATTGGGCGTCCAGGAGATCAGCGTCGTGCCCACCGCGGTGGGCAGGCTCAAGACGGCGTTAGCGCACCAAGTCCGTCCGCCTGCCGCTTTCGTGCAAGACCTGGCCGCGTGCTGCGACGCCGCCGCGGTGGCCGACAAGCTGCTCAGCGCACGGAAAGCATCGCACCCCCTGTCGATCTTCGATCCGGAGATGGTGCTGACGAACGTGGAAGCCGCGACCCGGGAGCAGGCCCTTAAGATCCTGACGGATCGTCTTTACGTGGTCGGACGCACGGACAACTCCGGTGCCGTGGAAAACGCCTTGTGGCAACGCGAGACGACCTATTCCACGGGCCTGGGGTTCGGCTTCGCGGTCCCCCACTGCGAGTGCGCGGCCCTGCAGGCCGACACGATCGGCGTGATCAAGCTGGCTCGTCCGATCGACTGGAATGCCCTGGACGGCAAGCCCGTGGACACCGTGATCTTCCTGGGGCGCTGGCGCGACAACGACAACGCTCATCTGCGGGCTTTCGCCAGGCTGTCACGCAGTCTGATGCAGGAAGATTTCCGCCGGCAACTGCGGCAGGAAGACGATCCCGGCCGGATCGTGAACCTCCTGCAGCGTCAATTCTCCTCGGTGTGAGTCCGCCGTCTACTGGTGGATGGGGGCCATCGGCGCGTTGGGGCTTTTCATCTCGATTGTCTTTCACGCATTCTACCAATCCTTTGTGGCCCGACGTCTTAACCTGCCCATGCGCGGCATCACGCTCTTCATCTTCGGCGGGGTCGCGGAAATGGAGGACGAACCCAGCCGTCCGGGAGTGGAGTTCTTCATGGCCATCGCCGGTCCGCTCTCGAGC
This sequence comes from uncultured Pirellulales bacterium, assembly GCA_964421295.1. GTDB lineage: Bacteria > Planctomycetota > Phycisphaerae > Sedimentisphaerales > Anaerobacaceae > PLanc-01. Next base: position 22,978 of record CAYQXM010000024.1, read on the forward strand.
CTCGCACTGGCGGTCGTGCTGTGCTTCGTCGCCCGGCTGGGACGCGGCGTGGACCGGCCGCTGCCGGTGAACGCCGTCGTGGGCTACCTGGCCTGACTGAACATGATCCTGGCCGCGTTCAACGTGATCCCCGCCTTCCCCCTCGACGGCGGCCGGCTCCTGGGCATCATCACACTGAAGGATATGCTCAAGTTCCTGTCGCTGAAAGTCGACCTCGAATCGCGGTGATCACTGGTCCTTGATCCAGACGATGGAACCGCCGCGTCCGTTGGCGTCGCGGTTGTTTCGCGCGTAGTTCGGAATCGCCCGCATGGGGGCGCCGTTGGCAAACGTGCCCTTGATGACCATGACCCCGCCCAACAGCTCGGGACGCCATTCCGTCGTCAATTCCGCCGCCGGACTGAGGGCCTGGCTGATGTCCTGATCGACGCGCTCGATGTTGTACACCAAGGGCCCATAGCGCAAGGCGACCCGGCCCATGTCCGCAGCAATCTTGCCGGCGGCCTTGACTCTTTGGATCACCCGCGGCAGTTCCACATTGATCGTGTCGCCGGTCTTCCACTCGCGTCGGATAACGGCGTACCCGTTCTCGACCTTCGGCGTAATGGGGGTGCCGTTTACCGTGATGGCGCTGATGCCATCGGCATTGGGCGTGCTGGTGTAGAGACGGCTCACCGTGCGATTCGGCACACGGATACGAATGCTGAACGTCCTGGTCGTCGTCGGATTGACGGCAATGGAGGCGCCGCTCCAGGGATAGTTGGTCGTCTGCACGATCTCGCCAAACGGTGGAACCGTCACGGTGCTGCCGATGAAGAGATTGATGTATACGCCGTCCACGTCCGTCGCGTACATCCAGGTCGGCAGTGCCAGCAGAACGCGGGGAATGTTGCCGACACAACAGGGACAGTCATGCCAGGCATACCGCGCCCCGCCGCCGTCGAGGGGATTCTGATAGTAGAAGTTCTTCCCGTCCAGGTCGACCGAACCGAGCAGCGCGTTGTACAGTGTCTCCTCGTACAAGTCCGCGTACCTGGCATCGTGGTACATCAGATTGAGTTTATGCTGAAAGAAGATCGCGCCACAACTGGAGCATGATTCGCAGTAGGCGTTGTTGCGCAGCGAGTAATCAGGCCCGAACCCTTCGGAACTTTCGCCGCTGCCGATCCCGCCCGTGACATAGTATTTCCTGTTGACGATGCTGTTCCACAGGGACATCACCGCGCTCTGATAATCCACATCGCGCATCTCCATGGCCACGTCGGCCATGCCGGCATAACAATACACTGCCCGCACGGCGTGTCCGACAGCTTCGTATTGCCGCGTCACCGGCAGATGGCTCTGGTCGTATTCACTGCCGTCCCGGCGGCAATCCAACAGGAATTTCGCCAACGCGATATACTTGTCGCCCGTGCCCCTGCCGTCCACTTCATTCACGAGCCGACCGAGCCGAACCAGGGCCATTTCCATTTCCTGGTGCCCGTCGTACCACGGCTTCTTCGGAGCCGGGCCGATGTTCGCGCACCAGCAGTCCGCAAGCTTCTTCGCTGCATGGTAGAAGCGGGCGTTCGTACGATTCGTCATCTCATAGTGCGCGATCCCCGCCTCGATGAAGTAGCCGGCGATGTAGCCTTCATGCCCGCCCCGGCCGCCGGGCGACCAGCGTCGGGAGCCGTCAAGCGTGTACGCGGGTTGGAAGTATCCATCCGGTTCCTGCGCCCCGAGAATCTTGGGAATCCAGTCGTCCAGGGTCGCCTGCATGAGTTGCTGCGCCCGGATGATTCTCTGATCGCCCTGGGGATCGACCGCCAAGGCAACGCAGATCGACTCGACGATGTTGAGCGGCGCCGTGGCCGCGAAGACCGCTCCCCGCAGGCCATGGTGCGGCCGGCCCGCCAGCTTGTTGCCCGCCTCGACGAAGTTGATGATCCCACCCGACACGAGGTTCGGATCGTTGATCCGATCGATGCAGTGCGGAATCCAATTCACGATCAGGGCCTTGGCTCGCTGGCTCCACAGAGGACTGTTGATCCTGTACGTCCTCGTGACAACAGGTTCGAGATGGGCTGCTGGAGGCTCCGCAACCACCGTCACACGAACGGCATCCGAAGTGTCCAGGAGACCATCATCCGTCATCAGCTTGAGAACATAGTCGCCCACCTGCGAGAATGTTGCCGCCATCACATCGTCATCGACCGCGGTAAACGTGACCAGGCCCGGCCCGGATTCCTTGTACCAGATGGTGGGCGGCGCTGAGACCATCTTGCCGTCATCCCTGACTGTGCCGGTCAGGTAGGTCGCGCCCGGCATAACCACCACCCGGTCGATCCCGGCGTCGACGATCGGCGCGAAGTTGGGCGACTTGCCGGAGTCGTACACCCTCCATTCGAGGACCCCCGTCGATGCCTTGTCATTGGCGTCGAACTCGAGTCGGAGCTTCGCCGTGCTCACCGCGGCGAAGCTCGTCGTATTGTACCGCCCCCCGGCCAATCCCAGGCCGGAGGCAGTGTTCACCGGCACGAAGTTGGCGCCGTCCCAATAGAGCAGGCGGCATGCTTTGGGCAAACGCACGCCGCCGCCATCGTCGAACCAGTAGACGTCGATCTTGTCCGTGTGGATGGACTCGCTCCACTCGTATTGCACCCATTGCGTTCCCGTTTGCGGCCAGTTGCCGTACGCACCATGGCTCTTGTCGTTCGCATGGGCCGGATCGAAGCCGTCGTTGAGCGCGTTGATCGTTTCATGCCCCGACACAAAAGAGGTCGACGACTTCGCCACGACGGCAAGGTTGGCCCCGGATTCAGGAGCCTTCGCATTGCCGCCGCGTCTCTGACCCCGCTGGCTGCGGTCGATGATCGGGACATCGATCCGGCCGCTGTAGAACGCATCGAAGAGTGCGAACGCTTCGGGATCGTACTTCCGCAAGCCCTCCGGCCCGGGCTCGGGTTTCGGTCCCTGCATGCTGAGATCGCCCCGCGTGCCGAAATACCACATCGTCAGCTCCGCGAAGAACTCATGCGTGTTGCTGCCCGCATACGACCGGACCCACCGCCCGTTGGCCAGCGACCGCTGCCGCTGGGCTTCGAACATCTGGCGAATCTCCCGGGGGACACCGTGATCCAGGATGTTGTGGGCGAATTCATGGACGCAGATGTCACGTCCTCGATAGCGGTCGCCCGGCAGGAGGAGCAGGTTCTCCTCGCCGCACGAGGTGAGCAGGCCGCCCATGCCCCGGGTCCGCTGATCTCTCGTCAGCCCATTGTATTCTTTGATGGGCTTGCCCTTGTCCTGGCGCCACTCCGGCAGGTCCGTCGTCACCTGGTCGCGCCCGATGATATGCAGCTCCGCCCCGGCGGCCGCCAGATTGATCGGGACATTGGGCAGATGCGCCATCTGCCTCTGGAGCCGATCGTAGGCCACCTGCAACGCCTCGTCCTCGACTTCCTGCGGCGCTTTGATCGGAACGCCCTTGAAATCAAGACTCTTGGCAAAGAACTCCTTCTCCGGCGGATCGATCTTCACGATCGGCGGCCGGCCGTCGCGTGCCCGGAAGCGGATCAGCGTAAAGGAGTGAGGCTGGAACCGGAATGTATGATCCGGACCGTTCACGTCGATCTCGCTGGTCTTGGGTACGACCTTGAAGGGCTCGTCCAGCGTGTTGTTGTCCCCCAGGTCGGCGGAAGCCAGGGTCGTCACCGCCGCCTTGGGAGCCAGCTTCTGCACCCCCGCAATACCCAGCTTTGCCGACACCGGTTCCGCGGAGACGTTGATCGCCTTGACGATCAGATCGCCCGTGCCCTCATCGCGCCCGGTCGTGACAAAGAACTCCTCCGTCCTCTGGACGGTCGCATCGTGCACGAGTTGTCCATCCAGGCTGCAACGAATCCGGTCCCCGGCCAGTTCGATCTTGACATCGTACCAGCGATTGTCCTCGATGCGTCCCCGCGCGTTGCGGCCGACAGGATTCTGATTGAACTCGAGGCCGTGCTGGGCGTTGCCCCAGCCGCCGAGGTTCCACCAATACCGATCACTCCCCTTGCGTCCGAAGACGATCATGAACCCTTCCCCGCCGCTCAGCTTGCGGGCCTTCAGCGTCAGCGTGTAGTCGCTCCAGGTCTCGTCGCCCAAATAGACGAAGCTCTGTCCTTCGCGGCCCTGGCGGTAGGCGCCGTCCGCGACGGTCCATTGCCCACGGTCACGGCCGCGCGTCCATCCTTCGGTCCCCTTGGCAAAATCGGAGGCATAGAGCACCTGCCCGGCTTTCTCGACCTTCACATCCTTGAACTCGGCCGTCGAGGCCCACGTGCCCAGGCCGATCTGCCCCGCCACCACGACGGGCCTGGCGTCGGGGAATGTCACCTCCGTACTCACCGTGCGCTCGGGCACGTTGGTGCCCAACAGCTTCCACAGGTAATACGAGGCCGTGCCGAACACGCGGGCGCCGTCGTGATAGATCATGGCGTGCCACGGCGGCGGCGCGTTGGTCAGCTCCGTTCGTCCCTCGACGTGGCCCAGGAGCGGCGCGTAAGAGACCATGCTGACGGTATCGCCGTTGCGCTCGCAGCCCATCAGGAAGACGCCCTCGGCCAGCGCCGCCAGCAGATTGCCACGCGTCGGACCGCCATCGTTCGACGTCACGGCCACTTCCCCCAGGTAGAGCGGCGGCAGCTTGCGATCCCGACCGTCGTATTCGTGAAAACGCGACATGAACCAGCGCGGCGACTGGTAGTAGTGCCGATCCTCGATGTCCCACGTCGTGTTGCCATACGATTCCCGATCCGTCCACGACAGGTCCGCCAGGTACTTCAAATCGGGGTACTTCGCCTTCATTGCGTCGTAGACGAATCGGTACCGCTCGCCGAACTCGGGGCCGGCGTTTTCATTGCCGATCTCGACATATTTCAATCCAAACGATGTAGCGTGTCCCGCCTGGGCCCGCAAGGCGCCCCACTTGGACTGAGCGGTGCCGTTGGCGTATTCGACGATATCCAGGAAATTGTCCCGCACCCAGCCCATCTGGTCCATAGGGACGTTCTCGCGTTCGCGGAAGATGCACGTCTGGCCCGCAAATCCCACCCACAGGGGCTCCGCGCCGATATCCTCCATGAACTGGAGGTACTCATAGAGACCCATGCCGTGCGTCTCGCGATAGTTCCAGGGCCCCCACCGCTCCGGCCGCTCCTCGATGCGCCCCACCGTCAGTTTCCAGTTGTAGGCGGTCTCGACAGTGCCGCCCTCGACGACACAGCCGCCGGGGAAACGCACGAAGCCCGGCCGCAATTCCGCGATCATCTGGGCGATGTCCGGCCGCAGGCCGTTGGGCCGGCTGCGCCAGGTCTTGCCCGGGAACAGTGACACGAAGTCCAGCCAGACTTTGCCTTTGGTGCCGGCCGTGATCGCAAATCGGGCCTTGGGCTCCGTCTTACTCCCTGTGAGTGTGGCTTTGTACTGCGTCCAGTCCTTGCCGGCACAATCGATCTTCGCTTCATCGGAGCACGGCCGGCCATTGGGATCCTCCAGCCGTACAGTCAGGCTGTTGACATCGCCGCGTGCGTAGAGCGACAGGTCATACGATACGCCCTGTTTGATGCCGATGCCGAAGAAGCCCTGGTTGGCGACGCCCAGGCGACCGCCGGCCAGGTCGTTGACATCGAGACGCAGGCAGTAGGCCGAGGCCTCCGTCACACCGCCGGTGGCTTCCAGGTGCATCGCGCCCTGCGCGCCGCCCTCCTGCACGAGCGACCAGAACGGCACGCCTTCGGTGGTGTAGCCATAACGGGAGAAGCCCGAGTCGAACCCGCGCTGCGTCTGATCCCGGTACCGGCCGTTGCGCAGCGTGTAGCCTTCCGGCGCCCGGGAGTCCTCGAAGGCGCGGTTGCGAATCAGCTCGGCGTAGAGCCCGCCGTCGACACCGTGGTTGATCTCTTCGAGGAAGATGCCGTACATGCGGGGATTGATCTTCGGCCCCGGCTTGTTGGCATCGATGGAAACCACCGCCGTCCCGGCCCACACGGAGCCGGTCAACACTAACAGGGTGGGCCAGGCCCACCGTCTCGTCTGCAACATCGTTCTCATCAGTTTTCCACCTTGGTTTTCAATACTCTGACATTCAGGATGGCACCCATCCGCCCCTCAGCCGGGGCCTGGAACTTGACGGTGACTGTGCTTTTGCCTTTCACCAGCTCCGCGCTCAACGGCAACACCATCACCGACGGCGCTCCCCGCTGCGGCGCCCCTGCCGTGGCCGGCTCTGGGACCGGCAGTTTCGTTCCATCGACAAAGATCTCGAAGGTGGCAGCCGTTCGACCGCCGCCGCGATAGCTGACGCTCAGCTCCTGCGCCTGATCCGGCACCACCTTGACGTCCCACGAGAACCACCCGCCCGCATTGGCCGTGCGGAAGCTCATCTCATTCATCGAACGGGTCTGCGTGTTCTCACCCTTAAAGTTGTGATCGCGTTCGTTCTGATCGAAACCCGCGGTGACCTGATCCACCGTGCGGGCCTCCAGCTCCTTCTGCCTGGCGAGTTCCGCCTGGTACTCCTTCTCCCGGGCCTGCCACTGTTCCGCGGTGAAGCGATCCCAATAGACTTCGTAGCGCCGGCCGCCGTGCATCTTGTAGAACGGCTCCAGCGTCACGCCTTTGCTGCTGCTGTCGCCGGCGATGCGGAAGACATCGCCCGGGCCGGTGAACGTATTGGGCTTGCCCACGACGGGTTTGACGCTCGACATCGTCTTCGCTTCATCGGCCACAATCACCGGGAACGGCTTGCGCGTATCCACCTCGGCGCTGAGCACGATCGGCCCGTTCAGGAAGGCGAAGCGGTTGGGATTGTCCTTGAACCCTTCCGTGCGCAGGCTGAACGGTATGGTGATGTCCACCATGTCACCGGTCTTCCAGGTGCGCGTGACCACGGCGTAGCTGCCGGGCTTGCCGGCATCCGCCTGCTTTTGGCCGTTGACCTTGATCTCGAATCCCGTGACCACCCAGAAGGGATGGCGGATGTTCAGGCTCAGCTCGACAGGCTTGCCGGCCGTGAAGGTCAGCTTCGTACTTGCCTGATCGGGGAACTTCGTTTCCTGACGCACCTGGACGCCCTTGGCCTTCCAGTTCAGCTCCGAAGCGATGAAGAGGTTGAGCCAGAGGTTCTTGCCGCCGTCATGGAAGTAGATGCTGTCGCCGTATTTGGCGTGGTTCTCCATGCCGGTGCCGGTGCAGCACCAGAACGATTCGTTCTGGGTGCCGTACTCCTTGCGGGAGCCGGTGCGGAGCGGCACGTAGTAGCACACCATCCCGTCTTCCGGATTCTGCGAGGCGAGAATATGGTTGTACAATGCCCGTTCATAGTAGTCACCGTACTGGGCCTGCGGGTCCCAGCAGAAGAGATGTCTCGTCAACTTGAGCATGTTGTACGTGTTGCAGGTCTCGGTCGTGCTCGGGCCGAAGGCTTCCGAAAGTCTGGTTTTGTCCGAGAAGCTCTCGCCGTCACTGTGACCGCCGATGACGTAGGAGCGTTCCTTGACGACCGTGTCCCAGAAGAAGAGCGACGCCGTCTTGAGATCGTCCCGGCCCGTCAGCTCGAACTCCCGGGCGGTCCCGATGAACTTCGGAATCTGCGTGTTGGCGTGCAAGCCGGTGAGCTTGTCCTGACGCTCGGCCGCCGGATCGATCACGGCCTTGTGATTGAAGCGCAGGGCGATCTTCAGGTACTTTTCGTCGCCGGTCAAGGCGTACAGGTTCGCAAGCGACTCGTTCATGCCACCGTGCTCGGTGCCGAGCATCGCCTGCATCTGCTCGTCGGTAAGCCGGTCGTTGCGGGCGATCACCCAGTCGGCGAACTTCTTGCAGACGTCGAGCGCCTGCGGGTTGCCGCAGTAGTCGTAAACGTCGATCAGGCCGGCGTAGATCTTGTGCAGCGTGTAATACGGCGCCCACACGTTCTGCCTCGCCTCGACGCGATCGAAGAACGTCTCGGGGTAGGCACTGAGGTACCCGCTCTTGCCCAGCGCCGCCTGGCACTTGGCCAGCTCGGCCACCATGTACTCGGCCCGCTGCTTGAGCTTCTCCTCGCCCGTGCTGGCATACGCCAGGGCCAGCCCTGACAGGTAGTGACCTATCGAGTGACCGCGCAATTCGCCGCGGGGCTCTTCCCAGCCGCCGAGAGGCTGCGCCGACGAGGGCAGGCCGGCATTGACGCGGAAGTTGTGCAGCAGCCGGTCCGCATCCAGGGCGAGCAGGTACCGGTTGTTCAAATCCATCGCGTGCTTGAACGGCCCCTCCAGCAGCCGCACCTCCTCCAGCCGAAACGCCTGGGCCTTCAAGGCAATCTTCGACTGCACCTTGGCTTTCGCCTGGCCATCATCCAGGGCCTCCGCGTGTGCCAGCGTTTGCAGCGCAGCCAGACTCACAACAACCGACAAATACTTCATCCATCTCATAGTCTTCATCCCCAATTCATTTGTTCATGGCCAGAGTGAACGGTTCCGCCGAGGCGCGGTTACCTATCGGCAACACGACCGTCGTTTCCTGACCCTCTTCAATGGTTAGTCTGGCAATCGAGCCGCGCACGCCGCTCAGCGTGTACTGACCGGCCGGTAAGCCTGATATCCGCAGCCTGGTTTCGTGTTGGGCGGGATTATCGCTTTCGATAGAAAACCGCAGTCCCTGTAGAGACGCTAGATCTTGCGTCTCCACGAGCGTGATGGATTTCCCGGCGGCGAAGCGGTCTGCATCCAGCACCGCGCGGAGTCTGCTCGCGCCCAGCATCGTGTAGAAGCGCCGGCGCAGGCCGTCCTTGGGAGTGACTTCCAGTCCCTCGGCGGTCTTGCGCCAGTCGCCGCCGAAGCAGAAGCGGCCGAAGATCGGATCGTCCGCCAGGATCGTCGCGGCGGTACGCAGGGCGCCGCAGTAGCCCAGGTCGATTTCGCAGCCATAATACCACGAGCCGCGATGGTGTGGCTGGCCCAGCCAGGTCTGGCCATAGGGCGCGGGCTCGAAGCCGCCGCCGGCGCCACCATCGTTGGCCGGGCCCGGGTACCAGTAGCCGTAGTTCGACTCCGGCGTGCCGGAGTTCATCAGGGCCCAGGCACTCAAATAGGACGCGTACCCCAGTTCCAGGTACGGGCCAGGATTGGAGGCGAAGTTCAGGGCGTAATCGAGCACGCCCCACCCGCCCATCTGTGACATGTAGGTCAGCGTGTAGCCATTGCCTCCGCCGCCGCGGTAGTCACTGCCGAGGTAGTAATACGCCGGCTCGATCCAGCCGCGGCAGAAGAGATTCGAGGCCATCTGCTTTTCCATGAAAGCCTTGGCATTCTCCGCCGGGATTTCTGCGGAGGCACGCTGCATCGCGTACTTCGCCAACGCGTGCGTGGATTCGAAGCCGGTGGAGTCGAAGGCGTACTCGGAGCGGAACAGGTCCTGGTCGCGGTTAACGAAGTTCTTGACCTTCCGTTCCCAGTACCCGCGCAGCGTGTCGGCTTCGGCCGTCATGCCGGCCGCCTGCAATTCATCGATCAAGTCCACGATGACCAGCTCGTTGTAGAAACCCGTGCCGTAGGCGGACCACTTCTCGATCTCCATTGGGACGGTGAACATGGCATTCGCGGTGCCGTAGGCACGCTGCAGGTACTCTTTCGCCGACAGGACCGTCTTGATCTCGGGATGATTCTTCGCCAAGCGGTACATCGCGAAGTACATCTGGATGATGTGCGGGTAGTCGTACACGCGCCACAGGTGCAGCTGCCCCGCGCGGCCGGGGTCATTGCTGTCGCGGTTACGCTTCCAGTCCTGAATGCCGTAGATGCCGTAAGAGTACTTCTCGTCGGTCGTACGCTGGAGGCCGCCCCAGACGAAGTTCTTGATGTAGTAGTCCAGCGCCTCAACCTCGCTCGGGACAGGGAATTCCGCGTTCTTGGCCGCCAGGTACGCCGGCTTGGCCAGTCCCGGATCGTCGCAGGTCACGGCATAGATGCGGAAGCCGCGGATCAGGTCGTAATTGTCCGGGCTGGGCAATACCCGGTCCTTCATGTTCCAGTCGGTGATGAGGCCGTTGTACCACTTGCTGGGATCGTGATGCTGCGACTTGGCCAGGAACGCTCCGCGTTTTTTGATGAGCGTTTCGAGCGGTTCCGTGCTGAAGAACTCCAAGTACATGTGCCGGTTGTCGCCGTAACGGACGGTGAGCCGGTTCTCGCCGAGCTTCGCGAAGCGGACCTGGTAGATCTGGTACTCGCCCTTGCGGCCCAGCGCTTCGATCTTTGTCGCGTCGGGGAACTCCGCCTCGACGGCATTGATCTTCTGTTTCGTCCGCAGCGCCATGTGCGCAAACAGATCGGACGGCACCGTCATGCCCGGCACGACGCGCGTATCGATCCCGCCCTCGTCCACGATGGTCTGCCGCACGCCGTCATAGTCGTCCGCCCAGCGAAATCGGAACGCATAGGATCTTGACGCTCCCGGCGGGATTGTCACGCTCGTATTCGGCTGACGCCATTTCGTGCCCTGTTCCTTCGCCACGGCCCCCGCTGCGGCGGAGTGCACATAGACGCTGTAGCCGCCCCGCCTAACAACTCTGTCGGACCCGCCCGCAAATGCGACCGTGCCGTCCGCGGGACGTGGAGCGATTATGGGGCCCATGTCCCAATATTCCAGGGAGGTGTCCCCCGAGGGAATGAGGGTCAGGTAGGGCCCGACGCTGTTGCCGCGCATCCAGAAGAGGAACGAGCCATGGCCCGAGATGAAGCTGTGCTTGAGCATGGGCACCTGGGGTTGCCCACCGCGGGCACCGCGACCGCCCCCACCGACCGACAGCGGCAGGGCCAGGTCGCCGATTTCCAGCGGCTGCTGGCCCGTGTTCGTGATGCCAATCGTCCAGGTCACGGCTTTGTCTTCCACGACGAAACGCGTTTCGAGCGTCATCACGTCCGGAACGCGATAGCTCGCCTTGTGCTCGCGCCCGTTCTCACTTGTCGAGAAAGTCGCCGCGTCCCCTTGGGTGAGCGCAACAGTCTGTACCGTCTGCCAGTCGTTCGCATCTGGACGGTAGCGAATGACTGCGTCCCCCAGTCGCCGGCCGGACGGGACGTACTCGGTGTCGATGCGGTCGGCCGTGCGTTTGAGGCTGACGATGGCCCCCGAATCGAACTTCACCCGGAACTGCGACACGGGCGAGGGGACATTGGGTTCGTTCGCCTGGGCGGGTGCGAGGGCAGCGCAAACCAGGCACAACAGGGAAACCAGTTTCATCTTCATGGAAATATCCTGCCATCATTTCTGAGGTGTTACGGGATCTCCGTAGACTGTGCCGCGTCCGTGCGTGCCGACGTAGACCCGGCCGTATTGCTGCGGATCGCCGGTGATGTGAAGGAGGAGCCCCCACTGATGCTGATTGTCATTGATGCGGACCCAGGTCGCGGCCGCGTCGTCGGAGCGAAAGATGCCGCGCACGCCATCGACGATGCCGATCAAGTACAGGGCCGGGTACGCCGCGCCGGGAGCTTCCTTGCCGAAGCCGAAGGCGTGAATCTCCGTCACCTTGCCCGATCGGGCGAAGGTCCTGCCACTAGCGGTCGAATGATACAGCCCGTTGAACGCCGCCAGCCAGAGGTCGCCCTCCTTGCCGGGCGCCGCGTACAACCGATCCTGACCGCCGCGACCGTCGCCGCGATTGCCACGTTGGGGCAGTCCGTCGGGCAAGGTCAACGCCTGCTCGGTGAAACTCGCCCCCGCGTCGGTGCTCACGAAGAGCTTGCCCTCGAACAGCGACATGCCGTAGAAAGCCTTCGGATTCACGCGGTCCGCGATGACGCGCGTATTGGCGGGCACACCCTGGCACTCCGTCCACGTCGCCCCGCGATCGCGCGTGACATACGCCGCACCTCGCTGCGGGGTCCAGACCCAGGCGGCGCCGTCCGCAGAGACGGCCACCCAGCCCAGCGCACTGGCTGGTTGGGGCTTGGCGGCGGGTTGCCAGGTCTTGCCGCCATCGAGCGAATAGCCGATGTCCCCGCCGCCGCGACTGCCGGAGGCCCGGCCGACACGGACGATGGTTTCGGGCCGATTCTCCGCATAGGCGACGCTGTTGGTATTGCCGAAATGGGGATTGTCGAAACTCCCCTCAGGGGCAGGCTTGTCCAGGTCCCAGTGTACGAACCCGCCGTAGTCGCCGATGGCGGTGATCAGATGCGCGCCTTTGGGCGGGCTGAGCAACTCGAGAGCGACACTCTCCTCGATGCCTGTACTCATCACGCTCCATTTGGTGGGCTTGCCGGAGTCCATGTCGGAGAGATTGAAGGTTTCATGGCCGCCATAGCCGGTGGTGAAGAGCGCATGATTGGAGTCGGCCGGGTCGATCTCGATGTCGAACAGCCAGTGAATTCCCGTGTGGCGGACATAGGGCGCTAACGAGTAGTCATACGTGCCGCCGCTGCCGAATGCTCCCTTCCAGGTCTTGCCGCCATCGGTGCTGCGGAAGAGGTCGTCGCCACCGGCGCTGCCCGGCCGGCCAAAGGAGCTGGCGATCACGACCCGAGGATTGTGCGCATCGACCGCAACGGAGGCATAGCCGAAAACTTTCTTGTTGTTCGGATCGGGCTTGTCCGGCGTGATGTCGGTCCACCGATTGCCGGACGTATCGAGTTTCCACACGCCGCCATTGTTCATCCGGTTGGGCCCAGGTGACGTGCCGTAGGACACATAAATCGTCCCATCAGACGCCCACACGGCGTGGTTGGGCCTGAACTGCGTGGGCTCGCCCGGCACGGGCAGCCAGGTTGCGCCGCCGTCGGTGCTGCGATAGAGATTGTCACGCCCCATCCGCGAGACGCCGGCGTAGATCGTGGTACAGGGTTTGCCCGCGGCACCGCTGCGCGGATCGAAGAGCACGAACACGATGCCGGCGCTGCGGCCGAATCCGCCCCGCCCCATGCCGCGGCCGCCGCCCCGCGCGGCCGGCATTTCGTTCACATCGGGAAAACTCGTCACGCGATTCCAGGTCACGGCCCGGTCGGCGCTCCTCCAGAGCCCCGCCTGGCGCGAGCCGAAATAGAGAATCCGGCCGTCGTGCGGATCGACCGCCAGGCGTTCACCGTTGCCCCGGCCTTCTTCGTTGCCGCCCATGCGGAACGGCACGTTCGTGCGCTGGAACGTCCGCCCGCGATCGTCGGAGCGGAGGACGGCCGTGTTGGCGGAATTCGTGTAGGTCCCGCACGCCAGATACACGCGGTTGGGATCCGAGGGATCGACCGCAATGCTCTCGACGCCCATCAGATTGACGTCTTCGTGCGAGACCCAGTCCAGCAGCGGCTCCCAGCGTTTCGCCTGATCGTTCCAGCGATACGCGCCGCCCATATCGGTCCGGCAGTAGCGCACGCCTGGAGCCGTCGGGTGAAAGACGATGCCGTCGACGAACCCGCAACCCACCATCTGCACGCTCTTCCAGGTGTAGGGCACCGACGCAGGCTGCGCCAGCACGTGCGCCTGCAGCAGACCGGCTGCCACGATGATCCCACACACCCGATGCGCCGACATCCATTTCTCCTTCGTCGTCTACTGGTTCAGCGTCGCCTCGACCCACACCATCTGCGAGCGGCTCCGCATACCGCGGCCGCCGCGCCGGCCTTCGCCGCCCGGGGCGGACTCGCCTTCGACGCGCAAGACCAGGCTCTTGACGCCCGTGACATCCACCTTGACCGGCTTCGTGCCGTCGGCCGGGGTCATCTTGCCGCTGCGCCACAGCTCTTTGCCGTCGCCGAGCGCCACGAACTCGACACTCTCTGCGCCGGCCGATTCGCCGCTGAGGCCGACACGGGCCGTGAACGTGGGGTACAGGCCTTTGATCTCATACGTCACATCCATACCCGGCCGGACAGTGATCGCGTCGGCATAGGACTTGTCGCCGAGGAAGACGGGACCGCCCTGCCCCAGGCCGCCCCGCATACCGAAGCCACGGCCCCGGCCCCCCGAACGGACCGGCGGCAACTGGCTCAGCGGCATCTGCTTCGGCGCCAGGGCCTTGATCGAGAAGGTCGTCTGGGCCTTGCGCTGACTGACGACGCCATCTTCCCAGACGGTTTCGACCGCGACCTGATGCTCGACGGTCGGATCGATGCCGCGCAGGGGGAACTCCGCCTTGGGGGTGTAGCCCTGGAGCTTGCCGTCCAGATAAACCTGGTAACCGACGTTCAGGTAGTACTGCTCGCTCCAGGTGACATTGACGCCGTCCAGGCCCACACGCTCGACGCGCAGGTTGGTAGGCTCGGCGGCGGGATAGCTGTAGATGACCGCGGGCTCGAATTGCACCTGCCATGTGACATCGGCCGTCGAGCCGCTCCGGATCTTCGCCGTGGCCCAGCCCTGATGATTCGCGATGCTCACAGGCAGATCGGCCGCGCCGCTCTTGGCGGTGACGCTCTTGATCGCGAAGTTGTGCTCGCGCGGGAACGCGAACCGCAGCTCGTAGGGATCGTTCTTGACCACGTGACTCTTGCCGCGATAGGTCTTGGCGGCATCATCGTACTTCAGCTCCGCCAGATCCACCCAACCCTGCGTGATGTGACGATTCGTCGAGAGCAGTTGAATCTGCCCATTGCTCGGCAGCACCGTCAGGACCCGGCAGCTCGTGGGATTCACGTCCAGCGTCATCCCGGCCTGCCAGGCGCCGAGGTAATCCTTGTTCCAGAAATCGAAGACGTGCAGGGGCTTGTCCGCCGGCAGACCCAGGTCCGACCACTTCAGGTACATCTGCTCCGTGTTCGTTTCGCCGAAGTTGAAGACACCGATCACGTCGTAGGTGCGTCCCAGGTGATTGATCTTCAGGTCCCAGACGCGTTTGTTGCGCTGGGCCGGGAAGAGGTCCAAAGGCCGGATGTCCACGGCGGGATACACGCGGCGCAGCATCTCGACGCGCTCTTCACCCAGGTCCATCATGCGGTCGGTGGCCATGAGGGCCTGACCCGTCAGTCCCTGCAGCGTCGCCCACACACGGGCCTGGTCCACCGTCAAAGGCGAGCGCAGGACCATCACGTCCGGGTCCACGTACCACATGACATTGTGCTGATAGTAGTAGGCCATCACGGCACTGAGCGCCGTCTGGAAACCGCCCCAGCCCAGGACGATGTCACCCCCGGTGCGGGAGCCGTCCATGATGCCGGCGCCTTGCGTGGGGATGCCCCAGCAGCTCAGGAGGTAACGGTCGGGGCCGATGATCTCGCGCATCCAGCCCAGCGTCTTGCGATACAGTTCCGCCCCGCTCTGCGCGGGCTTATTCGCCATGAACTCCTGCTTGCCGGTGTATTCATCCACCACGATGGGTTGGCCGTCGATCTTGAAATAGTCGTAGCCCCAGTCGCGCATCTTGGTGAAGAGGGCCTTCATGTAAGCTTCGCTCTCGGGCGTCGTCGGGTCCACGAGCCACTTGCCTTCCCAGGTCGAGGAAGCGCTCGTCCCGTCGGGCTTGTGCAGGAAGACTTTGGGGTTCTGCTTGATCACGTCATTGTTGTCCTGCCCGTGCGGGGCGATCCAGAGGCCGGGGACCAGGCCCACGGACTTGATGTACGCCGCCACGTCCGCCATGCCGTCCGGGAAGTAACCTTTGTGAATCCAGGTCCAGTCGCGCGTCGTCCGTGTCTCGGGCGAGCGCTGCCACCCGTCGTCGATTTGGACGTATCGAGCGCCGTAATCCTTGAGGTTCTCGCTGATCCACTTGGCGTTGAGCTTCACCTCTGCCGCGGTGATATGGTAGTAGTAGTAATACCACGTGCACCAGCCGGAGGGCGGGAGCGGGAAATGGGTCTTGTCGACGGGCTGGTAGTACGGCAGCTCCAGGGTCTTCTTGAAGTAATCCGCCTTGACCGTGCCATCCTTCAATGTCACCTGGTCTTTGACCGGATCGAACGTTCCCTGCGCCAGCGGCGTATCGACGTTGCCCAGTACCATCAGGAACAAATCGGGATTGTTCCCATCCTGAATCCGGCAGGGAATCGGATACGGCCAGACGCGCGTGTCCTGCGCCAGGGCCTGTACCGCCAGCAGACAACAAATAACCGCCCCACACCAACCCATACGTCTCATGTCACTTCTCCATCATCCGTTTTTCGTTTGTCGATTGCCGACCGTTATTGCGCCGCCACCTGCGCCGGCGGACTGTTGCGGTCCGGGGGCTCGATGCCCTGCAGCGTGCGGACGAAGAAATCCTGCGTTCGCCGCGACGTCACGGGGCTGCCCGCGCCGTGGTCGGTGCCGGGGACCATCAGGAAATCGAAGTCCTTGCCGGCCTGGATCAGGGCGTTCACCAGGCGCATCGTCGACTCCGGCGGGACGTTCGTATCCAGCTCGGGCACGATCAGGAACAGCTTGGCGCCCAGCTTGCCGGCGTTGTCGATATTGGAATTCTCCGCGTACTGCGGACCCACCGGGTAGCCCATCCACTGCTCGTTCCACGAGGCCTTGTCCATCCGGTTATCGTGACATCCGGAATTGGCGACGGCCGCCTTGTAGAATTCAGGATGGAAGATCACGGCCCCCGCCGCGTTCTGACCGCCGGCGGAGGTGCCGTAGATGCCCACGCGGGTGATGTCGTAGTACGGGTACTTGGCGGCGATCGCCTTGTGCCAGAGGATGCGGTCGGGGAACCCGGCATCGGCGAGATTGTGCCAGCAGACGTCGTGGAACGCCTTCGAACGGTTGGCCGTGCCCATCGCGTCGGCCTGCACGACGATGAAGCCCAGGTCCGTATAGTTCGAGAACGGACGCGAGCCGCTGAAGCTCTTGGGCACGTACGAATCCTGCGGCCCGTTGTAGATGCTCTCGAGGACCGGATACTTCTTGCTCGGGTCGAGATTCTTCGGCCGGGCGATGATGCCCCAGATGTCGGTCTTGCCGTCACGTCCCTTGGCCACGAACACCTCGGGCGGCGTCCAGCCGGACGCGACCAGCTCGCGGATGTCCGCCTGCTCCAGGGCACAGACCAGCTTGCCGTCCGCGACGCGGCGCAGGTTGTGCACAGGGGCCGCATCGACGCGGCTGAACGTGTCGATCAGATACTTGCGGTCCGGGGAGAACTGCACGGTGTGCGTGCCGTTGCCCTCGGTCAGGGCGACCAGGCCCGTGCCGTCGAAGTTGACGCGGTAGTAGTGCACGAAGTACGGGTCCTGGTCGGCGTTCATGCCCACCGCGGTGAACCAGATCTGGCGGGCGTCCTCATCGATGCTCTCGATGCTCTTGACGACCCACTGGCCTTTCGTGATCTGGTTGACGATCTTGCCTTGCACCGCGTCCACGAGATACAGGTGACGCCAGCCATCCTTCTCGGTGACATAGATGATCTCGTCGGTCTTGTCCAGCCAGTTGACCAGACTCAGCCGTGCGGCCTCCGCGTGCGCCGTCCAGATGAAGGTTTCCGTCTTCTCGTCGATGATGTTCGAGACCGCACCGGTGGTCGCATCGACGCGTACCACGCGCAGCCGCTGATGGCCGCGATCGATCTGCCGGTAGCTGAAGTGACGTCCATCCTTTTCCCAATGAATCGCGGGCGGATTGTCCGAGCCGTAGTCGGGGTCGGTCCAACGGTCGATCTCGGGCTTGGTCTGCTTGCAGTTGTTCACGTCGAAGATGTTGAGTTCCAGCAGCGGGTACTTGTCACCCGGCAGAGCGTATTCACCTTTCTGGAGAACGGCCCGGCCGCCCTCGCGCGGCGACGACTGGATGCGATAGACTTCTTTGTTGTCGCCGGGCTCGACGCGCCAGGCCACCAGCACCGAAGAATTGGGCGACCACGAGAACCGGCCGCTGTAGGCGTTGCCTTCGGCGCCGTCCTTGCTGAGCTGGACTTCCTGGTTGGGGTCCTGGCTGCGTATGACGACGTTGTTCTCTTTAACGGAGGGTGTCCACTTCTTATCGGGGGACACCTGGCTCATCCCGCGGCCGCGCCCACCCATGCCGGGGCCGCGTCCACGCATGCCGCGCATACCCATCCCCGGCATCTCTTCGGTCGTCGTGATCGTGGCGTCGCTGGGGGAGACCTGGTATGTGCTCAGGTCGCACTTCCACGTCTTGTCGGCGGCACTGAAGAGGATGGCCTTGTCCCCATCCGTGAATTCGATGACGTTGAACGGCAGTTGGTCGGCCTGGTACTCGACGCCCGCCGCTTTCGACAGGGCTTGGGCAAGCTTGGCGTGATCGAACGCCGGCTGCCGCGTCCCCTTCTCCGCATCGACGACGATGAATTCCTTCGTGCGGGCATTCGGATCGTTGCTCTGTGCCGGCCGGCCCAGGTCGTTGCGGTACCAGAAGCACTTGTTGTCGGCGAACCAGTGCGGCACGATCCGATCCTTGTACACGCCCTGCACCCGGCCCCGACCGCCGCGACCGGCACGGGTCTGGGGGGAATCTTGCGTGAACTCGGCGGTTTGCGCCAGAACGTCGACCGCCAGCCAGGAACACAGAACCAACAGAGAACACATCAATCGCTGCATATCTCTTCTCCAACCCGAATGTCACACTTACTTCTTGTATGGTTGATAACGCCAATCGACCTGCGTTTCGTAGGCCATCGTTTCGTTGACCAGGGCGTACAGGTTCGGGTCGTACGCCTGGAGCTTCTCCCGCGTGCTGATCGGGTGCGAGGCACCAACGGGGGTATCGTCCTGACCCAGGGCGTCGAAGTAGGCCAGCACGCCTTCGGTCCAGTACGCCACGCGATTGTTGGCAGCGCCCGTGCACTGCCACTTCTTGTCGGCCATGGCTTTCTCGTAGAGATCCTTCAGCTTGTTGTCGAACCGGATGTCCATGCGCTGGAGGCGCAGCTCGTACTGCTGGTTGCCCCGGAAGTTGGGGATTTCGGGCCGGGTGCCGGTCACCTGATAGATCGCATCGGCGAACACGCGGATCACCTGGTTGGCCCCGACGTACATGTCGTTCGGGTTCGCCAGCACGCTCTCCTCGCTGACGACGAGCAGCTTCAACTGCGGCGTGTACGTGAGGTAGCGGCCCAGCACGTCGATGGACTTGTTGGGGTCGCTGATCTTCTTGTACTCGGGCAGATCGGAGACGTGCTCGTGGGGTCCGAGGATGACGAGCTTGACGCCATCGGCCATCATGGCCTTCAAGATGTCGTGACGATACGCGAACATCCGGCGGATCGTTTCGTTGGCCTGGAGCAGGGCCGCATCGCTGGCATCCCGGCTGATCACGATGAATTCGCGGGCCCAGGTGAACTTCTTATAATACGGATCGATCTTGAACTTGGCCGGCGGGGTCGTGACACTGGGCTGCACCTGCAACCACGCATAGCGCCAGTCCTGCTCGGGACTCAGATTGAAAATACTGCGGCACAGCTCGTAGCCGACCGGATCGTACGCCTTGAGCTGCTCGCGGCGACCGATGGGGCCGTGATTCCAGTTGTTGATGCGGTTGTTGTCGAAATAGCACTGCGCGATCTCGGCCCAGTACTCGGCCGGGTTGCCGCCGGCGTACGTCTGGTAGAAGAGTCCCTTGCTCATGGCATTCTTGTACGCGGCGCCCACGCGGCTTCTCCAGGTGGGTTGTCCCTCGGGAAGCGACCGGTCCATGCCGCTCAGCGTGCTGTCGATGGCGTGACAGAATTCGTGGACGCCGATGCTCTCGTCGTCGTAGCGGTCGAGCTGGAGGCTCAGCAGGTTTTCCTCGCCGAAGCTGGTAGGAAAGCCGCCCGTGCCGCGGACACGTTCGTTCAGATAATTCGGATCCGGACTATTGCGATTGTCGGGCATATCGGTGTAGACCTGGTCCTTGCCGATAATGATGAGATACATGCCCTGATCGACCATCGCCTTGACGATGTCGGGCCGGCCGGCCAGCATGTGGGTCACGATGTCATACGTCCGCTGCAGCGCCAGATCATCCACCACCGCCGCGGCGACGACCGGCATGCCCTTGACGTCGATGTACTTTTTGTAGAAGTCCCGATAGATCTTCATTTCCGCCGCGACGCGCTCGGCCTTCGCTGCGGTCGGCTCGTTCTGGTCGGCCGTGGCGGCCCGGCGGCCCCGGCGGGGCTGGCTGAACCGCTTCTCGATCATCTGGAAGAACGACTCCGGTGGCGCCGTCACCGGCGGTGCGCCGGCTACCGAGGCATTCGTGTTCACCTTCGTGAATTGTGCGAAAGTGTCACCTGAACCTAGCAGCGAGACCAACACGGCAACGATCACGAACAACTTGGTGACTTTCATCTGAAGACCTTTCTCTGAAGAGATGGCTTTAGGGGTTCAACTCCACCCAGGTTGTCTGAGAACTCAGCGGAACCGTCAAATCGGTGGGCGCCTTGTACGTGCCCGCGCCGGCGATCTTCGCCGGCTGTTCCACGCGGATCCGAGCCGTCGTCACATACGGTGTGGCCGCGGCCAAGCCCAGCCGAACAACCTTGCGGGCGCTGTCGATTTCCACTTTGTCGAATGTACCCGCATCGAGCGTCAGCCACAAGCCGTAGGGCGCGACGTAGACGCGGCTGCGGAATGAATCCAGCGGCTGCACCTTGATCGCATCACCCTCGACCTGGACGTTGCCGCCGAAGGCCTGCCAGCCGAACTCGGGATGATCGACGATGTACGTGGCCGTATTGACGGCGTGACCGAAGAAGTTCGGGCCGTAGTCGCCCGAGTATGAATCCCACTTGAGCGTGTCGGGGAACGAGTGGAACGCGGCGGAGGCGAAACCTTCCTGATCGATGTTCGTCAGGGCGCCCATCGTGCCGCCGTAGCCGATGCGAAGCAGGTAGTAATCGTCCGGATGCTCGCGATACTGGGCGAGAGCGGGAATGGCGTTGATGCCGGAGCCGTAGTGGTGAATCTGCCGCTCGATCCGCGAGGTGACACCCGGCGCGCCGCCATAGAGGAAGTCCCAATAGCGGCGGGCGTTGCCGTTGTAGCCCCAGTGCGGCACGGTCGGCATGTAGCCCAGGATCGAGCTGAGCGAGACCGCGGCCTTGTCGTCGTAGCCGAAGTACTTGCACCAGGCGAAGACTTCCTCCTGTCCGGTCGAGTCCCACGCCATTTCGCTGCCGAACGGATAGGCCTTCTGGTTCCACTGGTCGGCGCGGGCCTTCATGCAGGCTTCGATCTCGGCCGCCTTCTCTTTCCAGCCCTCGCGCTGCATATCTTTCAGGACCATGACGAAGATATCCCCCTCCATCAGGCCCGTGTCGAGGTAGCCCACGCGGGGCCGGCCGGTCGGGCCGATGGCGGTGAGGAACTTCATCGTCTCGTAGGCGTGATCGAGGTACCAGTCCCAGGGATGGTTGGTGACCAGACCCGTCGTATTGCGGGCGAGGCGGTACATGGACCAGTACGCAGCCACGACGTGCGGATAATTATAGGCCCTATCGATGCGCTCGGAGGCCGCCTTGTTCCAGCTCGTCCACGAGCCCCAGTCGAGTGACTTGTCATACGGGAATCCGGCGAGGCCGTAATAGAACATGCTCTTGCGGACGCCATACTGGTTGTTGCCTTCGCTGTACTGGATGCCGCCCCAGAGGACCTTGTCGACGAACTGCATGTACTTGTCGATTTCGTCCTTTTTGGGCTGGCCGAACTGCTTCATCGCCGCGGCCAGGTACGAGCCCGAGCCGCCCTCGTCGCCCAGCCCAGCAATCCAGACCCGGCTGTCCTGCTTGAGAATCTTGTCCGCAGCACGGTCGTAGCTCATCACCGACGGGCTGCGATGGAACGGGTCGCACGGATCGACGAACCACTGTTTGGTCATGAGGAAGTTGCCCATGTCGGCGACCGCCTGCGCCGCGGGCTTGATCACGTTGTAGTGAACCGTCTGCACCGTGCCGTCGTCATATGTGACCGTCAGCCGGGCCCGGCCCCAGGTCTTTCCGCGAAGCGTGTAGGCTTTCCAACCATTTTTCGTAGGCTTGTCCTCGCTGATCGTGATCGCGCCGGCCGGCTCGACCTTCGTCGCCGTGACCTTGCGGCCATAATTAAGGAAGAGCCTGGCGTCGAGGTCCATGGGGAGGATATAGCCGGGGATGCCCACCGCCACGGGGCGGGCATTGTCGGTGAGCGTCTTCTCGATGTCACGTATCTCTTTAGCCACGAGGAACTTAAGACCATACGTCCGGCTCTCACCCGGGGCGAGGGTCGTCGAAGTCGGAGCATTCCAGGGCTGGACATTCCGCCACTCGTTCTCGGCGTAGGCCGCGGTGTGGGCCATCCACTCGAACGTTCCCTCGAACGTCTGCTCGGGTTCCATCGGCTCGTTCAGCAGCCGATAACCCTCGAACGGCGTCTTGCCTTCGGGGACGACGACCAGTGCCGGACCTTTGCCGGAGAGCCGCGTGACCTGAAGATAGCCACCCTCCATGCCCACGTATGGATCGGAGAATGAACACACCTCGTGCGATTCCTCCAGCGAGCGGCCCGTGATCAGGTTGTTGAAGACCACCGGCAGGCCCAGCGAACCAATCTGCACAGGCTTGTCGGTCTTGTTCTTGAGCTGGAACTGTAGTACCAGCCTGCCTTTATCGAGCAACCAGGAACGTGTGACCGCCAGCGGAAAATCGGCCGGAAGAGTCGCGGACAGGTCCGCCGCCGCCAGCACATTGCCGGAAGCGGGCAGCGCCGAGACAGGCTTGCGTGCGGCCGCCGTTGCATAGGTCTGCCATGGGCCGGAGTCACCGGCGCGGACGCGTAACGTGAGGTCACCCAAATGGTTATAGCCATCCGCGGCCCGTCCTTCGAGCCGGTCGGCGGGGGTGAAGTCGAAGGCAAGCGGCTGGATCGGCCTGTTCGGATCGGGGGCCGCCATCATGCCTCTACCCCTGCGACCCCTGCTTTGCGGCGACGGCGTGTAGGGTTTGACGCCCTTGGGTTCCAGGGCCGCGACCGTCTGCGAGGACTTGACCAGCTTGAGGTTGAAGTCGGGAGTGTTGATGTCGATCAGGCCCTGATCCAGTCCCAGGGTGGGCGCCGGGCCCATCGCCCCGCGACCACGGCGTCCCATCCGCTGACCCTGCGGCTGCTGATTGGCCTGATTCTGTGCCGCATTCGTGCCGTCGCCGACCTGGTAGGCCCCCGATTGCTCGGGCACTCCCTGCGGCTGATTCGCGGCGGTCTGTCCGGCCGCGACGGTGGAGAATACCAAAATGCACAAGAGAAACACCAGGTACACACTGTCCATCTTCTTCATGTCGCGAATCCTTCTAATAGAAAAGTCCGGCAACCAGGGGGGGGTATATCCGATCCGATCGGAGCGGGTGGGCCATTATCTCGAAAGGTGCCTCCAGCAAGCGTTTGCGATCATCTCTGAGACAAACTTTTCTATCCTGTTCAACTTCGCGCTCCGCGTCTTTGCCGATACCATAGTCCAAGCTCAAGTCCGGGCACAAACCTGTTCGTAGTGTGCCCGTAAGGGCATGATCACGAACGCCTTACGGCGTCACTACAAACCGGGTCTGTGCTACTAAGACGGCGGACTCTTTTCCGTTATTTCACGACCGCCGCTATACCCGCCGGCACAACTTCGGTGTGTAATAGGCGAAGAGTGATCGTTCTTCGGACAACGTGCACGATGGTTGAAGACAAGCTGCTCATCCTGAAGTTCAAACAGGGTAGCCAAGAGGCCCTGCGCCAGATCTACGACAAGTACAAGGTCGCCATGCTCAAGCTGGCCCTGGTGCTGACCGGAGATCTCAATACGGCCGAGGATATCGTGCACGACGTGTTCGTAAAGTTCGCCCAATCGGCGGATCGGATCGGACCGGCCGGCAGCCTAAAGAGCTATCTCTTCACATGTGTCGTCAACCGGGTGCGCAACCGCGTTCGCGACACGAATCGACACGGACAGACGGCGCTCGACGAGGCGGAGGCACCGATTTGCTCCCGGCCGAGCCCGCATCACTGGGCGGTTCTCAACGAGCAACTCGCCGCCTTGAGCGCAGCGCTGAAACAACTGCCTTATGAGCAACGGGAGGTGGTCTGCCTGCACTTCGAGGCGGACCTGCCCCTGGGGCAGATCGCGGCCCTGCAAGGAACCTCCGTCAATACGGTCAAGGGCCGATACCGGTACGGAATCGAAAAACTGCGGTCTCTGCTCGATAGTGAGGTGCAAACATGCAACCCGCAGACAGAATAAGAGATTTGTTCAAAAACGGAAAGCTCACCATCCAGGCGGACGCCGACGAACAGGTGTTCCAGGATATGGTCCGAGCGCACAACCAAAGCAAGAATGCTGAGGGGAAAGCACCCTCGGTCTGGAGAATCACGATGAGAAGTCCCATAACAAAACTCGCCATCGCAGCGGTGCTCGTCATCGTCTGCCTGATGGGAATGATGATGTGGAAAGGCACGAGTTCCGGTGTCGCACTGGCCAACGTGCTGGCGCAAGTGCAGCAAATCAGCGCCTACATGTACCAGATGACCATGACCGTCGACGCGAAGGGCCTTCCCGGCCGGTCCGGCCCGCAGAACATCGATGGCGACATCCTGATCGCACAGAACCATGGCATGAAGATCAGGCTGAACATCACCGATCCGAAGTCCGGGAAGGTCGTGCGACAGGAACAATATGTCTTGCCCGAAGAGAAGGCCCTGATTTCGGTCGCGCCGGACGAGAAACAGTACGTCCGCATGGATCTCGACGACACGATGTTGGAGCGAATCCGCAAGCAGAACAACGATCCGAGCACGATGCTGGAACGCATCGTAGCCTGCAAGTACGAGAGCCTCGGACGCTCGACCATCGATGGCGTGAAGGTCGAAGGATTTCGAACGACCGACCCGAACTACATGCTGGGCATGGGCGGAGAGGCGGACGTGAAGATCTGGGTGGACGTCAAGACGCTGCTGCCGGTGCGCATGGAGATGGATGTCCAGATGGCGGCGATGGATATGCACGGCGTGATGGATCGGTTCCAGTGGGACTACCCGGTGAACGAGACCACGTTCAAGCCCGTGTTCCCGGACGACTATAAGACTCTGCCCGGCGGCCCCGTGAAGACACCGGCCATGGACGAAGCCGGCGCGATCGCGGGTCTGAAGCTCTTTGCCGAACTGAGCGGCAAGTACCCGCAGAAGCTCGACCTGCTCAGCGTCATGCAGGAAATGGCCAAGGCCATCGATCCCAACAGCCTCGAGCGTCACAAGGACAGTCCCGCGATCAAGAAGCTGCTGGAGAACAATAGGGGAGCCTCACCCGAAGAGGCTGCCAAGAAGACCCTGGACCTCATGTTCCCCATCCAAGGCGCCGGCATGTTCTACACGATGCTGGTACAGGACCAGAAGGACCCCGCCTACTACGGCAAGACCGTGACGCCGGCGGACGCGGACAAGGTCCTGCTCCGCTGGAAGATCGCGGACGATGAGTACCGCGTGATCTTCGGTGATCTGCACGCTGCGACAGTGAAAGCCGACGTCCTGGCCGAACTGGAGAAAAGCCTGCCGAAGTAACCGCACCCTAACCGGCAAATCCCTCCCAGGACCGGGCCAGTCAGACCCGGTCCTTTTTGTTTGGGCAGATTTTCTCATCCCACCTATACGCAAATGCCCCCTTTGCGAGTGTAATATGGCAAAGAGTCGCGATTCTTGGGCGGGTTGGGCGGCATGTGGAAGGACAGACGATGGATCTGGAAGCTGCAACGAGGCGACGTCCAGACTCTGCGCCTGATCTACGACAAGTACAAGCTCGACCCGCTCAAACTGGCGCTCCTCCTGACGGGGGATATCCATAGCGCGGAGGATGCCGTCCAGGACGTGTTCCTCAGGCTCGCGGAGTCCTTCGACAGAGTGAGTGATTACGGAAATCTGAAGAACTTCCTGATCACGTGCCTGATGAACCGGACGCGTACGCTCCGGCGTGACGACCGGCGCCGCCGGACAAGTCCACTCGAAGAGGCGACGCTGCCTCCGGCCCCGGTGGAGGCGCCGGATCGATGGGCCGTCGTGAACGAAGAGATGCAGCGGATCAGCCGGGCGATCGCCGAGTTGCCGGCCGAGCAACGGGAAGTCGTGACGCTACGTTTCGAGGCCGGGTTGGGCTTCTCGAAGATTGCGCAAATCCAGGGTGCCTCGGTCAACACCGTGCAAGGCCGCTACCGGTACGGCATGGCGAAGCTGCGCTCCCTGCTCGATGGTGAGGTGGAAACATGAAATCCTCAGACAAGATGAGGCAGTTGTTCGATCGTGCGGCGGTGCAAGCCAACGCCGCACCTGATGGCGCCGTCTTCGAGAGGATCGAGGCGGCGTACACGAAGACCGTACAGCACAAATTGGCGCCACACCGGCCGAGCATATGGAGATTCGCTATGAGAAGCCCCATGATGAAACTGGCCGTCGCAGCGGTGCTCGTCATCGCCTGCCTGATGGGAATGGTGATGTGGAAAGGCACGGGTTCGAGTGTCGCTCTGGCCAACGTGCTGACTCGACTCGAACGGACAGCCGCCTACGCCTATCATGTGAGTGCCACTGTGACCAATGTTCCCGCCGGCGCATCGAAGGCAGTGAATACACAACTGGCATTCACGACCCGTCAAGAAGCCACCGTTCTCACGGCTCAGAATCTGGGTCTGAGGATAACCACAGACAGGACCGGTCCCAACGGCGGCGCGACCGTACGCCAGCTGACTTACGTACTGCCACAGAAGAGGATCATGCTCACGCTCGTGCCCGATCAGAAACGCTATGCTCAGGTGGAGATCGATGATAGGCTGCTCGATCAATACAGAAAGCAAAACAACGACCCCAGAGCCATGGTCGAACAGATTCTGAGTGGCAACTACACGAATCTCGGACGATCCACGATCGACGGTGTGCAGGTGGAGGGATTCGAGACAATCGATGCCGGCAACGACGGCAAAGTGACGGCTCGGGTTGACGTCAAAATGTGGATCGATGTAAAGACCCAGCTTCCTGTACGCGGGGAAACGGATATGCGGATCGACCAGATGCACATGCACTACATCGTGGACAACTTCCAGTGGGGTCTCTCGGTGGATCCACGCGAGTTTGAGCCGACTATCCCCGCTGACTATACTCGTGCCGGGGGAGGCCTTCCCCATCCGGACGCGAGCCACAAATGAAGGACAGCAATCCAGGTCTGAGACGGTTCGCCGAGATGAGCATCGATACGCCAACGGCGAGAGAAGAGACCGGGAGTCCGCAACGTGAACGCCGAGACCGTCAAGACGGCCGTCCTGGAGGAATCGGAGGAGAGCCTCCCGAAGCAGTCTTCGCTTCGCTGGCACGATAAACAGAAAGGGCCGAGTCCCAGAGGACCCGGCCCTTCTTCTTTTCAGAAACAACCAACTCTGAATGCTACCGATTACTTCGGGCCTTGGCCGAACAGAGCGGAAATCTGGTGATTGACCAGGGCTTTGTTGTACGTACGGAACTCATGAATCTGGCCGATCCATTCCGGATCGCCGCTGTAGCCACCCTTCGCCAGGTAGGCGAGCTTGTTGCTCAGGAGGCTGATCTTGTTGGTGGCCGACAGAGGCGTCGTGGAGACGAAGACACCATCCTGGAACAGCGTGATGTTCGTCGCCGTGATGGTGGCAACCATCTGGTGCAGCAGGCCGTCATCATACTCGGTGCCGTTGGCGCCGGACTCGACGCTGTACGGAGCCGAAACGTTGCCGCAGGAAATGGCGGCACGGCTGACGTTGTCGCCGCGGGCGGTGGTGATGAAGAAGCCATCATTGCCGGAACCGCTGTCGCTGGCGCCGAAGTAGGACAGCATCGTCCAACTCGTGTTGCCGCCGGCCTTCGGGGTGTACCAGCACTCGACCGTCACTTCCGGATAGGTGTTGATGGCGATGGAATTGCCGTCCATCTCCATCCACTGATCCTGAGCCGTGGTCAGCAGAGCGCCATCCACGACCTCAGCGCCGCCCACCAGGACGCCGTCCACGCCGGCGACGCTGTCTTTCGTGCCGTCGGCGAAGGTGTACTGATGCGTCATGCCGGTCTGAACGTTGTACAGGTACATGACCTGACCCAGAGACAGGGCCTTGTTGTACATGTTGAACTCATGGATCGCACCGATCCATTCCGGATCGCCGCTGTAGCCACCCTTCGCCAGGTAGGCGAGGTTGTTGCTCAGGAGGCTGATCTTGTTGGTGGCCGACAGAGCGGTCTTGGAGCTCAGCTTGCCATCGATGTACAGGGCGATGAAGTTGGCATCGACCGTGGCGACCATGTGATGCAGCAGGCCGTCATCGTACTCGGTGCCGTTGGCGCCGGATTCGACGCTGTACGGAGCCGAAACGTTGCCGCAGGAAATGGCGGCACGGCTGACGTTGTCGCCGCGGGCGGAGGTGATGAAGAAGCCATCATTGCCGGAACCGCTGTCGCTGGCGCCGAAGTAGGCCAGCATCGTCCAGCTCGTGTTGCCGCCGGCCTTCGGGGTGTACCAAGCCTCGACCGTGAACTCAGAGTAGGCGTTGATCGCGATCTTGTCGCCGGGCATTTCCATCCACTGATCCTGGGCATTGGTGACCAGGGCGCCGTCTTCGATGATGGGGCCGACGACCACGTCGTTGGCATCCTTCGTCGTGACGAGCACGCCGTTGGCATCGCCGACAACGTCACGAGCCGTGCCGTCATCGAACGTCCAGGAGTGCGTCAGGCTGCCGGCCGGGGGGGCCATGAGCGTCAGCTCATAGGACAGTTTGACGTTGTCCAGGCCCATCCAGCTGCCGCTGCCGTCCGCGGTGACGGTGGGGTTGCTGAACTCCACGCCGATTTTCTTGCCGATATAGGCGGGCTTGTCGCCCGTGTTGTACGACAGCGTGAACGTGGCATACGCTTCGGCGATGGTCACATCCTGGGTGGCCAGCACGACCCGACCGGTCGTATCATCGGCGAACAGGGTCATCCGGGCCGTCGTGGCAATCCACGTGTTCCGGATGTCCGCTTTCAGGGTGACAATCTCGCCACCGGTGATCGCGAAATCACTTACCTGCCAGAACGAAGGATCGCCGCTCATCGCGAACGCGGTCCAGTCGCCGTCGGTGGGACTCTGACCGTCCTCGACACCGGAATCGACACAGGGGGTATCAGACGCCCAGCCCGGGATGTCGATCGGCAGATCGCCGTCGGCATTCCAACCCTTGATCTTCATGATGCCAGGATCTTCGAAGCTGGGGTTGACCAGCGCGATCTCGGTCGCGGCCGCGAACGTGCAGGCCACCAGAAGCACCGCCACTGTGAATAAATACGACTTTCTCATTATAATTGTCCTCCATCAATACAGAACACAACCCTCACTGTTTTCCACGTCGGCTACAAGTCACGTGGCCAAGTCGGCCCGTCGGATCATGGTCGCCAGGACCACGCGCCAGACATCCAAACCGACCTTCATAGTACTCCATATGCCGTTATGCGTATCCCCGAGCTCGTCGCGACGCCCCTGGGCGTTCCCCCCTCCCGTGTCGTCTACTCGATGCACCTGGGCATGCAGCAGACCCGTCTCATGACCGGGGGTCTTGGGTGAACCTCCTTTCTCCTCTACAGGACAGACTCACAGTATGGGCAGAGGGAAAATGGTGAAGAGAACGGGAATAAACACACCGACTGCCCTTGAATTGGGAGCGCACGTGCTTCGTGCGGCGTCCGTACTGTGCCTGTCCGACCTCCTTGCCGTTCCAGACCCATGCAGTTGCGGCCTCCGAGAATGAAAATCGCACCTTCTTTTATACCAGACCCTGAAGGGGATCGCAAGACAAATCCTTTCCCGCCAATGGGGAAATTGTGTGGAATATAGGACCAAAGAGGCCCGTGCGTGCCACCACCCGATCCGCTCTCGAATCGTCCCCGGCCACGGGGTCCGGTCAATAGGTCAGGCCGTAGCCGAAGGGCAATAGCGGATCGTAAGTCTTGTCGCCAATGTTGACTGGAAGCTGATCCACCGAGCGCGGCCAAGTGAACGACAGCTTGCCGGTAGGTTTATAGTCACCGAACAGGACGTCAGCCACCCCCTGCCCCTCCGTCCCGGGCAGCCACGCGGCGATGAAGGCATTGGCTTTGTCGAGGGTTTCCGTAACGATCATCGGCCGGCCCGAGACCAGGACCACGACCACGGGGACGCCCGCCTTCTTCACATTGCCCACCGCGGCGATGTCCGCGGCGTCCAGGACCAGTTCCCCATTGTCGCCGGTGCCTTCCGCGTACGGCTTCTCCCCGATGACCACCACGCCGACCGTCGCCCCCTCCGCCCCGGCTCCATCCACCGAGAACGTTACCTGGGTGTTGGCCGAAGCAGCAGCCTTGATCGCCGCCAGAATGGTCGTCCCGCCCGGGGTCACCGCCCCACTCTTGCCCTGCCAGGCGATAGTCCAGCCACCCGATTGGTTCCCGATGTCGTCGGCGTTCTTGCCGGCAACGTGAATGCGCGCCGCCTGCTTCGACAGCGGCAGCATCTTGCCGTCGTTCTTGAGCAGCACGAGCGATTCGCGCACCGCCCGGCGGGCTACCTCGCGATGGGCGGCCGAGCCAAAGTCCTTCCACAGCGCGCGGTCCGCCAAGGGCGAGCGGTTCTTGTCCAGCAGTCCCATCGCGGCTTTGACACGCAGGATGCGCGTCACCGCGTCGTCGATCCGCGACATCGGCACGTTGCCGTCCAGCACCAGTTCCTTGAGCTTCGTGATGTGCTCCACCCACCGGTTCGGCACCATCGCCATGTCCATCCCGGCGTTGATCGAAATCCCGATCGCCTTCTTGTAGTCGCGGTCGATCTGGTCGATCGCGCTGTAGTCCGAAATGAGGAATCCCTGGAAGCCAATCTCGTCCTTGAGGATTTCGGTGAGCAGCCGCTTGCTGGCCGAGCACTTCACGCCGTTCCAACTGCTGTACGAAGGCATGATCGTGGTCGCCCCCGCCTTCACCGCCGCGATGTACGGCGGCAGATGAATCTGCCGAAGCGTCGCCTCGTCGACGGGCACGTTGCCCGCGTTGATCGAGAAACGCACCCCGCCGCGACCCGCCCGCGCGGTGCCGCCGAAGTTCACGTTGTCACCCGCCAGCCCACGCTGTCCGGCCCCTGCCGGCACGGTGCCGCCGTCCGCAATGTAGTGCTTCGCGCACGCTGCCACCGACAGCGGACTGCTCAGGTCGCCTTGCAACCCGCGCACCGCCGCCGCGCCGAGGACCGACGCGATATTCGGCTCCTCGGCGAACCCCTCGTACGTGCGGCCCCACCGTTCGTCACGCACGACGGTCACGCAGGGGGCGAACGTCCACTGAATGCCCGTCGCCCGCATTTCCTTCGCCGTAATCCGGCTGATCTCCTCGATCAGCTTGGGATCGTTCGTGCAGCCTAGGCCGACATTGTGCGGGAAGATCACCGCGTTGAGCACATTGCTGTGCCCATGCACCGCGTCGACGCCGTATAGAATCGGGATGCCCAGGCGCGTCTTCAGCGCCTGCTGCTGGAGCCGGTCGTACATGTTCGTCCACGCTTCGAGGCTGTTGCCCTCCTTCGGGTCGGAGTTGCCGCCGCTGAGCACCGAGCCGATGAAGTACTTCGCGATGTCGTTCGGGTCCTTGATGCCGCCGAGGTCGGGCTGGGTCATCTGACCGATCTTCTCTTCCAGCGTCATCTTCGCCAGCAACTCCTTGACCTGTGCATCATACGACGCCAGCGGTTTCGATTGTGCTCCGGCGCTCGCCGCACAAACACTGATGCACAAAATACCCGCCCACACCCGCCACGCACGCGACATGCTCATCTGCTTCTCCTGTCACTCAGTAGGGAGTTTCAAGTGAGGCCTCAAGTCTTCCCACTTCAAACTTCCGACTTCCAACTTATTCATTGAAGTCGATTCTGCCCATCCGTGCGCACTGCCGGACGAGCGTACTTTTCAAACGCATGAATGATCGGCAGCACGTTGCCATCACGATCGAAGAACCCGCGTCCGCGCTGCATCGGTTCCCACCAGAACACCCCCCGCCCCAGCCCGTTCGGCGTCGCCATCACAATCTCGTTCACCGCCTCGAACCACTGCCTTTGCCCCTCCGGCGTCTCCGCAAACGGCGGCGGCGTGTTGCGGAAGTACCGACTCGCCTCGAAGTAATACCCCGTCTCGACGACGATGATCTCCTTGCCGTACCCCGCCGCAACGCGGAGATTGTCACGCAGGTCCATCAAGGTCCCATGCGACCACGGATAGAACGAAAAGCCCATCACATCGTACTCGACTTTGTATTCCTTCATCTTGTCGAAGAACGCCTTCGTCAGCGCCACGTCCCCGCCGTGATCGACGTGCAGCATGATCTTGATTGCAGGGGTCGGATTCGCACTCCCCGACCCCAGATCCCCGATCCCTGACCCCTGTCCCTTGATCCCTGACCCCTGATCCCCGGCCCCTTCTCTTACGCCCTTGATCCCGGCTTTGAGATAATCCGTGAAGTTCCCCCAGTTGCTCGCCGGCTGCTCCCGCTCGGGGTACACCCTGCCGTCGGGCCAGAGAAACCCGTTGCCGATCTCGTTACCGACTTGCACCATGTCCGGCAGCGCGTTGGCGTCCGCCAGCGCCTTGATCGTGTCCCGCGTGAACTCGTACACCGCCGTGACGCGCTGCTCGTGCGTCATCTCGCGCCACGCACTCGGCATCGGCTGCGTCATCGGATTGGCCCAGCCGTTGGAGAACATCAGATCGAGCAGGAACCGCATGCCCTGCTTCTTGATATCCGCCCCCGCCGCGGCAACGTATGCACGCGTCTGCGGCAGCCGGGCCGGCTCGTTGCACAAATGCACCCGCCCCCAGTTGAACCCATGATCCTTGAACAGTTGCAGCCCCGGCTTGACTAGCCCCTCGTCCTTAAGCTGCGTCCCCCCATCCTCCCGCTGCTTGAGAAACGAAACGTCCAGCCCAAACGCATAGTCATTCCGAAACGGCGCCCCATCCCCCAGCGCGACTCCAGCCGCCACCCCAACCCCCAACGCCACCAACCACCATCGTGCCACCATGACCGCCTGCTCCTGCCCTACAGTCACACTCCAGTGAACGACGAACCCGCCCCGTAGCATACTCCGCCCCGCCCCCTCCCAACAAGCACAAACCCGCCCATCCGTGACGCCAAGGCGCTCGAGCTGTGGGGCGAATACGCCTGGCTCAACGACCCCGCCGCCCGGAAGGCGTAGGGGCAGGCCTCTGTGGTTGCCCTCGATCGCGGGACAGCTATACCGCGCCGGAGATAGGGCAGGCACAGAGGTCTGCCCCTACCAGACCCAAGGGCCGGTGGGCAAGTGGAGCAGCGGTGGAATAGGCCCTGGCCCATGGGGCTCTTCGACCAGTGCATAACGAAGCTCGTGACACGATACTTACGCGATCCCCGTCGCCGGTCGCTGCGCCGCGGTCATTTCGTCTTCTCGGCGCTGAAGGTGTCGATTTTCCGCCAGCGGCCGTCGACGATTTTCAGGACGCCGTTGTCCACTTTCAGCGTGCCTTCCCACTCCTGCGTGCCGTATTTCCCTTCCCGCGTAAACTTGATGCGATCCTTGACCACCGTGACGTTCGTGATCTTGTCGCCGAAGGTGCTCTCGGACAGGTCGTTCAACGTGCCGGTATAGGAGGCGCCGTCCTTCTTGAGTATCAGCTCGCCATCGTTGTTCCCCTGCTTCCAGGACCACGTGCCTTCGAGATTCGACAGATTACTGGAGGACGCCCCGGACGGCGCCGCGCAGCCCGCCAACGCCATGAACAGTCCCGCCACCAGTACCACCACGCCGCACTTCGTCATACCGCTGATCGTCTTCATACCATGTCCCTCACAATCAATCATCTGACCTTGTCCCTTTGTTCCCACACAGGATGTCTCCGCACCGCGCCATGCCGCGTTCCGCCCTGCTGATGAGGGACGCGGCCTCAGCATCCAGCGCACGGGCGGTCTATTTCTGCTCTTTCTCAGTCTTCATCTGCCAGATGTCGTAGCCGCCCTGGCCGCCGCGGCGGTTGGAGACGAAGTACAGCAGGGAGCCGTCTGCCGAGATGCTCGGATCGGTGTCGATGCCGGGAGTGTTGAAAGGGGACCCGAGGAGGACGCCCTTGTCCCACGCGGCATCAGGCGCGGCACGCTTGGCCACCCAGAGGTCCCGGCCCGCCGAGGGGCTGTCGTAATAGAGCGTCAAGCCGTCCGTGGAGAGGTCCGGCGAATATTCGTACCCCGGCGTGTTGAGCGGCGTCACAGGCTCGGGCTCGCCCCACGGATCGTTCCGCGTGGCGCGCCGCGTCACATAGAGGTCCGTCAGATGGTACAAGCCGGACGTGCTCGACCGAAACCAGTCGAAATAGAGTGATAAGCCATCCGCCGAGATGCTCGGGTGATTGTCGGCGGACGGGCTGTTGACCTTGCCCCCGAGATTGTTGGGCTCGCCCCACGGATCGTTGACGGTCTTGCGTTTGGCCACCCAGATATCGAAGCCGCCGTTGCCTCCCGGCCGATTCGAGGCGAAGTAGAGCTCCAAACCATCGGCCGAGATGGAGGGCCCCGACTCGTCGTACCGGCTGTTCACCGGCGCGGGCACCGGCGCCGCCGGACCGAAATCATGGTGCGGCGTCTGTGCTTGTGACATCCAAAGGTCCCATCCGCCGGGTCCGCCGGGGCGGTTCATGGCATCGAAATACAGCGTCAGACCGTCCGCCGCGATCTCCACCGACCCTTCGTTGTCGGCCGTGTTCACATTCGGACCTAGATTCACGGGTCCACCTTCCACCTCGGACCTTAGCGCGGCGGCGATCTTCTCGGCGGTGAAAGAACCCGACGGCTTTGGCAGGCCCAGCCGCTCTGCCAACGCGCTTTCTTTGGTCCAGCGCCCGTCGACGATTCTCAGCACACCGTTCTCCTCTTTCAGCGTACCCTCCCACTCCTGGATGCCGAATCGTCCCGCCCGCGTGAACTTGATGCGGCCGCCCTTGAGAGTGACGCCGACGATCTTGTCGCCGTAAGTGCCTTCGGACAGATCGTCCAGCGTGCCGGTGTAGGTGTTGCCGTCCTTCTGGAACGTCAGTTCCCCACAGCTGCTCCCTTGCCGCCACGACCAGGCGCCGTCGATGCCGGAAAGCGAAGACGACCCGGACAGGCCCGGCGTCCCGCACCCCGCAACGAGCAACAGCAATCCCAGAACGAAGCCCACCACACACCTTCTCGCCCTACCGCCGTTCGTCTGCATGTCCATGTCTCTCCGAATGAGTCTTCTGAGGTTGTCCCCACATCTCCACAAGCAGCTCTATTGCGCTGCCGCCGTCACCCCACATCTTAGTGTCGGCGGGACCATTGTCAAACACGAAAAGCGGTATGGAAATGTAGCGGCTGTGTTTCGGATCAAGCATATTTTGGTTTCCAGAGACGATTTTGTT
>CAYQXM010000025.1:0-58167 GCA_964421295.1 uncultured Pirellulales bacterium
CAGATACCGGCTCTTGTGTGTTCTCGGTGGGTTTCGTTCTGCTGGGCATCGTACTCTACCTTGGCAGGCACAAGAGCCGGTATCTGTGGGCGTCGGCCTTCCTGGCCGTGTCCCTGGGGATCGGCTTTCTGAACCTCGGCCGCAAAGAGGTCACGGTCAACATTCTGTTTGTGATCTTGTCCTACTTGTTCATCCACCAGGTGTACCATATCCGCCGGACCCGCGAGATTCTCCGGGACCTCGTCCTACCGCCCGCCGCCCTGATCGGCTTGTTTATTCTGATCGACGTGCTGCTGCAGAAGAGTCAGACGTATGGGCGGGAGGGAGGGCTGGCCGGATTCCTTTTCTCGCTGTACTGGTACATGGCCTCGCCCCTCGCGGCCTTCGCCGAGTTCCTCAAGAGCTATAATCACGAGTACCTCATGGGGCAGAGTCTATTCTTCCCGATCTACAAATGGCTGTGCCGCTTCGGCCTGGCCCCGGAGGGGACGGTGTCGGTTGTAGGGGAGAAACTGTACCTTCCCTACGTGGCCAATGTGTACAGTTACCTGAGGACTGTCTACGAGGACTTCGGTCTGGTCGGGGTGGCCGTTGTTCCTTATGTCCTGGGCTCGTTGACCGCCGCTCTGCGCCGGCGGGCGGAGCTGTCCCTTCCCTATATGAATCTTTACCTTATCCTGCTGATCCTCGTCATCTTTTCATTCTATAATTATCTGCTGGTATCCAATCAATACTATCTGCAAGTACTGCTCGCCTTTCTGTTCTTCCGTTTTCGTTTGACGGATCTGGACAGATTGTCTATGTGATTCTTCCATGGAACCTCGGATCCGAGTGCTGAAATGTATTCTGGACAGCCGTTTCGGCGGTCCGCACCGGCGCAGCTTCGCCATCGCGCGTCGGCTGCGTGGGCAGGGAGTCGAAACCCTCTTCCTGTTCGGGTACCGCGGGAGCCGCCTGGAAGGACACGAGGACTTCGAGCAACACTACGTCAGCCATCTCCAGTTCATGACGCGTCGGCACACTATCCTTAGCCTGTTACTCTTCCTGTTCTTCCTGCCACTCAACGTGCTGCGCATCCGGCGGCTGATCAAGTCCGAACAGATCGACCTGGTGGAGGTGGACGGAGTCACAAATACCGTCCCGGCGCTAGCCGGGCGGCTGAGCGGCCTGCCGGTCCTCTGGTGCTATAATGACCATCCGCCTCGGCCGGTAAGAGTGTTCTTGCTGCCATGGCTTGAGCGGCTGGCGACCCGCGTCGTGGTTCAGGGCGAGCGACTTCGGCAGTCGCGTACGGCCGGGCGGCCCCGGCTGCATGCCAAAACCACGATCCTGTATCCCGGGATCGACCTGGAGAAATTCGACCCCGCGCGCTGTACTCCGGCGGCCCGTCAAACGCTCCGCGAGCAGTGGGGCGTCGCGTCGGACAGTCCCCTTATTGGGGTCGTCGGCAATGTGAATCGTCTGAAAGGCCACACGTACTTCATCGAGGCGGCCGGCAGGATCCTGCGAGAAGTCCCAAACGCAAGATTTGCTATTATCGGACGCCGGATTGACAGCAATCCGGGATGCTGGCAAGAGCTACAGGGCTTGACGAACCGGCTGGGGCTGAGCCGGAACGTGATCTTCACAGATTATCTGGAAGATATTCCCGCCGTGCTGAGGGCCTTGGACGTTTTCGTTCTTTCCTCCGTCTTTGAGTCCTGTCCCAACGTTGTACTTGAGGCGATGGCCATGAAAGTCCCCGTGGTGGCTACCGATGTGGGGGCAGTGCCGGAACTGCTGGGGGACGGCGCGGCGGGGATCATTGTCCCACCGCGCGACGCCGGAGCTATCGCCAGAGGGGTTCTGACCTGCCTGGCACGACCCATCCCGGAAACTCGCGACATCACGGATGTGGCGAGAAAAAGGGTTGAGACCCTGTTCGGACTTGATAAAATAGCCCGGCTGGAGTTAGAACTATACTACGCTCTGGCGGGGCGGTC
Source organism: uncultured Pirellulales bacterium (assembly GCA_964421295.1). Lineage (GTDB taxonomy): Bacteria > Planctomycetota > Phycisphaerae > Sedimentisphaerales > Anaerobacaceae > PLanc-01. Next base: position 1,983 of record CAYQXM010000025.1, read on the forward strand.
GGGGGTGCCTGATCGGTCTGCGTGAGCACAGTCCGGTGAGTGTCAAGTGTTTGTATCTGGAGTAGTGGTCGGATGTTATGTCAGGGACACAGGGGTCTGTCCTGGGCCTCTGGAGGAACGCTTGGTCGACGTGTATTGGATTCATCAACCGTGAACGGTTCCGCTTTGATCAGTGTAGATTAGGGAGAAGCACGTCGCCAGTGAGGTGCGAAAAAAGGAGTAGGTGTGGTGGGGGCTTGCCCCACCCGCATTCGGGGCGGCCGGCGACCTGCCTCACAGGTTCAGAAACCGAGTTTGTCATGATGTTATCGATTATTATCGTGAATTATAACACCGGGAATTTGTTGCACGGCTGCCTTGAGTCCATCTACGCCGGCGCCAATGGGATGCCATTCGATGTCTGGGTGGTCGACAATAGTTCCGTCGATAATAGTCCCGCCATGGTGAAGTCCACCTTCCCGAAGGTGCGCCTGATTCAGAACGCCTCCAATGTCGGTTTCTCCAAGGCCAACAACCTCGCCATGTCGCAATGCGACTCGAAGTACATCCTCCTGTTGAATCCCGACACGCTGGTGGTGGGGGACGCGATCGACCGGATGGTGGAGTTCATGGAGGAGCATCCCACCGTCGGCATCGGCGGCTGCAAGGTGCTCAATCGGGACCACACGCTTCAATTGGCCTGCCGGCGCAGCATTCCCACGCCTAAAGTAGCGTTCTACCGCATGACGGGACTGAGCCGACTCTTTCCGAACAGCAAGGCCATGGCACGGTACAACCTGACCTTCAGGGATGCCAACGAGAAGCAGGAGGTCGACGCGGTCTCCGGCGCCTTTCTCATGGTTCGCCGCAAGACCATTGAAGACATTGGGTTGCTGGATGAACGGTTCTTCATGTATGGGGAAGAACTGGATTGGTGCCTGCGGGCCAAGAGAGCCGGATGGGGTGTCATGTACTACCCGGGGGCCGAAATCATTCACTACAAGGGAGAGTCAACGAAGTACAACAGCCGCAAGGCGGCCTTTGAGTTTTATCGAGCCATGTACCTCTTTCACAAGAAGCACTTCGCCCAGGACTATTCGAAGTTCTTCAACTTCCTCATCTACGCCGGCATTCTCTGCAAGTCGCTTTCCTCGTGGAAGAGCTTTCTGTTCTCCGCGAAGGTGGGGTCCAGCCACTAGGCGGCTCGACCGTCACAGCGCATCGGGCACAGGTGCCGCAGCTCGGCTGTAGACCGCGAGTTGCCTGCGGCCGTCCTTCGTTGGGCTTGGCTGAACATAGACTTGCTTCCAGTGACCTGGGAGTCCTATGCGGCCCGACTCCGCAGTCGTTGTTACCACATAATGAGCGGCGCGGAGCTCAGGCTGCTGTTCATAGGACAGCCCTTTACGGTCGGCGTAGAACGCCATCCGTTTGTCCGGTACTGCTATGACGGCGTTCGCGGGAGTGTTATCGTGCAGCCATCGGGCCAGCGATCGGTAATCCTCCTTGCCCGCACCCAGCGGTTGCACCAGTTTGGGCAGGCAGATGACTATTCCGAGGGCGGCAAGGGCACTCATCCAGGACCGTTCGGAGATTCGCCATGGTGATGTCCCCGACACGAGGCGGCCACACAGATTGGCCAGCCATTGTGCCATAACTTCCAGTCCCACAGGGACATAGAAGATGGTCAGCGCGACCAGCGGCATGCTGTAGCGGCGGGATGGGTCGGGCTCTATCCACACGTAGCGTGTGAACACCAGCATGCTATTCGCCAGCAGGATGGCCACCACGAGGATTCGCTCCTGCCGTGACGCATCGTGTCGCCAGCGGTGGACGAATCCGACGAGCAAAGGCAGCACGAAGAATACCATCAGGTTGTCCATGATCCCCCTGGCGATGCAGCCCAGGGCCTTTGCCGAGCGCAAGCCGACGGCGTCCTGATGGCTCGGCGAGGGCGCCGTCACCGGCTGACTCACGGGACTGGCCCTCGGCGCCGTGGCAGCGGGGGCGGACGAGACTGCCGCCGGCTGGATCTGCCGGGCAGTCGTCTCGTAGGTGAGCACCATCAGAGACACTACAGGCACTAGAGCGCCCACGGCAAATGCCGATGTGGCGGCCGCGGACCTGAGCCGCCAGCCCATCCCGTGCGGCAGGAGCAGCACGGCGAGCAGGCCATAGAGACCGAGTTGCGCGCAGGCGGGATGAAGCCAATAGCTCATTCCAGCCAGTAACCCGGCAGGACCGAAGAGATACCACCTCTGTTCAGCCATCGCCCACAAAAGCAGCCACAACCCTGCGGCAACGGTCAGCACGAGAGGCCATTCGCGCAGAACGTCACTGCCGTCCTTGGCCGCGTAGGGCAGAAAGCATAGAATCATCGTGGCAAGAAAACTCCGCTGAGAGCCGACGAACCGTCTTCCTACGAAGAACAGCACGATCAGGGCCAAAGTCCTGCAGATAAGAGCGGCAGCCTGGCCCGAGAGCACCCACGATGCCGTCGAATCATCACCTGAGAAGATGCGTGTGATCCCGTGAGCGGCAAGAACTAACAAAGGATAGGCCGGCGGATGCTGCTGGTTCACCCCCGACAGATCGTGTGCCACCTGCCGGGCCTGCCTGATGTAGAAGACGCCATCTCTGGAGATCAGGACCGTCGTGGCAATAAGATGGATACCGATCACGGATGACATTGCGATCAAGACGGCCGGGCGGAGGAGATCGCGTCCTCTCCGTTGCGAGGAACCCGTCTCCCGCATATGGCTCAACCCTCGCGGGCAGTTCAACTCTCCTTCTGTCATGGCCATATCGTAGCGAAGCCCGATCGTCCGGCAATGCGCAAAATGATCGATTTTTTGCGCAATATAATGCCTTATTGATAAAATCCATCACGGATAATACGATAGTGCTCATAAAGTCTGTTTTATGGGCCGGAGGCTGGTACGGAGCGACCCCGGGTGAAGGATTCGTGAGGCGCACGAGACCTGGCGAGGATGGCCTGAGGTCGTTGCGTCGTCGTGCTTCGGACGATTGCTCCCGTGACAAGAAGCATCAAAGCAGGACGGAAAGGAGGTGATCAGCCATCTCATCGGCGATATTGCCGGACCCATTCTGCCCGGCGGTGTAACTCCGGGGCGGGCGGCGCCCACCTCACTTGAGAACACGGTGTGTCATCATGGAGTGGGTGTGCGCTTCTGCAGGAGGATGGTCAGCCTGGTCGATATGGGGAGATGGCTTGTATTGGCGGCATCATAAGTTGTCTGAGCGGGGCGGCTCGGTCGACAGTCTGCCCGCGGTGGCGCGTCTTTCACGATAGTGTCACACCACGGAACGGCCATGCGCGAGTGGCGTTGCTTTGCTGACAGCATAACAAGTTGGAACGGGCGATTCTTGGAGGTCCATGGAAATGAGAAGACAGATTGTTTCAGTAGCCGCGATATTGATGCTGGTCACTGCGTGGTCATTGGGAGCCACCGCGATCACCATCGAGAACCCGAGCTTCGAGCTGCCGGGTTCGGGTAAGCAGACGAACTTCACCAACGTTCCCGGATGGCACACTGATACGGTTGCCGGCGATTCCGGCGTGGAAACGGGCTATACCCCCACCGACGGCACCTATACTGCATACCTGCGGGGACAACCGGACGATCCGTCCCTGTGGCAATTGACCGATCACGTCATCATGCTCGGGGATGTGTTTGAGCTGAAAGTTGATTGCCGACTCACCTGGCAGGCCACCACGTTGCGGATGACGCTCTATTACGATAAGGACGGCACGCGGATGGTCGGGGCGACACAGGACTATACCATCACCGGCACCATGGCCGAGTACACTCTGACGTTCGATTCATCCACGGTACCCGCCTCCGCCGGTCGCAAGATCGGGGTCGAATTCGCCAACACCAGCGGCGCCAGCACCTGGCTGGGCCTGGATCGCGTGCGTCTGACGCTGACGAAAGAGGGCGTCAACGGTATGGCCACGTTCCCGTTCCCGGCGGATGGGGCCACCGATGTAGCGCGGGACGTGGTCCTGAGCTGGACGCCCGGCATCTTTGCCAAGACGCACAACGTCTACTTCGGTACGAATGCCGCCGACGTCAATGCCGCCCAGCCGGGCAACTCGCTGGCGGTCGGTGCCAATCAGGAGCCCAATACGTTCGATCCGGGTCGCCTGGAATACGGCCAGACTTACTACTGGCGAGTCGATGAAGTCAATGCGCCCTCCAGTCCGGGCACCTACAAAGGCAAGGTCTGGGCTTTCACCGTCGAGCCGCTGGCCTACCAAGTGACGGATGTCACGGCGACGGCCTCCAGCGCCGCCGCGACGAATCCGGTCGGCAACATGGTCAACGGGTCCGGACTCGATGCCAACGACACGCACTCCGGGCTCGGCGCCGACATGTGGCTGACCGCCAAGGGAGCCGGGTTGCCGGCCTGGGCCCAGTTCGATCTGGGGCGCGTCTACAAGCTCCACGAGATGTGGGTCTGGAACTACAACGGCCAATTCGAAGAGATTCTCGGCTTCGGGCTGAAGGATGTCACGATCCAGTACTCGGCCGACGGAATGACGTGGACCGCCCTGGGGCAGTTCCAGTTCGCGCAGGGGACCGGCTATGATGGCTATGCTCATAACATCGTGGTGCCTTTTGCCGGCCTCGCCATCCGCTTCGTGCGGATCGACGTCATCAGCGGCTGGGGCGTGAAGGGGCAGTGGGGCCTGAGCGAAGTGCAGTTCTATCAGATCCCGGTGACGGCATCGATCCCCGCGCCGACCAGCGGGGCGACGGACGTGGCTGTGGACCAGACCCTGAGCTGGAAAGCGGGACGCGAAGCGGCGCTGCACCAGGTCTACCTGGGCACCGATCCGAACGCCCTGACGCTGGCCGGCTCGCCGACGAGCAACAGCTTCTCCCCGACCAATCTGAGTCTGGGCACGAAGTACTACTGGCGCGTCGATGAAGTCAACACCGCCGAGGCCCTCAGCACCTGGACGGGCGAGGTCTGGAGCTTCACGACCAGTGCGTTCATCGCCGTCGAGGACATGGAAAGCTACAACGACACGACGAAGAAGATCTTCGAGACCTGGATCGACGGCTATAACAGCACCACCAACGGCTCGATTGTCGGCCTCAACGATGCCGGCACCACCGGCACGTTCGGCAGCACGACCATCTTCTATGGCGGCAAACAGTCGATGCCGCTGTCCTACGGCAACAGCGGTATCGCCAATTCCGAGACCACCTGCACGTTCGCCACGGCCCAGGACTGGACGCGCAACGGTGTCAAGACCTTGACGCTGTACTTCTACGGACAGGCGACCAATGCCGCCAACGTCCCGCTGTGGTTCAAGGTAACCGACCAGAACACCAAGACCGCCAAGGTGACCTTCGGTGCAGGGACAGGCGAAGATACCAGCGCTTTGGCCGAGCCGGCCTGGACGACGTGGAACATCCCGCTGAGCAGCTTCAGCGGCGTCACGCTGTCGAAGATCAAGTCGATGACGATTGGCCTGGGCACGGGCACGGGCACCGGCACCCTGTACATCGATGATATCCGCCTGTATCCGGCGGCGACCGGCACGACGGTCACGCCGACGCTGGTGGGCTGGTGGAAGCTGGACAACGATGTGAAGGACAGCTCCGGCACCGGTAACAACGGCACCATCACCGGCACCCCGACCTATGCGACCGGCAAGATCGGCGCGGGCCTGAAGCTCAACGGCACCACCGATTACGTCGATTGCGGCGCCCCGGCCAGCCTGAACATCACCGACCAGGTCACGCTCTCGGCGTGGGTCCAGCCGACCAACTTCGCCAACAGCGCCTACCAGACCTTCGTCGGCAAGGGCGATCACGCCTACAACATCCAGCACACCAACGGCAACCTCATCCAATTCTTCGTCTATGACGGCAACTGGCACTCGGCCAACAGCGCCGCGGTGGCCTCGACGATGAACAGCACGTGGCATCACGTGGCCGGCACCTATGATGGCACGCAGTTGAAACTGTTTGTCGATGGCGTGGTGGCGGGCAGTACCATCCATGTGGGCGACATCGATACGGCGACGCACACGGTCAGCATCGGTCGCAACTCCGAGCAGTCGGGCCGCCTGTTCACCGGCACGATCGATGAGGTCCGGATCTATCGCGGTGCATTGCCGACCGCGGAGGTCAAGAAGCTGGCCAACCCGTAACCGGATTCAGTTCGGTATCTCGGCGTGTTGAGTCCCCGTGGCTCCGACAGTCTCGTGTCGGAGCCACGTTTTTTTTTGCGGCACGCGGTTTCCTGTACATTGGATATGAAGTCCTTTGACAACCACCTCCGGCTGGGGTATATTCCGAGGCATCGTTGATTAAGGAGATGTGGTTATGAATGCTCATAAGGACCCGTTCGGACATACCGCGGATGGTCGAGAGGCCTTTTCGTACACGCTGACCAGCACGAAGGGGCTGCGGGCGAGAATCACGAATTTCGGGGCCGCTTTGGTCAATTTACACATACCGGATCGCACCGGCAATCTGGGTGACGTCGTTCTGGGATTCGACACGCTCGAAGGGTACATGAACCAGACCGTCTACCTGGGCGTGACGGTGGGGCGTTATGCCAACCGGATCGGCAAGGCGAAGTTCACCCTCGATGGCGTGACGTATCCGTTGGCCGCCAACAACGGGCCCAACCATCTGCACGGCGGCCTCCGCGGGTTCGACAAGGTTCTCTGGGAGACGCAGGAAGCCGTGGCCACGGATGACAAAGCCTGGGTCAAGATGACCTATCTGAGCAAGGACGGCGAAGAAGGATACCCCGGCAATCTCCAGGCGACCGTGACCTATACGCTGACGAATTCGGATGAGCTGGCGATCAGCTACGAAGCGCGGACGGACAAGAAGACCATCGTCAATCTGACAAACCACAGCTACTGGAATCTCGCCGGTCAGGGCAATGGCGACATCCTGAATCACGAACTCTTCATCAACGCCGACCGATTCACGCCCATGGACAAGGGCCTGATTCCGGGGGGCAGTTTTGCCAGCGTTCACGATATGCCGCTGGACTTCAGTCGCCCCCGGACGATCGGCAGCCGGCTCCGGCATCTCGCCAACGGGTACGACCATAACTACGTGCTCAATGGCAAGATGGGGACGCTGAGGCCGTGTGCCGAGGTGCATGAACCGCAGAGCGGGCGCACGATGGAAATCCAGACTACCGAGCCCGGCGTGCAGCTCTATTCCGGCAACTACCTCGACGAATCCGTCGTCGGCAAAGAGGGCAAGAAGTACTTCAAGCACGCAGGCTTCTGTCTCGAAACGCAGCACTTCCCGGATTCGCCGAACAAGCCGGCGTTCCCGTCGGTCGTGCTGGAGCCCGGACAGGTCTACACTAGCGAGCCCGGCAGGAAGTTCACGAGCCAGACGGTGCACAAGTTCTCGACGAAGTAGAGACGAGACGCAAGATCTTGCGTCTCTACTTCCTGGCCAGACGGCCCGTCGTATAAGCCCAAAGCCCGATCAAGAGCAGAATGGCTAAGCCCACCCAGGCGCCGCCGGACTCGATCGCTCGGTAGAGCATCGGGAACGCATCCGGGGCTTTCTGTTGCCAGAGCGCCGTGAATGGCAGGTCCAGTCCTTTGTTCTTCATCAGCACGACCGGAATCGCCAGGATAATCCCCATCAGGGCCTCGCCCGTGATCAGGCCGGAGGCGAACAGGACACTCTTCTGTTCGGAGCCGTCCCGCTCCTCATGGCTCGCCTGCCGTCGGGCCAGGTGACGTGTCACCAGCATCTGGATGAGGCCGCCCAGGAAGATCGGCACGGACAAGGCCAACGGCAGGTAGAAACCGATAGCCACCGCCAGCACCGGTGTTCGGAAGGGGCTCTTTCTCCTCTCCAAAATGGAGTCGAGAATGATCAGCCCGACGGCCACACCCATACCGATGAAAATGAAGGTCCACGGCAGGCCGCCCTGGAATACGCCTTTGGCCACGGAAGCCATCACGTTGGCTTGTGGGGCCGGCAGCGCCCGCGGTCCGGCCGTGGCCTGACCCGCAAAGCCGTAGGCTTGCTGGAGCAGGGTCAGCACGGGGGCAATCACCGCCGCGCCCGTGAGAGTGCCTACCGCCAGCATGACCTGCTGTTTCCACGGGGTGGCTCCCACGATGTAACCCGTCTTGAGGTCCTGGAGGTTGTCCCCTGCGATCGAGGCGGCGCAGCAGACGACGGCGCCGATGATGATGGCGGCCGCCGGACCGATGGGAGCGCCCTTGCCGATCAGCAGCATCAGGAAGAACGCGGCAAATACGATCGTCGTGATCGTGACGCCGGAGATCGGGTTGTTGCTGGACCCGACCAGGCCGGCCATGTACCCCGCCACTGCGGAAAAGGCGAACCCCGCAATCAGCATGAGCACGGCCATCGTCAAGGAGATGTGCACCTTCAGAACGAAGGCCTGGTACACGAAGAAGAGCGGAATCACGGAGAGCACCATCAGGATGAGAATCCACTTCATCGGCATGTCACGCTCCGTGCGTGGAACGTCGACGGCTTTTCCGGTTCCGTCCACGTGGCGGTAGGCCGCCAGGCCGCTGGTCACGCCTTTGAGCAGGGTGCGGCGCATCTTGAACACGGTCCACAGACCGCCCACCAGCATGCCGCCGACACCGATGAAACGCGTCAGCTTGGACCAGATGCGCTGGGCGTAATCCTCCTTCGGGACCGGCGTCCCGAGCCGGGCGGCGATGTCCGCGTTGTGCTGCTGCGCCGCGGCGCTCTCTTCGGCGGTGACACTCTTCTTGGCAATTTGGGTCTTGAGCGCAAAGATGTTCCACTTGTTGGGTTGGTCAATGCTCTTGTCCCACACTTTAGGATCGTTCGGGTCAACAATTCCGTAGGAGGCCCCGGAGAGATTCCACTCCGCAGGGACATCGCGGTTCAGGAGCTGGTAACGCGGCCAATCGGTCTGGGCAGACACGATGGGAATGGCGACTATCCAGTTGCCCAGGCCGCCGATCAGCATGAGGGTGCCGATGTTGATGCCGACGATCAAGCCGACCGCCAGCAGGGCGGGACTGAGCGTGACACCGAAGGCGGTCACGCTGCGCCCGATCGCGCGGGTAACGGACAGCTCGGCCGGCCACAGGCCGATCAGGTCGGAGACCACCTTGAAAAGGCCGCCGGTGAGGCCCGCCAGCGTGATCTGGCGGAGGCCTTTGCCGCCGCTCTGTCCGCTTTCGAGGACCTTGGCGGTGGCGATGCCCTCGGGGAACTGCAGCTTGCTGTCGACGATGAAACTGCGCCGCAGGGGAATCGTGAAGAGCACGCCGAGCACGCCGCCGAAGCCGGCGATGATCGTCACCCACTTGTAGTCGAACTTCTCCCAGGTCCCGAGCAGAATCAGCGCCGGCAGCGTGAAGATGCATCCCGCCGCGATCGCTTCACCCGCGCTGGCGCAGGTTTGCACGATATTGTTCTCGAGGATGTTGTTCCGCTTGAAGAAGCGCAGCACGCCCATGGAGATGACCGCCGCGGGGATCGTGGCGGACACGGTCATCCCGGCGAACAGGCCCAGGTAGGCGTTGGCCGCGGCCAGAATGGTAGCCAGCAGCACTCCGAGAATCACTCCCTTGATCGTTATTTCCGGCAGGTTGTTCTGCATATTCATCGGTGGCCTTTGGCGCTATTTCACAAATTGATTGACGAAGTACCTGGCGGTGAGCGGCTCGCCCGTGGCGCGGGTGATCATGGCATCCCAGCGATAGATGGCGCCGACGGAGAAGACCTCCTTCCGGAAGAACGCGCCTACCTGTCTCTGCCCGACGTAGCTGACGTCTTTGTCGGAAGCCAGCCGCATTACGCGGGCGATCACGGTGTGATGGAACTGGGAGGCCAGCATTTCGCCGAGCATGTAGTTGTGATAGTAGCAGGGAGCGATGGTGAAGTGAATCTTCGCCGCCCAGTCGGGCGCGTTCCGCTGCGGCGGACGCTTGAGCATCTGGTATTTCTCGACCATGTCCCACCACAACTTGTTGAGGTCCTGATCGGGATTGGCGTAGAGCGCCTTCTCGAAGTTGTACATGACCATCGCCCACCGGGCAAAGATCAGTTGCTTGAGCTGGGCGTAGCGGCCGCTGACTTTGGCGATCTCCGTCTTCTGGGCGTCGGAAAGGCCCAGCATCTGCTGCATCCAGGCGGGGTTGCGGCTGAGCCGTCCGAAGAACATGGCGACGGCCTCCGTCGTGAACGTGTGGGCCGGCTGGCGGAGCACATAAGGCACGCCGGGATCGCGATACTTGTCGTACGTGCCGTGGCCCAGCTCGTGCAGGATCGTCTCCATCCAGTACTCGTCGTTTTTCAGGTTGCAGAGAATCCGCACGTCGCCCTCGCGGTCGATGTCACTGGAGAACGCATGCGGGTTCTTGCCTTCCCGTTCGTACAGATCGCTGCGGGCCAGGATCGGCTCCACGGGCAGGTCGATCCCGTTGTAGAACTGCGTGGCCAATTGCTTGACATCCTTCTTCTCGTAGTAGACGTCGAGGTCGAGGTTGTACACCATCGGCGTTTCCTGGAAGAACGGATCGTGATAGTGCCAGGGCATCAGCTCTTCGGGTTTGACGCCGTACTTGGCGGCGAGCATGCGGTCGAGGTCCGCTTTGAGTGCGGCGTAGGGCTGGTTCGTCAGCTCGTACAGCTCGTTGAAGATCCTGTCCATCTCCCGGACGTCCTGCTCGCCTGTGGTCAGGGCCATCGTGTGGTAGTTGTCGAAGCCCAGCTTGCGGGCCGCCTCATTGCGCAGTTTGACCAGCCGGACCAGATCGGCCGCGACAATCGGTGCGACTTGCTTGCTCGCCAGCCAGGCCTTCTGGCGCACGGCGGAGTCGGTGGAATCTTTCAGGACTTCTTTGATCTCGTTGTCGGTGACTTTCTTGCCGTCGATTTCACCGCGATGCGTGCTGAAGTTCTTCTCGATCTGCGTGCCGAGGTCGACGATCTGTTTCAACAGCCCCGGCTCGATCTGGTTGCTCAGAAACGCCTGATACAGAACTTCCAATTGACGATTCAGGAGCGAGTCCTTGATCTGCCCTGATTCCCGCGTGGCCTTGAGATATGCGAAGCTGTTCGGATCGCTGTAGATTTGCCGTACCTTGAGAGTCAGGGCGCTGGATTTGTCGTAGGCGTTGGCATCGCCCGTGGTGGCGGCCGCCCAGTAGGCGAGGGCCGCTTCCTTTTCCAGGGGTTTGACTTTGTCGACATGAGCATTGATGAACGTCTGCAACTTGGCCTCCTTTGCATCCCGTGCACAGCCGCCCAGAACCGCGGACAGGGTCAGCAACGACGTTAGTGCGATTCGGCACGTCATGTTTCATACTCCTTTACTGCGACCTCGTTCTCGTTATTTCATCCCCGAGATTGTGCGGCCACTGTACCAGCTTGGCCAGGTCATGGCAAGTTCGGATGCCGAACCGCTCTTTGCCGGGGGAGCGGTGTAGGTTCTATTAGTCTCCCTGCTTTGGTGCACCCTGATCCAGGGTCTGCAACGGCGTGCGCGCCTTGGCGGCCGCCGGTGTCGTGGGATACTCGTCCAAGACTTGTTTGAGGTACTGGCGGGCCTTGTCCTGGCTCGACCGCCGGGCCTTGGCCTTAACGTTCTCAGGGAGGTTCTCGTTGACCTTCTGCTCCAGGTAGTATTGCGCGGTCATCAGAATTCGTTTGGCTTGTGCGATCTGGGTGGGCAGAGGCTGAGGTTGCTTGGTGGGACCGATGACAGGCGGAGTCAGTGGCGTGGATTCCTCCAGTGCGACTATGCCCCTTTCGAACCACGCTGCGTCTGGCGGCCGGTGTCCCAGGTCGGGAACCTCGAGGTAGCTGACGTGGACGAAGCCATCGAGCCCCAGGGCGGCGTAATCGGACCGACCCTCCTGGGGCGTCCAGTCGGCGTCTCGACCACCTTTCATCATCACGATCTTCACGTTCTTCTTGATCTGATCGAGCGGTCCCCTCCACGTCGGAAGGCTCGGCTCCGCCGTCGGCTCACGCCGGCCCGTTTCGTCGACGCGTGACAAGTAGAAGTACCCGCCCATGAGGAACAGGCCGCCCCGGAAGACGTCGGGAAAGGCGCGGACTATCCTCGTCGCGAACTGCGATCCGGCGAGAAATCCGCGACACCCGTCCAGATCAGCAGGCCGTGCGGCACATCCGATCGATACCCGGCCGGGAGGAAGGCTTTGAAGGATAGATTGGACAGATCGTACTCCAACACCTTCCGGGAATCGGCCGCCAGATTGGTCATATCCATCCGTTGGAGGATCGTATCCATCGCGCTGAGCGGGTTGCGCTCCGTGAACGTCAGACGCTGTCGGCCGGTACGGACATCAGGCACGGGACTCGACACGAGAGAAGTCCCGGACCTGGCCTCCAGTGCGACGATGCCTTTCTCGAACCAGATGGCATCCGGCAGGCGATGTCCCAGCCCGGGCACCTCGAAGAACGTCACATGCTGAAAGCCGTCGCGTACCAGGGCCTGGCTGTCGGCCCGGCGCGCCCCCGGCGGGGCGGTGGGATCTCCTTCGCCATCGAGAATCACCAGGCGCATGTCCCTTTTGATCTGATCGAGCGGGCCGTCCCACGTGCCCCGCGGTGTCTCGGCTTCCCACCGGCCCTTGTCACTCGTATGGCCGTTGTGGAAAAGATAGCCCATGAGGAGATAGCCGCCGTCGAAGGTGCTGGGGAAGCCGCGCAGCAGGAAGGACGCGACACCGGCCCCGCCGGAGAAGCCTGAAACGTAGACCCGGTTGTCGTCGATGTTGTATCGCTTCCTCATGTTGTACACGGCGTCCAGAGCCAGGCCCATGCGGATGGGGGCGTAACGCTGGTTGCCGCTGTTGTTGGCGGAAACCCAGATCAGCTTGTGCCGGCGGAACACATCCAGCCACCCGGGAGGCACCTCGGCGTTGCCCGCGCTGATCCAGACGAATAGCCCGTGCGGGACGTCGGATTGGTAGGTGCTCGGGATGAAAGCCTCAAACGATTCCTTGGCCAGATCATATTCCAGGCTTGCCCGCGCTGCATCTGTCGGTTTCTGGGATGAACGATTGGGATCGAAGCGCGGCAGTACGACGTCGAGTGTGCTCAGCGGGCTCCGCTCTGTGAAGATCAGGTGCAATTGCTTTGATCCGTCCGCTGCCGTTGTCGACCGGCCGGCCAGACCCGCGGCGGGGAGGCACAGTATCAGGACGATTCCGAGAAGCGATCTCTTGTCGTCCATGGCTCACCCGAAATGGAGTTCGACGATATCCTTGTCGTGGAGGACGTGTGTGTGATGGACGTTCTGGCCGTCGTAGACGCCGGTGCCCCAGCAGCGGGCGCTCTTGAGCTTCTCCGCCAGCTCGCGGTGGATCACCCGCGCCAGGTCCTGGACATTCGAGCCGGCCGGCAGCGTGAACGGGGACTGCATGTCCGCCGGCTTGCCGGGAGGCTTGGCGTAGACGCGGATCACCTCCAACTGATCGAACAAGAACCGGGGGAAGCGGTCCATCCCTTCGCCCGTCTGGGTCGATATCTTCACAAACTCCAGGGGCCTTTCGCACGACTTCTTCGCCAGTTCAAAAGCACCTTCCTGCGCAATGTCCGCCTTGGTGCAGATCACAATGCCCTTGCGGCCCCGAGCGTTGCCCTGGGCGTCCATCGCCGGCGTGTTCTGGTCGCGGAGCAGGGCCTTGGATTCGAGGAAATCCATCAGGATCAACAGTTGCTCTTCCACATCCTGCGACAAGTCGACCACGATGGCGATCACGTCGCAATTGCGGTAAGTCCCGACCTGCCCCGGTGCGCTGAAGTCCGCTGTGATGGGCGGCATATCCACCAGTTGCACCTGGACGTCCTCATACTGGACCATGCCCGGCACGGGAGCGTGCGTCGCGAAGGGAAAATCAGCGACCACAACCTTGGCTTTGGTCGTGGCGGCGACGATGGCGCTCTTGCCGGAGTTGGGAATCCCGAGCAGGACGACCTGTCCGGCCCCGGTGCGCGGAACGTGGAAGATGTCGGCGTGGGCGCCGCTGCTTTTCTTCTGCTGGGTCGCCGCGTCCTTGATCTGGCTGAGCTTGCGGCGGAGATCCGCCCGCAGGCCGTCCGTGCCCTTGTGCTTGGGCATGACCGCCAACATCTCTTCCAGCGCCACGATCTTCTCGTCGCTGGTCGTGGCGGCTTTGTACCGCTCTTCGGCTTCTTTATAGGCTGGTGGCAGATTTGCCGGCATAACCCACCTTTCTTCTTGCCTGGCCCATTATAGCATGCTGAAATACGTGCGGGAATAGCCCCCCGCAAATGCTGGTGACGCACGGTGGAGTCTCAGGACAGAGCGGATGCTGCACGTGGATAAGAACTCGCGTCAGGTTATTCTCTGGTTGAGGAGGGGGGGCTCGCCGGGCCCGCATGATCTGATCGGGCCGAAGGCGGCAGGTCTGTGCGAGCTGCACCGGTTGGGGATGAAGGTCCCTCCGTGCTTCTTCGTAACGACGGCCGCGTTCACGGAACACCTGGATGCGAATGCACGGTGTTCGCAAATCGGCGCACGTCCGGCGTCCGGCGAGGGAATCCGCCGGCTGATCGCCGAAGCGCCTTTCACGGATTCCCTGCGGGAGCAGATTGCGGCGGCATACCACCGGTTGGGGGCGGATGTCGTGGCGGTGCGTTCGTCGGCGACGGCGGAGGACCTGCCGGGGCATTCGTTCGCCGGGCAGTATGAGACGATCCTGGGCGTGACATCATTGGATGCTTGTCTCCAGGCGATCAAGCGATGCTGGGCGTCGCTGTGGACGGAGCGAGCCTGCGAATATCGGCGCCGCAACGGCATCGATCCTCGGCAGGTCGAGATGGCGGTCATCGTGCAGGAGCAGATCGAGCCGGATGCGGCGGGGGTGGCGTTCAGCCTTGATCCTGTCACGGGGAGTCGCAGTCGGATTGTGATCGAATCGTGTCGCGGCCTGGGCGAAGCTCTCGTCTCGGGCCGGGTCCAGCCGGATCGGTTCGTGCTTCGAAAGAAGAACTTGAAACTGGCACGGCAGAACCTCGCCGGGGAGGAGCCGTCGCTGGATCCGAGGTCCGCCCGAAGGCTTGCGGGGCTGGTGAGGCGAATCGAGAAACGCCTGGGTTGTCCGCAGGACATCGAGTGGGCCGTTCGCGACGGCAGGCTGTGGTTCCTGCAGGCCCGGCCCATCACGGCGGTCCCTCCGCCGAAATCATGGGAGGACCGGCAGGTTTGGACCAACCTCAACGTGGGCGAGGTTGCCCCCGATGTGATGACCCCGGTCACGTGGTCGATGATGCGGTCTCTGTTCCTGCCCTTCTTCCAATCGTTCTTCGACATGTTCGGTGCGGATATCGGCCGCAGCAAGATTGTCGGCCTGATCGGCGGCAGAATCTACTTCAACATCAATACGGGCCTGGCCGCGGCGCGTCCCTTTGTCGACCCCACCCGGCTGGCCGTTGCGAACGATATCTTCGGGGGCGAGCAGAACCGCAGCTTCGAACTCGGCCGATTCGACATCTGTGAAGAAGATTTGCCCGACCTCGGTTTCAGTTGGCCGAGGTACATTCTCTCCCTGCCACGTACTATCTGCTCTCTCCTGAGCCATTCGCCTGCGAGAGGCGATCGAGCGAGAGCCCGAATGCGGGTACACAGCAATGAACTTCGCCGTCTCGACCTAAAGAGCATGAGTACGGCCGAACTGGGTGAGACCATTCGCAGGAGCCTGCGGCAACTGGCGGCGGAGGCGGATCTGCGCTACCTGGTCACAAGCGCGCCGGCCCTGCTGATATTCGGACGAGCCTGCCGTCGATGGCTGCGAGACCCGGACCTTCATCTTGCGTACCGCCTTATGGCCGCCCAAGGGGGCTTGGCCGATACCGAGGCGGGTCTGGATATGTGGCGTCTGGCGGAGTTGGCGCACGCGGACAAAAATACCGAAGAAACGCTGCTGACGGAAGACTCCTGGTCGGGTCTCTGTGACACGCTCACGCGGACGGAGCATGGTCGCATCTTCCGCGCCGCCTGGGACCGGTTCCTGACCGAGCACGGCCACCATGGCCGGGGCGAACTGGAGTTCTTCAATGCCCGCTGGTCCGAGCGGCCCGACTACATTCTGGGCCTGGTGCGCAACTACCTTCGTTCCATCGATACCGTCAATCCCGTGGCGAACCAGCGCCGACTGGCTCAAGAACGTGAGGAACTGATCGCGCAATGCCGCCGACGTTTGCGGAATCCGATCAAACGCGCTCTATTCAACTGGTCGCTGCAAGCGTCCGCCAAGCTGGCCGTGGACCGTGAGAACTGGAAGGATGAGGTCGTCCGCCGGCTCACCGCTCTACGGCGGATATTCCTCGTCCTGGGCGCCCGGTTCCAGCGGGCCGGGACTCTCGCCCAAGTCGATGACATCTTCTTCCTCGAATTGCCCGAGATCGAATCGCTCGCGCAAGGCCGAGTGGATCCGGAGGTGAGTAGACGCATCGCGGATCGTCGTGCCGAATACGAGCGAAACTGCGCGGTAACGCCTCCGCCGGTCGTGGTGGGGCGGTTCGACCCCGAGAAGCACACGGTGCCACAGATCGATACGATGATCAGAGAGTTGAAAGGCATTGCCGTCAGTCCGGGCATTGCCACCGGAAGGGCTCGCGTCATCCTCCGTACGGACGACTACCAGCACGTCGAAGCGGGCGAAATCCTCGTGGCTCCCTTTACCGACCCGGCGTGGACCCCCTATTTCGTGACCGCTGCCGGCGTGGTCATGGATCAGGGCGGCGCCCTCTCGCACGGCGCCATCATCGCCCGCGAGTACGGCATCCCCGCCGTCGTCAACGTCGGCCCCGCCTCCCAAATCATCCGCACCGGCCAACTCCTCCGCGTCGACGCCGACGGCGGCATCGTCACGATCCTGGACGCTGCGTAGGAAGACGTCTATTTCGAATTTCAAAGCTGTGGTTTTCTGTTGAGAGCTTGTTCATCCCCATCAGATCGACTACATTAAGAAAGATGCGCACACTAACGATCTTTGATGCGAGGTGATGCATGCAAGTGACAGCGGATGTGGTGGACTGGATTTGGCTTGCGTCGGCAGCTCATTCATCTAACGTGGTGGAGGCGTTGTTTGAGGCGGCTGATAATGAGACGATGGTTCAATCCTGCTACAGCTTCAATCCTCGCTGGATTGATAGCGCGTTGCTCTATTTCGACGTCGCAGATGCCCTGAAGTCCCTCTTATCTCGGGAAAGCTCTGCATTGAGGGATCGCGTCGAGAAAGCGATCTATCCGCTCGTCTCTGAGAATCGAGCGACGGATGAATTGGGACTGTCCGCGAGAACCGAAGGATGCTATTACGCATCGTTGAGTCCTTCAACCGCGATGTCAACGCGTGAAGCATTCCGCAGCCTGGATCTCGATGATCTCACCGATAAGCTCACGAGGATGTCACCCCTAACCATTCTGGATGAACCTCCCGTCTCGGACAAGAGGGCATTCCTCAAAGAGTATTTCCTCCAGTGGCAGGAGGTGCTTGACCGAGCCCAGGCCAAAGGGTGGGGAGTCCTGGGGCACATCGGATGATTTGTTAGGTGGCAGCGACAAGGCCGAAGGCTTTACCGATGGCGAATTGCTGCAGCCATCGGCAAGCTCGCGCTTGCCGCTGCCACCCGATGAATGGTCTCGGTGCGATTACTCGACGACTTTCTCCGCGATGAGGTCGCCGACCTGGGTGGTGGAGAAGCCCATCTTGCCGGCGGCGAGGCTCTTGAGTTTGTTGGCCGTGGCCCACATCACCGACTGCTCGATGGTGTTGGCGGCCTTCTCTTCGCCGAGATGGGCCATCATCATCCCGGCGGCGCAGATTGCGGCCAGCGGATTGATGACGTTCTTGCCGGTGTATTTCGGGGCGCTGCCGCCGATGGGCTCGAACATGCTGACGCCGCCTTTGTCCGGGTTGATGTTGCCGCCCGCGGCGATGCCCATGCCGCCCTGGATCATGGCGCCGAGGTCGGTGATGATGTCACCGAACAGGTTGCCCGTGACGATCACATCGAACCACTCGGGGTTCTTCACGAACCACATCGTGGTCGCATCGACGTGATAGTACTCGCGGTTGATGTCGGGGTACTGGGCCTGGCCCATCTCGTGGAAGGCACGCTCCCACAGGCCGTAGACGTAGGTCAACACGTTGGTCTTGCCGCACAGGGCCAGCGTGTTCTTCTCGCCCCGGCCGCGGGACTTCTTGCCGAACTTCTTGGTGTACTCGAAAGCGTACTTGAGGCAGCGATCCACCTGGAAACGCGAGTAGACCGAGGACTGCACGGCGACTTCGTAGGGCGTGCCCTTCATCGTGACACCGCCGGTGCCGGTATAGGCGTCGCCGGAGTTCTCGCGCACGACGACAAAGTCGATGTCCTGCGGTCCCTTGTTCTTGAGGGGCGTCTCGACGCCGGGATAGAGCTTCACGGGACGCAGGTTGATGTACTGGTCCAGCTCGAACCGGGCCTTCAGCAGAATGCCCTTCTCCAGAATCCCGGGCTGCACGTCGGGATGACCGATGGCTCCCAGCAGGATCGCGTCGAATTTGCGCAGCTCTTCCACGGCACTATCGGGCAGGGTCTCGCCCGTCCGCTTGTAGCGTTCGCCGCCGAAGTCGAAGTGCGTCAGATCGGTCTTGAACTTGAACTTCCCGGCCGCCGCGTTCAGCACCTTCACGGCCTCCGCAATCACTTCCGGCCCCGTCCCGTCACCGGGTATTACCGCAATTTTGTACGTCTTTGCCATGTAGTTATGTCCTTTCATGCAGTCGAATTTTGATGTCAGGGATCGGGGGTCGGGGATCAGGGATCAGACTTACCTTTGAGTCGTTTCTCAATAGAGTGGCGCAAGCCATTTATCATCCGACCGATCTCCGCGGATTTTTCCAACAGCATCCCTACCTCAGCCGACCCAACGTAATGCAGTCTCTGTGCTATGTGAATGTGCGTCTCCACCTCTGCCAGAGAGCCATAGGCTATAGACAAATGCTGAACGAATTCCCTGCTATGTCTCCGCTCATGTCCTTCGGCTATATTGGCCGGAACGGATACGGCAGCACGCTGCAACTGGCTCGCAAGACCGTAGGCTTCGCTCTTGGTTGCCTCATAGCACAGCACCACCATGTCCATTGCTTTCTGCCAGACATCGAGATCTTTGTAGGTCTTCACATCCATTTCTTAGGCGCCAATTGGAGTCACCTCGAAAGTCTAAATTATGCTGTGGTATTGTCCGGTCTCTGACCCCTGGTCCCTGACCCCTGGCCTCCGGCCCCTGAGCCCTTCTTGATGTGCTCCAGCAGACCGCCGTCGCGAATGATCTCCAATGCGAAATCGGGCAAAGGCTGGAACTTGATGGTCTTCTTGGTCGTTTTATCCTTGATAACGCCGCCATCGTAGTCGATCTCGACCTCGTCGCCGTCCTTGATCTGGTTCACGGCGTCGGCCGACTCGATCAGGTAGAACCCGCAGTCGATCGCGTTGCGATAGAAGATGCGGGCGAACGACCGCGCGATAACCGTCTGCACCTTGGCCCCGCGGATCGCCCAGACCGCGTGTTCCCGGCTGGACCCGCAGCCGAAGTCGTCCCCGGCGACAATGACGTCGCTCGCCTGGACCTTCTTCACGAACTCGACATCGAGGTCTTCCATGCAGTGCCTGGCGAGCTCCGCCTCGTTGTCCGTATTCAAATACCGCGCCGGGATGATCTCATCGGTATTGATGTGATCACGCTTGTACACGTGTGCCTTTGACATAAAGTCCTCACTCATTCTCAAATCCGAAATCCGAATTTCGAAATCCGAAACAAACCTAACAGTCAAATGACCGAAACGGTGTCGCCGGTCGATGCCTGTTTTGAAGTTCAGGTTTTGATCATTTGAATTTGTTTCGGATTTCGTGCTTCGATATTCGTGCTTTCTTCTACAGGTATTTCCGTGGGTCGGTCAGTCTGCCCTCGATCGCGCTGGCGGCGGCGGTGGCGGGACTGGCGAGATAGACCTCGCTCTTGGGAGAGCCCATCCGGCCGACGAAATTGCGGTTCGTCGTGCTGACGCACTTTTCGCCCGCGGCCAGGATGCCCATGAAACCGCCCAGGCAGGCGCCGCACGTCGGAGCGGCGATCACACAGCCGGCGTCGTAGAAGACGTCGAACAGCCCTTCGTCCTTCGCCTGTTTCCAGATCGTGGGCGTCGCCGGCACGATGAGCGTGCGGATGGCGACCTGTTTGCCCTTCATGATCTTCGCGGCGATGCGGAGGTCCTCGATCCGGCCGTTCGTGCAACTGCCGATATAGGATTGGTCCATGCCCATGCCGGCGCACTTGCCGATCGGCACGCCGCCGCTCGGCAGATGGGGCAGGGCCACCATCGGCTCGAGCTGGGAGCAGTCGAATTCATGTGTCGCGACGTACTGCGCGTCCTTGTCCGATTCGAAGACGGTGTACTCTCTCTTGTCCTTCAGGTGCGCATCGAGGTACGCCTTCGTGACCTTGTCGAACGGGATGATGCCGTTCTTGGCGCCGGCCTCGATGGCCATGTTGGTCATGGTCATGCGGGCCTCCATCGACATAGCGTTCAGGGCAGGGCCGACGAATTCCATCGCCTGATAGAGCGCGCCGTCGGTGCCGATCTTCGCGATCACGGCCAGGATCACGTCTTTGCTGTAGACCCCGTGCGGGAGCGACCCGTTGAGGACGAACTTCATCGAGGCCGGGACACGGAACCAGAGCTTGCCCGTGGCGAGGGTCGCCGCCAGGTCGGTCGAGCCGATGCCGGTGCTGAACGCCGCGAAGGCGCCGTAGGTGCAGGTGTGCGAGTCGCCGCCGACGATGGTCTCGCCCGGGCGGATGTGACCCTGCTCGGGCAGGATCGCGTGGCAGACTCCGGCCCGCCCCAGCTTGTAGTAATGCTTGATCTTGTTCTGCCTGGCCCAATCATCCAGGCGTTTGTGCAGCTCGGCGCTGGCGACGTCCTTGGCCGGCTGGAAATGGTCCGGCGTCACGACGATCTTCTCGGGATCGAAAACCTTGTCGATTCCCTTTTCCTTCAGCATCGTGATCGCGGGGGGCGTCGTCACATCGTGACACATCACCACGTCGATGCTGGCATCCACCAACTGCCCGGGTGAGACGGACTTCTGTCCACTGGCCCGGGCGAGTATCTTCTCCGTTATTGTCATTCCCATTGTTTGTGACCTCTCGATTCGTTCTATATTTCGCTAATCGCTCTTTCTACAATTGTGCTTTCACTTCCGGCTGGACGCCTTCGGCGGCGACCATGCGGTTGATCGCATCGACGTACGCCTTGGCGCTGGCCTCGATAATATCCGTCGAAATGCCGCGACCGATATACGTGCGGCCGTTCTGTCCGATGCGGACGGTGGCTTCGCCCAGAGCTTCCTTGCCGCTCGTGACGGCGCGGATGGAATAGTTCTCCAGCTTGGGCGAAATGCCGATGGCCTTGCGAATCGCCTCATAGGCGGCGTCGACCGGACCATCGCCCACCGCGGCGGCGAGCTTGATCTTGCCTTTGACCTGCATCTTGACGCTCGCGGTCGGCAGGGTGCCGGTGCCGCTGGCGACATGCAGATAGGCCAGCTCGTAGGTGTGCTCGACCACGCGAATCCCGTCGTTGACGATGGCGGCAACATCTTCGTCGAAGACTTCCTTCTTCTTGTCGGCGATCTCGACGAACCGCGCGTAGGCCTGCTCAATCTCCGTCTCACTGAGATTGTAGCCCAGTTTGCGGCAACGATCGGCGAAGCCATGTCGCCCCGTGTGACGGCCGAGCACCATGCGGGAGCTGCTCAAGCCGATCGTCTCCGGCGTCATGATCTCATACGTGCTGCGCTCCTTGAGGATGCCGTCCACGTGAATGCCGGACTCGTGCGCGAAAGCGTTGGCTCCGACGATGGCCTTGTTCGGCTGGATCACGAAACCGGTCAACTGCGACACGAGCTGGCTGGTTCGGTAGATCTCCTTCGTGTTGATATTCAGGGCAAGGCTATCGGCGAAACAGTTAGGCCGCGTGTGAATCGCCATAACGATTTCCTCGAGGGCCGCGTTACCGGCGCGCTCGCCGAGGCCGTTGACGGTGCACTCGACCTGCCGGGCGCCATTCCGCACGCCGGCCAGTGAATTCGCCACGGCCAAGCCGAGATCGTTGTGGCAATGCGTACTGATGACGCACTTATCGATTCCTCGCACACCGCTCCTGAGCCTGGCAATCATCTCGCCGTACTCGTGCGGAAGCATGTAACCCACGGTGTCAGGAATATTCAGTGTTGTCGCCCCGGCCTCGATCACCGCGGCGAGGACCTCGATCAAGAATGGAATCTCGCTGCGGCCGGCGTCCTCGGGCGAGAACTCGATGTCATCCACGAACTGCCGGGCGGCATGGATCGCCTGGACGGCCATCTTCAGCACCTGATCGGGCTCCTTCTTCAGCTTGTGCTTCATGTGGATGGGCGAAGTCGCGATGAACGTGTGAATACGCTTCTTTGCCGCCGCGGCAATGGCTTTGCCCGCCGATTCGATGTCGTTGGGGTGGGCACGCGCAAGTGCCGCAATGACAGGGCCTTGCACCTGTTCGGCAACCAGCTTCGTCGCTTCGAATTGAGCCGGCGAAGAGACCGGAAAACCCGCCTCGATGACATCCACGCCGAGCACAGCCAGCTGGCGCGCGATCTCCAATTTCTGGGCGATGCTCATCGCCGCACCAGGCGACTGCTCGCCATCGCGTAACGTCGTGTCGAAGATGACAATTCTGTCCTTGGACATATGTTTCTCCCGAAAAAACCGGCCGCTATTATGCCGTAATCACGGCCGAAATGCTACGGCTTATGTTGCAGAGCGAAGGCCTTTCACTACGTAGCACATGCGTTAAGATTAGAAACTACAACGAGTTGTGGTGATCTCTCTTTTTGCGCCTTAGCGGCGCAGCAGCAGGGCCAGCAGGCCGGTGAGGCCGTGGTGAAGGGAACGAATTGTGCTGTACCCGTTCATGGTTCAGGCAATTATACGTATCGGCCGGCGAAAGGCAAATCTTTTCTGCGAAAATTCCCCTTGACTTCCGGATGTGATTTGGCTATTATGGGACCGTCACCTAAAGGAATAGGGGCAGTAGCAGTACGTCAGTACCTGCTCGGGCCACGGAGCTGGCCTCGAAGCGGTAGTGACAGCATTTCTCGTATCTCACGGATGGCATGAACGGAGTATAGGGTGTTCCTGCGTATTGGCTTCAGGAGAGACGCAGGCAGAGAGAAGATGCAATTGGCCCACGGATGAGTGGTCCGTCGCGGCGGTCCCCGACCGCAGGACGTGACACTCGCGCGGCTTCAAGACGAGGCCGCAGAGGCAGAGGAGTCATCTGAAGGCCATCTGCTGGAAAGAGAGGCAAGTGATGAGAAGACTGATCGTGGTCGTTGCGATGGTGTGGGGGGTGGCGGTTCCGCTGGCATCGGCAGGGTATGTCATTGATGGCGATCTGAGCGATTGGGGTGTCACGCCCTTCGGCAGCTGGACCCCGGCGGGGACAGCCGATTTCACCGAGACGGACAACGTCAACCTCTACAATGCCATGTACTATGAGGAGTTCTTCGATACCGAGGCCATGTACTTCGATAACGATGCGACGAATCTCTACGTCGCGATCGTCAGCTCCTACCCGTTGAGTCAGTCGACCGGAGCGGGTGACCTCGGCATCGACATCGATGGCGACATGACCATCAGCGAACACGGCGTTGTCGGCGACCTGGAATACGCCATCAGGATCGGCAGCCCCGGTACCGTGGGAGAGGTCATTCTGAATCCGACGTGGAACAGCACGGTGGCGCATGAATGGCCCGATGGGTGGCAAGGGTCGCCCTATACGAACAAGAATTACGCGACGGGCGTTGGCGTCGGCACCGCCACGGTGGCCGTGCAGTACTATCCGGGGCTGGAGGATGGGACATACATCGGGGAGCTGTCTGTCCCGATGAGCCTGTTCAGTGGTCTGGAGGTCAATGACGTCGTCGGCCTGCACTGGACGATGTTCTGTGGCAACGATTCGATCAACCTTTTCGGCGACGTCGATCCGTACCAGGAACAACCGCAGGAGCCCCCGGTGGTTCCTGTCCCGGCGACCCTGGTTCTGACCTGTCTGGGCACGGCGCTGGTCGGTGGCCTGCGTCGACGCAAGATGATGTAAAGCCCGCGCCACTTGATGCGATAGTCCTATATGCCCGCCTCGTGCGGGCATTTTTTTTGCCCACCGCGCATAGACGCGTGTTGATGACTCCTCTAACACAATTGCGGTAAACTCGCGACGGATGTATGATGCGGCGCGACAATAGTAAGCGAAAGCAGAATCGATGCTCGACGGTGCGAAGGCCGGGAGTCAGCCAGTGGACAACGACATCGAGAGGCTCGTCATCGAAAGCGCGCAGAACGGCAGCCCGCACGCGTGGCGCCAACTGTTCGCCTGGCATTTCGATGCGGTGTTCCACTTCGCCCGGGCGCTGGCCCCTGGCGGGCCCCAGCGGGCGGAGGAGATCACGCAGGAAGTGTTCGTGACCGCCGCCGGCCGGATTCGCGATTTTCAGCCGGCCCAGGGGACGTTCCGGTCGTGGTTGCTGGGAATGGCCCGCAAGCACCATCAGTCCCTGGCCGCCAGGGAAACCCGACGCCGGCGACACGAGCGGTCGGCGGTCGAAGACAAGGCGGGTGCCTCACGACGGGAAGGCGACGAGTCTCATGTGCATGAAGCCCTGGCTCGATTGCCGCACCATTACCGCAGCGTCCTCGAGGCGAAATACCTGCGGCGGCAGGCGCTGAATGAGATCGCCGCGGGGCAAGGGCAGAGTGTCGAAGCGATTGAATCGCTGCTGCGCCGAGCCCGAGAGAAGTTCGCACAGATATACGAAGAAATGGATCGTTGAAGGCGTGAGCCGGGAGTGGTCCCATGCAGGATCCGGAGATAGACAAATTGTTGGAGCGGAGTCTGGCCGGGGACCCCGCCGGTGAGGTATTCCGGGAACGGGTGCTTCTCCGTTCCGCCGCGGTGCTCGGCGCCAAAAGGGGCAGCCGCACTTGGCACGACGCCGCATGTGTCGCGGCTACGATTGTCGTCGCGGCCACCGCCTTCCTGTGCGGCCGGGCGTCGGCGCCCCGGGCCATGGTCGCGAGGACGGCGCCGGGTGAGACGGTGAACGTCCCGGTGGAGCTGGTGGCCTGGTTGGAGGCAGCGCGATTCTTCAAGCAGTTGGACATGCCGGACCGAGTGACCCTGGCCTACGAGCGGGCTGGGAAACTGGTTCCACACGCGACGCTCCAGGCGGACGCCGGCAGCGCGACCGCCCTCGCCACCGCCCGGAAGAAGACGCACGCCATTCTCGCACAATCCTTTGGAGGCTAGCACCATGTACGTGAAGAACCTGAAAGCATTGTCGATCGTTGTTAGCGCCGGCCTGTTCTGGCTGGTCCTGCCGCTGGGGGCCCAGCCCCAGACCGGCAGTGTCCTGAGCCGGGTCCAGACAATTGAAGACCCGGAATTGGGCGACTTGATCCGGGTTGCCATTGAGAATTGCGAACGCACGTCAAGACCACCCAACGAACGGCTCGAGATTGTCCAGGCCGTCACGGAGTCTTATGCCAGAATCAAGCTGCTGGACGAGCAGATCGAACAGACGGCTCGCCGGGCCAAAGCAGGCGGTGCCACAGAAGTCGTGGGGGAGATGGTTCTTGCCAAGGCGGAATTGGAGTCCAAGCGAATGACGGAATTGGGCAAACTCCGCCAGATCATGGGCATCATCCCCGCCCACGCGTTCGGGCGCCGGTCCGTGAACGAGTTGAAGACGTGGCTGCAACTCGATGTGATAGGGGACCGCGTCATTGTCTGGATATCGCGGCAACCATTCGACAAGGAATGGAGACGCATGGACTACTCTCTGGCTGGTGCAATGACCAAGAACACAACGCTCAGCTACGTGGCCAGCCAGCTCAAGGGAGAAGATCGGTTGCCCATCCGGATTGACATTCGCCGGACGGTTGAGGGAGTGCCACTCTCGGAACAACTGGAGTCCGAGATTATTCAGCTGATCAAAAAGGGGAACACCCAGATGCAGGCGGAAGTTCATTTGGAGGAAGTTGGCCGAGGACAGGCGCATTTCAATCTGTATGTCGAGAACGCCAGAGTAGGGGAGCACTGGGATGAACCGCAAGTCCCGGGCAATCACTTGAGGAGGATCATCGATCCCAATGACCTCGGCGCGTATGTGGAACGATTGATCAGGGGGCCCACGCGTATCCCGGCGGTTTTCACGATTGAGTATGTGCCAGGTGACGACGATGCCGCCGGCCGGGTCTCGCACGTGGTGATGGAGACGGCCAAGCGAGTGGGCATCGCGGAATTCGTGCAGGTGAAGAGCACCCTTCACGAACCCACGTCGTGGGATTTGTACACGGGACGGTGGGAGGCTGACAGCGCCGGCAGAGTCACGGCTATCGAGCTGACGTTGAATCCAATTCGATCCGTCATTTCCTACCAGGATGGAAGGACCAACGCGGCTGGGAACGGCTGGAGGACGGAAGGGAAGACACTCGTCATCGGAGCCCCGGAGACGATGGAAGGGAATCTCGATTCACAAGGGCGTCTCGTGATCACGAGCGGAGGCGATACCATGACCTTCAGGAAGGTCAGGTGATCGGTCGGACGAACGTTCTGCGGCGTCACTATGAACGCGCTTCAGTAGATGTCCAGGTTCCGGATCGAGTCGACGAATTCCTTGTAGTCGATGGACTTGACGATGTAGGCCTTGGCGTGCAGCTCGTAGCTGCGCTCGATATCCTTGGCGTTCGTGGAGGTGGTCAGGACCACGACGGGAATATCGCGCAACTTCTCGTCGCCCTGTTTGCACTCCAGGAACTCCAACCCGTTCATACGGGGCATGTTGAGATCGAGCAGGATCAGACCCGGCGTGTCTCCGTTCGTGCCGCGGAGGTACTCCAGGGCGTCCTCGCCATCCATGCGGTGCACGAGCGTCCGGCTGCTGCCGGCATCCTTCAGGGCACGCCGGACGGTCATGGCATCGACGGTGTCATCTTCCACCAGTAGTATCGGCGGTACAGGGGGCATACGTCTCCTCGCAGGTTTCCGATGGCAGTTCGCTGATCGTCCAGTACAGGTCGATGGTCCGGATCGCCTCGACGAATTTCCGGTAGTCGACCGGTTTCACGATGTAGCCGGCCACGCTGAGGCGGT
Organism: uncultured Pirellulales bacterium; assembly: GCA_964421295.1. GTDB lineage: Bacteria > Planctomycetota > Phycisphaerae > Sedimentisphaerales > Anaerobacaceae > PLanc-01. The sequence continues at coordinate 29,242 of CAYQXM010000025.1, forward strand.
AGCTGTCGACGATGTCGCCGTCCTCGGTGGAGGTCGTCAGCACGACGACCGGAATGCGCTTGAGCGTGGGGTCGGCCTTGACCACCTTGAGGAACTCGATGCCGTTCATCCGCGGCATGTTGAGATCCAGCAGGATCACGCACGGGGGTTGATGATCGGGGTTGCGGAGGTACTCCAGCGCCTCTTCGCCGTTGGTGACATGATCCAGGGCGTTCGTCAACCTCAGGTCTTTGAACGCCCGCCGGACCGTCATCGCGTCGATGGCGTCGTCCTCTACGAGCAGTACGGACTTGGTCTTTCTCATATAGACTCTCCTTCGCTTTCATTCTCCGGTGGGAGGGTTACGGGTTCTGGGGCTTCCGCTTTCGCCACGGCGGGCGCTTCCGCGGCGCCGGCCGGGTCCTGCTGCGGCCAGGTGAACAGGAACGTGCTGCCCTGGCCCACGACGGATTCCACCCACACCTTGCCACCGTACAATTCGACGATTTTCTTGACGAGGGTCAGGCCGACGCCCGTGCTCTCGTATTCATCCTTCGGCACCAGGGTCTGGAAGATCTTGAATATGCGTTCGAAGTACTTGGCCTCGATGCCCGGGCCATTGTCGGTGACGCGGAACAGCCACCACGAGTCCTGCGCCGCGCACGTCACGGCGATGCGGCCCTCGGGCTTGTCCATGTACTTGACGGCGTTCGTCAACAGGTTCTGGAACACCTGTGTCACTTTCGTCGCGTCCGCCTGGAGGGTCGGCAGCGCGGCCTGGATGTCGATCTCGATGTGCGGCGGGACGGCCAGGTTGTCGACGATCTCGGGCAGGAGCCGGTTGAGATCGACGGGCGTCACGCGCTGCTCGGCCCGGCCGACACGCGAATACTGCAGGATGCCCTCGATGAGGTTCTGCATGTGGCTGACGCGCCGGTCCAGCAGCCGCAGGTTCTCTTTTCCCTGGGCGTCGAGCTGGTCCTGGTAATCGGTGGACAGCCAGTCGGCAATGACCTTGATCGCCCGCAGCGGGGCCTTGAGGTCGTGGGACACGATGTGGGCGAAGTCCTGGAGCTCCTGATTGATCTCGGACAAGCGCCGAACATACCGGGCCTGCTGTTCTTCCGCCCGGCGGCTGTCGGTGACGTCGCGGATCATGACGACCACGCAGCGCTCCTGGCCCTTGTTCTGGACGACCGAGGCGCTGCACTCCAGGTAGAGCCGCTCCTCGCGCTTGTCGGTGATGGACAGGCCCAGAGACCGCATCGTGCCGCACAGCAACTGCTGGAAATGGTTGAGCAGGGCCGGGGCGTCGGCGGGATCCAGGATGCCCAGTTCGATGAAGTTCTTTCCCAGGATCTGCGCGCGGGTCTGGTCGAGAATCTCTATCGCCTTCTTGTTGACGTCGAGCACGCAGCCGGCGCCGTCGAGATAAGCGATGCCTTCGCAGGCCTCCTCGAAGATGATCTTGAACTTCTCCTCGCTCTCCCGCAGCGCTTCTTCGGTCCTCTTTTGAGCGGAGATGTCGCGGATCGTGCCCAGGACCAGGTCCTTGTTGTCCATCCGGACCGGGGAGGCGCGGAGCTCGACCTGGATTTGCGTGCCGTCTCTCTTGTTCATGAGGAACTCGACGGGCCCCACAGAGTGACCCATCGCCAGGCGCGCCAGGTAGCCCGCGGCCCGGGGCAGCTGCCGTTGCGGCAGGAGGTTCAGTTTCAGGAAACTCTTGCCGAGGAGTTCCTCACGCGGATACCCGCAGAGCTCCTCGGCGGCCTTGTTACCGTGCAGGAACGTGCCCATCAGATCGTTCAGGAAGTAGGCATCCGGCGCACACTCGAACAGAGTCTTCAGACGCTCTTCCGCGATCCTGAGCTTCTCCCTGGCTTGCGCCAGATCGGCGGAGGCCTCGACGGCGCCGGGCGGCGCCGGCGGGGTCATGACCTGTTGTTCCACACAAGTGCAATCCATCAGTGGTCCATCCTCGATCATTCTCACACGTTCTTTACGGACGATACGGCCTATCCACTCCACGCTCCCTGGTTCCCTCCGGAGCGCGAGTCACTCACGAAACCGCGGCGGCGGCCGCGGCGGTCTGCGCATCGACGGAGGCGGTCGGGTCCTGCTTCGGCCAGGTGAACAGGAACGTGGTGCCCTGGCCTACCACGGACTCCACCCAGACCTTGCCGCCGTACAGCTCGATGATCTTCTTGACGATAGTCAGGCCCACGCCCGTGCTGTCGCATTCGTCCTTCGGGGCTAGGGTCTGGAAAATCTTGAAAATGCGCTCGAAGTACTTCTCCTCGATGCCGGGACCGTTGTCGCTCACGCGGAATTCCCAGAAGCCGCCCTGGTCCCGGCACGCGACGCGGATCTGTCCCTCCGGCTTGTCCATATACTTGACGGCGTTCGTCAGCAGGTTCTGGAACACCTGTGTCACGCGCGTCTTCTCGCAAACCACCGACGGCAACGTGCCCTCGACCTGGATATGGATATGAGCCGGCGGGGCGATGATGTCGACGATGCTGGGCACCAGCTCGTTGAGGTCGACGGCCACCATGTCTTCCCGCACCCGGCCGACGCGCGAGTACTGCAGGACGCCTTCGATCAGGTTGTGCATGCGCTGCACCCGGCTCTGCAGCAGCGTCATCTGTTCCTGGGCCTGATCCCCCAACTTGTCGCCGTAGTCGGCGCACAGCCACTCCGTCAGCAGCTTGATGCCGCGGAGCGGCGCCTTCAAATCGTGCGAGACGACGTACGCGAAGTGCGTCAGCTCTTCGTTGATCTGGGCGACGCGGGTCATCAGCTCGGCCTGCTTCTTCTCGGCCTGGTACCGGTCCGTGATATCGCGGAAACACCACACGCGGCCGATGATCTGATCGCCCACCCGCTGCGGTTTGGAGCAGCACTCGATGACGCGTCCGTCTTTCATCTCGAGCGTGTCGAGATGTTCCTGTTCCGGAGTGTCCTGCAATTTCCTGATGTTGGCCACCATGGCTTCCGGGTCCCGGACCCGGCTCAGGACGGATTTCACCGCCTCCTCGTTGCTGCGCTGTTCGAGGATGACGTCCGGAATCTCCCAGATATCCCGAAACTGCTGATTGAAGCCCTTGATCGTGCCGGCGCAATCCACGACGAGAATGCCGTCGGCCGTGGATTCCAGCGTGGCGTTCAGGAGCGACACCGACTCCTTCAGATGCTCCTGGGTCTTCTTCAATTCCGAGATCTCGATGAAACTCTCGATGAGATAGTCACGCCCTCCCCAGGACGCGGGGGTGACGGTCTTGAGAATCGGCACGGCCTGTCCGTTGGCCTTCAAGAGCATGCGTTCCGAGCGATCCACGTTCTGGCCCAAATCGGCGATCGGGCACTTGCCCTCTTCGGCCGGACAGATGAACTTGTGGCAGACCCTCCCGAGGATCTGCGCGGACGGCAAGCCGATCATGGCCGCGGCCTGCGGATTGACGTCCACCACCTGATGCGTGGCTACGTCCACGACGAAAACGCCGGTCAGAATGCCGTTGACGATCGCATTCAACCGCTGTTCGCTTGCGCACGCTGTCGCTACCATCTTCTCACTCTCCTGAGCCCCCGTTACGGGATGGCCCTTTGCGGTCGACGGGGTCGACGGTTCACGGCACAACATGGGTGTCCATTCGGTCATGATTGTGTCACCTCACTGTTCGGGGATGCCTCTTCCTTGCCGTCCGCCGCCAGCATCTGCTCGGGCAATGTGAAGTAGAACGTGGTTCCCTTCCCCATCTCGGATTCAATCCAGACGTTGCCGTCGTACAGCTCGACGATCTTCTTGACGACCGCCAGGCCGATACCCATGCTTTCCCGCTCATCCCGGCGGGTCAGCGTCTGGAACATCTGGAAGACTTTCTGAAAGTATTTCCGGTGGATGCCCGGGCCGTTATCCGACACATGGAAACGGAGGAAGCCATCGATGCGGGCGTACCCCACTTCGATCAGTCCCTCCGGCTTGTCCATATACTTGAGGGCGTTGTCGATCAGGTGGTAGAAGATCTGGGCGAGCCGGACCCTCTCGGACACGATCGTGGGCAGATCGCGCGCGATCGTGATCCGGATGTGCGGCGGCACGGTCAGTCGGCCGACGATCTCCGCCAACAGGGCGTTGACGTCGACCCGGTCGATCCGTTGTGCCGTGCGGCCGATCTCCGAATAGTGGAGGATGCTGTCGATCAGCTCGCTCATGCGGGAGACGCGGCCTTTCAACATGCCCAGATTCTGCTTGCCCTGCTCGTCCAACCTGTCCGCGTAATCCGAGGTGATCCAGTCGGCCAGCGTCCCGATGCCCCGCAACGGCGCTTTCAGGTCGTGGGCCGTGACATGCGCGAAGTCCTGCAGCTCCTTGTTCGAGCGCTGCAGATCGCGGACCGAATCGGCCAGACTCTCGTTGGCCTTGGCGAGCGCCTCCTCGGCCTTCTTCCGCTCGTTGGCCTCCACCTGCAGGGCGATCATGTCGGCCAGCGAGGCCGCGAAGTCCTGTTCCTCCAGGGGCCATTCCCGCAGCTGGTCCACGTGTTCGAAACAGACGATGCCGAGCATCTTGCCGTGCAGTCGGATCGGCACATCCATCATGGAGGAGATGCCGAACCGCTCGCTGTAGCTCTCATTCAACTCCGCCGTGCGCGGGTCTTCCCGGACGTTGGTCACCGCCAGGATGCGGCTGCCTTCGATGGCCTGGAAGTACGCCGGAAACTCGTTCATGCTGAGGCGCATGTTCTGTTCGTGGCTGTTGGCCTTGCGCTGATACAGGTCCTGGCAGACGATCTCGTTGGAACGATCTTCAAAGAACCACACGCTCACCCGTTCGATGGCCAGGGTATGGGCGGCCTCCTGCGTGGTGGCGCGGATCATGCTGTCCAGGTCGCGATTGCCCTGTTTGTTCAGCTTGAGCAGCGTGCGCTGGTGGTGCAGAATGCGTTCCGTACGCTGCTTGAGCACCTGCTCGGCCTTCTTCCGGAAGGCGACCTCGCGCGTCAGGTTCTCATTGACCAGCGTCAATTCGCTGGTGCGCTCCTGGACGCGCGCTTCGAGCAGCTCGTTGGCCTTGACCAGGGCCGAGTCCCGCTGCTGGATCTGTTCCAGCATGCCGTTGAAGGCCTGGATCAACGAGCCCACCTCGTCGTTGCTGTCCTGGCGGGCCCGCATGGCGTATTGCCTCTGCTCGGAGACGAGCCGGGCCACGTCGGCGAGGTACAAGATCGGTTTGGAGATCACGCCCTGCAGCTTGGCGGACACGAGGTACGCCGCCAGCGCGGCGCTCAGGAGAATCGCCAGAATGGCCGTGATGCCGTGCGCGAGCCGTGCGTTCAGCTCGCTGAGGCTGGACTGCAGGAGGATCGTGCCGATGCGCTCACTGCCCAGCATGATCGGCTCCGTCAGCGTCAGCGCTCCGCTCTGGAAGAGATGCCCGTCGGTCACGCAGTTCGGGTCGGGGATCGAGCGCTCCGTCCCGGGGCGGAAATAGGCGGCGAACAGCGTGCCTTCCTTCTTATAAAGGCAGACCTTGAGAATGGTGGGCACGCTCTCCAGCGATTTGAGCACCGAATTGGCGTCCACATCGTCATCCAGCCCGACGGCGGCGTTGCAGTTGTCGCTGAGAATCCGGGCCTGCGTGGACAAGTCGCTCACCATCGTCCGCCGCAGATTCACCCACTCCCAGGCGGTGATGATCGTGCCGGACAGAAACAGGGCGCTCGTGCACGTCAGCATGATAATCGCGATCAGCTTGTGCTTCAGCGACAAATCCCGTATCCGGGAACGGAGATAGCTCGGTGTCTTATCTATCTTGAGATTGGGGCGGCCGTCCTCCATCGGCAGGGCCCTCCAACGTATCATTCTTGACGGTGCGTGCCAGGCGGAGCAGCTTGGAGCGAATCTCCAGCTTCGCCCGCGCCGTGGCCGCGGCGTTGACGTCAAAGCGAACCTTGTTGTCTTCAATGATGAAGTTGATCATGCCGCCGGCTTCGAGAAAACCGGAAACATCGGCGACGGTCAGCAGCGTATGCGTCCGCAACGGCTCGAGCAGGTTCTTGAGATGCTCCTTCTCCGAGGCACAGACGAACAGCACGTGACAGGCTTTGAGGGCTTCCAGCTCGGGATGCTGCGCCGGGATCTTGCCGTCGGCGCCCTTGCACTCGTCCAGACTTTTGAACCGTTTCACGGTGACGGGCCGTTCCTTGACTTCCTTGCCTTTGAGGAGATCGAAGGCGTTCTCGAAGGGGTCTTTGCCCACGATGCCGATGACCATCGGCGTCTTGGCCTTGGCCGCCTTGACCTCGTCGGCGCTCAGGTTGAAGCGGTCCCCGTCCACGAAGCTGATGAAGTTGAACAGGAACGCCGCTTTGAGCTGGTACTCCTTCGCGGTCTGGGTCTGAGCGTACCCCGGCCGTGACAGCCCGACGATGAGAAGCGCCGTGGCCGCCAGCCCTACCCATGCTCTGTGCGTGTGTACGATTCTTTCCGCCATCAAGTCACCTGTTCCATGCAACGGCAGGCATGTTGTCCTCGGTGTCACGGTCTGCCTCGTGCCGCCGGACCACCGGCAACAGTGTCCCATCCTGCGTTTCCCCTTGGAACTCGTACTGTCCCGTGTCCGGGGCGCTTTCTTCGGCCGGGGGCCGGCAGCTCCACCGCAGCTCGGCGCCGATGTGAATGTGCATCAGCGCCTCGAGGGACAGATCGAACAGACAGGGCACGCCGGGCGCGCCGGTGGAAGCTCCGGTGTGGACGGTCCCCAGCACGAGGACCAGCAACACGGGGAGCACCCCGAGTTGTCGTACGCCACCTGTTGTCTTCCACAGTCGTTTCACGTTTTTGCCCTTGTCGTTTAGAACGTGTAAGTCACGGACAGCGCCACGGCGGGAGCATGCGAACGATAGCAGGCATTGTTGCCGCCGTAGATGCGCTTGTTGAAATCCTCGTTGAACAGACCCAGCAGATAATAGCCATTGAGGCGTGCGACCAGGTTCTTGCCGGCCTCATATTGCACGCCGAGATTCAGATACGGAGAGGCGCGGTAGCTGCGCTCCCATCCTTCCGCGGCCGGGGAATCGGGCCAGGTGTCGCCCGCCGCGTAAGCCTCGTGCATATAGCGGGTGAAGTCCTTGTGTCCGGGAAAGCCCCAATAGACGCGGAGCGAGCCGTCCAGCGTCCACTGGTCGTCCAGCTTGTGGTCCATCCATATCTTCGTGACATGATTCGACCAGCGGGCCAGATCGTCGCCGTAATCCCAGCCCATGGCGCTGACGTAGGACCACGCGCCGGGCTCCAGCTCGAAGTCATACAGCTTCGTGAAGCCGTGCGAGAAGCCGAGGCGTGTCTTTTCCGTATGGTAAACCGCCTCCAACTCGAGGCCCCAGTCTCTCTGTGTGGCCACCGGGACGGTCTGTTGGGACGTCCCGTCGAAGCCGATGAGCTCCAGGTTGTAGTGCACGAAGGCGGACGCCGCCAGATCCAGATTCTCGTTCCACTTGTGCTCTTCGCGCAACTCGATGCTGTCGAGCTTCTCCGGCTGGCTATCGCCCTCCGCGGCCAATTTCAGCTGTTCCTCGTAGTTGGAGCGCACCGACCGGGACCACATCAGCTTGAGGGTGTCCTGAGAGGTCGGTGTCCAAATGAGGCTCGCGCGGGGGGAATACATGGGCTTGGTGTAGCTGTGGTCATCGACCCGGCCGCCCAGAAAAGCGGTCCACTGGTCAGTGATGTTCCACTGATACTCGCCCAGAACCGAATACAGATTGGTCGACCACCGCGGCATCGGCGTGCCGAGCTGGTCGTTCCGGGCCTCGGTATCGGGATACCCCACGGGGTCCCACCCGTACTCGCCGTGCAGGACCTCGGTGCCGAAGGCGATCTTGTGCTGTTCGCTGAAATCGTGCCGGACCAGGGCCTTGCCGAGGTACTTGTCCTCCCGGTAGGCCTCGTTGATCCAGCGGTCCCACGAATCGGTCACGCGCTGGTAGTCCATCATGTCGTAGCTGAACGAAGCGTCGAGGACGGTCGCGGGTCCGAGTTCCACTTTCCGGCCGAAGAAGGTCGTGAACTGCTGGTAGCCGTAGCCGGCGTCTTCGTAGGGCAGGTTGTTGCCCCATCCCGTCGTCCAGTTCTCGCGGGTTATCGTTTGAACGTCCCAGACGATCTGCTTGCCGCCGCGGGTGAAACGGGTCCAGAAGTCCCAGTCATCCCGGTTCACTGCGAAATGGAATTTCACGGGCGGCAGACCGCGATAGGCTTCGCCGTCGTTGGCAATGGAGGGGTTCTCCAGGGCGTGACCTTCCCGCGTGCCGCCGGACGGCACGCCCGTGTCCGTCAGGTCCCGGGTCATGATATAGGGGGCGGCGTCGTTGTCGGCGCCGCGATATTTGCCGATACCGGCGTATACGAACACGCCGCCTTCCCCGTCGGGGAACTTGTGCCCGTGGCGGATTTCGGTGGTGTAGAATTCCTCGCCGGTGCCGGCCCGGGTCGTGACATCCGTGCCCTGGAACGTCTCGGCGTTGTGCGTCACGATATTGATCACCATGGACACCGCGCCGGGGCCGTACAGGGCCGAGCCGGGGCCGCGCACGACGTCGATGTGGTGAATGTCCTGCAAGAGCGGCAGGTCGCGTTCGCTGATGACGCCGTAGTGGGTACGCTCGTTCATGACCCGGCCGTTGACCAGCAGCAGGTACTTGTCATCCCGATCGGTCATGATGCCGCGCAGCCCCATGTTGTCGGCTTCCCAGGAGTTGCGGGCCCATTGAAAGTTGGGGACATAGATGTCGAGCAGCTCGTAGAGATGGCGCGCCCCGGACAACTGAATCTGGTCTTCGGTGATCGTTGTGATCGCCGCCGGGGCCAGACGCGTTGACGTCTGTGTCAAAGTCGCGGTTGACGTGATCTCCACGTTCATCAGTTCCGTAATGTCCTTATCGAAGAGGTTCTCCTTCGGCTCAAGGTTGTCCGCCGGCGCATCCGCGACGGCGGCGCTGCACACGCACAAGCACGGCACCAACATGGTGGCCGCCAGGACACGCATACACCGGACACTCCCGATCGCATTCAGGATCTTGTACATGGGTCTCCCTTTCGTCGCACGTATAAGTCATTTGCTCCCATCCTTCAGCGAAAGACTTAACCTGGCAGTTGCATCGGCCGGCGCAAGGGCCCGGTGCAGCCGCGCGGAGTCGAATTCCGGAGCGTAACTTCCGGGAAAAGAGTCTCGGGACAACGTCACGGCCGGCGTTTGACGCCGGGGGGGAGAGGCTCGGAAACACGCGGCACGATATAGGACCTGAGCCCCGCGTGTCTCATAAGATCGTGACACGCACACGAAAAGGCCTGTGGTGTCCCCCGGCCGGGGAGCGGGGGCGGGACGACATAGGCCCGTCGTCCGGGGGGGCGGAGGCCGGAGGGGCGGGATCGGATCCGCCATCGCGGCGGCCGGCTCTTCGTTCGGAAGGCCGTTCTGCAATTTTGCCCGGCAGAGCGTGGAAGGTCCGGCATGAACCCTGTTTATCGGACGCGCGGAGCAACAGGCTCGCGATCCACCGCTTTCGCCTTGACAGTTTGCCTATCCTTGTCATACCATCGAACTTATCACGCAGACGTGAACTGACAGTCGATAGAGTAGATAGCGGTATGCCACAACGGATTGCCATCTTAGGATCGACCGGATCGATCGGGCGGAATGCTCTTCGTGTAATCGAGGCGCTCGGCCCGGAGTATCAGGTGGTTGCCCTCAGTGCGCGGCGCAACGTGGAGTTGCTGGCCGAGCAGGTGCGGCAATACCAGCCGCAGTTCGTCGCGGTGGCCGACGTCGGCTGCGTGGCTCGGCTGAAGACCTTGCTGGACGGCTGTCCAACGAAGATTCTGGCCGGACCGGAAGGGCTGACGGAGTTGGCCCGATCCGAGCACGTGGATACCGTTCTCACGGCCATCGTGGGCGCCGCCGGGCTGCGGTCGGCCTTGGTAGCGGCCGAATGCGGGAAGCGTCTGGCCATCGCCAATAAGGAACCGCTGGTCATCGCGGGCGAGCTGCTTACCCAGATGGCCCAGATTCACAAGTGCAGGCTGCTACCCATCGACAGTGAACATTCCGCCGTGTTCCAGGCCATTCAGGCGGGCACGGTCGACGAGGTGCAGAGGATTCTGCTGACCGGCTCCGGCGGACCCTTCCGGGGAGCCAGCCGCAAGACCCTGGAAGGGGTTACGCTCGAACAGGCCCTGGCGCACCCCGTATGGCGCATGGGACCTAAGATCACGATCGATTCCGCGACGATGATGAACAAGGCCCTGGAAATCATCGAGGCCCGGTGGCTGTTCGGCGTCCCGGTGGAGAAGATAGAAGTGCTGATTCATCCGGAGTCCATCGTGCATTCGCTCGTGGAGTTCGTGGATGGGTCCGTCATCGCGCAGCTCGGTCGGCCGGACATGTGTCTTCCTATTCAATACGCGCTGACCTATCCGAAACGGGTACCCGGCATCGCCAAGCCGGTACGGCTGGAAGAGATCGGGCAACTGCATTTCGAGCGGCCTCAGCCGCAGACCTTCCGCGCCCTGACGCTGGCCTACGATGTCGCGCGCACCGGCGGCACGGCTCCCGTCGTCTTCAACGCCGCGAACGAGGCGGCCGTGGAGGCGTTTCTGGCGGGGCGCATCCGCTTCGTGCAGATCATGGAGCTCGTCGAGCATGCCCTGCAGAAGCACGACGTGAAACACGGAGTCGGCCTCGACGAACTGCTCGAGACCGACGCCTGGGCCCGGCGGGAGGTGGCGGAGGCCCTGGCGAAGAGCAAGGTTCCGACCGCCCAGAGCCCCGTCAAGATACAGAACTGACAAAGAAAATCGCGAGGGACATGGATGTCTAAGAACGAAAACGCGTCGAACTGGATACTCAAGAGCGTCGTCTGGCTCGCCGTGCTGGCCGGCCTGATCTACCTGCTGGTCCGGCATCTGGGAGTCGTCGGCAACATCGCTACCGTGATGCTGGGCTTCGGCGCTGTCGTCCTCGTCCACGAATTCGGCCATTTCATCGTGGCCAAGATGGGGGGCATCAAGGTCGAGGCCTTCTCCATGTTCATGCCGCCGACGCTGATCGGCATCCAGCGCACGGAGGCGGGGATTCGCGTGCGCTTCTTCCCCGCTTTCTCCGCGAAAGAAGGGGAAACGCCCGCGCCGGAGAACAAGGGCTTCGTCTTCGGCAAGCCCGGCAAGGCCGGCGACACCGAGTACCGCCTCGGTCTGATTCCGTTCGGCGGCTACGTCAAGCTGCTGGGCCAGGAGGACGTGGGGCCGCTGCGGCAGAACAGCGATCCGCGTTCCTTCGCCAACAAGCCCGTCCGCATCCGCATCCCGGTGATCGCCGCCGGCGTGACGTTCAATGCGATCAGCGCCGCGATCATCTTCATGGTAGTGTTCCTGGTCGGCATCCGGTTGCCGCCACCGGTGGTGGGGGAGATCGAGCCGAATTCACCGGCTGCGAAAGCCGGACTGAGAACCGGCGACGAGATCGTGGAGATCGACGGGCAGAACGATGCGCTGGACTTCAGCAACATTCAGCTCAGCGCTGCTTTGTCCGGCCGCGATGAGCCCGTGCCGATGACGGTTCGTCGTCGAGATGGCTCCGTGGAGCGTATCTCCATGGTGGCGTTCAAGCCGCCGGATTCGCTGATCAAGCGGTTCGGTGTCAATCAGCCGGAGAGCCTGACCATCGCCAAGCTGAAGCCGTCGGACGCCGCCATTCTCAAAGAACAGATAGGCCTCGAGCCGGGCGATCAGGTCGTCGCTGTTGACGGCAAACCGGTCGAGCATCATTGGCAGTTTGTTGACCAGGTCAAGACTGTGCTGGCGCCGAAGATTCCCGTCACGGTCAAACGGGGAACCGAGTTGGTGCAGACGGAACTGCCGCGGGAAGTGGCTCCCACGAACAGTCCCTCCGATAGCGACCTGAGCAATGTCTACTCGATGGTCCCACGTCTTCGCATTGCCTCCGTTTCGGCGTCGGTTCAGTCGTCGCTCGGTGGGAGAATCAAAAAGGCTCTGCGGCCGGCCGGCTCGTCCGAACAGGCGCAGGATGCGAACGCCGCACCGCAGATCCGCGAGGGCGACGTGATTCTGGCCATCGCCGATCTGGAGAACCCGACGTACGAAGAGCTGCGCAAGATCACCAGCGAGTCGGAAGGCAAGCCGTTGGCGCTGAAGGTGCTTCGCACCGATCCCAACACCGGCCGGGAAGAGCCGGTTGCACTTACGGTTACGCCGAGACTTGATGCCCGAATCAAGAGGGTGGTCATCGGTTTCATCCCCACGTTGGATGTCGCGCACACGGTCGTGGCCGCAACGGTCGCGCTCCCCGGGGGTCCGCCGAAGTTGGACATCCCCCGTGGAGCGAGAATCACCGCGGTCAATGGCCGGCGGGTCGCCAACTACTATGACATCATCCGCGAGGTCCGGCACGCCGATGCACAACCGGTCACGCTCGAGTACCGCCAGGATGGGGCTGCCGAAGGAGGGGTGACCCTGGCGCCGGCCGTGGCTCAACTGCCCATCCGCTTCGATCCTCAGATGGCGGCCGTGGTGCCGTTCCAGCCGCTCGACCGGCTCTATCGTGCCGACGGCTTGGGCCACGCCCTCAAGATGGGCTATCGCCGCACCGGGATGTTCATTGGCCAGACCTACGTCACCCTTCAGCGGCTCGTCAGCGGGCTGCTCAGCCCGAGACTGCTGATGGGCCCCGTCGGCATCATGGTGGCGAGCTACCAGATCGTTTCCGAGCAGTCGCCTGTCTACTACGCATACTTCCTCGGCCTGATCAGCGCCAGCATTGCCGTGCTGAATCTGCTGCCCATACCTCCGTTCGACGGAGGTCTGATCGTCTTGATGCTGGTCGAAAAGGGCAGGGGCTCGGCCCTCAGTGAGAAGACGCAGAGCGTCCTGGCCACGACCGGGTGGGTGCTCGTGCTGTTCCTGCTCTTGTATGTGACCTTCTTTGCCGACCTGATGCGTCTGATGGGCGTGCAGCAGTAGAGGCCGGAGCAGCCTGCTTGCTGCTCCGTGCACGTGGCTCTTTTTTCAACTTATTGGCGTGACTTGTCCGATAGACTAGTCGTTGGCAGTAGTAATAGGGGCGAAGGATTCGCCCGATCAGGTTCCGACGATTAGGAGGTTCCCGGTGACCTGCAAGCCACGTCTGGGGGAACCTCATGGTGTTTGAGGCTGGCTCATGTTTGTAGAGAAGCATCCTGCGGTACGGACGACGGATCATCCGTCCCTGCTGGTCGATAAAGCGATATGCGAAATCATCGAGCCGGTACGCTCCAGTGCGCTGGGCAGCGATCAGTACCACAACGATCTGCCCGCGGTGCTGGCCCGCTCGGACGAAGAAGTGCACCGGCTGATCGAGGCCGAGTACGTCCGGCAGCAGGGCACGCTGCAATTGATCGCGGCGGAGAACCAGTGCTCCCGCGCCGTTCTGGCCGCGCTGGGATGCATCGTGCAAAACAAGACCACCGAGGGTTTCGTCGGCGGTCGCTTCCACGGCGGCTGCGCCATCGTCGATGAAATCGAGGCGCTCGCCATCAACCGGGCCCGGCAGGTCTTCGGGGCCCACTATGCCAACGTCCAGCCGCACTCCGGCACCGGCGCCAACCAGATCATCCTCATGGCCCTGCTCGAGGGCGGCGACCGGATCCTCAGCCAGGCCATGGATCAGGGCGGCCACGTCTCGCACGGCGACAAGATGGGTTTTGCCGGCAAGTACTTCCAGGTCGAGCATTACGGCGTCGACCGCAATACGTTCCGGCTCGACTATGAAGTGATCCGCCAGCAGGCCCTGAGATTCAAACCCAGGCTCATCATCTGCGGCACCAGCGCCTATTCGCGCATCATCGATTTCGCCCGGTTCCGCCAGATTGCGGACGAAGTCGGCGCCTATCTGCTGGCCGATGTTTCGCACATCTCGGGTCTGATCGCGGCCGGGGTTCATCCCTCGCCCGTCGATCACGCCCATTTCACGACGACCAGCACCTACAAGCCCGGCGGTCCGCGCGGCGGCCTGATCCTCATGGGCCGGGACTTCGAGAGGCCCATTCGGGTGGGGGAGCGGTCCGTGCCGCTGTGGGAACGCATCGAAAAAACCACATTCCCCGGCTTCCAGGGCACGCCGTACCTCAACAATATCGCCGCCAAGGCGGTCTTCTTCCGGGAAATGCTCTCAGCCGAGTACCGCGCCCGCCAGGTGAAAATCGTCGAGAATGCCCAGACGCTCGCCGCCGAGTTTCAGCGCCTTGGCTACGATCTCCTGACCGGCGGCACCGACAACCACCTGTTCATGATCAACGTCGCCCACCTGCGTCCCGGCCTCACCGGCGTCGTCACGCAGAAGTGCCTCGAAGATTGCGGCATCATCGTCAACATGAACCGGCTCCCTTACGATCCGCACAATGCCCGCATCACCAGCGGCATGAGGCTGGGCACACCCATCGTGACGCGCAACGGCATGGGCGCCGCCGAGATGGAAACGATCAGCCGGTGGATCGACGGTGTGCTGCGGCGGGTGGAGATTCTCGGCGACCGCCAGTACCGGCTGCCCGCCGACCTGCAGACGCACATGCTCGCCCAGGTCCGGGAGTTGTGCGCCGAATTCCCCGTCCGTTGACGGGAAAACGCGCGCTACGATTCAGGTCCCGCTGCCGGTCAGCCTTCACCTCACGCCGACCGGCCCTCTGCTGCGCCTCAGACGAAACGGCGGCTATTTCTTTTCCGCAGGCTTCTTGTCGGGTGGGGGGAGGACGGGTTTGGTCGGGGTGGTCGGGTTGGTCCGACTCTTGAGCATCTTCTCCCGCTCCGCGGTTTGCTTCTCCACCAGAGCCACCCGCCTCTTGTACGCATCCTCTTTGGCCGCGATGACGTCCTTGATCGCCGCGACGGTCTTCGTGGCCTTCTCCTCCTCGGCGATCTTCAGCACCTTCTGCCACGGCTCGAGATCCGCCGTATGGGCGCGCTGTGCGTTCTCGAGGGATCTCTGCAACGGAGTCTGAGTCGTGGTGGTTTTCATCTCGCTCAGCGGTTTCGGTGTTACCGTGGGTTTCGCGGCGTTGGCATCCTTGGCCAGGGTGATAGTGCCGGCCCAGAGAACAGCTCCGGCGACGGCGACACAGATCGTGGTTGACTTCATTTTCATTGACTCCCTAAAAAAGTCCGGTGGCATCACCCCCATACGCAGGGATGAAGTATCGTGGACGTCCATTATACCGACTCCCGCCTGCGCCTGCCCGGCAGAGCGAAAGGTCTGTCCGGAAAAACCGTTGCAGGAGGCGGGTGGGCGAGCCATAATAATATCGTACAAGATGGTTGCCGAACTTGAGGCATTGGGGGGGCGTTGAAGCGTGCCCGGCGCTGGGGGCCCCAGATACCACACAGAACGACCGATGGGGTTCGCAGTCTGCTATGATGAAGAACATCGAGAAGGCGTTGCAGCAGTATTGGGGCTACGATAGTTTTCTGCCCTTGCAGCGGCAGGCCATCGAGTGTACCAGCCGGGGAAAGGATTCGATCGTCGTTCTGCCCACCGGGGGCGGCAAATCTCTCTGCTTTCAGGCGCCGGCCGTCGTCCTGCCCGGCCTGACCATCGTCGTTTCCCCCCTGATTGCCCTCATGAAGGATCAGGTGGACGGCCTCCTCGAATGCGGCGTGGCCGCGGCACGCATCGACAGCTCGCTGGCGCCCGAGGCGCAAAGGAGCGTCATCGCGCAGATTCACAAAAAGACGCTGAAGCTTCTGTACGTAGCCCCCGAGCGGCTCGTCCTGGAAAGTTTCCTCGCCCTGCTCGCCAAGACGCAGCTCTCGTTCATCGCCATCGATGAGGCCCATTGCGTCAGCATGTGGGGCCACGACTTCCGGCCGGAGTACCGCCAGCTGGCGATCCTCAAGAAGACCTTTCCCGATGTCCCCATCGGCGCCTATACGGCCACCGCCACGGAAAAAGTACGCAGTGACATCGCCGCGCAGTTGTGCCTGCGCGATCCCGAGATGATCATCGGTTCCTTCGACCGGCCCAACCTGATCTATAAGGTCCAGCCGCGCGCGGATCGGATCAAACAGGTGTGCGCTGTGCTGGATCGCCACCGCACGGAGTCCGGCATCGTCTATTGCATCCGGCGCCGGGACGTCGACGCCCTATGCGCGGAGCTGAACGCCCAAGGCTACCGGGCCGCACCTTATCACGCCGGCATGGACCCCGAGCAACGGAAGACCAACCAGGAGGACTTCATCGAGGAGAAGGTGGACACGATCGTCGCCACCATCGCCTTCGGTATGGGCATCGACAAGTCCAACGTGCGCTACGTCATCCACACGGGCCTGCCCAAATCCATCGAGCACTATCAGCAGGAAAGCGGCCGGGCGGGGCGTGATGGGCTGGAGGCCGAGTGCTGCCTGTTCTACTCCGCAGGCGACTACGGCGTGTGGAAGAGCCTCATGCGCGAGATGGAACCGGAACCGCAGAAGATCGCGCTGGCCAAGCTCAACGAGATGTACAGCTACTGCACCGGCGCCACCTGCCGGCACAAAGCCATCCTGGAGTACTTCGGCCAGCCGTTCGACAAACCCCAGTGCAGCGCCTGTGACATGTGCCTGGGCGAGCTGGATTGCATGGACGATGCCCTCGTGACGAGCCAGAAGATCCTCTCGTGCGTTGTTCGTCTGGGCGAGCGTTTCGGCGGCGACTACACCGCCGCCGTCCTGACCGGTTCCCGCGAAGAACGCATCCTCGAGAGCCAGCACGACCTGCTGTCCACCTACGGCCTGCTCCAGGAACACTCCAAGCACGCCGTCCACGACTGGATCGAGCAGCTCGTCGGCCAGGGCTACGCCGAGAAGACGGGGGAGTACAACGTTCTGCGCGTCACCGAGTCCGGCTGGCAGGTCCTGAAAGGCACACAAACACCTCGTCTGCTCAAGCCCGCCCGCAAACCCGCCAAGGTGGCCAAGGTCGCGAAGGAATCGTGGGAGGGCGTGGAACGCGGCTTGTTCGAGGCCCTGCGGGAACTTCGGTTTACGATCGCCAGCGAGAACCATGTCCCCGCCTACCTCGTGTTCGGCGACAAGACCCTGCGCGAGCTGGCCCGTCAGCGCCCGTCCACGTTCGACGCGTTGCTGAACATCAAAGGCATCGGCGAAAAGAAGCGTCAGCAGTACGGCCAACTCTTCCTCGACGCCCTCACCGACTACTGCCAATCCCACCACCTCCAAATGGACCTGTGAGAGTTCGTCTATCGCGCTAACACCGCAACCCCTTGCGCGTCTTACTGTGCAGTGGTTCAATAGCGGCAGTCACCTATGCCGTCGCAACGCAGGTGACGAGCAGAAAGCCCATTCCACGAAAGCGATGGTGCGCTACCATGGAAACGCTCTGGCAAGATATTCGCTACGGCTTTCGTATGCTGCGCAAGAACCCCGGCTTCACGGCCGTCGCCCTGGTCACGCTGGCGATCGGCATCGGGGCCAACACGATCATGTTCAGCGTGGTCAATACGCTGCTGTTGCGACCGCCGTCTGTTCCAGACCCCGACCGCCTGGTACGCTGTGAGTTTGACAAGCTCCGTCCCTTCCTCTATGCGGGCTATGTCTACCTGCGTGACAACAATCCGGTGTTCAGCGCTCTCATCGCCAACAACTACGTTGTGAGAACGGCCACCCTGGTCAAAGACGGCATGGTAAGCCGTGTGGACCCGCTGTACGTCTCGGCCAACTACTTCACTGTCCTGGGGGCGGTCCCCCTCCATGGGCGGACCTTTCTGCCCGAGGAGGAAGTTGCCGGCGGCGAGCCGGTGGTGGTCCTGAGCTACCGGACCTGGCAACGCCTGGGGGCCGAGCCCGAGATCGTGGGTCAATATGTGTGTCTCAATGGCACGTTCTGCAGAATCATTGGCGTGACGCCAAAGGCGTTCACAGGGCCCGCCGTCGTTACCCCCGACCTCTGGTTACCTCTGGGCACGTACGGTCTTGTGTACAGGGTCTTCACAGAGAAGCCCGAGAAGCCGGATGAACGATGGTACTATCCGCCCTCGGTCATAGTGGGGCGACTCAAGCCTGGTGTGAGTCTATCGGAGGCGCAGGCACGGCTGCAATCTATGTTCCCCCACCTCAAACAGATGTATCCCAGGATGCATGAAGAAACGCACATGTTCTGCCTCCGCCCATTGCCCCGACTCGACACCGCGAGTGCCGACAATGACAGATCCACATTGGATCGGATCAGCCTGGGACTCATGGGAATCTCGGGGATCGTCCTGCTCATTGGCTGCCTGAACCTGGCCAATATGATTGTCGTGCAGGGAGCGGGACGCCAACGAGAAATCGCTATCCGTGCCGCCATCGGGGGCGGCCGTCTGAGGATCGTGCGGCAATTGCTGATCGAGTCGCTTCTCTTGGCGGTATGCGGTGGAGTCCTCGCTGTGGCCGTGGCCGTCTGGGGCATCCGGGTCCTCAAACTGTGGGCGGCCATGGGCCAGCTTCCCATGTACTTGGGGGAAGCCGTCGCCACTGGAATCGCGCTCGATGTGCGTGTCCTGGCGGCCACCCTGGGTTTCTGCCTGATGGCCACGGTGCTCTTCGGCCTGAAACCGGCCCTGCGCCTATCGGGACGAGATCTCTGTGGTGACCTGAAGGAATCCGGTCGGAGCGTAATTCAAGCCTCGCGCAGAAGGCGAGGGATCGTTCCCCGCGGCCTGTCTGTGCTCGGCCAAATGGCCTTGTCTGTGGCGCTTGTCACGATCGCGACCCTCTTGACCCGAACCGCGCTGCGCGCCGCCTGGGCCGAACCGGGTTTTGGCCTGGACGGTAAGGTGATCGTCACCGTGGAGCCATCCGCAGGAGGTTACAGCATGGCTCAAGCAAGGCAAGCCTGCGCGACGTTGGCCGAGCGGCTGCAGGAAGACCCCGAGATTCAGGCCGTGGGCCTGTCCTGCAAATCTCCGGTGGACCCGGGGTGGTGGCCCTGGGTTAGCGAAAGAGTCGTCGAGTATGCCCCGGGCGGCGCCCACGAGGCGTCCGGCAGCCTCTTGGCGAAGGAACTTCACGAGTACGAGGTGAACGGCGCTTACTTCGAGGCGATGGGAATTCGGCTCCTGCAAGGCCGACCCTTTGGCCCGCTCGACAGTGTTTCTGATGCAGAGCCCGTCGTGATCATCGATGAACTGCTGGCCCGCAAGCTCCGGCCGAGTGGCAGTGCCCTTGGCTGTCTGATCCAGTATGGTGACAAGGAAGGGTTATCGTCGCCCCGCCGAGTGGTCGCCGTCGTACCGAACCTGCAGAGCGTTTGGGGTGATGGGCAGGTCCAGCCCCACGTCTATAAGCCCATCGAAGCCCACCACGTGCCCGCCTCCATCCATCTGCGCGCCGGAAGCCCGGTCCCGGGAGCCGAGGCCTCGCTCGTGCGAACCGTCGGCGTACGGATTCGAAAACTCGATCCTCGTTTGCCGGTCCTCGCCGTCACGTCTCTGACGGACCAACAGCGCCATCATCCCACCGTAGTGTTCACGAGAGTCGTGGCTCGACTGGCCGTGATGTTCGGGGCCATGGCCCTGTTCCTGGCCGGCCTGGGCCTTTACGCCGTCAAGAGCCATACGGTTGCTGTGCGGACCCCGGAAATCGGCCTCCGTGTGGCGCTGGGTGCCACGCGGCGGAATATTCTGACCCTGGTGCTGCGTCAGGGCGCCCCATCGACGTGCGTCGGGCTGTTGGTCGGTCTGCTGTTGGCGATGGTCATGACACGGGTGATGCGCAGTGCGGTCCAGGGCGTCAGCGTCATCGATCTCGCGAGCATCGTTGTCACCGTGGTAGTGTTCACCGGGGCTTCCCTGGCGGCCACGTACCTCCCGGCCCGCCGGGCACTTCGCGTCGATCCGAAAATGGCCCTGCAGTACGAATAGCAGAGAACCAAAGAGGAGAACGGAATCGGCCATCCCGGCGCAAGGGTCGACTCTTGCTTCAGGCTTCGGGACCCGCTGTGCCGCGGGGAAGACCGGCCTTGTCGCTGAGCCGGGTGATTTGGGGCGCCCGGCCGCACAGGGGGCAATCCCCGTCGCGGGCGACGGGCAGCTTGCGAAACTGCATTGTCAGCGCGGAGTAGGTCAGCAGCGAATCCGTCAGCAGGGTGCCGATGCCGAGCAGGGACTTGATGGCTTCGGTGGCCTGGAGCGAGCCGATCACCGCTGGCACCGTGCCGAGCACGCCCCGCACGGCACCGGCAGGGGGCGGCGCGTGGAAGAGGCAGCGATAGCAGGCCGTCCGGCCGGGCAGCACGGTCATCAACTGGCCCTCGAATTCCAGGATACCGGCGTGACAGAACGGGACCCGCTCGAAATAGCACGCGTCGTTGATCAGGAATTTGGCCGCGAAGTTGTCCGTCGCGTCGAGGACGAATTGGTAGCGCCGGACGATCGCGGCGAGGTTGGAGGCATCCGCCCACGTGTCGTGTACCTCGACCTTCACCTCCGGATTGAGCGCGACGATCTTCTCTTGCGCGGAAAGCACCTTGCGTCGCCCCACGTCGGCCGTGCGGTGCAGAATCTGGCGCTGCAAGTTGCTCACATCCACAACGTCGCCGTCGAGCAGCCCCAGCGTGCCGACGCCCGCGGCCGCCAGGTAGTAAGCCGCCGCCGAACCGAGCCCGCCGGCTCCGACGATCAAAACGCGCGACGCCAGAAGCCGCTCCTGTCCGGCGGTGCCGATCTCTTCAAGCCTGATGTTGCGGCTGTAACGCTGACGTTGTTGTTCGTTTAGCGACACGTCACTCCCTGACAAGTGGTGTAATCATCAATCGTCAATCATCAATTATCAATGGTCGGTCACTCCCAGTCCTTCCAAACCGGCTCCAGACCCTGGGCGTCGAGCATGGCCGCGACTTCGGCCGCGCTGCGTGGGTCGCTGACATCGAATTGCCCGGTGCTGTCGCGGTGCTCGTGATAACCCCCCGGGTTGGTCCGGCTGCCCGCGCTCATGCGGGTGATGCCCAGGCGAACCAGGTGGTCGCGCAGCCGGGCCGGCTCCCGCGTCGAGATCACCAGGCCCGCATCCGCGAAGCACAGCCGCAATGCCAGGATCATCTGCACCAGGCTCTTGTCCGTCAGCAGGTGCGGAAACGTCGCGGAGGTCACGCCCACCGCCGGGCGCAGCCTGGGGAACGAGAAGGACACGTGCGACTGCCAGTACGATCGCATCAAGTGCCACGCGTGTTCCGCCAGCGCCAGCGTCTCGATGCGCCAGTCGGCCAGACCCAGCAGCACGCCCAGTCCGATCTCCCGCATGTGTGCCGCCGCCATATCGTCCGGCGCCCGCAGCCGCAGATCGTAGTCGGCCTTCGGTCCCCGCCCGTGATAGTGAGCGTACGCCTGGCGGTCGTAGGTTTCCTGGTAGAGTGTCACGCCCTCGATCCCCGCCCCGAAGAGCTGCCGGTACTCGTCCACCGACATCTGGTAGATCTCGACGCTGAGGAACGTGAACTTGCCGCGCAGCCGGGAGGCGAGGTTCGCCAGGTATTGGGCGCTGATGAAAGACTTGTCCTCGCTGCTGACCAGCAGTAAGTCGCGGAAGCCTTCCGCGGCCAGAATCTCCGCCTCGGCCGCCGCTTCGTCGAGCGTCAGACGCAGCCGCGTGAAGCGATTCCCGGCGTTGAAGCCGCAGTAGCGGCACTGGTTGACGCAGTAGTTGGAGACGTACAGCGGGACATACAGCTTGATCGTGCGTCCGAAACGCTGCAGGGTCAGGGCGTGGGCGAGGTTCGCCATCGGCTCCAGGTAGTTCTCCGCCGCCGGGGAAACGAGAGCGAGCAGCTTCTCGATGTCGTAATGCCCCGGCCGCCAGGCGAGCGCGGCTTCCACCTCGGCCGGCGTCACGGCCTCCAGACGCTGCCGCCACGTGTCACGGTCATGGTCGAGGTGCTGTCTATGAAGGATATCGGCGACCGACATGGTTCAATCCCTCAGAAACCCGGTCAACGGACTGGAGGCTTGGGCTTTCGTGCTGACGGCCCGCGGTCCGGCGCCGTACGCCTTGCGTCCGGCCTCGACCGCCAGCTTGAACGCCACGGCCATTTCCACCGGATCGTTGGCCGTGGCGACCGCCGTGTTGACGAGCACCGCGTCGGCGCCGATCTCCATGGCTTCCGCCACGTGCGAGGGCAGCCCCAGTCCCGCATCGACCACCACCGGCACGTTGCTCTGCTCGATGATGATCTCGAGAGCCGCCCTGGTCTTGAGGCCCTGGTTCGAGCCGATGGGACTGCCCAGCGGCATGACGGTCGCCGTGCCGACATCGGCGAGGCGCTTGGCGAGAATCGGGTCCGCGTTGATGTAGGGCAGCACGACGAAGCCCTCTTTCACGAGCGTCTCGGCGGCCTTGAGCGTCTCGATCGGGTCCGGCAGCAGGTAGTACGGGTCGGGCGTGACTTCCAGCTTCACCCAGGTGATCCCCGTCGCCGCCCGTGCCAGGCGGGAGAGGCGAATCGCTTCTTCCGCGCTCCGTGCGCCGGACGTGTTGGGCAGCAGCAGGTACTTGTCGCGGTCGATCTCGGCCAGCGTGTTGTCCGCCGGGTTGTCGATATCGACGCGCCGCAGCGCCACCGTCACGATCTCGGCCCCCGACGCCGCCAGCGCCTGCGCCATCACCCTGGGCGACGCGAATTTCCCCGTCCCGAGCAGCAGCCGGGAGTTGAATTGTCTGCCCGCAATCGTCAGTGTATCCATGTCACCTCAATCTGGACACTTCAAACATCAAACTTCACACTTCAAACGTCTCTTTATCCACCGCCCATGAACTTGATCAATTCGATCTGTTGTCCCGCGTGGAGCGCGGTGCGTCCGTAGTCTTCACGCCGGACGATCTGCCCATCCACTTCCGCGACGACCGCCGCCGCCTCGACACCCAACTGCTGCAGCAGGGCGGCCAGGGTCGCCGGCATCTCGTGCGGAGCGAACGGCCGCTCCTGGCCGTTGATCTTCAATGCGTCCATCACGCACCCACAAAAAAAGGCACCCCCGCAAAAGGAGTGCCTTCACAATCTCACAGCCTCCCTTCGCAGGTTCTAACCTGATCAGGTTCATAGGGTCATCGCTCCACCGAGCGATCTCTCAGCCACGTTCACGGCCTTTGGCCGAAGTGTTCAGTTTGAAGTGTCAAGTGTCAAGCCTACCCACTTGAAACTTCGCACTTCAAACTTGAAACTCCTTGCGGCTTGCCGCAAGCGGGCTCCCCTGGCTTTTCAGTGCCACAAGTCGTATCATAACGCTCACGGTTGTCCGGCACAAGTATTCTTTCTGGAGATATATAGTCCGTGGAAATGGCTCGGTTCGTCATCCAGGAACACACCACGCCCGCCGGCGTACACTGGGACCTCATGCTCGAACAGGGCGCAGCACTGCTGACCTTTCGTCTCCCCGTGCCCCCCGCGCAGGCCGCCTCCGCCGCGACGGCCGCGACGAAAATCCACGACCATCCCCTGCGTTTCCTGACCTACGAAGGCCCCGTCCAGAAAAACACCGGCCGGGTGCGCATCGCCGACCGCGGCAGGCTGCACATCGAAACCCAGGCCGACGACCGCATCGCTTTCGCGCTCCAGGGTCAGACGCTGCACGGCGCCTTTACCCTGACTCGCGCCGATGCTGCGGAGTGGATTCTGACGCCGCAAGTCGCGTGATCCAGGGTGGCAGCCTCAAGTCCGCAGGACTTGGGGATGGCGAATCGAGTAGTCCTCTCGACCATCCCCAAGCTTCGCTTGAGGATGCCACCCGGCACCTGCCCACTCTGCGGAGTCGTTTTCCCCTTGACAAAACGCCCTTGTTCGGTCACTATTTGGCCCAGTGATAGAACAAATCTGCACGGAAGCAGAGAGGATGGATTCATCGTTATTTCAGGAGAAGCCGGCGTTGTTGCGCCCGGCGCTCAGGAGGCTCCTGAAGACGGTGCGAACATTCGAACGGAGTGAGGCAGATGAGAGAGTCGATCCCTGTCCGCCGGGCGGGCGTATCCGCACTGGCGCTGCTGCTGGTTTTCACCGCTTCCGCCTGGTCCGCCCTGACCAACGGCGATTTCGAGGCCGGCAGTGCCTCGTGGACCTTCACGCCCGGCTACGTTGAGTTCGAGCACGGCGTGGCCACGATGCTGGAGAACCTGGACTACGCGGAAGACGGCACCAGCCTTTCCCGTCTCGAACAGACCTTCACACCCGCCGCCAGCGACGCGGCTCTCAGCTTCGATTACCGTATCACGCTGGAAGGCACCGGCGGAACGGAGACGGACACTTTCCTGGTGTCGCTGAACGGCACGCAATACACGGTTGCATCGACTGAAGAAGCGGATAGTGCCGGGGACTACACGTCCGGCACGTGGTCCCACGATTTCTCCGGCCTCGGGCCCGGCCCCGTGACTCTCGCCTTTCTGCTGGCCGGTGAGGACGACCTCTTTATCACGACCGTCGAGATCGACAACGTAACCGTCGCCGGCGGCGCTGCCCCCATTCCCGCCCCCGGTGCCCTCGTGCTTGCCGGCCTGGGGACCGCCGCCCTCGGTTGCCTCCGCCGGCGCAAAGCCCTGTAACTCGCGTGGGCCCGAATTCTTCCTCTCTGTTTCTCCCGTCCCGGTAAGGAGTTATGGTCAAATGACGAATAATCTTCCGTGCCGGCGGGGATTTTGTGCAACCTTTTGACGTCAGCGGCGTCTATTTCTAGGTAGGGGCAAGCCTCTGTGCTTGCCCGCGCGGCGGTCAGCCGCGTCTGTTGTCAGAAGGGAGAACGTATGGCACCGCGCAACTGTCGCACGTGCAGCTACTCGTATTTCAGCTTCAAGATGCGCTGCGCCGCCTTCTCCCCCGGCATTCCGCAGCGTCCGCTCTGTGCCAATCACCCCGACTTCGGAGGCCAATTGCGCGAGACCCCTATCGAGCCTTGCCGCAATTACCAAACCAAGCCCGCCCCGAACGCTCCTGAAGGGCAAGCCGAGGATATCCGTCGCATTCCGCTGTCGCGCGGCCGCTTCGCCATCGTGGACGCTGTCGACTACGAATGGCTGAGCCAATACAAGTGGACCTGCCGGGGCGGCGCCAATCCCTACGCCGCTCGCTCGGAGGGCGGCAAGATCATCTGGATGCACCGCGAAATCATGCACACCCCGCCCGGCAAGGTCTGTGACCACATCGACGCCGTCAGCCTGAACAACCGCCGCGGCAACCTGCGCAACTGCACCCGCGGCCAAAACGCGGCCAACGTCCCGAAGCGCGCCCACGCCAGCTCCTGCTACAAAGGCGTCTCCTGGGACACGCGCTCCGGCAAGTGGCGCGCCAAGATCAAATGTCACGGCAAGGCCTACGAGCTCGGCCTGTTCACCTCCGAAATCGCCGCCGCCCGCGCCTACGACCACAAAGCCCGCGAACTCTTCGGCCCCTACGCCCGACTGAACTTCCCGGACATCGGGGAAGTGACAAGAGACAAGTGAAAAGTGACAAGGCGGGTAGGATGGGCCTTGGCCCATGCTGATTCCTGCACACCGCCTTATTCGGGGAGACGCGAACGTGGCATGCGAGGTGCCCCATGCCGAATTACCTCCGGCGCTACGTGCCCGGCGGGACATTCTTCTTCACGGTGGGTGGAGGAGGGCTACTACGCCCAGGATTGGATGTGCGCTTGTGCTCATCCCGCCCTCGCGGTCCCCGACGACCTGCATGAGGGCGAGCCCTTCGGCGAATAAGGAAGGCAGGGGGTCAACTCTTGACAATTGACGCGCCTGTCAAGTGTCAAGAGTTGACCCTCCCTCCCCCTGGTTTCTACCGAGCGCATTATGTACCTGGTTGGCGCATGGTCCAGATGGTCAAGATGATGGACACGATCCCCAAAAGGATCGTTCCAGCCAGACCTATCCAGGCCAGCTTGGTGGCTCTCCCCTTTTCGTCCCCTAATACATTGATCGTGTCTTGACGAGCCCTTACTAGGTCTGCCAACCTAGACAACTTCGTGTACACCACAGCTTTGTCGGCATCTGTCAATTCCAGGATATCCTCCAATAGCTGACGTTCCTGCTCCGGCGTGCCGTGAAAGGGCACCTTCTTCTGTTCCTTCTCCACCATGCACACAACTCGTTGGCGGAGGTTCTTCAACTCAGTCACCTGTTCTTTTAAATCTTCGCCAGAAGATCGGGCTTCAGCTGATGCCATCGAGAAGACAGCCCTTTCCAAGAGATTTAGCGCCTTCTCGTAGTCCGCCAAGCCCATGAACGTTGGATCATAGTGCGCTCTGAAGAACGTAAACAGATCCTCGGCTTCCTGTACCGCGTTGTTCCGCGCGGCACTGACTAACATGCGCACGAATTCGGCGTCCTGTTCCCGTCTTCTCTTCGCTCTCGCCTTTTGCGCACGGAGGAGCAACAGAAAAAGGGCAATCGTTACTGGTATGGCAACAACAGCCACAGTCATTTCCGGGGCTATGAATGTCTCCACCAATCTAGTTCAGTCGGGTAGAACGGGCTTCAGCCCATGCTGATTCCGTATTCAACGTCCTCTGCATTTCGGCCTCCAACGCACATTGACAATCGCCAACCGGTATTATTATAGCGGCGGCGGGACATGAGGGCAAGAAACAAGGGGGAAGTTTGAGGGTTGATGTTTGATGGTTGAAGTGAGCAGAGGCTGGGCCTGGGCGACCCGGAGGGCGTTCTTCTACTCGTTCTTGTGTTTTCCTCTTCGAAGTGGGGACGCCTTTCTCATTTGCCTGAGGAAATCGGCGGGATTGAGGATGCGAGTGCCCCCATATGTGGCCAGGGCGAGCAGGTGGGTGTCGCCGGAGACGATCACATCGGCCTTCGCCTGCAGGGCGCACTCCAGGATGCGGTCATCATCGGGATCCTCCTTGACCGCGCGCACGCTCACAGACGGGGCGACGATGTCACACAAATCGGACAACTCCTCAATGATACTTTGTGCTTGCTCCGCCGAGAGGCCGAACTTGGGGCGTTGGAGCACCGCGTGTAGCTCTTCAAGGATAGGGATCGAGATGAAGCAATCGACCTCGCCTGCAATGATCAGGTACAAAATCTCTCGCGGAACGCCTCCGAACACGAGTGCGGAGATCAACACATTCGTATCAAGGACGAGGCGAGGCCGCTTCATGATCTCGCCTTTGACCGGCGGTAGGTCTGGATTTCAGAGGCGATATCCTTCTCGCTCAAGCCCCTCTGTTTGGCCACGCCTTGACCCAGGGCGAAGATCTTGTGCCAGCGGTTCTTGCGCTCGATGTACATGCGGGCGGCCTCCCGGAGCAGTTCGGAACGGGAACGGCGCTCTTTCTTCGCCAATTTGTCGATGTCCGCCAAAAGACGGCTCTGGAATGAGATATTGACGGTCGTGGCCACGTTTCTTCCTTTCATAGGCTCCTGTGAATATACATACAATCTTTGTATGAGTCAAGATCGGGCTGTAGCGGAAGCCATCCCCAGCTCCTGCGGAGTTGAGGCTGCCACCCTGCAAAGCGTGGGTCGGATGCGGTTAACTAGAGACGCAAGATATTGCGTCTCTACATGATTGTCGTTGGACGAAACGAGCTGCGCTGCCCATGTCCGATAGACGAGGGCTCTACCGAACAACCTCCAGGGCACGCGGGAACACGGTTTCGAGGGTGTCCTCGGGGGTGAGGTCCAGCCAGTGGACTTCGGTGAAGCGTTTGAACCAGGTGCGCTGGGCTTTGGCGAGGCGGCGGGAATTGACCTTTATTTTCTCGACGGCATCTTCCAGTGACATTTTGCCGGCGAGGTGGTCGATGATTTCGGCGTAGCCGATGGCGCATCCTGCTTGCTGGCTCAAGGGCTGGGGCTCGGCGAGAAGAGACTTCACCTCGGCGACGAGGCCCTCATCGATCATGCGTTTGACGCGGGCGTTGATGCGGTGGCTTTCGGTCTCCTTTTCGCGGCGCAGGCCGATGACGGTCCAGCCGGGGAGGGGGGACGTGGCGTCGAACTGGGTTTGGAAACTGGAGATGGGTTTTCCCGTCAGGCGGTGGACTTCCAGGGCGCGGATGATGCGCTTGGCGTCGGGAACGTGGATACGATCGGCGGCGGCGGGGTCGATGCGGCGCAGCTCGGCGTGCAGGGCGGGCAGGCCCTCAGTTTCGGCGCGGGCGCGGAGTTCGGCGCGGATCGCTTCGTCCCGGCCGGGGCCTTCGAACAGGCCGTAGAGCAGGGCCTTGATGTAGAGGGCGGTGCCGCCGACGGCGATGACGGGGAGGCCGCGGCGGCGGATATCGTCGATGGCGGCGTGGGCCATTTCGAGGAAGCGGCCCACGCTGAACGATTCGCTGGGCTCGACCACGTCGACCAGGTGGTGCGGGATCTGCCGGCGGGCGTCGAGCGAGGGCTTGGCCGTACCGATATCCATCCGGCGGTAGACCTTCATCGAGTCGATGCTGACCAGCTCGCCGCCCAGGTGGCGCGCCAGCTCGAACGCCAGGCGGCCCTTGCCGGAGGCGGTTACGCCGAGAATCAAGATCATTGACGAATTCCGATTTTCCATTTACGATTGAACCTTGTCCCAATAATAAATGGTGAATAGAAAATAGTAAATATGCCTTCGAAACAGCAGGTCCGTTTGGATTTCGATTCCTCCCTCCAGGATAAGGCCCGGCTCGTCAACGCCACGCTCGACGAGATCATGAACGCGCAGACGCAGATCCCGGCACGCCTGGCCGAGGCGATGCGCTACACGCTCTCCGCGCCCGGCAAACGCATTCGGGCCGCGCTGGTGATGTGGGCGTGCGAGATGGTGGCGGGGGGCGGCACGTACGATGACGATGCCCGCGTGGCGGCGGCGGCCCTCGAGATGGTGCACACGTATTCGCTCGTACACGACGACCTGCCGGCCATGGACGACGACGACCTGCGCCGCGGCCGGCCGACGTG
>CAYQXM010000026.1:0-57205 GCA_964421295.1 uncultured Pirellulales bacterium
GGAGCGGCGGGACTTCGCCACCGCCGAGAAGTGGTATCTCAAGAGCCTCGAAATCTCGGAGATGCTCGGCATCGAGCATTACGCGGCCAGCACCTACCACCAATTGGGCATCATCGCCGAGGAGCGGCGGGATTTCGACACCGCCGAGAAGTGGTTTCTCAAGGACCTCGCAATTGACGAGAAGCAAGGCAACGAGCACGGCGCGGCCATCACGTACGGGGATTTGGGCATCGTCGCGGGACTATCCGGGCGTTTCGTCGAATCGGCCAAGTGGCTCATCAAAGCCGTGCAGTTATTCGCAAAGTGCGATGATCCGCATGAAACGACGAGGAACACCAGAAACTTCGCTTTGTCCCTTCGCCACGCACCCGAGGCGGACAAAGCAGAGATGCTGAGACTGTGGCAGGAGGCGGGGCTTGGGGAACTGCCTAAGATTGAAGAAGGAGGCAAGTCAAAATGACTGAGAAGAAGAGCCGGCCGATGGACAACGCTCAGGCTATTCGCATCGTGGGGCTTATTGGCGAGGTACATCAGGGCGAGGTGCCGGCCGAGGCGGAGCGGGCCGCTTTGGTGCGCGAGTTGGCCCGCGCGTTCGACACGAAGGACACGCCCTGTCCGAGCGATGGCGAAGCCGCGGCGGCGGCGCTGGAACTGCTGGCGCAGGACCCCCGCCTTGCCGGGCCCATCGAGGCGGCGCAGCATGGGCCGCGGACAAAGGCTTTCGGGTTCGGCGTCGTGGAGGGGACGGTGCTGATGAGCGGGCTGCTCGTGGCGTTGCAGACCCACTTCGAGTTTGAGCGGGACAAGGACGGGCGGTGGTCGATCAAGATCAGGAAGAAGCCCACCAGTGACGCCCTGCTCAAGCCGCTCGTCAAGAAGCTGGTGTCCCTGCTCGGAATCGGCAACTCCGGGGACTAGAAACTTCCGCGCACGGGCTGTCCTGGATTTTACATCCTACACATCTTTCGGCGTAACGAATGGTCGCAAGCCGCGTTGGTGAATAAGGGCAGATCGGCCCTGTATCGAGTCATGCTCACGGACGGAACGTGTCCGCGTCGGCGGACCTGCACAGGAGAATCGCGAATGAGTAAGACACTTTTCATCATCGTCCTGATGGCATTTCCGGCCCGTCTCACCGGAGCACAGCAAGAGACGAAGGGCTCGTTGCCGCCAGCCGAGCAATCCCTCGCTCGTGACCTGCTGCGGGAGTTGGTCGAGATCGATACGACGCCCCAGAAAGGCTCGACGCGCGCAGCCGAGGCCATGGCCACCCGGCTGCGGAGCGCGGGGTTCGACGCCGCAGACGTGCAACTGCTCGGTCCGCGTGCGGACCGGATGAATCTCGTCGTGCGTCTGCGCGGGTCGGGAGCGGGCAAACCTATTCTCTTGATGGCGCACCTCGATACGGTCGACGCGCCCCGGGAGGGCTGGAATTCGGACCCGCTCCAACTGACGGAGCGGGACGGGTTCCTCTACGGACGCGGCGTCAACGACTGCAAGCATGAAGCGGCGAATCTCGTGGCCAATCTCATACGCCTCCGCCGGGAACGCTACGTTCCGAGTCGTGACATCGTGGTCGCGCTGACGGCGGACGAGGAGACCGGGACGGCCAACGGCGTCGCCTGGCTGCTGCGGCAGCATCGGGACCTCCTCGACGTGGAGTTCTGTCTGAACCTGGACGGCGGCGGCGGGATCGTGGAGAAGGGCCGGCGCTGCCGGGTGCTGGTGGAGACCTCGCAGAAGTTCGCCATGGTGTTTCGGGCCGAGACGAAAGGTGTGGGAGGGCATCCGTCCATGCCGGAGAAGGACAACGCGATCCTGCGTCTGGCGGCCGGGCTGACCCGCCTCGGACAATACCAATTCCCCTTCCGCTTCAATGAGACGACACGGATGTACTTCGCCAGGCTCGCCGAACACGAGTCGGGGGCGCTCGCCGTCGACATGCGGGCCGCGGCGCAGGAACCGCCTGACCTCGCGGCCGCGCAGCGGCTCGCCGATCGTTCCGCGTTCCACAATGCGATCCTGCACACCGCCTATACCGTTATGCGCATCGAAGGCGGACAGGCGGGCGGCGGCCTTCCGGAGACGGCGAGCGTCACGATCCTGTGCAAGGTCTTTCCGGGTGACAGTCCCGAGTTCGTCCGCTCGTCAATCGAAGCGGCGTTGGCCGACCGCCAGATCAAGCTCACCGTGACCCGACAAGCCGCGCCGTGCCCCGTGGCGCCTCTGCGGCCGGACGTCATGAATGCTATCGAACAGCAGGTGGCACGGATCTGGCCGGGGATTCCGGTGGTGCCGGTCCTCGCCCCGTGGTCCAGCGATTGTGCCAGCCTCCTGCGCGCCGGCCTACCGGCCTACGGCGTCTCGGCCATGTTCGCCGACGAGCAGAACGGCACGCACGGCACGAATGAACGCCTGCCCGTCGATGCGTTCTACGACGGAGTCGATTACCTCTACGGCGTCCTGAAGACGCTGACCGCTACTCCGTCCCCCGCCGCGAAGAACTGAGACACGAATCAGGACGCAACCAGACGGCGCCAGCGGCGGTGGTCGGAGGCCAGCAGCGCGTCGGCAGCGGGGATCGATTCGGCGCCGGCGGGGTACGGGATGGGGGCGGTCGGGTCGTTCTGCCAGGCGGTGAGGACGGGATCGAGGAGCTGCCACGAGACGACGATGTTGTCGAAGCGGGTGAAGAGAGTCTGATCGCCCGACATGCAGTCTATGAGCAGACGCTGATAAGATTCCGGCATGTCGACCCCGAACGTTTGGCGATATTTGAAGCTCATGTCGAGCGTGCCCATGCAGATCTTCGAGCCGGGCCGCTTGGCCTGGAACCGCAGGGACATCCCCTCCTCCGGCTGGATCTGCATGACGAGCACGTTCGCCGGCAGGTCGCCCAGGCCGACGGAGGAGAAAAGCGAGTGCGGCACCTGCCGGAAGGTCACGGCGATCTCGGTGCTCTTGCGGGCCAGGCGCTTGCCCGTGCGGAGGTAGAACGGGACATCCTTCCAGCGCCAGTTGTCGACGAAGAGACGCGCGGCGACGAAGGTCTCGACGCGGGAGTCCGGCGCGACACCGGGCTCGGTGCGATACGCGACGGCCGGCTGGCCATCGACCGCACCCGCACCGTACTGGCCGCGCACGATCACGCCGGAGAGCTGTTTCAGGTCGAACGGACGGATGGAGCGGAGCAGTTTCACTTTCTCGTCGCGGATCTGGTCGGCGTCGAACGAGATGGGCGGCTCCATCGCCACCATGGCCATCATCTGGAGCATGTGGTTCTGGAACATGTCACGCAGGGCGCCGGTCTTGTCGTAATAACCCGCGCGGTGCTCGACGCCGATGGTTTCGGCGATCGTGATCTGGATATTGTCGACATGATTGCGGTTCCAGACTGGTTCGAAGATCGCGTTGGCGAAGCGGGCGATCATGATGTTCTGGACGGTCTCTTTGCCCAGATAGTGATCGATGCGGTAGATCTGCGACTCGTGGAACCACTGGGAGAGGATGTCGTTCAGCTCGGTGGCGGTGCGGAGGTCCCGGCCGAAGGGTTTCTCGACGACCAGGCGGGTACACTTGCAGGCGTCGGGCTGGTTCTTGCGGGACAGACCCGACGCCCCCAGCCGCTCGGCGATCTCGCCGTAGAGCGCGGGGGGAACCGCCATATAGAAGATGTCACACCCGGCGACGCCGTGCTTCGCTTTCAATTCGGCCAGGCGTGTCTTGAGGTGTTCGTAGAAGGCGGGGTCGGCGTAGTCCCCGGTCGAATAGTAGACCTTCGCAACAAACGCCGCCGCCGTTTCGGACGTGATGCCAACAGCACTGTCCGCCAGGGCCTGGCGGACGAGCTGGCGGAACTGCTCGTCCGAATATTCAGTCCGCCCGCAGCCGAGCAGACAGAAGGGTTCGCTCAGCAATCCCTTCTGCTGAATCTCGGCCAGGCTGGGCAACAGTTTGCGGAACACCAGGTCGCCCGAGGCCCCGAATACGACCAGGGCGGTCGGCGGCGCCGGTGTTTCCGCACACACCATGTCCCATGTGACGACAGACGGATGAATCTCCGTGTCGGCCATACAACTCCGCACTTCCCGTTCTTGTTTTCACCGGCTACACCGGCTCGAACTGATCCTTGCCGACGCCGCACTCGGGGCACACCCACGTGTCGGGCAGGTCGGCGAAGGCCGTTCCCGGAGCGACGCCATTGTCCGGATCACCGACGGCCGGATCGTAAATGTACCCACACAACAGACAGCGATACTTCATAGTTGTTTTCTCCATCGCAGGTTTGAAATTTGTAGGGGTGACCCCCTGTGGTCGCCCATTATTGGGCAGGCACAGGGGCCTGCCCCTACGGATTTCACAATTCCATCAGTCTTCGTTTCAGGTCGGCCACGTGGCGAACCTCTTCCTGGATCACGGCTTCAACCTTGTCTTTGCCCGCCGCGGCGGGGACGAGGCTCTTGAGACCCACGTAGAACAGCACGGAGTTCTTCTCGGAGTTGATGGCGATCTCGAGCAGTTCCCGCGGCGACTCCCGACCGGACAGCTTGATCGTGGGGGCCCTCAAACCCTCACTGCCCTTGCTGCCGGCCAGCGCCTGCAAATATAGCGCCGCCTCGCCATACGGATCGAACACCAGCGGTTCCTTTTCCGGGGTCGTGAGCTGCTTGTGCATGACTTCGAAGACGCGCAGATGGCCGTCCTCCATGCTCGCCATGTTCAGAAACATGGTTTTCATGTCGGGATGGTGGGCCTTCTGCGCCGCTTCACGATAGAACGTGCCGGCACTGCGTTCGATCTCTTCCGCCATGCGGAGGATTTCATCGGCATTGAAAGCTTCGCTCATGGTCCGCTCTCCTTCTACTCCTGGCACCCCAGGTGTCATTCCCGCGCAGGCGGGAACATGGAAATCCTGCGCGGCAGTCTGGACCCCCGCCTGCGCGGGGGTGACAAGGGAGGCCGCTCTCCTTGCGTAATCAACCTTTGGACGATCTCTGGCCCAGCTCGCGATCGATCATGTACAGTGCGCCCGGGGCCCCGTTGGTCGCCTTCAGCGTGCGAACGATCTTGTCGACCGACGCCTCTTCCTCGACCTGCTCCTTGATGTACCACTGGAGGAAGACCTCGGTGGCGTGGTCTTTCTGTTCCGCGGCCAGCTCGGTGAGCTTGTTGATGCGATCCGTGATGAACTGTTCATGCTTGTAGGACGCCTCGAACGCAGCCAGGGGCGACTTCCACGTCGCCGGCGGCGCCTCGATCGTCTTGAGCGTGACTTTGCCGCCCCGCTCGCCCACGTACTCGAAGAGCTTCATCGCGTGCGCCGTCTCTTCCTGGGTCTGGACCCGCATCCATTTGGCGAAGCCGGACAGGTTCTCCGACTCGAAATGGGCGGCCATCGCCAGGTACAGGTAGGCGGAATACATCTCGGCGTTGATTTGTTCGTTCAATGCGGTTTCCATCTTCTTGGTAATCATGTTTGCTTCACCTCCCACAATCCATGAATATTGCAGTGTTCGCGTACGGTCGCCCCGGAGGCATCCACGTTGAAGAGCGCTTCCGGCGTCTGGCCCGGCTTCAGGAACTGCCGGTAGGCCTTGCCGTCGGTGATGATCTCGACCCACTCGATATAGTGTTTCTCTTCCATCGGGTGCGGGATGCTGCCGATCTTGACCTTGACGCCGCCGTTGGCCTTCTCGACCACGGGGACATGTTTCTCTTTGCCCTGGTCGGCGGTCTTGGCCGTGAGGTTCTCCATCGGTTTGCCGCAGCAAACCATGTCACCGCCGCCGACGCGGATCACCTCCACCATGTTGCCGCAGACGGAACACTTATAAACCTGAAGCTGCTGTACCATTGTCTCCACCTTTCCGAGTTGTTCTCTCTGGGAGTGCTCTATTCCACGATGCCGATACTCTTGTGCCTGGCCAGGATCTGCTCGGCCAGATTGTCGAGGGCGACAAAGTCCGCGTCGCGGGGCAGACCTTTGGCCACGACGGGGGCGATCAGCTCCACCTTCAGATTCGGGAGCAAGCCCGTGAGCTGCTCGACCATCTTGCCGCCCCAGCTATAGGAGCCGATGATGGAGGCGAAGCGTGTCTTGGGCCGCAGAGCATTGGCCAGCAGGGCCGCATAGGCTGCGTTCGGGTGCGCTCCGGCCAGAACCGTAGGCGAGCCCAGCACGATCGTGGCCGCATCGACCAGGGCCATCGCCAGCTTGCCGATATCCGCCCCGGTCAGGTTGAACTGCTTGACCGTGATCCCCCGCTCCATCAGGGCGTCGGCGAAATGCTCCACCATCTTCCGGGTGCTGTCGTGCATCGAGACATAGGGCAGTACGACCTCGTTCTTGACCGCGTCACTCGCCCAGTCGCTATAGGCGTCGACGATGAACTTGGGCTTGTCGTAGACCGGCCCATGGCTGGGGGCGATGGTCTCGATATCGAGCTTGCTGAGCCGTTCGAGGTTCTTGCGGATCATCGGTCGAAACGGCATCATGATCTCGGCATAGTACCGCTTGGCCGCCTCGTAGACGGTCGCCTCGTCCCGAACGAACAGGTCGCTCGTCGCCAAGTGGGAGCCGAAGAAATCGCACGAGAAGAAGATCTTATCCTCCCGTAGGTACGTGCCCATCGTCTCCGGCCAGTGGACCCAGGGGATATTGATGAATTGCAGCGTCTTGTCACCCAGCGAAAGAGTCTGATCGTCTTCGATCGTGATGAACTGCTCTTCTTCCAGGTGCAGCAAATCGATCAGGATCGCCTTGCACTTGGCATTCGTGACGACCTTGGCCTGCGGGAAGAAGGTCAGGACATCGGGGATGGCGCCGGAGTGATCCTGCTCGCCGTGATGGGCGATGACGTAGTCCAGGTGATCGACGCCCAGCGCGACGAGATTGCCTATCAGCACGTGCATCTGGGGCGGATCGACCGTGTCCAGCAGCGCGATTTTCTCGCTGCCCTTGATAAGATAGGCGTTGTAGCTGGTTCCGTCGGGCAGCGGGATCAGCTCGTCGAAGAGCCGGCGATCCCAGTCGATGGCTCCGACCGCGTATATATTGGGCTTGATCTGCTTCATCGCTTGTCACCTCACGTTCGATTGCGTTCTTCTTATTGCAGGGCCTTGACCGCGGCCAAGGCAGCTTGATAGTCCGGTTCTGTGGCGATTTCCTTGACGAGCTGTATATAGCGGATCGTCCCCTGCTTGTCCACCACAAAGATGGCCCGGGCCAGCAGCCGCAGCTCTTTGATGAGCACGCCGTAGGAGTTGCCGAACGCCGCCTCGCGATGGTCGGACAGCGTCTGCAGGTTCTTGATCCCCGCGGCGCCGCACCACCGCGCCTGGGCGAACGGCAGGTCCATGCTGATGGTCAGAATCGCCACGTCCTTGCCCAGCCCGGTGGCTTCCTGGTTGAACCGGCGGGTCTCGGTATCGCACACCGGCGTATCCAGCGACGGCACGGCGGAGACAATACCGATCTTATCTTTCAGCAGGGACGTCAGACTGACCGTCGACAGGTCATTCGCGACCAGCACGACATCGGGGGCCTTCTGCCCCACTTTGACCTCATTGCCGACCAGCGTGACCTTATTTCCCTTCAGCGTCACCAATCCCGTACGTTCTTTCATGGCATTCTCCTTGCGTTCCCCGCCGCCTGCGTACCCCGCGGCGACAACTATCGCTGTAACCACGATCCAGAACCTGACTGACGCTCCCATGGTGTCCTCCGTGAGCGGGCCCGGCTCAATAGTTCACGGCCTCCAGCTCGAAGAACGCCTGCGGATGCGCGCAGGCCGGACACTTCTTCGGAGCTTCAGGCCCCTCGTGGACGTAACCGCACTCCCGGCAGACCCATCGCACCTTCGCAGGCTTCTTGAAGACGCTTCCGTCGGCAATATTGCTCGCCAGCTTCACGTAGCGCTCCTCATGATGTTTCTCCGCCACCGCGATCATCTTGAAAAGGGCTGCAACCTCGGCGAAGCCTTCCTTCTGGGCCGTCTGCGCAAACTCCGGGTACATCTCGGTGGTTTCGTAGTGTTCCCCCGCCGCAGCCGCCTTCAGATTGTCCAGCGTGCTGGCGATCACACCGGCCGGGAACGCGGCCTGAACGACGACCTCCCCACCTTCCAGGAAGCTGAACAGCCGCTTGGCGTGCTGCTTCTCCTGGTTCGCCGTCTCTTCGAAGATGGCGGCGATCTGCTCGTAGCCCTCCTTCTTCGCCTGGCTGGCGAAGTAGGTGTACCGATTCCGTGCCTGAGACTCCCCGGCAAATGCCGTCAGCAGATTCTTTTCCGTTTGGCTGCCCTTGAGACTCATGGATGACCTCCAATCAAAAGATGGACTTGTTCTATCGTTCTATCTATTCGTGATGAGAGTCACTGCGGCACTGGTCACACAGTCCTTCCACGTAGACCGTGGTCCTGAGGACGGTGAACTTGTCCGCCAGACTCACTGGTACGTTGATTCTGTCAAAAGGTTCGTAATGAAAGTCGATAATGCGTTTGCACCGGATGCACTTGAAATGCTGGTGATGCCCCATGTCACCATCGAAGCGCTTGGCGTCCCCCGACCCTTCGACGGCCAGGGCCAACCCCACTTCATTGAGGGTCAAGAGCGTGCGGTTGACGGTATCGAGCGAGATATTCGGAAAAACCTCCCGGACCTTCTCGAACACCGACTCCGCCGAGGGATGCTGATCCGTCTCGACCAGGGCCCGATAGACCGCCGTCCGCTGGGGCGTGACCTTCAGTCCCTTGTCGTGACAGATCTGCCGGAACCTGTCGAGCTTGTCCGCCTGACCTTCCCTTTTGTTTGCCCTGCCGACCATTCAGTTCTTCCCTCTTCGAAACAACCACGTGAAGCACTTACTTAGTAGTTACTACTATATACTATTACATCGGTTATAGTAGTCAATACTTTTTATGATTATTTCCTGAAATTCCTCCGCTGGGGAAACATTGAAGCGAAGGGCCCTATGCCCCTACACTGTAGTGTGAGTGGCAAGGGCGACGCATGCGTCGCCCCTACAAAAATAGCCATTCGCAGAGACGATGGAGGCACAGCCTGATGTACGATGCAAGACGGCACCATCGGCGGTCGGTTCGACTGGTTGGGCGTAACTACGCGGACCCAGGGATGTATTTCGTGACGATTTGCGCCGCAGGCCACCGCTGCCTGTTTGGGCGGATCGATGGCGAGGACATGCGGTTGAACGAATGGGGCAAAGTCGCTGAGGAACACTGGCGCGCCATTCCTACCCATTTCGTGAATGTGGAATTGGACGTGTTCGTAGTCATGCCGAACCATCTGCATGGAATCATCATGATCGCGGACGCGGTGGTGGCCGTTAATGTAGGGGCGACGCATGCGTCGCCCTCACCACCGAACGGTCCGAAGCCACGGTCTCTCGCGACCATCGTGGGTTCGTACAAATCGGCGGTTTCGAAACGAATCAGCGGAATCCGTGGTACACCCCATGCGGCTATCTGACAACGGAATTACTACGAACACGTCATCCGCACCGAGGCATCGTTGAATCACATTCGTCGGTATATTGCGGAGAATCCCCTGCGGTGGGCGTTTGACCGGGAGAACCCGGAGGCCATCAGACCTGACGCGAGCGATTCGTGGTGAGGGCCGGCGTGAAATGCGCATGAAAAAGCCCCTGTGGAGCAGCGGAGCGATGATACTCAGTAGTCTTTTGGTCCCTTTCGAAATACACGCCTGCTGCACGACAGGGGCTCACCTGGATTAGTCGTGGCTCTTTCTTTGCGTCCTAGCCGCTGTGCCTCATCACACGCGTCTTCGTCACGCACGAGATCGAACCGATTGGTGACGGACATTTGGGCTAAGTTGACCTTGCTGGTCTTCAGCTATCGAGCCACTCGCTATGAACTTGTCCATCTGTGGCTTCGGCCGTTTCAACACTGATACTTGAATGATTTTTGCCACCCCGAATAGCATATTCTGAACCGGTGATAGATAAGTTAACGCCCCACGCCCGGAGCGGCTTTACCCCGCTTCCACCGTCGCCTGAAGACCGGCGTGCAGAGGCCCGGAGAGCCCTTCCCAGCTTGTGCATCCTTCTTGACTTTGACCCGATAAATCGGGATCGGAAGTAGAGGGAGCCAGCGGATCCTGCAGAAGTTTTTTGAGAAATCGGTGGAAGTGGAAACAAAAAATGCCTCCCAAAGGAGGCATTGGAGCCGATGAGAGTCGAACTCACGACCTCTTGCATGCCATGCAAGCGCTCTCCCAACTGAGCTACGGCCCCGGTTGAGTTACCAAATCGTAGCATACGCCGGCAGGCGGAGCAAGCAAATTTTTGTGGAAGATTTGGCCTTGCACGAATCCCGACCCGGTAGTAGGTTTCGGGTATTGGATGCGAGGCGCTCCACGAGGCCCCTTTGCAGGCTTATTGGTGCAAAAAGTGTGGAGGGGGAGAGGACGAAGTGGGTTGATTACACGACAGCGTATACGGGTCGTTGGCAGGGTGCAGGGCGTGGGCTTCCGGCCTGCCGTCTATCGCCTGGCGCACAAGCTGGGCCTGACGGGGACCGTTTTCAACGATACGGCCGGGGTCACGATCGAATTACAGGGCGAGGAGGCGAGAATCGATGAATTCCTGGTGCGACTCCACTCCCGCCCGGACAAGCCGCCGCTGGCGGAGATTCTCTCCTGTCTGCGGGTCGATATCGCACCCGTCGAAGGCGAAACAGACTTCCTCATCCGCGGCAGCGACTCGGCCGGGGCGGCATCGTCCCATGTGACCGCCGACATCGCCACGTGCGAAGACTGCCTCCACGAATTGCAGGATCCGCACGACCCCCGCTATCATTATCCCTTCATCAATTGCACGAATTGCGGGCCGCGGTATTCGATCATCAAGACCATCCCCTACGACCGGCCCAATACGACGATGTCGGGTTTCGAGATGTGCCCGCTGTGCCGGGGCCAGTACACGGATGTGGCGGACAGGCGTTTTCACGCCCAGCCCGTCGCCTGTCCGACGTGCGGACCACAGATTCAGCTCACCGACCCAAAGGGCACCGTTCTGAAGACCGGGACCGACGAAACCATCACCGAGACGGTCCGCCTGCTGCGCGCCGGCAAAATCGTCGCGATCAAAGGTGTTGGCGGTTTTCACCTCGCCGTCGACGCCCTCAACAACGAAGCCGTGCTGCGCCTACGGGAACGCAAGGGCCGGGAGCATAAGCCATTCGCGCTGATGGCGGATACCGTGGACAAGATCCGCCGGCACGCCCAGGTGAACGAGGTGGCCGAGAGGTCACTGAGGGACCCGGGTGCCCCCATCGTGCTGCTGCCCCAGCGCCAGGATTCCCCCATCGCCCCCGCCGTCGCCCCGGGCGTCGGCACGTTCGGCTTCATGCTCTGCTACGCCCCGCTGCACTACCTGCTGTTCGCCGCGGGATTGGACGTGCTGGTCATGACCAGCGCGAACATCTCGGACGAGCCGCTCATCTGCCGCAACGAGGTGGCGCTGGAGCGACTGGGCGCCGTGGCCGACGCGTTCCTGATGCACGATCGCCAGATCTATCGCCAGGTGGACGATTCCATCGTTCGCCTCATCGCGGGTGAGCCTGTGCCGCTCCGCCGGGCCCGCGGCTATGTACCCGCGCCGATCATGATGGAGCAGCCGGCCCGACAGCAGGTCCTTGCGGCCGGGGCCGATCTCAAGAACACGTTCTGCCTGGCCAAGGGCGATCAGCTCATTCTCAGCGAGCATATCGGCGATCTGGAAGACGCCGAGGTCTATCGTCACTACGTCGGCTCGATCGAGCATTTCCGCAAGCTCTTCGAGGTGAACCCCACCGTCGTCGCCTGCGATCTGCACCCGGGCTACTTCTCCACGCAGTACGCCCAGTCGCTCCCGGGCGTCCGCATCGTGCAGGTCCAGCACCACTGGGCCCATATCGCCTCGGTCCTGGCCGAACACGGGCAGAACGGACAGGTCATCGGCCTCGAGTGCGACGGCACCGGCCTGGGCACCGACGGCGCTATCTGGGGCTGCGAGTGCATGGTCGCTTCGCTGCGCAGCTTCGAACGGGTGGGCTGGCTGGACTACTATCCGCTGGCCGGTGCGGACAAGGCAAGCAAGGAGCCCCTCCGCCCCGCCCTGGCCCTGCTCCGCCAGGCTTTCGGCGAGGCGTTCGATCTGAACACGTTCGGCTGGCTCCTCGAACGATTCGGGGATAGTGCCCCTCAGAGCGCCGAGGCGATCCTCACCCAAATCGATAAACAGGTCAACGTCGTACCGACTTCGAGCCTGGGCCGCGTCTTCGACGCGGTGGCCGCCCTGCTGGGCCTTGGGACTTACAACCATTTCGACGCCCAGTTGCCGATGGCGCTGGAATCCGCCCTCACCCCCGGCGTCGAGGATCACTATGCTTTCGACCTGCTCGGACAAGGCACGGAGCCGTTCCGGATCAGTCTGCGCCCGATGTTCCGGCTGCTCGTCGAGGACATCCGCCGGGGCCAGGACGCCGGGACCCTGTCGGCCCGGTTCCACAACACGGTGGTCGAGGCCCTCGTGTCACTAGCCAAAGTCACGCGTGACAGGACCCAGCTTGACATGGTCGCCCTCAGCGGCGGGGTCTTCTGCAACCGTTATCTGACGGAACGCCTGATCCAACGGTTGATAAAAGAGGGATTCTTGACGCTGTGGAACCATAGTGTCCCCGCCAATGACGGCGGCATCGCTGTCGGTCAAGCCGCCATTGCCGCACACGTGTGAGAATTCCGCCGGTTATTTTCTCACATCGGCCGCGTCCCCACCCGATATACACCGGTGTCCCAACGGGAATTGCGGTACCCCGAGTGCTCCGGATCGAGGGCAGGCAGCTTGATGACAGGCAGAACCGGCGTACATTCGAGTGGTTGGCACATGACCCCCGTGCGGCATCGGCGGGCCGCGTGGCTCTGCGCCTTCCTTCTGACCGTGACCGGGTGCGGCACTCCTCCTCCGGCGCCGTCCAGCCGTGTCACCACCCTCCGGGCCGAAGTCGAGTCACGTGTGACGAGCCTGGACTATACCCCGGAAACCGCGGCAACCCTCTCCCGCATCATGGCCGACCAGACGGACATTCTGGCGCGCCTGTCTCTCCAGGCGGAGTTCATCGCCAACCGCACCCGGGCCGGAGAGCAAGAGCAAGCCCGCGCCGCTGAGAAGGTCCTCGCCCGGAGGGTCGCCGACATCATCCAGGGCTGGGTCACGCCCGACCAGACCACGTTCGATCTGACGGAAGTCATGAGAAAACGCGGCGCGAACTGCCTGGGCTGCACGCAGATGTTCTTCGTGTTGGGCGGCGCCGCCGGCCTGGCGGTCACGCCCGTGAGCGTGCTGGAATTCCGCCGGCCGGGCCTGGATCCCCACGGATTCCGTCACGTCTGCTGTCTGGTGACATTGGGTGACGGGACCACCCTCATGGTCAATCCGGCGGCCCCGGTCTTCGTGAGCCGGCCGTTCGTTTTCGACGAGGTCTATGTCCGGTCCGGCAATTACTACCGGCTTCGGGACCCGGCCAATCCGCTGGACCTGTACCGTAGAATACAGCTCCTCGACCCTCAGGGCCTGGCGGCCCACGTGCACAACAGCCGGGGCGCCGTCCTGGCCGCCCGGAACAGGACCGAGGAGGCGTTGGCGCAATACCGGGAAGCCCTGATCCTGAATCCCCTGTTCGCGGAAACCTGGAACAATCGGGCCGTCGCCTTGAGCCGGTCGGGCGATCCCAACCGGGCTCTGTCCAGCTACAGTCGGGCCCTCGCGCTCGACGCGGACTATGCGGAGGCCTACTATAATCGCGCCAACGCCTATGGCAAACTGGGACAATACCGCAAGGCTATCGACGACTACAGCCGGGCGATCCAACAGAGGCCGGAGATGGATCAGGCCTACGCCAACCGCGCCTTGTGTTATGCCTCATTGGGCGATGAGGAAGCGGCCCGACGGGATTCGACGCGTGCGGCCCAGCTCAACCCTCGTCACTCGGTCACAGAGATGCTCAGGCAGGTTTCCGGCCTGTTCCGGCCCCGAGCGTCGTCCGGCCGGGGCACAGGCAAGTAGTCGTGCCGCGGCTCACAGGCTGCTCTCGATCATTTCCCGCGTGATGATAACCGTGCCCTCATCGCAGATGTGGCACCGGCGCACGATCCGGGCCGGAACATCCCGACCGGTGACGACCGGGCCGCCGTAGAGGACCACGTCCGGACCCAGCACATCGTCCAGATCGATTTCGTTGACGTGCCGCTCCTGGCCCGTGCACGGAACCTGGATGATTCTCGCCATAGCAAACCTCCCGCGGGTGGGCGTCCTTTCCTGCCGTATTGTCGATGTCGTTACGCTGCTACCCTCTCTATCCGATTTGGACACCCCCGGCAAGCAAATGCAGGCCGTTTTCCGACACAGGGAATTGCCGCAATGCGTGCGGTCGTTTATAAGGAGAATGAGACACAGGCAGGCGTACTGCGTTATACGGAGCAACTTGATGGCTGGACCTCTTGATCAACCTCCTCGTCACAGGACCGGCACACTCTCGGAACTCGGCCGCAATCTCGTGGCCACACTGTTCTTCCTGGCTTTCCTGGGGATGGGGTTGTTCTTCACCGCCATGATCATCGTCGAGTTCGGCCGGGGACTGCGTCAGTACGCGTGGCACGGCACGCCCTGCACCATCGTTGTCAGCGAAGTCCAGGACAACAGCCCTTTCGTTTTCACGGTCAGATATGACTACAGCTACCACGGGCAGTCTTACACCGGCTCGATCTACCAGCGTCAGTACAAGGCTTCGGGGAGATACTCCGAAGCCCAGAAACTTTCCCGGAAGTATCCGGTCGGCCGGGCCCTGTTCTGTTATGTGAATCCCCAGTCCCCCACCGAGGCGGTGCTCCAACGCGACAGCCTGCTCCTCGGGCTCTTCATCGTCATCCCCCTGGTCTTCGTGGCCATCGGCGGCGCCGGCCTCTACTTCACCCGGCGCCCCAGACGGGAAGCGTCTCAGTCGCAGGCCGTGACGCCGCTGGCCCGCAAGGCGAAGGGCGCTGCCCAGGCCAGATACGCTCTGGTCGGTTTCTTCGGCATCTTCGCGGTGGCGGGGCTGGGTATGTTCTACGCACTCGGAATCGTGCCCATCGCCCGAACGCTCGACGCGCAGTCGTGGGTGGCGACGCCGTGTCGAGTGCTCCACGCGGAGGTTCGGAGCCACGCGAGTGACGACGGGACCACGTACAGCGTGTACGTCCTGTACGCGTACACCGTCAACGGGCAATCCTACAAGTCCGACACGTACGATTTCGTCGGTGGTTCATCGAGCGGACACGATGGCAAGGCCCGGATCGTCGAGCAGTACCGCTCCGCGCCCAACCCAGTCTGCTACGTCAATCCAAAGGACCCGAACCAGGCCGTGTTGAAACGCGGCTTCCATGCCGGCCTTCTTCTCGTCCTTATCCCGCTGGTGTTCATGCTCGTCGGCTTCGGCGGAATCTGCGGCACGTTACGCGGAAGACAGCGGTCGGCGGCCGATGGCACAGCCGTGCTGCGTCTGGCGGAGGGCGGCCCGGTCGTTCTGAAACCCAAGTGCTCGCCTTGGGCCAAGCTCGTCGGTGTGATCCTCATCGCCTCGTTCTGGAACGGGATCGTGTCTCTCTTTCTCTGGCAGATGATCAGCGGCTTCCGCCGCGGCCATCCCGACTGGTTCCTGATGCTCTTTCTGGTGCCTTTCGAGCTGATAGGGCTCGGGCTGCTGGGCTTCGTGGTCTATCAGTTCCTGGCCCTGTTCA
Organism: uncultured Pirellulales bacterium; assembly: GCA_964421295.1. Lineage (GTDB taxonomy): Bacteria > Planctomycetota > Phycisphaerae > Sedimentisphaerales > Anaerobacaceae > PLanc-01. The sequence continues at coordinate 15,793 of CAYQXM010000026.1, forward strand.
ATCCGCGTCCGACGCTGGAGCTGAGCGCGGGCACGGTGCCGTTGGGCGGCGCCGCCGAGCTGCGCTGGACGATGTCCGGCCGCGTCACCCGCATCCGGGAATTCACCGTGACCCTGCGCGGCACCGAAGAAGTCACTTACCAGACGAAGTCCGGCAAAGAGACCCGAACGGCCACGGACAAGAGCATCTTCTACGAGATGGAGCTGTACCGGACCTCCGATCGGAGCCAGATCGCCGCCGGGAGTATGGGATTCGTTCTGCCGGGCGACACGATGTACTCGTTCGAGGCCCCGAACAACAAGATCGTCTGGAGCCTCGATGTGCACGGCAAGATTGACCGCTGGCCCGACGTGAAAGAATCGTTCAAGCTGGCCGTGGCCCCGCCTGAAAGCTGAACCGGAGAGTCCCCGCATGAGCCTGATGGAAATCACATTGCGTCACGACAAGACCGACTTCGCCCCGCGTGAGGTGGTGGAGGGCGCCTTGCGGTGGAGCCTGGAGAGTCCGCCCCGCCGCATCGATGTGTCGCTCCTGTGGTACACGTCCGGCCGAGGCACTCAGGACGTCGACGTCGTCGAAACGCTCACGATCGGCGACCCGAGTTCCGTCGGTCCGAAAGACTTTGCGTTCACCCTGCCCGAGGGCCCCTACAGCTTCTCCGGCAAGCTCATTTCCGTGACCTGGGCCGTCGAAGCCACGTCTTCCCCAGACAACACCACGGTGCGCCAGGAAATCGTCGTCTCGCCCACCCGCAGGGCTATCACACTTTGCCCGGCGTGATGGCCAGTTCTGAGTGCTTAGTTCTGAGTTTTGAGTTCAACCAAGCACCCAAACTCCTCCCTCCCTGTCCACCTGGACGCGGAAAAAGCCTTGTAGGCAGGCGGATCGCGGGGTTAGACTGAACGTACGGTGAGTGGAGATAGGCGGCGTTCTTCCTTGGCGATCGAGGGCGAACGATGGGTTGGCGGAAGGCAGGCAAAGGCGGAGGATGCATCAGACCGGCTCCAACAGCGGCCAGGATGGGATTTACCCTCATCGAACTGCTGGTGGTCATCGCGATCATCGCCGTGCTGGCGGCACTGATGATGCCCGTGCTGAGATCGGCGCGAGAAGCGGCCCGGCGGGCCGTGTGCATGGGGCACCTGCGGCAGTTGCAGATCGCCTGGCAGACCTACGCGGAAAGTCATGAGGGTCTCATTGTCAACGGTCTGGCGTGGTCGGATGAGAAGTCCGGCCCTTCGAATGGCGCACCCTGGTTGTTCAGCAAACGGCCCGGCGGACTGGCGTTCGACCAGGAGGCCGCGGACGCGCTGATGCGAACCGGCGCGTTGGCCCGCTATGTGGGCGACGTCAGGCTCTATCGCTGCCCCTCGCGCTATCCGCCCTCTTTCTTCGCGTCGAGTGACACTGACTTCTTCAATTTCCGGTGGTTCAGTTCCTACGGGATCGTCACGCCGATGAATTGCCTTCGTCCGGAGGCGCGCACGCTGGTTGAGGCCGAGTTTGTCAGATGGTACGGCGCGAGCCGGGTCCCCGTGTGCCTGACCAGGCTCTCGCAACTGAATCCGCCGGGTGCGGCACTGAGAATGGTCTTCCTCGATACAGGATCCCCGGTCATGGTGTTGAATGGAGGGTCGCCTGACTATTATATGATCGGAGGCGGCACGAAGGACCAGGGGTGGGCGGCCGGATCGGGAAGCTTCGGCCTGCCCATGCAGCACAATAATGGGACATGCACGTCGTTCGCGGATGGACACGTTCAGTACTGGAAATGGAAGGACCCGCGGACAGTCGAGTGGGGCAAGGTCTGTCTCGACTACTGGCGCGGAGGTCGTGCGGGTCCTGCACCGGTACACCCTCCCGACCCGGACAATCAGGACTTCCTCGAGTTCTTCAGAGCGATCTGGGCCAGGTGACTGCGATGATGCGTTGGTCTATCGAACACCAGCAGAGGCGGCCGCAGACGAAGACGGGGTTTACCCTCATCGAACTGCTCGTGGTTGTTGCCATAATCGCCCTGCTGGCAGCGCTGATGATGCCGGTGCTGCGCTCGGCGCGCGAGGCGGCCCGGCGGGCCGTGTGCATGGGGCACTTGCGGCAGATGCAGATTGCCTGGCACACTTATGCAGAGAACCATGACGGTTCCATCGTCTGCGGCGTCGCGTGGGGCACGATGGAGTATCACGCGGGAGAACGACCTTGGCTGATTGCCAATGATAGCAGTGATCACCCCCAAAGCCGGACTCAAGTGGAGGCGTGGATGCGGACCGGGGCCTTGGCCCCCTACGTCGGCAACGTCAAGATCTATCGCTGCCCCTCCCAGTTCAAGCTGGGTCCGTTCCACGCCACCTCCGAGGAGCCGATGTACATCGAATGGTTGAGTCCCTACGGAATTGTCAGTCCGATGAATTTCTGGACCCCTTCCCTTCGAGCGACTTGGGAGGCGGACTTCATCAAATACCGCGGATCGAGCCGGGTTCCCATATGTATCACCAAGCTCTCGGAGCTGAGTCCGCCGGGACCGTCGTACCGCATGGTCTTCTTCGACACGGGAAGTCCCTCCGTGACGTATAACCAGACGCCCGGCGATTGGCCCATGATGAACCAAATGGGGAGGGGGAGAACTTGGCCCATTTTCGCGTCTGGCCCAGCCATTCATCACAGCAAGGGCACCTGCAGTTCGTTTGCCGATGGGCACGTTCGGTACTGGAAGTGGAAAGACCCGCGCACGGTCGCGCTGACGCAGGCATGGCTCGACTGGTGCGAACACGGTGGAACAAAGCCTGACCAGGACCCCCGGTTTTCCCCCGACCAGGAAAATCAGGACTACCTCGAGTTTTTTCAGGCGATCTGGGGCAGAAACCCCTGAGGCCCAGCGACATGGCACCCGCGTCGGATGAGCATGTCCGCGGGAGCGGGACATGACACCGGAATGAAGAACGCCTCGCGGCGTCACTACGAGCGATCTAGGCGGTGACGGCCAGGGCGGCGTTGATCCGGCTGATGGCTTCGTCGATCTCGGCGGGGCTCTTGAAGCCGATCACGACGGCGTCGGTCACGTCCGACTGCATCACGAAGCGAATTGCCTTCTCGCGGTCCTCGGGACGGGTGAAGGCGCCGTCGCCGATGAGCTTCATGCCGATGACGCCGCGTTTCTTCTCGCGCATCAGCTTGAGCTGTGCCATCACGGCCGGGACATGTGAGGCATTGCTCTGGTCAAATACCTGCTCGCTGTCGGTGTCTATGACGACTCCCTGCGGATTGATGCGCACCAGGTGCACGTCCACCCAGTCCAGCTCGACCGCACGTTTGACGGCCGGCAGGCTGTGGCAGGAAACGCCGTGGGCCCGGATGATCTTCTTGTCCTTGGCGTCCTGCAGAGCGTCCATCACCCGCTTGCATTCCTCATCCCAGTTTCTGCTGATCGTGCAGTGGACCAGGACACTGTCGATGTACTCGACGCCCAGTTCCTTGCGAAAGCGGTCGAGCACTTCGAGGGGCTTCTCCGGCACGCCCACCATCTTGCTCTGGATGAACAGCTTGTCCCGCGGCAGGCCCTTGATGGCGTCACAGACATAGGTGTGCGTCTTGTAGGCGTCGGCCGTATCGATATAGGTGATGCCCTGGTCGTAGGCATAGCGGAGGAGGCGGTTGAACCCATCTTTGCCGAGGGCGCGCTGGATATTGCCGTTGGTGCTGCCCGTGCCGATGCCGAGCCGGCTGAGCTTGATGCCGGTCTTGCCCAGCGTGACCTGATCGGCGGCCGTGCGTTTGGCCGCACCGGCAGCCGCGCGGGCCACGAGCGGTGCCAGCAAAACGCCTCCGGCGACTGCGGCCGTGCGGGCGATGAATTCGCGGCGGGAAAGCTCTCTCGTCTTCATGGGAAACCCTCAGCAGGTTACAGGACGTTGATTCTTCACTTGTCCAAGGCGGAATATTGCTGCCCATATCATGCCCGGGCCGGTAGAATACCGCAAGTAGAGACGCAAGATTTTGGCCCCGCCTTCGCGGGGGTCTCCTGGGCGGCGTGAGTATGGATAACGATGGTTTCATCAAAACAGAAGGTCTGACCAAGGTCTACGCCTCGGGTCCGGTCAAGGTGACGGCCTTGCGCGATGTGACCCTGTCGGTGACGCGGGGTTCCTTCGTCGGCATCACCGGCGCCTCCGGCTCGGGCAAGTCCACGCTTATGAATCTCCTGGGCGGGCTGGACAGTCCCACATCCGGCGGCCTGTGCGTCGACCAGCGGCAGATCGGCAGTCTGAGCAAGGCGGAGCTGGCCCTGTACCGGCGTCACACCGTCGGCATGATCTTCCAGTCGTTCAATCTCGTGTCCTCCTACACGGCCGCCGAGAACGTGGCATTTCCCTTGCTCTTCGCGGGCGTGGGCAAGCGTGAGCGTTTGCGAAGGGCGATGGACCTGCTGCGATCCGTGGGCCTGGAGGCCCGAACCGGACACCGGCCCAATGCGCTATCCGGCGGCGAGCAACAGCGCGTCGCCATCGCGCGGGCCCTCGTCAACCAACCGAAGGTCCTGCTGGCCGACGAACCCACGGGCAATCTGGACAGCAAGACCTCCCGGCAGATCGTCGAGATCCTGGCCGGACTCAGAGCCTCTCAGGGGCTGACCATCGTCATGATCTCCCACGAGCAGCAACTGCTGCGCGAGTTCGCCGACGAAGTGATTTACCTGCAGGACGGCGCCGTGGTTTCGTGCGAGGTGCTGAAGGGAGACGCATGAGAGCAGCGGATCACATCGAGCAGGCCTGGTCCAACCTCTGGAAGAAACGGCTGCGCACATTCCTGACGACCGCCGGCGTCGTCATCGGCGTCGGCGCCCTGATCTGCATGTTCGCCTTCGGCCAGGGGGCCCAGGACAACATCCGCGGGCAATTCAACGAGATGGGGCTGTTCAACTACATCAACGTCTCGGTCAGGACCGGCGGGCCCCGTCCCGCGGAACGTCACGATCCGGACGAAGCCCGGGAGACGGACGTGCCCATCCCGCCGGCCCCCAGAGCGGCCGGAAAGCAGCCCGCCCTCGATGCGGAGATGGTGAAGGAGATTGCGCAGATCAGCGGCGTGGAGGCGGTCTTCCCGGAGATGCGCTTTCCCGCGCAGATCAAGATGGGGAATCGCGAGCAATTCACGCTGGTCCAGGTGATCGGCGCGGACGCGGGCAAGTCAGGACTGGTCCGGCTCCGCGAAGGCCGGCCGTATGAAAGCGACGATCCGAACGAGGTGATCATCAGTGACACGTTCCTCCGCAGACTCGGAGTGACGGACTTCAAGCAGGCTGTCGGCAAGCGGGTGGAGATCCGCACGTTGTCGTTCGATTTCGATCTGGTGAGTCTTCTGAAAATGGCGCTGGGGAGCGGTGGACGCGGACTGCCTCTGGCGAACACGACGTATGCCTTCAACCTCACGGGCGTGGCGGAGCGAATGGGCATGCGCGGCGGCTCATTCCTCGGCTCCAGCGACGTGCTCATCCCACCGGGACCTGCCGGCACCATGAAGAAGTTGGCCATCACCGGCATCTGGGACTTCTTCCAGCCGGAGGACAAGACAGAAACCTATTCGACCCTGAGCGTGAAGGTCGATGCGCCGGCGCATGTGGCTGCCGTCCGAGAGAAACTTGACAAACGCGGCCTGCGCACGTTCGCGTTGATGGACCAGTTGAAGGAGATGCAGACCGCCTTCGTCATCATGGATATGGTGCTGCTGGCCATCGGCATGATCGGCATCTCCGTGGCCTCGCTGGGGATCGTCAACACGATGGTCATGTCGATCCTCGAACGCTATCGCGAGATCGGCATCATGAAAGCGGTCGGCGCCACGGACGGCGACGTCCAGAAGATCTTTCTCTTCGAGTCCGCGATGATCGGCTTTCTGGGCGGCACCGGCGGCCTTCTCCTGGCCTGGTTCGTAAGCCTGGTGATCAATGCCGTGGTCAACGCCTTCGCCACCCGAGAGGGCGCCCCGCACATGAACTACTTCAGCTTCCCCTGGTGGCTCTGCCTGGGCGGCATTCTCTTCTCGATCCTGGTCAGCCTGATCGCCGGCCTCTATCCCACCCGCCGGGCCGCCCGTGTCGACCCCGTCGTCGCCCTGCGGCACGACTGATTTCGATAGGGCCGGCAACGGCGTCGTCGATATGTCACCTGCACCGCAGTGCCTAGTCCATGTGCCGAGCGTCGGCCACGTGAACATCGCGCGAGCCGGCATGGCATACCAGTCTGACGATATCCCCCTTCCCCACGGGGGGAAGCACGATCTCGAAGTCGGCATGGTCGATGCCTCTGCGCGACGAGCGTCGCGGCACCCAGACATCGCGGCTGCGCGCTTCACCCAGGACCTTCCCGTCCATCGACGTGACAACGGCATCCACGTGCATCTTCATCGAGGGACCGGACGCATGGCCCGAACGCGCCACGCCGCGCACGATCAGGTTCTCCCCGGTCCGGTACACGTCGGCCCAGAGAATCGCGGCCTTCTCCGAGGGCACAGGCTGCACGGTCACCCATCCCTGCCGGGAGAGACTTGCGCCGGGGGACGAACAACCGGCCAGGGACAGAAGCAACATGCCGCCTGCCGCCGCCAGCAGAGTCGCTCGCATGACTACCATCGTTCTCATAACACTCCTCCTCTAAAGTTCCGATGCTCTTTTCTTGCGTTCGAACCAGCTGTACAGAGTGGGCAGCACCAGCAGGGTCAACAGGGTGTTGGTGAAGATGCCGCCGATGACGACCGTGGCCAGGGGGCGCTGGACCTCCCCGCCGACGCCGACGTTCACGGCCATGGGGAGGAAGCCTGCGGAGGCGACCAGCGCGGTCATGAGGACGGGACGCAGCCGCACGAGGCAGCCCTCCCGCACCGCTTCCGGCAAACGGACGCCGGCTTCGAGCCGCTGCCGGATGAATGTCACCAGTACCAGGCCGTTGAGGATGGCCACGCCGCTGAGGGCGACGAAGCCGATGGCCGAGCTGACCGTGAACGGCATGTCACGCACCCACAGGGCCCCTACCCCACCCACCAATCCCAGGGGAATGCCGGAGGCTACGATCAGCACGTCACGGAAGGATCCCAGACTGAAGAACAGCAGCACGCAGATCAGCGCCAGCGACATCGGGACGACGAGCGTCAGCCTGCGGTTGGCCCGTTCCATGTTCTCGAACTGCCCGCCCCACTCGAGGGTGTAGCCTGCGGGCAGCTTCACCTCCGCGGCGATTCCCTGTTTTGCCTCGCTCACGAAGCCCGCGACGTCACGCCCGCGCACGTTGCACTGGACGGTGATCCGGCGCTTGCCCCACTCCCGATTGATCGTCGCCGGGCCCTCGGTTTCAACAATCTGCGCCACCTGACGGAGCGGCAGAATGGGTCCGGCTTTCGTCGGGATCAGCGTGTTGGCGAGGGCCTCGGGTTCCGTGCGTTGTCGGTCCGGCAGCCGCACCACCAGCGGGAAACGCCGCTGGCCTTCACGCACGTCGCCCACCCGCTTCGTGCCCACGGCCTCCACGACGTTCAGCACGTTCCGCGTCGGGACACCGAAGCGGGCGATGGCCTGCGGGTCCACGCGCACCTGCAGGAACGTCTGCCCGGTCAATTGTTCGACCGAGGCTTCGCTGACGCCGGGGATTTCGCTCAGCACCGCCTGGACGGCGCCGCCGAGCCGGCGCAGCTCCTCCAGATCGTCGCCGTAGACCTTGACGCCGATGTCACCCCTGATGCCCGCGGTCAACTCGTTCATGCGCATCTCGATGGGCTGGCTGAACGCGGGGCGCAGACCCGGGACCTGGCCCAGGAAGACGCGCATTTTCTCGGTCAGCTCCGCCTGGGTGCGAGCCTTCGTCCATTGCGCCCGGGGTTTGAGGGCCAGGAAGAAGTCGGCCAGCTCCACGCCCATCGGGTCGGTCGCCACTTCCGCCGTGCCCAGCCGGGTCCAGATGTGTTCGATCTCATCCGGAAACTCGGCCAGGAGCCGCTGCTCGATCAGGTCGTTCTGTGCGACGGACTCGTCCACCGAGATGCCCGCCAGACGCACGGTCGTGCCGACGATGGCGCCTTCGCCCAGGCGCGGCAGGAACTCCCCACCCATCCGGGTGGCCAGAAACGCACCGCCCGCGCTCAGGGCCAGAGCCCCCGCGAGCACGACCCGTCGGTGCCGCAAGGCAAGGTCCAGGACCGGCGCATAGACACGCTTGACGGCCCGGACCAGCAGGGGCTCGTGGTCCTTCATCTGGTGCGGCAGCAGCAGACTGGCGAGCACGGGCATGAGCGTCAGTGACAGCACCAGCGATCCGACCAGAGCGAAGATCATGGTCAACGCCATCGGGCGGAACAGCTTGCCTTCGATGCCTTCCAGCGTCAGCACGGGCAGGAACACGACCATGATGATGAGTTCGCCGAACAAGGTGGGCTTGCGGACTTCGACGGCCGCCGCGCGGATCGTCTCCAGCCAAGGCCGATCCTTGTGCCGCGCCGCGTGCCGGACACAGTTCTCCACCATGATGACGGAACTGTCCACGATCAGACCGAAGTCGATCGCGCCCAGGCTCAGCAGACTGGCCGCAATGCCGGCCTGCAGCATGAGGTTGCCCGCGCAGAGCATCGACAGGGGGATCGCCGCCGCCACAATCAGGCCGGCCCACAGATTGCCGAGAAAAGCGAACAGCACCGCGATGACCAGCAACGCCCCGGCCAGCAGGTTGTGCTCGACCGTGCGAATCACGTTCTCGACCAGCTCCGTCCGATCGTAAAGCACTTCCAGCTTCACGTCCGCGGGCAGGGACTTCTGCACTTCCGTCAGCCTGGCTTTGAGGGCGTGAGTCACGGCGGCGCTGTTCTCGCCCATGAGCATGAAGCCCAGGCCGAGAACCGCTTCGCCCTTGCCATCGACGGTGACGGCGCCGCGCCGGATCTCATGGTCGATCCGGACCGCGGCCAGGTCCCGCACGCGGACCGGCGTGCCGTCGTGCGCGGCCACGACGATATTGGCGATCTCCTCGACGTTCGTCGTCAGACCCAGGCCGTGGACGAGCAGCGATTCGCCGCTGCGGACGACCTGGCCGCCGCCGACGTTCTGGTTGTTGGCCTGGAGGGCTTCGACCAGTTCCTCGAACGTCAGACCGTACTTGATGAGCTGGCCGGTATCGACCACGACGTGGTACTGCTTCTCGAAGCCGCCCCAGGAGTTGATCTCGGCCACGCCCGGCACCTTGCGCAGCTCGCGCTTGACAACCCAATCGTGGATTTCGCGCAGGTCGGTCAACGTGCGGTTGGGGTCGTCCGAACGGATGACGTAGTGAAAGACCTCGCCCAGGCCGGTCGCGATGGGACCCAGTTGGGGCCGTTCGATTCCTTCCGGCAATTCGACCGTCTGGAGCCGCTCCATGATGAGCTGGCGGGCCGTGAAGATGCCGGTCCTGTCGTCGAAGGTCGCCACGACCTGCGAGAGGCCGAATTTCGAGATCGAACGGACATTCTGCAATCCGGGCAACCCGCTGATCGCCAATTCCACGGGCAGCGTGATCTGCGCTTCGGTCTCCTGCGGATTCAACGACGACGCGGTCGTGTTGATCTGCACCTGCACCGGCGTCGTGTCGGGAAAGGCATCAATCGGCAGGACGCTCACGGCCCACCCGCCGAGGACGATCAGCCCCACGGCCAGGATACAGATGAGCAGCCGGTTCTTCAGAGAAAAGTCGATGATCCAATTCAACATGCCAACATCTCCGGGATCAATCATCCGCGCAGCCGGCGCCGAGGCGTGATATCAGCAAGGCGGACTTGAGGGCGAACGTGTGTGTCACGGCCACAGATTCCTGCGGTTCGAGGCCCGCCAGGATCTCCTGGCCCGTGTGGGACCGCGCGCCCAAGTGTACGGCTCTGGCGTCGAAGAGATCCTCGGCCAGCTTCACGAAGACCAAGGGCCTGCTTTCGACATATTGCACCGCTTCCGGCGGCAGCAACATGGCCTTTTCACTGCGGCGGATGAGAATCCGTGCCGTGGCGAACATTTTGTCCTTGAGCAGCCCGTTGGGATCGGCGAACTCGGCCCGTGCGAGCATCATCCGTGTGCGCTCATTCACGGCCGGTCCGATCCACGTCAGCCGGCCGGCGAGCGTCCGGCCCGGCAGCGCGTCCACACGCAGCTCTACGGCCTGCCCCACCTGCACGCGCGCCAGGGCTGTCTCCGGCACCTGCAACATCGCCCACATGACGGAACGGTCCGCCAGGGTGAACAGCGGCTTGCCCACCTCAACCAGGGCGCCGCGTACCGCCGTCCGCTCGACGATGTCGCCGGCAAACGGCGCCCGCACATCCACCAGGACCCGATCCTGGGGCCGGCGCGTGAATTCGTCGATCTGCTCTTCGGTGAACCCCAGCGTTCGCAGCGGCAGGCAGGCAGCGTTGTGCGCCGCCTCAGCTTCCTGCAACGAGGCTTGCGACGTGATGCGGTCGGCATTGAGCTTGCGCTCGCGTTCCAGGGTCTGATGCGTCAGAACGGCTTTGGCCATCGCCTCCGCGACCGAGGCGGACCAGATCTTCGCGACGGTCTGTTTCTCCTGAACCTGGCCGCCCAGGTCCACCTCCACGCTTTGCAGGATGCCGTTCACCGGCGCCGCGATCTGGGCTACCGCATTCTGGTTGAAGCTCACCTCCGCGACGCACTCGACCGCCTCGGCGGTCGATCCCACCTCCGGCGCGGCGGTCCGGATGCCTACCATCCCGGCGGACGCCGACGAGGGCAAGCGCACCTTGAGACTCTCGCCGGGCTTCAGTTGGCCTACGAGTTGGGGTCGGCAGATGCCGCATTGGGCCTCCGGCACGCCATGTTCGGTACACATGGTGACACCATCCACGACCGCGACGTGAGCGTCTCCTTCTGCCTGGCCGTGGTTGTGGCCATCGCCCTCGACATGCGTCGCTTGTTTCCTGCAGCCGGTGAAAACCAGGCCAGCCGCGACAACGATCAATCCCGTGAGGGTGAATATGAGCCTACTTCTCATTGGACTTCTCCTGTGAAGAACCGGGCGTCTTCGGCCCGGCGTCACCACCCGTGAGCCGCTCCACGTCGGCCCGCGCCTTGTGGTAGGCCTCGACGGCATCGACGTACTGAGTCTGCGTTCGGAAGAGGGTGCGTTGCGCGTCGAGGATATAGAGATAATCGAACTTGCCTTGTTCATAACCCTGCCGGGCGGCATCGAAGGCCCGCTGGGCTTTCGGCAGGACATCGCTGCGTAGAATGGTCACCTCCTCGTAGGCCGTCGCCAGGGCCCCGGCAGCCTGAGATAGAGCGGCCCACGTGCCGGCCTGCGCCGCTTCGTACTGCCGTCGCGTCTTGGCCAGGTCCGCGGTCGCGGCACGAATTGCCCCTTGATTACGGTTGGACAGCGGGAGCGGTATGGTGAGCCCAAACACGAGTGCGGCATCGTCCGTCTGTTCGAAGCGCCGCACACCGCCGCCCACGGAGATGTCCGGCACGGCTCGAGCTTTCTCCAGGTTCAAGGCGGCGCGCCGCCGATCCTGCTCTGTGGCCCAGCGAGCCAGATCGGGATTCGCGCCGATGGTCCCGATCACTTCGGCCAAAGGCCTCGGCGCGGACATCTCATAGAAAGCGTCCGCCACCTTCTGGAACTGCGGCGTGCGGCCGCCCCAGACGGCAGCCAGCGCGCGCCGTGCACTGAGCAGCGTCTGTTGCGCCCTCTGCCGCTCGATGCGGTTCTCGGAGAACACGACATCGGCCCGCAGCTCATCGACGGGTGAATCCTGCCCCGCCTTGACGCGCTGCGCGACTGCGGCCTGCGCCTGACGCGACACTTCGAGCAGCCGTTCGGCCAGGGCCAGGCGCTCCTGGGCCGCCATTGCCGTGAAGAAAGCCTGGGTGGTCTCCCGTATCACGTTCAGCCGGGCCGCCTGGTAGTCCCATTGCACGAGTTCCTTGTCCAGCACGGCTACGCGCGTCCGCTTGTCCCGCTTGCCGCCCAACTCAATGGGCTGGTCGATCTGGACGGTCGTCTCGGCGGCATCGAAACCGCTGCGTTCGCGACGGCCGCCGAATTCTTCCACGGCGATATCGAGTTCGGGATTTGGCCCCAGCCGCGCCTGGAGTACGTGTCCATCCGCAGCACGCAAGTCGTACGGAAAGACGCCGAGTTGTGGATTGTGGGCCAACGCAAATGCCAGGGCATCGCGGAGGGTAAGCACACCATTCGGCTCTGGGAAGTCCGCCGGTTGCTCAGCGAAGCTGCGGGCCGCTGGGACCAACAATAGCATGCAGAGAATGAACCAATTACGGAAGTACATGGAATTGCTCCTGGGTCACGTGTCGACATAAGGGCGCCGAGGAAGTCCAGCGCGCAAGAAAGGGGAGCAGACGCTATATGACCAGGATGGTACACCGAAGGGATTCGGCGGGATCTGACGCGAGGTCAGACTGGGCGATGAGGGAACTACGGCCGGTTATTACCGGACTGTAGGAAGCCTGCCAGACAGCGACGGACAAGGCGAAGAGCCCGGAAGCCTTCGTGCAGGAAGGAACTCCGCTCAGAAGGCTGACCGTCAGCGGGATATCCGTACATGATGGGCTCTCATCTATAACGAGGCCGGACGGGTGACTATCCGCAGTCTCCGTCGTGTCCTGCGATCCACAGCAGGCGTTCCAGGGTGCTTCCAGTCTCGAATGACCGTCCGCTGGTATGCATAGAAACAGACCATTGCTGCCTGCAACTGCCGCAGCAGAGTACAGAACCAGCGCTGCATACCTCGCCAGGACCTGTCTGACCGAAAGCTTCATCACTGTCTATGATATCCGGAATCAGGCCCCTTTGTCAATGGCCTGAGGATGATTCAACTTATTGGACGCTGCTGACGATGTATTCATGATGGTTCAGGGAAAACATCGCAACTTCGTCCGGTTCCTGGGATACGTCCGGCCGTACACGAAGTACCTGATTCTGGGCGTCATCGGCGGCATCGTGAAGTTCTCGCTGCCGCTGCTGGGGCCGCAGGTTACGCGCCATCTGTTGGATGGAGTGTTCCTCAGCCCAACCCTGACCCGCCAGCAGAAGATGAACGAGCTGTTCTTCTACGCCGGCGGGATGATCCTGCTGTTCATCTTCATCTACGCTCCCTTCACCTACATGCGGCACCTGTTCACCGACAAGGCCAGCCACCGGGCGGTGTTCAACCTGCGCTGCGACCTCTACTATCGCATCCTCCGCATGTCGGCCTCGTTCTTCAACCGCAACAAAAGCGGCGCCATCCTCACCCGGCTGATCAGCGACATCCAACTGGCCCAGAACCTCGTGGGCACGGCCCTGACCAATACGTGGATGGACGCGGCGGCACTGTTTATTGTGCTGTATTTCCTGCTGAAGATCGATGTGTTGACGACGCTGGTGGCGTTGTCGATGTTTCCATTGTATCTGCTGTTCTTTCGCCGATTCAGCAGCGAGATGCGCACGACGACCCGCCGGGTGCAGGATGAATTGAGCGCCATGAGCAGCAACGCCCAGGAACGCATCTCCGGCAGCGTTGTCATTCGGGCGTTCGCCCAGGAGCGCAGCGAGAGGAAGAGATTTGAAATCGACTCAGAACGGCTGTTCCGAACGGACATGCGCCGCGTCCTGATTCAAAGCCTCAATCAGGCGATCACGGGAACGCTGATAGGCATCTCACCCCTTATCGTCGTCCTGTTCGGCGGCTACCGCGTCATATCGGGAAGCATGACCGTCGGAGAACTGATCGCCCTGACCATGTACCTGTCGCCGCTGTATCTGCCCCTGCAGCGGTTCTCCGAACTGAACATCGTCTTCGCCAACGCGATGGCGGCCGTGGATCGCATCTATGAGATCATGGACGAAAAGCCGGAGATCGTCAGTGCGCCCGACGCCGTCGAGCTGACGGAGGTGAAAGGCCGGGTCGAATTCGATCACGTCCAGTTCTCCTATGACGGCGTCACGCCCGTGCTGCGCGATGTGTCGTTCTGCGTGGAGCCGGGCGAGAAGGTGGCCTTGGTGGGTCCCAGCGGCTCCGGCAAATCGACCATCGTCAGTCTGATCCCCCGCTTCTACGATGTCAACAAAGGCCAGGTCCGGATCGACGGCCGGGACGTTCGTTCGCTTAAGGTCCCGTCTCTGCGGCACCACATCGCTATGGTGCTTCAGGACCCGATCCTCTTCAGCGGCTCGATTCGCGAGAACATCCTTTACGGCGACCCCACCGCGACCGATGCGGAAGTGATCGAGGCGGCCAAGGCCGCCGGGGCGCACGACTTCATCATGTCGCTTCCGAATGGGTTCGAGACCGAGGTGGGCGAACGCGGCGGTCTGCTCTCCGGCGGCCAGCGGCAGCGCATCACCATCGCCCGGGCCTTCCTGAAGGACCCGAGGATTCTCATTCTCGATGAAGCCACCGCCTCGCTGGATCCCGAGTCCGAGTCCATTATCCAGGATGCCTTGCGGAGGCTCGTGACGGGGCGTACCACGTTCATCATCGCCCACCGTCTTTCCACCGTCATCAACGCTCAGCGGATTCTCGTGCTCTCGACCGGTCAGATCGTCCAGACCGGCACCCACCTCGATCTCCTCGCCCAAGGCGGCATCTACCGCGAGTACTACGAGAAGCAGTTCGCCGCCACGGCGCGTCCGGCGTAGAGACGCAGAATCTTGCGTCTCTACCTGTCAGCGTGTGCTATACTATTGTCAATTACAGGGCCTGACGTCACAGGCAAGGAAGGAGAGACCCATGAAAGAAATACCGCTCGGGAACGGGCTGAACGCGAAGGTTGATGACGAGGATTACGAGTACTTGTCGCAGTACACTTGGTACGCCTACTACGATCCCGAGCGGGGCCAAACGTATGCCGCCCACGACACCCCCACCGGTCGGCGGGTGTACATGCACGACGTCATCATGGGCCTCGACGCGCTCGAGGATGAAACGTGGAACTAGGAAGTCGGAAGTTTCGAGTTTCAAGTTTGAAGTGCGAATCGCTTCCAACTTCACACTTGAAACTTCAAACTTGTGAGCAACGTAAAAGGCCGCGAGCCTATGGCATCTCGCGGCCTTTTGGTTGGAGGCCTTGCGGATGATGGTCATCTGCGGGCGGATACGATGTGCTTGCTCTAACCCAACCCTCCGTACGTGACCGAAGGTCTGCCGTATCCACCATTAACCAAAGCCCTACACGCGTCATCAGACCTCACAACAATGCTAGTCCTACGCACAGGACTTCTTGCAGGTTCGATAAATTCACCCAGCGGGTTTTTTACAGACCATTTACAGATCGCCTTGACGGCAACGTGTATAATCTGCATAGATGGACTATGGAAGAACACGCGAACATACTGGTCGTTGAAGACGAGCCTTCGATCCGCACCGCGCTGGTCGATTTCCTGGAGTTTCACGGCTTCCACGTAACCCCGGCAGCCGATGGCGGCCAGGCCCGACAGTGCGTGGCCCGCAGCCGATTCGACCTGATCCTGCTGGACCTGATGCTGCCCGTGATCGGGGGCGAAGAGCTGTGCCGCCGGTGGCGACAGGAGGGACTGCAGACGCCCATCATCATGGTCACGGCCAAAGGCCAGGAGAAGGACAAGATCAAAGGCCTCGACCTCGGCGCCGACGACTACATCACCAAGCCCTTCTCGCTGGAGGAGATGCTGGCGCGGATCCACGCCGTGCTGCGCCGCACCGACCCCGCCCGGGGCGTCGGCCAGACGTTCCGCTTCGGCGACCTCGACATAGATGTGGCGGCATTGAAGGCTACGCGGGACGGCACGTCCCTTGAGCTGAGCCCGCGCGAGGCGGCGATCATCCAGCACTTCGCCGCCAACCCCAACCGTGTGATCGGCCGCGAAGAGCTTTACACCGAAGTCTGGAAAGACATTCTCACCGACCTCGGCACGCGTACCGTGGACATGCACATCGCCAAACTCCGCGCCAAGATCGAGCCGGACAGTGCCAACCCCCAAATCATCCAAACCGTCCGCGGCGCGGGGTACAAGTACACCAATCCAGCCTGACGGATGAATCCGAAATGTACAGACGCCTGATCATCCTGACTGTCATTATCCTCGTCGCTCTCTGTGCGCTGGGGTTGCTTGGCTATGACGCGGTGGACAAGTGGGCGCAGGGGCTGGAGGGGACGCGGCTGGGGCAGTTTGCGGAGGTGGCGGAGCAGATTCGCCAGGACGTCAAACGCAAGCTCGACGATTTCGTCCGCGCCGAGCAGCAGCGGCCGTATACGGATTACCTCTATTCCTTTGTGCCGCAGAATTTCGTCAATGTCCAACAGCAAGCGCCGCCGCCGCTGCTGCGCTCGCCGCTGGGAGACCAGATGTCCAACGATTTCGCGTACGGGTACTTTCAGATCGAGCCGGACAACCGGATTCTGATGCCGTACTTTGCGGCCGGCCAGACACCAACACCGCAGCAGGGTGAGATTCGACGGCAGTACTACAACGTCGAATCCAATGTGCTGCCGTCGGTCTCCACGGGTTCCGGCAGATTGCGAGCCGGACAGAACTTCGTCAACGCAGGTGACAACGCGGGGGCTCAGGCCAAGGGCCAGAATCTGAAGGTCCCGGGCAAGAGCCTTCCGATAGAGAGCCTGAATCAGGAGGCCCAGCAGTCACAGATCATCACGCAGCAGCGGGACATTGCCATGTCCAACTCCGCTCAGACACAGGCGGCCGCTCCCGCGCAGCAGGCGGAACCGCAGAAGCAGACTTCGGACATGGTCCAGATTCGGATCGAGCCCTTCGTGCCCGTCATCGTCGGAGGCGGCCGGCCGGTCGTATTCACGGGACAGGTTTTCTTGCTGCGCCGTGTGCAGATCGAAGACAGATTGGTTCTGCAGGGGTTTCAACTCGACGAGAAGCGCCTGGTCGCGGAGGTGCGGGAGTCGGCCCGGCGTTTCATGCGGGATGGAATGGCCTTCGAGCTGCCCCAGACCCGAGACACAGGTCAGAAGACAGAGGACGGACCTCTAAATAGGGACAGTCCCTATTTAGCCATGGACGCGAACGATGCCACCCGGGCTTCTGCCGTGGCCTATTCGGCCGTTTTGAGCTTCGGATTCGGCGACTTGGTCCTGAACCTGAAGGAGATCGATCCGCAGTGGATTGCCAAACGCGTCGGGGAACTCCAGCACGTCTATCTGGCCATCGTGGCCGTGGTGGCGGCGGCGGTGGCATTGGCGTTGGCCAGCCTGTGGCACAACGTACGCGCGCAGGTGAAGCTGGCGCAGAAGAAAGACGACTTCATCTCGTCTGTCTCGCACGAACTGCGGACGCCCTTGACCTCAATCCGCATGTACGCCGAGATGCTGGAGCGGAACTGGGTCAAGTCGGCGGATAAGACCGCCGAGTATCACCGCAGCCTGCGCCAGGAGAGCGAACGGCTGAGCCGGCTGGTGGACAACGTGCTCGATTTCTCCCGCCTCCAGCGGGGCCGCAAGAAATACAGCTTCGAGCTGGGTGACATCAACCACTGCGTCACCGAGGTGGCTGAGATGATGAAGCCCTACGCCGGACAGTACGGGTTCTCCATACGGACCGATCTGGGGCTTCTGCACGATACGTCCTTCGACCGCGATGCCGTGACACAGATCGTAGTCAACCTGATCGACAACGCCGTGAAATACGCCCGCAGCGCGGAGGACAAGACGATCACGGTTCGCACACGAACCGAGGGTACGTACGCAATCATCGAAGTGGAAGACCACGGCCCCGGCATCCCGCACCGCCGGCGCAAGAGGGTCTTCGAGCAGTTCTACCGCTGCGGTGACGACGGCCCGGCCGCGGAGCAGGCCCCGAGTCCCTCGGGTGTCACGGGAACCGGCCTGGGCCTGACGCTGGTGAAACGCTTCGCCGAGGCCCATCACGGTTTCGTCGAGATCCGCTCCGCCCGACCCGCCGGCGTCATTCTGGTCGTGCGGCTCGCCACCTCCTGAGCGCCCGACAAAAAAACGGGGCCCGTGTCGCGTGGACACAAGCCCCGGATACTGCGTGACATGTTCGACGACCGGTTATGGGAGCGGGCGGCCGTAGGCGATGTCGTCGATGTAGATCAGACCCGATCCATGTTTCGGATTGGTCCGATCGCCGACACCGATGATCATCGACTTGACGCGGCTGACATCCACGCCGGTCAGTGAGGAAATCGGAATCTTCCACTGCTGCCAGACACCCGCGCCCACCGCGGCGATGTCCGGATTCTTCACGGTGACACTCTTGCCGGCGCTATCCTTGATCGTCACGTAGAGCGTCTCGAGCGTGTTGCCCGCAGGCTGAGCGATGCCCAGGTCCGCCGACTGCCAGTTGCCCGTGACGTTGCCCGTGGTGGCAATCTCGGAGAACTCGGCCTGCGTCGCGCGGGTGTTCAGGTGACTGGTGACGCCCAGACCGATGTAGACCGGATCGGTCATCGTGATCGTCTGCGGATTCAGGGGGCTGGCGATCCAGGTCGTCGGCGCGGCGGTCGTCGCATAGTAGGCGTTGAACGCGGTGCCGATACGCTCGATCTTCAGCCACACCGGGGCCCGGACGGCTTTCTGTTCCACCGTCGCCGGCGTGGTGTCACTGGCCGCGGTGCCGCCGGCGGTCAGACGGTACTGGATGCGCATGCCCTGGTTGGCGCCCAGGACCGCCATCGCAAAGCTCGAGCCGGCGTCCAGGCTCTGGCGAATCATCACGCCGGCCTTCGACCATTCCTCGATCGCATCGAGGCGATCCACGCGGGCGATGAGCGTACCGTTGCCGGTGAGTTGCTTGTAGACGAACCGGCCCTCGTCCGCCGCGTTGAAGATATCCGTGCCCATGCCATTCATCAGGATGTGGTTGGCGGCCAGCTCCACGAAACCAGTCGGGTTACCGCGGTACCACAGGGAAATGGTGTTGGCACCGTTCACTTTCCAGTTCTGGGGCGTGTCCCAGGCACGTTCGGCCTCCGAGTAGCTCGGCGTCGTGTTGGTATAGCTCATCGGCATCGACGCCTTGCCGCCGTGGAATGTGGTCGTGTCGCAGAAGGTGCCGTTCACGGCGGTGCCCAAGCCGACGACGGAGCCGTTCGTTGTCGGCGTGGAGTAGCCATCCAGCCAGACGTTGTAGACGCAATTGGTGCTGTCGTTGTAGCTCTCCATGTCGTCGATGGCCGCGTATGGCTGCGTGGAGAAGTTCCAGGTATCGCCGGTCCAGAGGCTGGGAGTCGCGGCGTCATTGACCTCGTCGACGCGCCAGTAGTAGATCGTGCCGAAGTTCATCGAAGCCGGGGTGAGGCTGTTCTGGGTAACGGTGCCGGCTAACGTCAACGCGTTGGCGTCTGTGCCGAAGTAGACCTGGTGCGAAGCGGCTTCGCGGCCGGAACGCCAACCCAGAGTAAGACCCGGCGTCTGGTCGGCGGCGCCGCTGCTCGGGGAAGGCTCCCGCGCCACGACGGGGATATAGAAGAATCGCACTTCGCTGAGTCCGTACTGCTTGCCACCCCAGTTGCTCGTGGCGGTGAGCCGGACATGCTGCGCGGCGACGCCGCCGAAATCTATCGTCGTGTTATGGGCATAGGTGGCATCGCCCGGGGCCTGGGCAAAGACGAAGTTACCCAGCGCGGTCCACTGTGTCCCGTCCGTCGAGTACTCCACGGTGACATCCTTGAGGCCGAAGCCGAGCAAGGATTCGAATTGCGTGTTGTGGTTCCAGACCCACATCTCATACATCTTGTAGACGCGGTCGAAATCGTACTGTAACCAGACGGGGGCTACGGCGCCCGCGGCGCTGTTCCACATCTGTGTCAAATCCATGGAGTGTTGATCGGAGGCATCGAGTCCGGACCCGTCGGTCGTCTTGTTGGGATCCCGGCCGGGATCCACGCTGGAGGCCGTCGCCGTGATGCTCGCGCCGGCGATCTTGTTGCCGACCGTTTCGACTGTAAAGTTCCACACAGAACCTCTGAACACGGTCGCGCTGGTGGGCGGGGCATTCACTTCATCGACGCGCCAGTAGTACGTCTGGCCATACGTCAAAGAGCCGGGTGGGTCAAATGTATTGGCGTCCTGTCCCTGCGAGACCAGGACACCCTTGGGGTTGCCGACCGTGGCGGTGTCGACGTCGTCAAAGTTCGTCCCCAGGTAGACGTTGTGCGTGGCGGCGAAGGGACCCTGTTTCCACGACAAAGCGACACCACGTCCGACGTCCGTGGCTTTGTCGACCGGGCTGGGCGACGCTGCTATGCCGTCGACAGGAGGCAGGCCAAGCATATAGCGGACGGCGTTAAGGAACATCTTCTTGCCGTCGGCGGTGAGGTTCATGACGCCCCAACCGACGCTGCCGCTGGACGTCTGTTCGGTGCCGGCACAGAAGAGCATCCGTTTGTCCGCCGGGGTCTGGGTAGTACCTGAGTGGAAGGGCGTTCCGGGAGCCCACTCCACGATGACGGCGTAGTTGTTGTCCGGCCGGGCGGCGATGATCTTGCCGTTGCCGACGGCCGTCACACTGATGTAACTGCAGTTGCCATACGTCGCACTGATCGTCTGGTCAAGCCACGCGACTTCGCCGCCGGCGCTCAGGTTCACGCCCGTAAACACCTGATGGGTGGAATCGACCGCTTTGGCCAGGTAGTACGCCTGCCGGGCGCTAATGGTACTCGAATTGATCCACTGCCAGCGGTTATTTGTTCCGCCCTGCGCCAGGTAGACCTGAAGGAGGATCAGCGGGGTTTTGAGGCTGCTCCACTGGGTCCTCTCCGCATCGTTGGAGGCATGTTCGCTGCTGCTCGTATCACGGCTGATGATGACGAGATCCGCAGCTTCGAGGGCCGCCAGTTCGTCCGAATCCAGGGTTCGCCAGACTCCGGTGCCCGCTGTGGTAGGGATGCGCTGGTCCACCGTGTGGCCGGCAGACCTTAGGAGGTCCACCCAGCCCTGGTCGTCAGGGGTCGTCGCCCCGGTGATGCTCTGATGGCAATCAGACACCCAGATGATGCTGGCGCCCTGAGTCACCGAACTCAGGCTAATCGCCAATCCAACCACTGCAAGAGCAAGTTTGCCACACATAGGTGTCCTCCTTCAATCGGACATGAGTATGAATGTCAGTTGGAGCCACACAGCAACCATAATAGATCGGATAACCCGTGGAAATTTGTGAATTTGGGGCTAGAAGAAGTGCTTCGATCTTCCCACCTTCGACTGCCTTGCACGGACGCACGACATAAGGCCACCACCTCCGGAGCAGGGTACAGCACCGGGTCCGCCCTCCCCCGGCCGTGGGGCCGGGCATGTCCCAGACCGGAACCGTTGCCTGCAATGGGGGGTATTCTACCATGCGGGGACACTGACAGCAATGATATTCCCGGACGTGAGCAGGTCTATATGGTCCGTTGGATGATCCCGCCGCCGAGGACGGTATCCCGCCTGTAGAAGACGGCGGACTGGCCCGGGGTGATGGCCGACTGGGGCTTGTCGAAAAGGACGGCAGCCGTCTGCCCTTGCGGCGTCACGGTCGCCTTCTCCTCGTGATGGCGGTGGCGGATGCGGACCCGGCAGCGGAATGGGACCTCGGGAGTCGGGCCGCCATAGACCACGTCCTCAACGACGCAACTCCGTTTAAGGGTATCCTCGCGGGGACCTACCACGACCGTGTTCGTGGGGCTGTCGATGGCAATCACGTAAAGCGGGTGCTTAGCGGCGATGCGCAGGCCCTGGCGCTGGCCGATGGTGAAGTGGCCGATACCGGAGTGCTCGCCCAGCATCTTGCCGGAAGCATCTATTATCGGTCCGGGCGTAAAGCAGTTCGCCTTGTGGGCTTTGAGGAAATCCGTGTACTGCTCCGGCACGAAGCATATTTCCTGGCTCTCTTTCTTCTGCGCCACCGGCAACCCGAACCGCTGGGCCAGGTCGCGCACCTCGGTCTTGGCCAACTCGCCCAGAGGGAACAACGTTTGTTCGAGCTGCTCGCGACTAAGGCGGTAGAGAAAATAGGACTGGTCCTTGTTCTTGTCCTTGGCCTTCTTGAGAATCGGACCGGCACCAATGCGCGCGTAGTGACCGGTGGCGAGGAGCTTGCCGCCCGAGGCACGCGCCATCTTGAGCAAGGCGTCGAACTTCACGAACTGATTGCAGCGGACGCACGGGTTGGGAGTCCGCCCCGCTTCGTACTGGCGGATGAAGTCGTCGATCACCATCTGGCGGAGGGCGTCGCCGAAAGGCAGGACGTAGTGCGGTATGCCCAGGACCCCTGCCACGTGTTTGGCATCGGCGATGGCGGTCGGTCCACAGCAGGCCGCGCGGTCGCTTTCTGCATCGGGCAGGTTGAAGCACATCGTGATCCCGATGACCTCGAAGCCCCGCCGGACCAGCAGTGCCGCCGCGACCGAGGAATCCACCCCGCCGCTCATGGCTACAGCGATGCACTCTTTCATGGCTCCGGCCTCCGAGCGGGCGAGGCATGCCTCGCCCCTACAGGCTTCACGGAATCGCCGCGATCGAAGGAGATCTCCAGTCCGGTCGATTCAATCCGGCTGATCAGGCACGGCAGACAATCCTCGACCTGTTCGCCGATGCAGGCCTTGCCGGGATAGATTTCGTACATGGGTCGGTACTTCACGGGCGTGATATCGGGCATCACGACATTGGCGCCCGCTCTCAAAGCCCGTTCCCGTCCCGCGGGATCGATGCTGCCGGTGGCGGTGGTTGCCGGGATGTGCGTATTGCGCGTGACAATGCGAGTCAGGGCCACCGCCTTTAACACCTGCTCGATGGGCACGGTCGAGGCGCCGGCCAAGGGCGTGTCGGGGTGCGCGATGAACGGACCGACGCCGATCATGTCGAGATCGAGTTCCTCGAACAGCAGGATATCGTCCGCGATGCTCTCCGGTGTCTGCCCCGGCAGGCCGACCATGATGCCGGAACCCACTTGGTAGTCCAACTGCTTCAGCCATTCCAGACATTCCATACGCGCCTGGTACGACGAATCCGGCTTGAGCTTCGCGAAGAGGGCTTCGTCGGATGTCTCAAACTTCAATAAATAGCGATCCGCTCCCGCCTCTTTCAAGCGGCGATAGTCGTCGTACGTGCGTTCCCCTACGCTCACGGTGACCGCCACATCGAGGGCCTTGACGCGACGGACCATCTCGCACAGCCACTCGATGCTCAGAGCGCCATCTTCGCCCGATTGCAGGACGATCGTGCGCAGGTCGAGCTGCCTGGCCGCACGGGCACAGGCTTCGATCTCGTCCAGACTCATGCGGTATCGTTTCAACGCCGCATTGCTGCGGCGCAGGCCGCAATAGAGGCAATCCCGGGAGCAGTAGTTCGAGAACTCGATGATCCCGCGCAGATAGACCCGATCCCCCACGCACTCCTTCCGGATCGCATTGGCCTGTCGGCACAGGTCATCCAGGACTTGAGCGTCCTGGCTGCGCAGGATGTCGATAATGGCTTGTCTGTTCATGAATTCACAGACGCCATTCTATCACGAAATCCGCCGACCGGACAGCCGCCGTCTTTCAAAGCCGCTCTTGCTAGCCCCCCGCCCCATCGCCTTCCGTAACGAACCAGACCTCCACCGCCTGCCGGCGAACCTCGAATTTCAACTCCGTCTGGGCGGTGAGATGCTCCAGCAAGACCTTCAGCTCCCTCGCCCTTTCCTGCTCGTCTGTGATTGTCGCTGTTCTCGAGGAACGGTGATGCCGGTATGGGATATCTATAGGGCCGTTCGGCGCGGTCTGATCGACGACCGGCATGTTGACGCGGTTGCCTAGCATCTGGAGGAACTCGCCCATCGACTTCACCGTGCCCCCACCGGACCCCTCATCAGGGTCGGTTTCAGTGGCATAGAGGTGAATCGACGTGTTCTCGTAGGTCCCGACCGGCGGGTGGAACTTGAGGGCACCCTTGGCAACGATCACGTCCCGCTCCACCGTGCGTTTCTCGAATCGGATCTTGCGCCCGAGTTCTCGCGTCAGGAGTTCTTCAAATGCACGGAGCTTGACTTCCCTGGTCGCGCTATTTCGAATGATCCAGTCGCCCGGCAATTCCAACTTCCGCAATTCCTCCGGTCCATCGTACTCATAGCGTTTGAACCCGAAATTGCTCAGAACATAACTCAGATTGCTGATGCCGTCGCCGAATCCCATACCCCAGTTCTTCAATTGCCCGTCCCAGTGAAACATCATTGCATCAGGACCGCGAGGGCTCATTCCCGCCTGGCTCGTGTGCTCTGCGCGATAGTACTCCATGCGCTCCGGAATGAACGGCGGAGCGATCCGCTTGAGGATTTCGTCGTCGGCAAGGCGATAGACTTCGTTGAACCGCGTCTTCCATGCTTGGGGTTCCGCCGGCTCGATGCCGAGTAGTCCGGCAAGAACCTCTTTCGCGGTATGAATGTTAATCGCTCCCTGGATCCTGCCCTCACGGTCAATCAAAAGCGGCGTGGGCAGATGCTGAATGCCGTAAGCATCCATCGTCGTTCCATGGACTCGTTGACTCTCCTTCGCCGTCTTGCTCTCTCCGTCCAGCGCAATAAGGAAAGGCAAGTCACGTCCGCCCCAGTACTTCTCGCGAGCCCTCTGGGTCTTCGACTCCATTTCCTCGATAGAGGCAACGGATGCATCGTGTACCGCGATCACGACGAGCCCCTTGCCGCCGAGCGCATCATGCAGTTCCATGAGCTTGGGCATGGCCTGAAGACACGGTCCACACCAATAGCCCCAGAAGTCCAGGATGACGTATCGGCCTCGAAGTTCTGACCATTTCACAGATTTTCCGTTCTTCCAGCCTCTGATCCCCTGAAGCTCCGGCGCCGGCTTGCCGATCATTCCAGCCACCTGATCCGGCTTCAGATCGATCACACCCATGTCCAGTTCCGTCTGTCCGCCGGCCACAGTGACGGTCAACTCTTTCGTCTCGGTATCCGCCGAAAATACCTGCTGATCCGGTGCGTCCCTGCGCCCCGCTCCATAGGCAGAAAGCTGATAGGTGCCTGGCGGAACCCAAAACTCCATCTGCCGCCTGTCAGAGTCGTGGGACAGAAGCCGGTGGCCCTTCCAGAACAAATACACATTCGTCCATGCCAGGGGCCACCCGATGTTCTGCAGCGCTTCGCTGTTCAAACGTGCATACACGTGACACGCAGGCGTCAACTCGATCCGGAGTTCCTTTCCCATGCTGGGCGTAAGCTCCTGGAAGGCGACCAGGCGCCGTTCTTCATGAAAGACATAGAAACCCTGAGCCTTGCCATCCGGCACTTGGGCTTTCTTCACAGTGACTTTGCCCTGCTCGTCGGACGACTGGAGGCGAGAGGTGGCGCGGAGCTTTCTGCCGAGCACCGGCTCATCCTGTGTCGTGACATGCTGATCGACTATCGCCCCCGCCACGGGCCGGCCGTTGGGATCGATGATCTTGAGAGTGATCTCCT
This sequence comes from uncultured Pirellulales bacterium, assembly GCA_964421295.1. Classification (GTDB taxonomy): domain Bacteria; phylum Planctomycetota; class Phycisphaerae; order Sedimentisphaerales; family Anaerobacaceae; genus PLanc-01. The sequence goes on from CAYQXM010000026.1 coordinate 41,205, forward strand.
CTTTGCCGACGGCGGAAGTCTCTCCTGTCGTGACTGTCCCGCCGAGCTTGGAGTCGAGTTCGTCGATGCTGAAGCCTTCGGCGGTGACGATGTGGTTCTTGTCCGTCAGGATCAGCCAGGGAAGCGTGTGAACGGACCAGGCCGGCTTCACTCCGTTCATCGCTCCGATGCGAAACGGAATCGCAGAGTGCTTCAGCCATGCGTTGAACAGGTTCGGGTCTGTCTTTTCGGCTTGCACGGCGAGAACACTGACGCCACGGGCCTTCAGCGAAGCGGCCCGCCTGGCGAGTTCCTGCACGACGCTGCAGCTCTCAGTCTTATCCACATCGAAGAAGCAAACAAGAACACGTCTGTCTTCCAAGCCTGCCGATTGCCTGTTGAGTCCCAGGCTGTCCAGACTCGGTATGGGATTCCCGATCAACGACGCCGCGGCTCGCCTGTCGGCCGGCTCGTTGAAGCTCTGCAATTGCGTGAGTAAGTCGTTCAGAATCGTCATGAAATCGGTTTCGGCGGCGTTCCTCGGCGAGTACACGAAGTGGCGACCTTCCTGCTCAGGCTTCCGATCCAGTTTCTCGATGATGTAAGTCACGATTGCCATCATGTCCGGCAGACCGCTGACGATGACAGCGTTCCTGTAGGCGTTGCCTGAAGCGACGACCTTCTCCGCTGGGGAAGCGGAACGCCCGGGGGTCCGGACGTTGCCAAAGACGGCGTTGATGAGGGCCGCGGTGTCCGTTGCCTTGGCGTACCGCAGCCCGATGGTCTTGGCATCTACTCTGTTGGGATCGTCGGGCGATTGGCGGTCTCTGTTTTCCACCACCGCCGTAATGGCGTCCAAGACGGCTTTCGGACCGGTGAAGACGATGGAATTCGTGCGACTGTCTGCAGAAGCCACCACCTGCGATGCGCTGGCCGGCAGCATCCTTCCGGCCGTGCCGCTTGGCCCATTCGGCTCGTTCCCTCGACCGAACAGTTGGTGGATGGCTCGAGCCACCTCCCCTGCATTGGCATAGCGAAGCTGTCTCACGCGCACTTGGGCAATCTCGGCCGTCTTCTTATCCGGCTCCCCTGTCCTCCTATCGACAGCGGGCGGAGTTCCCGCCGAACCACGTCGTACAGTGACGCGCTCCCGCGTTTGAGCGAAGGCCAGGCCAAAGGTGACAAACATAACGACAATGATCGAAGCGACAGACCATCGTGTGCCGAGGCGGGGATCAGCGCAACGGTCATCGAGGATGCGGTGGATGCGGCCGGACAGGCCCCGACGGGTGGTCACGACGCCCGGGATGAGAGCTGCCTGGGCCTGAGGGGTGAGGTCAAGCAGGGTCCGGGCGTAGCCTGTGGCCCGATGGCCGGAGGCCATGACCCAATCGTCGCACGCTTCTTCGCTCAAGGCGGCCACGCGATGGCGCGTCCACCAGACCAGCGGGTGCCAGGGCAGGAGGCAGGTCATCAGCTCGGCAAAGAGACCGGTGACATGATCGCGGCGTTTGGCGTGGGCCAGCTCGTGGCAAACGATGCCGAGCCAGTCCAAATGGTCCGTGGTCCGGCCGGCATTATCCGGCACGAGCAACACCGGCGTCCGGTCCCAGCACCAGATGGCCGGACTGCGAATACCCGCACCGCCGCGAACATCGATTTCGCTTCGGACGCCGAGCTTCGTCCTTGCCTGATCCAGCAGATCCCGGATGTGCCGATCTTCGATGGTCGCGCAGCGCTGGGCCAGACGCCAACCCAATAGGAATTGGAGAGTCAGCCTCAGGAACAGAATCGAGCTGGCCGCGATCCAGATCGGCATGATGGCCTGCGTCCCGTGTAGACGCTGAACAGACGATGGTGCCAGCGCCGGGCCTGCAATTGGCAGCGGTGCATTCGTTTTTTCGTAGACTACCTGCGGGTTGACGATCGGAGGGTCGACCGGCTCGGGCCGCGGTCGCGATGCAGAAATGGGGACTGTCTGCTCCGCAACGAACAGTCCCCATCGATTTCGTTTTACGACCTGGCTGATGACGGGAATCAGCAGCGCCGCGACCATTCCCAGGAGCAGGGCCTGATGGGCGCGGGCAGCATGGCGACGAAGAATAACGCTGCCTGCCAGTCCCACCGCCAGACACAGGGTGCTCTGCCACGCAAGCGGCCACAGCCACGAATGTTGAGTGAGCATCTCGCTAATCATGGTCTTCCTCCTGTCTCTCCTTTTGTTCGATGGCTCGCTTCAGCTCGGCCAACTCGTCCGGGCTCAGCTTGCTCTCACGAATGAGGTGCTGAAACAAGGCGACCGCATCGCCTGCGAAAACACTCTGGAGAAACCGCTTCAACGATCCCGCCCCGGCCTGGTCACGGGTCTGGGTCGGCAGGTAGATGTAAGTCCGACCCTCCACCCGGTGTTTCAGCCAGCCCGCCTTTTCCAGCTTCTGCATCGCCGACAGCACGGTCGTGTAGGCTAGGTTCTTCTTCCGGGCCAGCCGCTCCCGCACCTGGTGTACGGTGCCCTCCCCCATCTCCCAGATCGTTTCCTGAACCGCCCGTTGCAGCTCGCCGAGACCGTCCAATGCTTTTCGCGTCATGATCCGTTCTCCAATGCACGTACGTCTCAATCAATGCTACTCCGCACACGAGTACTCCATATCGTAGTAGTCGTCAACCCAAAAACGAAAAAAATCAGACGGGTCATGCGCAAACCCCATATGAAGGCCGCAACCCGTGCATTTTGCACTTGCGTAATCTATGACATAATTGTAGACTTTCCGATGTAGTCTACGAAATTGTTCTATCTATCGGAGACCGGTACGAAAGGCATCGCATGACAAAGACGAAGTATGCGGCGGAAGTCGAGTTACTGAGCGATGTCGCGACGGCGTTCGCCGAGTCGCTCAACCTCGAAGAAACGCTGAAGCATATCCTGACGTCACTCGATACGCACCTGAAGCTCAGGCGCGGGACGATCACGCTGCTGGACCCCGACACCGAAACGATCCACATCAAGGTCGCGCATGGGTTGAGCGAGAAATCGAAATCGTTGGGCAGCTACAAGGTGGGCGAGGGCATCACGGGACGCGTCGTCCAGACCGGCGAGGAGATCGTCGTGCCGGACATCAACAAGGACCCGCGTTTCCTCCACCGGACCGAGGCGCGCCAGGGCATGAGCGGCAAACGCATCGCCTTCTTCTGCGTGCCGATCAAAGTCGAAGGCAGAACCGTCGGGGCTCTGAGTGTCGACCGCCAGGCGGAACGCATCGACGATGTCAAAGCCAGTCTCCGCCTGCTCAACATCATTGCGACCCTGGTCGCCCAGGCCGTCAAGCTCAATCGGCTTGTGGCCTCCGACCGCAAACGGCTGCAGGACGAAAACGTCCGGCTGCAACGCGAGTTGAAGACACGCTTTGCCGTGCACAACATGGTGGGAGCCAGCAACTCGATGCGGGAGGTCTATCGGCTCGTCGACCAGGTGGCCGACAGTACGGCGACCGTCCTGATCCGTGGAGAAAGCGGCACGGGCAAGGACCTTGTCGCCCACGCCATTCACTACAACAGCCTCCGCGCCGAGAAACCCTTCGTGAAGGTCAACTGCACCGCCATGCCGGAGACGCTGCTCGAAAGCGAGCTGTTCGGCCATGAGAAAGGCGCCTTCACCGGGGCGACCGAACGCAAGCTCGGCCGGTTCGAACGCGCCCACGGCGGCACCATCTTCCTCGATGAGATCGGCGACTTTCCCACCAACCTGCAGGTGAAGCTGCTCCGCGTGATTCAGTTCAAGGAGTTCGAACGCGTCGGCGGCGTCGAAACCATCAAGGCCAACGTCCGCATCATCGTCGCGACCCACAAGGACCTGGAAGATCTGATCCAGAAGGACCTTTTCCGTCACGACCTCTACTACCGCGTCAACGTTTTTCCGATCTACCTGCCGCCGCTGCGGGAGCGGAAGGACGACATCATGCTGCTGGCGGATCACTTCCTGGAAAAGTACGCCCGCGAGAACAACAAGGCCATCACGCGTATCTCCACCCCGGCGATCGACATGCTGACGCACTACCACTGGCCCGGCAACATCCGCGAGTTGGAGAACTGCATCGAGCGGGCCGTTCTGCTCTGCGACGATGACGTCCTGCGCAGCGAGCACCTGCCGCCGTCACTGCAAATGATCCAGAAAGGCGAAACGGGTGAGAAGCCCTCGTTCACGGAGATCATCGAGAACAAGGAACGGGAGCTGATCATCGACGCTCTGAAGAAGTGCGGCGGCCGCCAGCGCACCGCCGCGACGGAGCTGGGCCTGACGGAACGTATCCTCGGCTACAAAATCCGCAAGTACGGCATCCATCCCAAGTACCTCTGACACGTATAGGACTGCCAGGCTCACATAGGGATGGTGACGGCAATCCTCCTGTGTTTTCCGTCATGGGCACAAGTGTGACATTTTTGTTGGTCACAACGCACCTGTTTACGTTTTTGTAATAGACAGGCTCGCTTCCACGCCTTAACAACATACACCTAACCTCTGCTTCGGCAGTACCTTGCAGATGATCGCTTTTCTTCCCCGTCCCGGCACAGACTTTGCGTTGGTGCGCCGGTATGTTGTTCGGGTCATCAAGAGAGCCGCATCAGGTTCAGGAGTGAAAAGCAGATGAGAGTCGCGAAGATCGTGTCATGTGCCGTTGTGGCATGGCTGAGTGTCAGTGTCTTGGCGTCCGTCCAGAACGCTCCGAGCGTCATTGTTTCCAGTGACTTCCTCAGCGAGTACATCTGGCGGGGACAGAATGTCGTCGATGACTGGGTGGCCCAGCCGAACGTCAGCCTCGCCTATAAGGGTTTCACGGGCTCGATCTGGGGCAACCTCGATCTGACCGGCGCTTTCGTGGACGGCGGTGAGTTCAACGAGTTCGATTATACGCTGGACTACATGGCCGCGGTTCCTGGGCAGGACCTGCTGAGCTTCTCACTCGGCGTCATCTACTACCGCTTTCCCAACACCGTATTCAAGCCCACCACCGAGCTATACGGTGGCCTGAGCGCCGCCCTGCCGCTGTCGCCCGCGATCAAGATCTTCCGCGACGTCGACGAAATCGACGGCAGCTACATCCAGCTCTCGCTCGGGCACACGATTGAGAAGCTCCAGAAATGGACGGAGGACTGCTACTGCGGCCTTCAGTTGGGCGCCGGCCTCGCCTATGGCACCTCCAGCTATAACGAAGGCTACTTCGGGCTCGAGCACGGCGGTTTCAATGATCTGACACTCTCCGCCGCCCTACCGATCTGCCTAGGCCGCTGGACGATCAAGCCTATCCTTGCCTACTCGACCCTGCTGGATAGCGACGTCCGCGCCGCGACGGCCAAGAGCGACAACCTGTACGGCGGCATCGGTCTGGCATACCGGTTTTAGCGCGGCGGACCGCGCTCAGCGGCCTGTTGGATCGAGGTCGAAGCGGTCGCCCGATTGGGAGTCCGCCCAGAACGCCGTCGCGTCCATCCCCTCCGCGGCCGGCATATCATGCGAGCAGAGGAAATCTCCCTCGTATGCAGCCGCGGAGGCGGAGCTGACGCCCAGCCATGGGTCGACCACGTTCCCGAGCTCGGGCTGGGCCCGCAGAACGGCGGAGGCAACCGTCGTGACCATGAGCACGATGAGGGCCACGGTCAACGTCGCGATGATCAGCACCATGAGCGCAGGCAGGACCGGGTCCATGAGGAATCTCGCCGCCCGGGTCCGAAAATCATGCTCGCTGCCATACAGCACGTGCGTGCCGACCGGGACAAATGCACCTCTGGCAATTTGGCCCATATCCCACCCCCTACCCCTCCCTCTATCTAAAGTATGCGCCATTTTTCGCGGGGTGGGATGCGGCCGCGAAAAGAATCTAGGGAATCTGCGTCCGGGGCGTCAAACGTGACCGGGAGAGTGGACTATTTCGCGGTCTTGGTCTTGCGAATAGGCTTTTCGTGCACGAAGCGGCTGATGTTGCGGATCGCCTGGCGCAGACGCTGCTCGTTCTCGACCAAGGCGATGCGCATGTAGCCTTCGCCGTTCTCGCCGAAAGCGCCGCCGGGGGAGATGTTCACCTCGGCATGCTCCATCAGGTCCATCGCAAAGTCGATCGTGCCCTTGCCGCGGAGGTGCTCCTCGGCCACGCGAGCCCAGACGAACATGCTGGCCCGGGGCTTCTCGACTTTCCAGCCCAGACGATCGAGCGCATCGCACACAACGTCGCGACGCACCTGGTACTTGGCATTCTGCTCCTCGATCATCTTGTCGCAGTGCCGCATGGCGATGATGCCGGAGATCTGCACGGCCTGGAAGATACCGTAATCATAGTAGCCCTTGATGGTCGCGAGATATTCGACCATCTGGCGGTTGCCGGCGACAAAACCAACACGGAAACCGGCCATGTTATAGGGCTTGCTCATCGTCGTGAACTCGACGCCGACGTCCTTGGCGCCTTTGGCGGAGAGGAAGCTGGGGGCCTTGTAGCCGTCGAAGCAGGTCTCGCCGTAGGCGAAATCGTGAATGACCGCGAACTTGAACCGCTTGGCCAAATCCACGACGGTCTCGAAGAATCCGTCGTCGACGGTCATGGCGGTCGGGTTGTGCGGGTAGTTCAGGATCAGAAGCTTGGGTTTGGGGAACAAGTGCTCGCACACCATGGCGATGGTGTCGAGGAACTTCTGATCATTGCCGAGCGGGACCTTGATGACGTTGCCGCCCGCCAGAATGACGCCGTAGCTATGGATGGGGAACGCCGGGTCGGGGACGACAGCGGTGTCGCCCGGACCGAGCATCGCCAGGCACATGTGACTGAAACCTTCCTTGGACCCGATGCAGGCCAAAACCTCGGTGTCCGGATCGAGCTCGACGTTCCACTTGCGGGCGTACTTCTTGGCCATCTCGCCGCGCAGGTTCGTGATGCCCTTGGAGGCGCTGTAGCGATGATTGCGTTGATCCTTGGCGGCCTCGCACAGCTTGTCCACTACGATTTGCGGTGCCGGGTCCATGGGATTGCCCATGCCCAGATCGATAATGTCGGCGCCCTGCTGTCGCTTGGCATGCTTCAGCGCGTTGAGGCGACCGAACAGGTAAGGCGGCAGACGCGTGATGCGTGTCGCCGGCTCAATGCGATAGTCTGACTTCTTGCTGTCCATCTTGAAAACCTGCAAACTGGTTGCTACATTATTCGCGTTGCTGCACGTCGGTTGTGCCTCGTCCGCCTTCAGCGGTACGAGCCCTTTCGACGGGGCCGGCGAACCTTCCGGCCGCAATGGGACGACGCCCGGCGTTCCGGCTACAGCCCCATATTGTAACATCTCACGTTCCAAATGCAAACCCCTGCCTTCTCTATAATTCCCGTTTTCACGATTCCCTACGAATGACACCAAACAGGGTCGAGAGACACAAAGTGACCCATGCTATTTCCCTTCGACCGAGACGCGCTTTCCGCTCCAGCGATTCCGGCCAAAAGATGCGCCAAAGATGTGATGGCCGCAGGGTAGAGCACACGCTCATGGCACCCAACAATGCCCCTTGCAAATGCTGGGGCTATTTGATATCTGTGAGATTGAGCGGACGACAGGATTTTCCGCTTTCGGCTCGCCCTCCTGTGGCGGCAAGAGCAGCGGGGAAGCACTCGGACTAAACGGATCATGCGTCGATGTGGAAGGGGACTGGCATGAAAAGGAACGCAATTCTGTCGGCAAGTCTGATTCTGGTCGTGGGTGTGGTGGCGCAGGGTGCTCAATGGCCCGATCTGTGGGCGTACTATCCCTTCAACCAGGATGACTTCAAGGACTACTCCGGCAATGGCCGCGACGGAACGCCGGCGGACGGGGCCCGGACGCAACTGGACCCGGGCCGGGGCTGGGTTGCCACGTTCGGCGCGACGTCCACCTCCGGTGCGCGGGGTCGTGTGATCTGTGGGACCGGGGATCCCTCGGCCGACGGACAGCTGACCCTCTGTGCCTGGGTCAAATGGGGTGGGAGCAATTCCAATTGGCAGGGAATCGCCGGCAAGAGCGCCGACTACAACGCCCGGCGCTGGATTTTGCAGTTGCGTAACAACGCCGTCGGCACGATCCAGTGGGGTGGTGCCGACAGACTCACTCTCGCCATCGAGAGCGTCACCGGTCTGCCCAGAGGTCAGTGGGCACATCTGGCCGGGACCTGGAACGGGACAACCATGAGCATCCTCATCAATGGCAACGTCATTCAGACCGGCGATTACGCGTTGTCGGATGAGGGCGCGAATGCCCCCATCACGATAGGAATCGGCGAGTACAACGTTTCCGCTCCACAATCGAATTCGTTCAACGGGGTAATCGACGAAGTTTGCATGTTCAGTCGAGGCCTGTCGGTGGATGAGGTCCTGATGGTTATGGTTGGGGCGACGCCGCAGCAGGCACGCAAGCCCTATCCTGCGGATCTGGCAACCAGCGTGTCCCGCGAGACAACCCTGGCCTGGGTTCCGGGCCAGGACGCCATCAAGCACGACGTCTATCTGGGGACCTCCTTCAACGACGTCAATACCGCCGGCCGGGCCGACCCGATGGGCGTTCTGCTCAGCGTCGGCCAGGACGCCAATTCGTTTATTCCGCCCCGGCTGGCGCTCGGACAGACGTACTATTGGCGTATCGATGAGGTGAGTGCCGCAACGATCGTCAAGGGCAACGTCTGGCGCTTCACCGCCGAGCCGATCGGCTATGTGATGACGAATGTCACGGCCACCGCCTCCAGCCAGTATGCGGCCAACTCCAGTCCCCAGAACACCGTCGACGGCTCGGGACTGGACATCAGCGATCTGCACTCCAATGACGGCAGCACCATGTGGGTCACGGGCAAGGGTGATACCTCTCCCTGGATCCAATTCAAATTCGACCGCGTGTACAAGCTGCACGAGATGTGGGTCTGGAACTACAACAGTCAGATCGAGAGCATGCTCGGTTTCGGAGTGAAGAGCGCCGCGATTCAGTATTCCGTCGACGGCACGGCCTGGACGAAACTGGGCGATCTCGAATTCGCCCGGGGGCCGGCGACATCGGGCTACGCTCACGATACAACCGTCAGCTTCAACGGCGCCGCAGCCCAATACGTCAAGTTCGCCATCAACTCCTGCTGGGGCACCCGGGCCCAGTACGGGCTCAGCGAGGTGCGGTTCTTCTACATCCCGGTGCAGGCTCTGTATCCCGTCCCCGCCACGGGAACTACCGACTTGAGCCCCAGCGTCAGCTTGAGCTGGCAGCCGGGACGCGAAGCCGTGTCCCACCAGGTATTCCTGGGCACGGACCCCAACGCCGTCGCCGCCGCCACAACGCCGGTGGCCACGGTTGGTCAGAATAGCCACACGCCGACCGGCCTGACGTTTGGAACGACATATTATTGGCGGATCGACGAGGTTAACACCGCCGCCAGCCCGGCCACGTGGCCAGGCGACATCTGGAGCTTCGCCACCGGTGAATATGCGACGATCGACGACATGGAGAGTTACGACGATACGACGAACAAGATCTTCGATTCCTGGGTGGATGGTTATGGCACCAACACCAACGGATCGCTGATCGGCCTCGATACGGCGGCGAACTTCACTTTCGGCGACACGACCACCTATCATGGCGGCCGGCAATCCATGCCCCTGCGCTACCGCAATGTCGCACCGGCGGCCTACTCCGAAGCCACGCGCACGTTCGAGCCCGCCCAGGATTGGTCCATCGGCGGCGCGGACATCCTGTCCCTCTACGTCCAGGGCGTCCCCATCAGCTTCCTCGAGACCAACGGCACGATCCTGATGAACGGCACCGGCACGGATATCTGGGGCACCGCCGACCAGTTCCACTTCGCCTACAAAACGCTCACGGGCGACGGCTCGATGATCGCCAAGGTCGAGAGCATCGATCGGACGCACGACTGGGCCAAGTGCGGCGTCATGATTCGCACGAGCCTCGATGCGGCTTCCGCCTACGCGGACTGCGTCATCGGCGCCATCGGCAGCGCTTCCTTCCAGCAGCGGCTCGCCAACGGCGGCGACTCGACCAGCACCGACGTGACCAACAAGGCCGCTCCCTACTGGGTGAAGATCACGCGTTCCATCAATACGTTCACGGCGGCGATCTCGCCGGACGGTGTGACGTGGACGCCCATCGCCGCCACCTCGGCCGTGACCATCACGATGCCGACCAACGTCCTCATCGGCTTGTGCGTGACCAGCCACGACGCCGCACTCGTGACGGGGGCGAAGTTCTCGAATATTTCCACGACAGGCAACATGACCAGCACCTGGACCGTGGCGGATGTCGGCGTGGCTAATCCCGCCGGCAATGCGATGGATACACTCTACGTGGCCATCGAGGACAATGCCGCGCACCGCAAGATCGTCGCCGCCACCGACCCCTATGCGATGGTCTCCGGCGCGTGGCAGCAGTGGAAAATACCGCTGAGCACGTTCAGTGCGGCCGGCGTGAAGCTCAACAGCGTCAAGAAGCTCACCATCGGTGTGGGCGACAAGAACCAGGCGGCCTCCGGCGCCTCCGGCACCGTATACATCGACGACATCCAGTTCGGCCATCCCGCCCAGTAACCGCTGGTGTAGCGCATCTAGTGATTCCTCAGGGCCTGCGCCGATCGGACGCGGGCCCTTGCTTTTCCGCCGTTTCCTCTTGAAACCCAGACGCGAGTTGGCTATATCTCTGCCTTTTCCGTATCGGCGCAAGGATACCCAGATGACGCAACGCAAGAACAGTGAACCGAAGATCGACCTGATCGTCACCGATCTGGGCGGAACCCTCATGAAGACGGATGACGCTATCATCGCCGCCGTGCAGAGGGCCGCCGCGGAGATGAAGATTCCCGAAGGCTGTAGCGATCCGGTCTACGACGTTTTCGGCACGAGCATCTGGGAATACATCCACGCCTACCTGCCGGAGGGCCACAAGGACCGCACGGATGCCTGCCATGAGCGGTTCTGGCGACTGTTCCCAGCGCAAGTTCTCGACCAGATCGAGCCCTTCCCCGGCGTCGAGGAAGCCCTGACCGAGCTGAAAGCCAGAGGCGCCCGCCTGGCCGTACTGAGCGGTCTGCGCCTCGAGTCGATCCACGCCATCCTCGCCACCCTCCGTTTCAAGGACTGGGACACCGTGCGTTCGTCGATGCTCTACAACGCCCAGGCGGGCGATTCCCGCGCCGCCGGCATCGTCGCCCTGGTTCAGGAGTTCGGCGTCTCTCCCGCGCGCACGATCTACATCGGTGACACCGACCACGACGTCCGCCAGGCCAAGAAAGCCGGCGTCATCTCCGCCGTCGTCCAAACCGGCGGCCAGGCCCAGAAGCACCTCGCCAAAATCCAAGCCGAGAACCCCCACCATCTGCTCAGCTCTTTCGCAGACCTCCGCGCCGCAGTGCTGAGATGAGCTTGGGCTTATGCCTCATTCGGACTTGGGCCAATCCGCGACTCGCTCCTGCAGCCCCTGGCGTACGAAATCGGGCATGTCCTCACTGAGGAGACTCTCGGCAAGTTCCTTGGATACCCAACTCGGAGCTGTCGGCCAGTACACGATCAAGAATGCCCGGTAGCCGGCCGGCAAGGAATCGTCTTCCGCAATCGCCTTAAACCTGGACCCGGCGATAACCGGAGACCTTATTCTGTCCACGACGGAATTACATGCGCAATAGTAGTCAATCGATGCCGCGAGGTCTCCCGGCTCGCGGAACAGAATAGACTCCGCTTGAGTCTCGGCGTATCGCTGCGGCCAAACCTGTCGAAGCAGCCCTTCAATCGTCGGCAAATAGGCGCCACTGCCGGTGGCCAGCAGGTTGATGAGGAGACTGCGCCGAGCGGTGTCGGATTTGAACTCTCCACACGCGTCGACTAAGGGCTGCACATCCAGCTTGTACAGGACCATGGCCGCAGTGGAAGCCAGGGGATAGGCTTCGAGCACATCTCTCGTGGCCTTCTTAAGCAAGTCGGTGGCCCAATTCTGCGTAGCATAATCCGTCGCGAGCAGGTCGAACCGCACTCCTGGATGGACTGTGCCATCTGCGGACAGTCTCTTCAGAGCTGCCAGACGCTGCCCGCCTAGGTCGTCCCGGGTGGGATGAAAGAAACTCTGGACAGCCTGCATCTTTCTGACGGCGTCGTTGAAATTCGGATCGTATGTGGCGACATCGCTCCACGTCCATATCATGAAAGCCTTGCCGGAGTTCCGCCAGAGCGTGTTCCAGGAGCCGTGCGCTTGCTCTTCGACAAGGTCGACCGCCTGTACTACCCCCAAGTCGGCGAGCGCCCAAGCGATCTCGGATTTCGGATCATCCGATCCCGCTGTCTCATACAGGTTCAGGAGCGTTTGCCCGTCATTCCAGGCATACAAGATATCAATGACCAACAAACGGAGCGAGGGATCGCCCTTATCCCAGATTCGCGAGAGCCTTTCCTTGTCTCCGGCCTGTGGCTCCTTGATTCTCCCCAGAAGATAGAGGGCGTACCCATCGCTCGTCTCGCCATGGGACAGAGCCCGGCGGAACATCCCATCGCCGGCTTCTGAAGGCATCGGGTAGAGGTCATACCGCCACCAATGCCTCTGGAGAATCTGAACGCGCAAGCTCCCCCATTCGAGGATGCGGCGCGCCGCATCACAATACGAGCCCAAGGAAGTCATGCCCTCCGCCGTAGGTCCCTGTCCTTTGGCGAGAACGTTGGTTTCGTCATCGACGATCTGGCCCACGACTGCATCGGTTGCCTCCGACGAACCGCACGCGGCTTCCGCCCTCAACACGAATGCCAATGCGGCATCTCCTTGATTGGCGTCCGCCATGCGTGCATAGAGTTCCTGCAGCGGCGTCAGGAGGCGTTCATCCTGCGTTGCCGCCGCTTGCCATAGGACCCACTCGAACCAGTCGGACGTCGTGGGCAGTGACGCCTGGGGATAGAAACGACTGTACTTGCCTGGTCCCTCCAAACCTCCGACAGCCTCTGCCAGCGCGTTGGCCAGAACCTCCTTCTGCGAGTCCGTGCCAAACCGCGTGATCCAATCGGTGACAATATTCATCTCGCCACCAAACGCTTTAACGTCACCTCCCCAGCTTGAGGCGGCAGCCGGTCCCTTTCGCGGCATGTAAGCGAGTCTATCCGCCAGGATGGGACCGAGCTTTTCAGATTGCAGCTTGGTCAGGGCGATATAGGCCTCCATGCGCACCAATTGATTGTCGTGCCGGGCACATTGCAGGAGTAATTCCTCCACGTCGGCATCAACCTTGTCGTCAATGGCGATTTCGCCGAGAGTCCAGATAGCGCCGTAGACGTGGTCGCCTATGGGAACCGGTCGATCGCGATTTGCCCCCGAGTAGGCCGTCCAGTAAAGGAGGCCATCGGAGCTATCGCTATCGAGAATCCTGGCGGCTGGAGACGGCCATTGCTGATACTGATAGGACCCCGGTTTGACACTTTCGAGGATTCCGGACGACAGCAGCTTCAAGAGGTATGGAATATCGTTCGCATCACGTTTTCGCCCGAGTTGCGTCGCGGCCTCCCCGATCAACAGCGGGTCCCCGCTTTCCAGCCACTTTGAATAATCCATTGGCCCAAAGACGAGGTCCTGAGTCATCTCTTTGGGCTGAAAGACCCTCCTCAGTTTGGTCAGACGTGGCTCCGCCTTGGTCTTGGTCTGACCATCGAGGGCTTGAACCGCCAGTTCGACATCCGACTCATAGTGGTATTGGGACACTTGCCGAATCGGTCCACCGAAAGTGTCGATTTGCCAGTCACCATCCGACAAGGTCTGCGGCACATAATGCCTGGGGCCTTCGATGTAGATCAACTCCTCCACTGGACCGGCGGCCAGGCTCGTGAGGCGCATGGGATAAACGCATGCGGACGATTGAAAGGTCAACTGGAGCGGATTCAACGTCCCGCTGGCCAGTCTCTTACGGGTGATGTCTGTCAATGCGTCCGGGTGAATTTTGGACGCCACCATCCACCATTGCTCCCGGATATAGTCCTCCAAAATCGGGACAGCTCTGTCAGGCACCGCGAACCCGTTGCTGTCGAGCCATTGAATGACATCCTCTGCGCCGGTGGGGCAGAGTAGCACGACGTCGTAGTCCCCGACGCGCCGGTGCCACTGAACGGGGCTGCTACCACCGGCGGTGAGCGGAATGCCGGTGGGGACAGTAATGTAGAAATATTGCGTGCTCAGGCCGGTAAATGACGTATGTGCTATGTCAGGCCAGTCTGTCTTCTCGCTCAGTTCCAAGAAGACGGCCCCCTCACCCGTCTCGACGGCAGGTTCTGACGGGACCGGCACGATCCAGACCATTTCCTCCGCCGGCCCTTCGTACTTCGTCTGGATCAGCAGACTCTCCTGCACGCCGTCCCAGCGAATATGCACCTTCTGCGCGGGCTGAAGAACATCTGCATAGGAGCCACGGCGAAAGAACATGCTGCCATCGGCACGAACAATGCCAAAACAGATCAATAGGTTGAGACAAACCGCTGAAGCGAGCAAGCCCTTTGTCTTCATAGCGCCACACCCCGCCTTTCTCCATATCTCCGCTGTCGGGTCGGACCGCCGCTCCGGTTCGGCTGTCACTATGCATAATCGTAAGTTTTCTGCTGAGAAATGTCAAGGGAGAGCCTCTTGCGGGCGACTCTGGCATTCTGTGGAAACGTCTTGTATATTAGGCCGCTGGTTGACGCTGTTTTGATCATGGACGGGATATGATTCTATCGAACATCGAGATCCAGAGGGCGTTGGATGAGGGGCGGTTGGTGATTGAGCCGGAGCCGGGGCCGCGGCGGCCGGAGGCGGGGGTGTATTGTCCTTACGACACGCACGCGGTCGATTTGCGGCTGTATCACGAGATCACGGTGCCGCAGAGCGGACCGCACCACTACGACGTGACGGAGACACACACGTTGCCCGAGACGATCGCGGAACACTCGGAGAAGTACACGCTGTCGGAGGCTCAGCCCTATCTGCTCGAGCCGCACCAATTCATCCTGGGGCGCACGCTCGAACGGGTCGAGCTGCCCGTCGACAAGGGGACGCCGCATTTGGCAGCCAGGATCGAAGGTAAGAGCAGCCGGGCCCGCTGCGGGCTGATGGTTCACTTCACCGCCCCCACCGTCCACCCCGGCTGGGCGGGACCGCTCACACTCGAAATGATCAACCTCGGCCCCAAGGCCATCCTCCTGCGTCCCGGCATGCACATCGCCCAACTCATCATCGAAGAGGTCCGCGGCGAAATCTTCCTGAATCCCAGCACCTTCCAGAACCAGGCCACCCCCGAAGGCGGGCCTTCGCCGGCATGCGAGCAGTAGTGCGGCGCTGCCTTTCATAGGTCCCATTGGTCCTATAGGTCCTATCCGTCCAATTTTTGCTGATTGCCTATTGACTTGGCTCGATGCGAAAGCTATCCTACATGGTTTGTTTCTAGTGGAGCCAAAGGAGTCGTTGGTGCAAGAAGCTATTGCCAAAGCCGAGGCCCTCGTTGAGGCCATGGGGTACATTCGCAGCTTTCACGACAAGATGGTCGTGCTGAAGCTGGGCGGCAGCGTTCTGGATGATCCGCAAGCCCAGATGAACCTGCTGACGGATGTCGCGTTCATGGCGACGGTCGGGATGCGCCCGATCATCGTACACGGGGGGGGCAAGGCCATCACCCGTGCGATGACCGAAGCGGGCCTGGAGCCGGTCTGGGTGCAGGGCCGCCGGTACACCGACCAGCGGACGCTCAACATCGTCGAGCACACGCTCATCCACAAGACGAACACGCCCATCTGTCAGATGCTCGAAGAGCTGGGCTGCAAAGCCATGGGGTTGCACACGCTGAACAGTTGCGTGCTGCTGGCCGAGACGCTGCGGCTGCCCGGCCCGGAGGGGCGCAAGCTGGACCTGGGAATGGTGGGCAAGGTCAATGAGGTCAACGCCAAGCTGCTCAAAACGCTCTGCGCCGATGGGACCATTCCGGTGATCGCTTCCGTAGCCATGGACAAGAACGGCGGCAAGCTGAATGTCAACGCCGACACCGCCGC
>CAYQXM010000027.1:0-53444 GCA_964421295.1 uncultured Pirellulales bacterium
CGGGGCGGTCGGGATCAGCGCAGATCTGGCGGATTCGGATCGACGGCGGTGAAGCGGAGCAGGTCACCAGAGAACCGCTCGACGTGGGCAATCTCGTGGTCGCGCGGGATGGGCAACGCATCGCGTTCACGATGGAGGTCTTCCCCGACGCCAACGCCGAGGCGACGAAGAAGAAGCTCGATGAGATCGAGAAGGGCAAGTCGTCGGGGCGCCTCTATGACCGGCTGTTCGTGCGACACTGGGACACTTGGAGCGACGGCCGCCGGTCGCATCTGTTCGTCATGCCGGCGACAGGCGGCAGGGCGGTGGATGTAATGGCGAAGATGGACGCCGACACGCCGTCGAAGCCGTTCGGAGGGCCCGAGGAGATCGCATTCACGCCGGATGGCAAAGGGATCGTCTTCACCGCCCGGGACGCGGGCCGGGAAGAAGCATGGTCAACCAACTTCGATCTCTTTCTGGCACCGATAGATGGCTCGACGCCTCCGAAGAACCTGACGAGCGAGAACAAAGCATGGGATACGCAGCCGGTCTTCGCGCCGGATGGCAAGACGCTGGCGTACCTGGCGATGAGCCGGCCGGGGTACGAAGCCGATCAGTATGAGGTCGTGCTGCAAAGCTGGCCCGAGGGATCGAAACGAATCCTCACGGGTGAGTGGGACCGGAGCCCTGCGTCGATCTGCTGGTCGGCTGACGGTCGCAGCATCTACGCGACGGCGGAGAATGTTGGCCAGCAGTCGCTCTTTGCGATCGACAGTGCCGGCGGCAGCGTTCGCACGCTTGTCCCATCCGGCTCGGTTGATGGGATCGGCGTGGCCGGACAGCGAATCGTCTATGGGTTGAGCACGCTCTCGTCGCCGGCTGAGCTGTTCTCGGTCAGTACCGATGGAACGGACGTTAAGAAACTGACGGACATCAACGCGGAAAAGGTCGCGACAGTGCGCATGGGGCAGTATGAGCAGTTCACGTTCCAGGGCTGGAACAGCGAAACCGTGCACGCCTACGTGGTCCAGCCGGCGGATTTGGACCCGGCCCAGAAATACCCGGTCGCGTTCCTCATCCATGGCGGTCCCCAAGGTTCGTTCGGCAACATTTTTCACTATCGCTGGAACGCCCAGGCATACGCGGGGGCAGGCTACGGCGTCGTGATGGTGGACTTCCACGGCTCGACCGGCTACGGCCAGGCGTTCTGCGATTCGATCCGCGGCGACTGGGGCGGCAAGCCTCTGGAGGATCTGCAAAAAGGTCTGGCCGCGGCATTGCAGAAGTACCCCTGGATGGACGGCAACCGCGTCGGGGCGCTAGGCGGTTCGTTTGGCGGATACATGATTGCCTGGATCGAGGGCAACTGGCCGGACCGGTTCCGTTGCCTGGTCTGTCACGATGGGAATATCGATGAGCGGATGGCGTACTTCGATACCGAAGAGCTGTGGTTCCCCGAATGGGACCACATGGGGACTCCCTGGAGCAACCCCGAGGGTTACGAGAAACACAATCCCGTCCGTTTCGTAGACAAATGGAAAACGCCGATGCTGGTGATCCACGGAGGCCAGGACTTCCGCGTCGTGGAAACGCAGGGGCTCGGTATCTTCACGGCCTTGCAGCGTCGGGGTGTCCCCAGCAAGCTGCTGTACTTCCCCGACGAGAACCATTGGGTGCTGAAGCCGCAGAACTCGATCCTCTGGTATCAGACGGTGATCGGCTGGTTGGATCAGTGGGTGAAGAACTGACGTTGGTGCGGGTATGAGCAAGAAAATCGTGGCTATTATCGGAACGTATCGTAAGGGCCGGACCATCGACACGGCGGTGGGGGAAGTGCTGCGTGGGGCCAGGGACGCCGGGGCGACGACCGAGGCCGTATACCTGCTCGACAAGCACATCGAGTTCTGTACCAACTGCCGGGCCTGCACGCAGGAGCCGAACGCGGGTCGGCGGGGCAGGTGTGTGCAGAACGACGACATAGAGTCGATCCTGAAGTCCGTGGACGAAGCGGAGGGCCTGGTCCTGGCGTCGCCCACGAACTTCTACAATGCCACCGCCATCATGCGGCGGTTCATGGAAAGACTCGTCGGCTACGCCTACTGGCCTTGGAATGCGAAGACCGGCCCCAGGATGCGGGTTAAGGGGGCCGATAAAAAAGCCGTTATCATCACCAGTACGGCCTGTCCGGCCTTCATCGCGAAGGTATTCATGCCGGGCGGGCGTAAAGCACTCAAGCTGATGGCCGAAACCATGGGGGCGAAGGTGCAGTCGTCGTTGTTCTATGGCACGGCCGCCATTACCTCCGATGCGACGCTTCCCGACAAGGATTGCAGGAAGGCCTATCAGGCCGGTCGGAGGCTCGCGGAGTCGATGATTTGAGCCGCATTTTGGTGTTTCTGAGGCGGTGTACAATCCACAATCATGAATCCGCAATGTGTTTGACGATGGGTACTTAGGCGGATACAATCCCCGCAGTTTTCTCGGCCCAGACTACAAGGAGAATGTTTGGCATCGAAGGACAACAAGAAGGCACGAGGCAACGGCAAGAGTACCCCGCAGTCGGCCACCCCATCAGGGGCGACGCCGCTCCTCAGGACTATGCCGGAGTCGCTGCCGGCTGAGGCGGCAGTGCTCGGCTCCATGATCGTCGATCCGCGCTGCATTGGCGACGTCGTCGAGATCTTGGATCGCAACGCCTTCTACCATACGGAGCATCAGCATATCTTCGATGCCATCATTGCCCTTTATGAGAAGAACCGCGGCGAGGGCGTCGACGGCATGCTCGTCCGGGACGAGTTGCAGCGCCGCGCCCGCCTGGACGAAGTCGGCGGGGCGGACTATCTGCAGCGCGTGATGGAAACCGTCCCCTCGTCGGCCAACATCGCCTACTATTCGGACATCGTGAAGGAGAAAATGCTCCTTCGTGAGACGATTTCGGCCGCCACGGAGATCCTCAACAACGCTTACGATGAGACAGGCAACGCCGCGGAGAAGCTCGACGACGCCGAGCGGCGGATATTCGCCGTCACGGATAAACGCATCACCAGTGCCGCCTCGTCGCTCAAGGACCTGGTTACCAAGGCCTACGAGCTGATCGAGAAACGCGAGGGCAATCACGTTACCGGACTTTCTACCGGTTACTATGAGCTGGACGACATCACCTGCGGCCTGCAGAACGGCGAGATGGTCATTGTCGCCGGACGCCCGAGTATGGGAAAGACGGCGCTGGCGCTGAATATCGCCGAACATATCGGGATCGTCGAGAAGTTGCCCATGGCGATCTTCTCACTCGAAATGGGCAAGCAGCAACTGGCCGAGCGTTTCCTGTGCAGCTACAGCGGCGTGGATTCCCAGCTCGTTCGCAAGGGGATGTTGGGCACGGAGCACTATCAAGACCTGGTCAGGGCGTGCGGCGTGATCTCGGAGGCGCCGATCTTCATCGATGACACCTCGGCCTTGACGCCGCTGGAGTTAAGTGCCAAGGCCCGCCGGCTCAAGCGCACGCATAACATCCGGTGCATCGTCGTGGACTATCTGCAGTTGATGCACATGGGCGGCATGGTCGAGTCCCGCCAGCAGGAAATCTCCACGATCTCCCGCTATCTCAAGGGCGTCGCGCGGGAGCTGGAGGTTCCGGTGATCGTGCTGAGCCAGTTGAACCGCAGTCCGGAAGGGCGGGAAGACCACCGCCCGCGCATGAGCGACCTGCGCGAAAGCGGAAGCATCGAACAGGACGCGGATGTGGTCATGCTGCTGCATCGCGAGGACTACTATCATCGCGGTGAAGAGGGCTACGAGGACGACCACACGGCGGAAGTGATCCTCGCCAAGCAGCGCAACGGCCCGACCGGCACGGTGAAGCTGGCCTTCCGTGAAAAGGTCACGCGGTTCGAGAACCTGGCCCGGATCGAGCAAGAGACAGCGCCGTTTTGATTGATTATTGATAATGGATGATTGATGATTGGAATGCAGGAAGCAAAACACATCATCATACTGATGGGCCTCATGGGGGGATTGAGCCCGTGCCTGGCAGCCGGCGGCGTCGATCCTAATCGTCCATCATCGATCGTCACTAATCTATCCGGCGGCCAGATCATCAAGTCCATCGAGTTCCTGGGCAACAAACACTTCAAGGACCACGTGCTCCGCCAGCGGCTGGGCTTCGAGCTGGGAGATCGGCTCGATCCGTTCCTGGCCGAAGGGGGCCGGACGACCATCGCCGAGGTGTATCGCAAAATCGGTTACGCCTTCGTCTCTGTGTCACTCGATAAGGACAAGGCGTCGCGGGGGAATCTGCTCTACACGATCGAGGAAGGACCGCGGGTCCAGGTCGGCAGCATTCAGTTCATCGGCAACGAAGCGTATGGCGACGACACGCTGAAGAAAATCATCAAGACGACGACACGCCAGTGGCTGGTGTGGCCTACGTATTATACGGAAGATGCCATCGAAGAGGACGTGGGCCGGCTGAAGGATTTCTACTACGATCACGGGTACCTGAACTACAAGATTGCCGCGGAAAAGGAGTTCTCCGACGATCATGGGACGGTCATTGTCACGTTCACGATCGCGGAAGGGTCTCCCTATGTGATCGGCGAGATCCGCCTCACGGGCAACACGCGTTACAGCCATGAAGAGCTGATGGCGCAGATCGAATCGCGGGTCGACAAGGTGTACCTGCGGCCGCAAGCCCGCAAAGACGCCCAGGCGATCGCCATGTTGTATCGTGAGCAGGGTTTCGTGGATGCGGACGTCCGCCAGAGCGTGCTGATGGGAAAAGAGCCCGGCAGCGACGTGGTCACGCTCAAGTTCGACATCACCGAGGGACGTCCGTTCCGCATCGGCCGGATCGAGATCACCGGCAACGAGAAACTGCAGGACAAGGCGGTTCGTCACGTGCTCGATGAATACGATCTCACGCCCGGCAAGCTGTACAACGGAGGGATCGCTCCCAAAGAGGGCGGCGGGAAACTGGAGAAATTCGTCCGGATGCAGACGCAATCGGAGGAAGTGATGATCCGGCCCGTAGCGCCGATCGACGGCGAGCCCAACGTGCGCGACGCGCGCGTCGACGTCAAAGAGGGTATGACCGGCCTGATCATGCCCAGCGTGGGGCTCAGCAGCGACAGCGGCGTGTTCGGCCGGTTCATGTATCGCCAGAGCAACTTCGATTACACCGACACGCCGGACAATTTCTGGGACTTCATCACGCAGCAGTCCTTCCGCGGCGCCGGTCAGAGCCTGAGCCTCGTGCTCGAGCCCGGCACGCGCTACAGCCAGTACTATGCCGAGTGGAGCGATCCTTACTGGCTGGACCGGCCGCTCTCCCTGGACTTGCTGGGACGCAGTTGGCAGCGCTACCGGGAAAGCTGGGATGAAAGCCGGCTCAAAGGCTTCGTCGGCCTGGAGCAGCGCCTGCCCAACAGATGGCGGCCGAGTATCGGCTTTCGGGCGGAAAACGTCAGGATTTATCACCTGGACAGCGATGTCCCACGCGAGATTCTGGACGAAGAAGGCTACAATCAGCTTTTCGGTATGAAGGTCGGGCTCGAACGGCCGCAGATCGACGATCCCTACAACCCCAGCAAGGGAATGGTGTACGGCGTGGACTACGAGCAGGTCACCGGCGATTTCGACTTCGGCGTCGCGAGCGCACGCTACACGCACTACTGGACCCTGCACGAGGATATCGTGGGGCGCAAGACTATTCTGGCCGGCCGCGTCCTGGCCGGCAGCACCGTGGGCGACGCGCCGACCTTCGAGAAGTTCTACGCGGGTGGCTCACAGGGGCCCTATGCTCTGCGCGGTTTCGAGTATCGCGGTATCAGCCCGCGCGGCCGGCGAACGGGGGCGACCACCACGAGAGGCAGAGACCCTATCGGCAGCGACTGGATCTTCCTGGCGGGCGCCGAAGCCACCATCCCGCTCATCGGCGACAACTTCTCGCTGCTGTTCTTCTCGGACAGCGGCACGGTGGAAACGGGCAAGTACCGCTTGTCCGTCGGTACCGGCCTGCAAATCACGATACCTCAGCTCCTCGGACAGGTGCCTATGCGGTTCGAGCTGGCGGCGCCTCTGCTCAAAGACGACTCAGACGAGACGCAGGTGTTCAGCTTCTCGATGGGTGGAATGTTCGGATTCTGACCCGCGGGCACGAGACAACGATAACTGGCAGACCCAAAGAGAAAGGGATGACCCATCATGAAGAACAGAGTGTCACTGATCGGTGTGGCGGTAGGAACGATAGCTTTGTTGGCAGCCTTCGAGTACAGTCGGGCCCAGACCGCGGCCCCGGCCGCCGCTTCCGG
The DNA here is from genome assembly GCA_964421295.1 of uncultured Pirellulales bacterium. Taxonomy (GTDB): domain Bacteria; phylum Planctomycetota; class Phycisphaerae; order Sedimentisphaerales; family Anaerobacaceae; genus PLanc-01. The sequence goes on from CAYQXM010000027.1 coordinate 6,291, forward strand.
CAGCAAGATCGGCGTGGTCAGCATTGCCCGCGTGTTCAATAAGTCTCAGCTGCAGGCGCAATACCGCGCCAAGCAGTCCGCGGCAGACGCCAAGAACCGTGGTGAACTGGAAGCGCTCGCCGCGCAGATCGAGGCGGATAGAAAGCTGCTGGATACGGCCCCGGCCAGCAGCGAGGCTTACCTCAAGCTCGTGCAGACGATTATCGAGAGTCGCTCCAAGCTGGACGCCCGGCAGGAATACCTCAAACAACAGCGTCTGGTCGAGGATCGGCAGCAGCTCGAGAAGCTCTATCCTGAGGTCCTGAAGGCGGTGGCGGCGCTGGCCACGGAGAAAGGACTGGACCTCGTGATCGAGCGCACGGAGCCTTCGCTGGCGAATGCGCGGACCGCGGACGAGTTGATGACGGCGGTCAGCACGCACAAGGCGCTCTATGCCGGCGGGTGCGTGGACCTGACGGAGGAAGTTGTCGCGCGCGTGGACGCAGGCATCAAGCCGCAGAACTGATGAACCCTGGCACTGAGAAAAAGATGATATTGACCATAGCAGAATTGGCGCAACGAATCGGCGCGAACGTGGCCGGCACGAGCGCGGGTCTGGATCGACCGGTGGAGGCGGTCCAGCCGGTAGCCGTGGCGGGCGAGCGTGACGTGACGTTCGTGTCCGACGCCCGGCACGAGCAGGCGGCGGCGAAATCGGCCGCAGCGGCCATCATCGTGGCCAAGCCGATCGAAGGAGCCACCAAGCCCCAGCTGGTGGTCAAGGACGTGAACGCGGGACTGATTGCCGCGCTGACGTGCTTTGCCCCGCCACTGAAGCCCCCGGTACCGGGCATCCATCCGACCGCCCAGGTCGCCGCCGGTGTCAAGCTCGGCAAAGGCGCGAGCATCGGGCCTTATGTCGTCATTGAAGATAATGTTCAGATTGGCGCCGACACGGTTATCGCCGGCGGCTGCCATATCGGCCAGGATACCCAGATTGGCGCCAACTGCCGGCTCGACAGCCACGTAGTGGTCTATCATCACTGCCGGATCGGCGATCACGTCGTCGTCCAGGCTAACAGCACGATCGGCTCGGTAGGGTTCGGATATGCCGTCGTCGATGGGGCTCCCCGACTGATTCCGCACAACGGCGGCGTCATCATCGAGGACTTCGTCGAGATTGGGGCCAACAGTTGCGTTGACAGGGCGAAATTCGGCAATACGATAGTAGGCGCCGGGACCAAGATCGACAACCTGGTGCAGGTTGGGCACAATGTGGTCATCGGCAAGTGTTGCCTGATCGCGGCGCAGGTGGGTATTGCCGGCAGTTGTAAGGTCGGCGACGGTGTCGTGCTGGCCGGACAGGTGGGCCTGGCGGACAACATCGAGATCGGCGCCGGCACGATGGTGGGTGCTCAGGCCGGCGTCGTCAACAGCGTGCCACCGAAACAGAAAGTGGCGTGGACCCCGGCCATCGACGTGAAAGAGGCGGCCCGGGCCGTCGTTCACATACTCCGGCTGCCCAAGGTCGCCGAACAACTGAAGCACCTTACGGCCAAGGTAGAGAAACTTGAAGCTGCAAAAGACCATAAAGGGTGAGGGTAAGCTCGCCGGTAAGGGCTTGTTCGGGGGGGAGGAAACCCGCGTTGTCTTCCGCCCCGCTCCGGAGGACTCAGGGGTCGTTTTCGTGCGAACAGATGTGCCGGGGACCGTCCGGATTCCGGCCATTGCTCCCAATATCGCCGAGCGCAGCCGCCGCACGAGCCTCAAGAAGGGCGAGACCAGCGTCGAGACCGTCGAACACTGCCTGGCCGCCGTCCGCGCGCTGGAAATCGACAACCTCATCATCGAAATCGATGGCGCGGAACTGCCGGCGCCGGATTGCAGCAGTGCGGAGTACTTCAAGGTGCTCAAGCGGATCGGGGTCGTCGAACAGACGAACCCGCGTCGGGAGTGCATCATCCGCAAACCGATCACCATCACCGCCGGGGACGCTACCGTATACGCGCTGCCGGACGGCGACGAGACATTGAACGTGACCTACGATCTGGATTACGCCGGACACACCGGCATCGGCCGCCAGATCCACAGCTATCGGCTCGACGAGGAGACGTTCGAAACGAACATGGCCCCGGCCCGGACGTTTCTGCTGGAGGTCGAGGCCAGGCAGTTGCAGGCGAAGGGGATCGGCACGCACATCGGTCCCCGCGAGATCCTGGTGATCGATTCGGACGGACCCGTCAAGAACAGCTACCGGTTCCCCAACGAGTGCGTGCGCCACAAGATCGTCGACCTGATCGGGGACCTGATGCTGGTAGGCCGGCCGACTCTCGGACGCATCGTGGCCTACAAGAGCGGGCACACGCTGAACCAGCAGCTCGCCAGGAAGCTTTACGATCTGGCGCAACAGCAGGACCGGGTCGAGAAATTCGGCACGGATGCCATTCTGGACATCCGGCGTATTCAGAAGATCCTTCCCCACCGCTATCCGTTCCTCCTGGTGGACAAGATCGTGGAGGTGGAAGGTGACACGAGAATCAAGGGCGTCAAGAATGTGACGTTCAATGAGCAATTCTTCCAGGGCCATTATCCGGGCACGCCGATCATGCCGGGCGTGCTGATCGTCGAGGCGATGGCGCAGGTTTCGGGGCTGTTGTTCGCCCAGCGGCTCGAGCACACGGGCAAGTTGGCCGTGCTGCTCAGCATGGACGGCGTCAAGCTCCGCAAGCCCGTCGTGCCGGGCGACCAGCTCGTCCTGGTGGCCGAAACGGTCCGCCTGCGAAGAAGAACCGCCCACTGCCGCTGCCAGGCGCTGGTCGATGAGACCCTCGCCGCAGAGGCTGAAATCAAATTCATGCTCATCGACGACGAACGAAGCTAACGGCAGGAACCAACGAAATGGCGAATATACACGCGACGGCGCTAGTCTCGCAGAAGGCGCAAATGGCCCCCGATGTGGTCATCGGACCCTATTGCGTGGTCGGTGACGATGTCACGCTCGGCGCCGGAACGGTCCTCGAATCGCACGTGACCGTCTATGCCGGCGTCCGGATCGGCAGCGGCAACCGGCTCTTTCCCGGCTGCGTGATCGGCGCCCCGCCCCAGGTTCTGGGGCTGCAATTGCACAGCAAGACGGGCGGTCTGGTCATCGGCGATCGGAACCTGATCCGCGAGAGCGTCACCATCCATAAGAGCATGCACGAGGGCAAGACCACGACGGTGGGCAACGACAACCTGCTGATGGTCGGCTGCCACATCGGCCACGACTGCCTCATCGCCGACAACGTCGTGCTGAGCAACCTGGTACAGATCGCCGGACACGTCCACATCGAGACCGGCGCCTGGCTGGCGGGGCTCGCGGCCTCGCATCAGTTCGTGACCATCGGCAAATGGTCCTTCATCGCCGGTCAGACGGGATTGGCCCGCGACGCGCCGCCGTTCCTGATCATCAGCGGACAGCACCCGCCGAAAGTACGCGGCGTCAACAAACGCGGCCTCAAACGCGCCGGACTGAACGAGCCGCAGCAGGAGCGGATTCAGGCGGCGTACCGGCAGCTCTACCGCAAAGGCGGCACGCTGCTGGCCAACGCCCGGGCGCTGGCCGCACAGGACGGACTCGACGAGAATGTCCGCGCCATGGTCGACAACATCTTCAGAAGCTGTCAGCACCGTTTCGGCAGGTACCTGGAAGTCTTGAGATAGGAATGCGGATGATTGCGGATTTCGGATGGTAGATTGCAGATTTGGGTTTCCGCGCGAATCCGCCATCCGAAATCCTCAAACCGCAATTGGACGGTTCTTTATGGGCGATACGAAGATTCGCACGGCCGTGGTCGGCACCGGCAAGATGGGCAACATTCACGCCAAGGTGTACAGCCAGTTGCCGGAATGTCAGTTGGTCGGTGTGGCCGATACGGATGAGAAGAGGGCTCAGCAGATTGCCGAGAAGTACGGCTGTCAGGCGTTCACCGACTACGCGAAACTCGTCGGCCAGGTCGACGCCGTGACGGTAGCGACGCCGACGGTCACACATCTGGAAGTGGCCGAGCTGTTCCTGAAACACCATATCCCGGTGCTGATCGAGAAACCGCTGGCGCCGAACGTCAAAGAAGGCCGGCGGATCGTGGCGTTGGCGAAGCGGTTCGATACGGTCGTTGCCGTCGGGCACTCCGAGCGCTGCAATCCGGTCGCCCAGGCGATCAAACGGCTCGATATCAACGAGCCGAAGTTCATCGAGGCCCACCGCGTCAGCCCGTATCCGTTCCGCTCGGCGGACATCGGTGTCGTGCTCGACGTGATGATCCACGATATCGATATCATCCTGTCGCTGGCCGGCAGCAAGATCAAGAAGGTCGACGCCGTCGGCATCGGCGTGCTCGAAGGCGGCGAGGACATCTGCAACGCCCGCATCGTGTTCGAGAACGGCTGCATCGCCAACATCACGGCGTCACGCCTCGCCCTCAAGACCGAACGCCGGGTTCACGTCTTCTCGCGGCAGGCGTACCTGAGCGTCGATTACCTCACCAAGAGCGGCATCGTCATCAAGGCCGAACCCAACATCAACATCGTCGATTGGATCAAGGAACAGCGGCAGCGGCCCGACTTCAACCCGGCCGGCGTCAACTGGACCAACCTCCTGCACATCGAGCAGCTCGAAATCGACGACCGCGAGCCCATCCGCGTGCAGCAGGAAGCCTTCCTGCGAGCCGTAAAGGACCGTTCTTTCCGTCCCGAGGTCAGCGCGGAGGAAGGTCTGGAAGCCCTGAAGTGTGCCGAGAAGATCCTCCGCTCGATCAAGAAGCACAAGTGGGAATAGGGACTCACGATTTACCATTTATGATTTACTATTTGAAGCTCGTTCAAATCGTAAATAGTAAATCGTAGATCATGAATCCTTGTCAGTCTCCCCGCTGGAGCAGTTGGATAATCTCGTTCTTGGTGGGGAGGGCTTCGATGGCGCCGAATTTCGTGCAAGTCAGCGCCCCGGCGGCGGCGGCGAACTTCACGGCTTCGCGGATGTCATCACTCACGGCACAGTAGGCGGCCAGGGCGCCGGCGAACGCGTCCCCGCCTCCCGTCCGGTCCACCAGATCGACCTCGAATCCCGGAATATGGTCGGCGGCCCCGCTGCGGTCCACCACCATGCAGCCTCGCCGGCCCATCGTAATAACGACACACCGGCACCCGCGCGCCACGAGATCCGAGCCGATCATTTTGGCCGTGCGGATACTCGCCGACTGGTCGGCGATGGTGGCGGCCTCCGAAAGACTGGGAATCAGAATGTCGGCGGAGAAGTACTCGGCCGGCAGCTCGGCGTGTGCGGCCGGCTGGTCGCTCGGGCGGGCTGGATTCAGAATCGTCTTGGTCTCCCCCAGCTCCGCACAACGCAGCGCCATGGCAATGGCCTCCTGGGGCAGACTGCCATGGATCAGACAGACATCGGCCTGGCTGATGATTTCTTCCGCCGCCTTGACGTCGGCCGGCTGCATCGCGCAGTTGGCGCCGCCGTACTGGCAGCTGGCGTTTTCGCCTTCGGAGTTGACCATGGTGACAAAAACGCCGGTGTTCTTGGCCTCCGCCGTCAGGACGAAGTCCACATTGACCCGGCAGTCGGTCAATGCCTTCTTGGCCATCTCGCCGAACGGATCGCCTCCCACTTTGCTGACCAGGTGAACCTCGCAGCCGCACAGGGCCGCCTGGGCGGCTTGCACGGGGCCGGCGCCGATCAGCGTGTAGGCCAGCTCCGAACCGCTGAGCGTGCGTCCTGCCGAGGGAATCTGGGCGCACTTGAAAGCCAGATCGATGTACGTAGCACCGACGACAACAACCTTTGGAGTCCGTTCCACCATGGTCCTACCTCTGATACTCACCCGACTGCTCTACCGGTAATGGACTATTGATGACACATATCGGTCCAACAATCAATATAGAACAATCCATAATCACGTTCACGACTTGCCGGCGTCCGACAGAATCTTGTCGAAGAATCCCCTTTTCTTCAGGTATTGGTACAGGTACGAGATAGCGACCAGGGCCAGGCCGGTGGCCAGGAACGCGGCGATGCGGTAGGTAGCGTGCAGCGTTCGCGTGTCCCAGAAAAAGACCTTGCCGAGCAGCAGACAGAACAGCACCAACGCAATGTAGCGCAGGAGTCGGATATTCCGCCAGAAGCCCACAACCATCAGCGCCGTTCCGTACACCGCCCACATGACGGAGATCCACATCTGGGCCAACCACTGTTGGCTCGCCTGACCCGGAACCCAGCGGAAGAACAACCAGATTTCCTCGGTCAGGATGATCCACAGCACGACCACCCCGGCCAGTCCGAACGCCCCGGGAATTGCCGTTCGGAAACCCTCGACCGACTCGAAGTGGCGGATCAGGCACCCGCCCAGGAACAATACGGCGATCGGTACGACGGCCACGGCAAAATTCACGTTCGCAAAGATGGGAAAAGACTCGAAGTGAAGCTGGGAGTAGTTCACGACGAGGTACGCCGCGCCCGTCGCGGCCAGAGCCGAGGCAATGACGCGGCCCAACAGCCCGCGCGGACAGATCGGTCGGACCACGAAAAGAAGTACGAAGGCCGGGAAGACCAGGATCATCTGACGCACAAAAGAGTCGTGATGCACGATCACCGGGCGGTTGAGGTCTTGGTTGAGGCCGAGTTCCGCGCTCACGGCCGCCATGAGCACCAGCAGTCCGACGGCATAGAGTACGTCACTGAGGACCGTCCCGGGGGCGAGGAGGGCGTTGGCCCGCCGGTGGAAACGGTAGAGCAGATGGCCCGCCAGAATAGCCGCCGTCACCAGGCACCACGTTCCGAACTCGACATTGAAGACCACTCGGAACGGCCCGGCGTGCATCGGCCACAGGTACATCAGCCAGGCCACGGCAATCCCCATCACCACCGCCGCGGCGCCCTGGATCAGGAGGCTGCGATACCGAATCCCCATAGCCACCAGGACCACCGCTTCTATAGCCAGAGCAGCCGGAATCGCGTGCTCTCTCCAGTACAGCGGTATGGCCAAGGTCGCAGAAGCTAGACCGATAGCGAGCAGAACCCGCCTGAGGCTCACGTCCTCCTTGCAGCGCACGGCCGTGATTGCCGCCATCGCCAAATGCACCACGCCCAGTGCCAGGCAGCACAAAGCCAGTGATGTTCGATAGTAGTGTCCCAGCATTGTCCAGAGGTAGTACAGGACGACCGCTGCGTTGATCGGGATCAGCACGACATCCTCGGGCGGCGCCAGGACGCGCCGGCGCAGGCCGTGCAGTATCGGCAGAACCAGAAACACGAAGAAGAACACCGTCAGCCACAAGAGGGCGATCCCCAACTGCTCAGGCGCCGCCGGATCAGACATCGCGGGTCGGTAGAATTGTTCGAACCAGCCGGTGTAGAGCAGGTACGTCCCGATCCACGCGACGATGTTCACCGCGGTCCAGCGTCGCCAGTAGGCACAGAGCATCGCACCGCCGCTCAAAATCAACACGTAGGTGAACAGGGGGATCGGCAGATTCTCGCCCGTCGAGAGGATCACCGGCGTGAGATATCCGCCCACCAGAGCCAACAACGCCGCGGCGATCTCGTTAAGGCCGACCGCATAAGCCATGGCCGCGGCGGTGACGAAGATGGCCAGAACATACGCCGGCGGTGCGGCGATGAGATGGTGCCAGCGGTGGGCTGCGAAGACCGTGGCATAAAGGATCGCGAAACCCAGCGCCGTGACACCCTTGGCCACGAAACCGTAGCCCCAGCGCCGCGTCAACTCACCGATACCGAGGGCGGCCAGTCCGGCAATAGCGGCGATGGCGACCTGAGTCAGGGGCGTGAGCCATCGGTTGTCGTACGCGTACTTGAGGAAGAACCCCACCGCGAAGATCAACGCCAGGACGCCCGCGATCAGGACCCACCGGGTGCCGATGCGTTGTTCCAGCGTCAGCATGTCGTTTTCGTATGGCTCCGCATGGACGTGTTGCACGTCCTGCAACACGCTGGCCGCGGGCCTCTTTGCCGGCGGGGACTCCGCCTCCATCTGCACGGGCGGCGCCGTCACGGGCGTCGATTCGACCGTGCGGGCGGGAGACGGTTTGAACACCTCATCGGGTGCCAGCGATGCGGCTTTGCCTCTTTGCAGCTCCTGGACTCTCCGCTCGAGGGCGTGCAACCGACTGAGAGCAATGGCGCTGAGGATCAGTGCCAGGGGGCCGCCCAACAGGGCGACCACAGCCACAATTACCAAAAGCACGATCATGGCGTCCATACCTTCTCCTGAAGTCTCAGCCAGTGTTCGATAACGCCGACGACGTAGTCGATCTCCTCCGGCGCCAATGGCTGACCTCTGCTGATGTGGTGCCACTTCTCCAGGCAGCCCCGGCAGCACGTGGCAGTGGCGTGCTGGGCGATAAAGACCGGGTGATTCCGCATGGGGGTCTGCTTACCGTCGTGGGCCGGCTCGGCGGGGGCCAGACGGTCCGTGATGAACTGCCGCGCGTGTGCGAGGATCGTCTCAAGGCCTCTCTCGCGCAGGTAGAGCAGCTCCTTGCCGCGCAGTCGAAACCGGCTGCGAAAGGTCGATCGGCTCAACGCCGCAAACAATTCACCGCGATCACGCGCCATCCATTGCCCCGTGCCGGACCCGTCATCAATTCACTGATACGGTCCAAGACCTTATGAGAACAAGTAATAGTAAGTGCTGAAGAGGAAATAGTAAATCGAAAGGAAAGCGAGATGACACGCAAAGAAATCTACAAGGACATCGAAGTTCAAATCCATCCCGGATTTCTCCCTGCACGAGGAATGGGAGTTGTTCAAACGGGTTCAGATCGACTTTGACAAGTCCAAGGAGGAAGTCCTCCAGGTCTGCGAACATGCCCATGCCATGCAGCGTGTCCTGACGTAGCCGCGACGTTGCGGCATACGACCAGCGCCGATGCGATTCGGTCGTCAACCGCGTGGAAGGAGGGAGTGAACCATTCTATCCCCGCGTCAAAATATCCGCTGACAGCAAGAAAAACTCCTCACGCCTATTCCTCTGCTAACTCTTATGTGACAACCACTTACATGCCTAACCCCTGTTTGTCTGTGAGCGTAATGGGAAAAATATTCAAAATATAGAGAACAAACACTGGCCTTCTGTTGTCTATTATGGTATAATAACCATACTTGAGCAAGCAAGACAGTCGGTAGAAGCCCCCATGCTTGGGTTCAGTGCCGGGACGCAAGGGTGGGGACATGGGAGAAATGGATATGGGGAACGAGCCATCGCACCGCTCCGTTGCACGCGACCGGCTGGACCGTTTCGGGGATGCCGAAGACAAGGCCAGACTTGATCTGGCCGAGCTGATGCGTCTGAAAGGTCACCTCCTTGCCCCTGAGGAGAGGACACTTCTGGAAGCCTATCTTAAGGGCAGCAACAGCGTGCGACAAATCGCCCGGCTGGCCGGTATGAAACCCAGCAGCGCGTGGCGGCGGGTCCATCGCCTCATTCGGCGGCTCCACGCCTCCGCTCACCTGGTCTGCCTCGAAAGGTCACGAGGTTTGACTGTGGATGAGCTGGCCATCGTGAAGGATTATGTCGTCCGGGGCCTTTCGATGTATGCCATCAGTCGGAACCGCAAGCTGAGCTATTACCGTGTCCGCAACGTCATCATGGCGGCCCGCGCGTTGACCAGGGCCAGTTACGCCCGGCCCAAAAGGAGTCCCCGCCCCCGGGGCAGGGCGCGGCCCACACAACCAACATGATTCCTGGAGAGGAGTTCCGTATGACCACCCATGCAATCTCGAGACGTTTTTCCTGGCAGGGACGACTCAGCGATAGGGCTGTGCAGGTGTGCCGGATGTTCGGCTTCACGACCGACCGGCTCGATGAGTGTACCGTGACGCACGCCTGCCGGCTCGACCTCCGGCCCGGCGACATCGTCTACCTCACCGGACCCTCCGGCTCGGGCAAGAGCGTACTGTTACGCGAACTGAGGAACAGCATCGATGCCGCGCAGGCGGTCGATCTGGCCTCGATTGAGCTGCCCAGCGACCGCAGCGTGATCGACTGCCTCGAAGGCTCATTGGAGGAAGGCCTGCGTATCCTGGGGCTCGTCGCCTTGAGCGAAGTGTTCTGCGTTCTGAACCGGCCCGCGTTTCTGAGCGACGGGCAGAAATTCCGCTTCCGCCTGGCGCGGGCGCTGGTTTCGGGCCGGCCGTTCATCTTCGCCGACGAATTCTGCTCCGAGCTCGATGAAGTAACCGCCGCTGCGGTGGCGTTCAACGTGCACCGGTTCGTGAAGCGCATCGGGGCGACGTTCATCGCCGCTTCCAGCCGCAGTGACATACTGAAGGACCTCGCCCCGGACGTGCTGGTGGTGAAAGACCTCGGCGGCCCGGCCCAAGTGATCTACCAGGATAGGAGATGACCATGCATACCTGTACGCTGCACCGCAAACTGCACATTGTGGAAGGGGACATGAAGGACTATGAGTCACTCGCCCGGTACCACTACCGGGACGATCGGCCGGTGGCGGTCAAGGCGGTCTACGCGCTCAGGGCCCGCCGGGCGTCGCCCTCGTTCGCTGACAAACCCGCCGGGGTGATCGTGTACGCCATGCCCAACCCGCGCGTCGAGCTGCGCGACGCCGCTACCGACGGCCTGTTCATGGGCCTCGACCGCCAGAGTGGGTTGGCCCTGCTGAACCGCAACGTGCGCTGCATCGCGCGTCTGGTGCTCGATCCGCGCTATCGTGGGATTGGCCTCGCTTCACGACTTGTCCGCCAGACCATGCCCCGGCTGAATGTCCCTATCATCGAGGCGTTGGGCGTGATGCCGTCGGTCAATCCGTTCCTGGAGAAATCCGGGATGAAACCCTATGTGCCGCCCGTGCCGCTGTCTCACGTCGACTTGCTCGAAGCGTTCAGTGCGGTGGGTATCGAAGAGGAAGATCTGGTGTATCCCAAACTGGTGCAGGCGAAGATGGACGCTTTGTCCTGGCCGGCGTGCGACTTCCTGGAAATCCGTATCGAGCAGTTCTTGAAAAGCCACGGCCGCCGCCGCACGATGCCACCGGACCTGAGCCGCACCCGCTATATCCTGGGCAAACTCACCCACCGCCCCGTGTATTACATCTGGCGCCATCCCCAGTTGGAGGTCACGATGCCATGAAGACACACATTGCGAATCGCAGATTGCGAATTGCGGATTCGGGATTGGGGGGCCTATCTGTGAGTGCGGGCGGTCCTGATCGAGGCGACGGTCATCGAGAGGATTTCCTTGGCCTCGCTCATCAAGTCAGACAGTCGTTCTGTGTCCACAATGCCGGCCTCAACAATCAGCTCCATCCAGTAGATGGACTCGTCGCACTCCTCCTGCACGATGCCCATCTTGGCGACAAAATCCGCACGGGACTTGGCGCCGCAGGCGGCACGATAGTTCGCTCCCACCGAAGTCCCGCACCGCAGGAGTTGTTTGCCGATTACGTCTACCGTGCATGTTTTCGGCAAAGCATTCACGAGCCGAATAACACGTAGCGCAAATGTCTTGGTACGTTGCTTGAAAAGGTCCGGATCCATAGTTGAAAGGTCATAGGGTATGAACCGAATCCGCAATATGCAATCTGCAATTCGCGATGGAACGTCACAGACTCTTGTCCAGGTCCCGCTGGATCGGCTGATGCCGCATCCGGACAATCCGAATCACATGAGCCGGCCAACCTTCACCCGCCTTGTACGCAATATCGAGCGGACCGGATTGTACGAGCCGCTGATCGTGCGTCCGGCGCCGGGGCGGAAGGGGTGCTACCAGATCATCAGCGGTCACCACCGTTACCAGGCGCTCCGACAGCTCGGGTACGAGAAGGCGAACGTAATCGTGTGGCAGGTTGACGATGCACAGACCGACATCCTCCTGGCCACGCTCAACCGCCTGGAAGGGCGTGACATGCTCGACAAGAAGCTGGCCCTGCTACGGCGAGCCATGCGCCGAGCGCCCGCGTGTGAGTTGGCCAAACGCTTGCCCTATACGGCCACGCAGCTCGAACGTCTGACCGCCAAATCGCCCGCGCGGGTGCCCGGCAGAAAGACCGGCGCCAATCGCTTTGCGATTCCCATGGTCTTCTACGTCAGTGCCGAGCAGCAGCAGGCCATCGAAAGTGCCTTGAACGCAGCCCTGCCGCCTTCGGCTGGGGTCACCCCCGAGGGCGGGGGTGCTACATCGAACTCCCGGTCGGCCAAGCGTTCCCAGGCGTTGTGTCAGATCGCGGCCGTGTTCGTGCATCGACGCGAGACTGGCGCGGGCGAATAGATAGCCACGCCACGCAGCTCTCCGACAAGTTCATAACGATTTCTTTTTGATCTGCCGCCGCTGCGTCCGTGTATAATGGACGCATACGCGGATGGTGTGCTCACAAAGACAACGTGATGCGGAAATGAGATGAAAGGACCATACCTATGCGGGGCGTCGTTGTGTTGGCATGTGTTGTTGTGTTGAACCAGGTCGCCTGGGCGGAAGCCCTGGATTGTAGCGGGGTTGTTTGGGATGAGCGCGACCGGCCCGTGGCGAACGCCACGGTTGTTGTGTATACGGCCAGAGTGAAGGAGGGCACCAGCCCCTATTGTCCCTCGTGTTATGCCGATTGCGGAAAGCAGGCACGTACCGACAAGGACGGCCACTTCGTCATTCGCGCCCTGAACACGGAGTTGCGGTTCCAACTCCTCGCTCTTGCGGAAGGCCGCTGTTCGACTTTCGTCAGCAACGTCGATCCTGGAGATCAGGGAGTGCGTATCGTTCTGTCGTCGCTGCCGGCGGATCGACTCGCGCCGTCGCACATCATCAGAGGAAGAGTCGTCGGACCCGATGGCCATCCTGTTCTCTATGCTACGATCGAGCCCAGTGGAGTACCAATGGACGGTCTCGTCAGGGCGTGGGCCAGACCCTGCCTGCCGGATGAGGTGGATCCTCTCGCGATCACGAACGAGAAAGGCGAGTTCCTGCTGACGGTGAAGACGCCCGATCTTGCCGTGTGGGTGACCGTGCGTGCCCCGGGAATGGCGGCTTGCGCCTATCGTTCGCTCAAAGCCGGAGCCACCATTCAGGAAATCAAGATGACCGACGGATGTACAGTGAAGGGACGTCTGGCGCGGGACGGAACGGCCGTCAAGGGCGCGGTCATCGGTGTTGCTCAGACCGACCGCGGCGTCGGAGAGTTCTTGGGCGAGTATACGACGGGCCTTCGCGAGGATGGCGGCTTTGAAATCTGCAATCTCCCACCGAACACGGAGTACTATGTCTACGGCAAGATGGAGAGTCTTCAGGGACAAGGCGCTGTGTCCGTCCGCGCGTTCTGCACAGGTGAGGATGGTTCCGCAGTGGACCTGGGGGATTTAACCCTGGATCGCGGACACCAGGTGTCCGGGCAGGTTGCCTTAAGCGACGGCGGCGCCATTCCGGCCCACACCCGGCTCCTGATCCTTCGGACAGATGCGTGGGATACACTCTTCTGTGAACTGGACAAGGACGGACGATTTGCGGCTCGCGACGTCCCCGCCGGCAAGTGCCAGGTGTCCGTACGCGTCAACGGATACGGCATGTCGCCACGGAACAAAGGCTTTGCGGTACACGGCAGGCTCATGCTGGAAGGGACTGTCGATAAGGACATCGAGAAGCTGACTGTGCTTATGGAGCCCTACAAGGAGACTCCCGCCGCCCCGAGCCAGGCGGTGCGGCTGCCCATTCCTGTCAGGAGGGGTGATACGCTGGCGGACAGATATCTGAAGTGGTCCGAGCGTGAATCGGATGTCAACTCCATGTCTGACCGTGATCTCTCATCGCAGCTCCGGAATATTCGACAGCAACCCGCCCCTCGTGCTGCGACGGGCGGACAGTAGGTTCGTTCTATCGCTTTTCCATCGTGGCGCGGGAGATGCGCGTGGCGAGGCGGCGGGGGGCGAGGCGCAGGGCGAGGTGGGCGGTGAGCTTGTTCAAGAGGCCGGGGACGACGAGAGTCTTGCCGCGGAGCATGGCATCGTACCCGATCTGGGCGATTCTGCGGGCGGGGGCGGCGTGTTTGAAGCCCGAGGTGCCGTCCATATCGGCGTAGCCGACGAACTCGGTGCGGGTCGGGCCGGGGCACAGGGCGGTGACAGTCACGCCGGTGCCATGTAACTCGTTGGCGACGGACTCGCTGAAGGAAAGCACGAACGCCTTGGTTGCGAAATAGACCGCGTGAAGCGGCCCCGCCACGAAGCCGGCCAGCGAAGCCACGTTCAGGATGCAGCCGCTGCCGCGAGCGATCATGTCGGGGACGAACAGCCGGGTCAGGGCGGCCAGGGCGACCACGTTGACTTGGATCATCTCGGCGTTGCGGCTCCACTCCTGCTGGTGGAACAGACCCCGATAGCCGAACCCGGCGTTGTTGATCAGGTAATCCACGCGAATGTTGCGCATCTTGATCTCGTCATGAAGTTGCTGCGGAGCTCTGGGATCGGATAGATCTTTCGCAACGATATGAACGGCGGAATGTGAGAGTTCAGATTTAAGGGCTTCCAGGCGGTCTTGGCGGCGCGCCACGAGAATCAGGTCGCCGCCCGTAGCTGCATGAATGCGGGCCAACTCCGCTCCGATGCCACTGGAAGCGCCGGTGATCAATGCGAGTTTCCTGTCGTCAGCCATCCGTACTCCGATGCGATTGCGGATGGGCGTAGTAGGCAAATCCGCAATCCGCAATCAACAATCCGAAATCACTTGGGTCGTTCGACAACGCGGCTCTGCTGGAGGAAGTAGATGATAAGCCAGCAGAGCATGGCCCAGGTCAGGCCGGAACTCCAGCCGGCCAGGACATCGGTCGGGTAGTGGACACCGAGGTACACCCGGCTGACGCCGACGAGCAGCGTGACGAACGCCCCGACCACGATGAAGTAGATCTTGAAGGATCGCTGGTCGCTGGCCCGGGCCAGGAAGACCGCGAGCGTCATGTAGACGATGGCCGAGAGCATGGAGTGGCCGCTGGGGAAGCTCGCCGTCACGACGTAGGGCATCAACTCCGCGTAGGGCGGGCGCGGGCGATTGAAGAACTCCTTCATGCCGAGACTCAGCAGCGTCCCGCCGCCGACGACGATCAGCAGCACGACCAACATGCGGTACCGCCGGGCGAGCAGCAGGGCCCCGGCGCAGCCCAATGTCACGAGCGTCAGCACGGCGCTGCTGCCGAGGGCGCTGATATCCATCCACATGGCGACAAACCAGGCCGGACCGATGGGTTTGCTCCAGTCGGTCGGCGCGCGCAAGGCCGCGAGCACTCGGTCGTCGTACTGTTGGGTGCTGCCTTCCAGCACGGCGTCGGTCAATTCGATGACGGCCCATGTGCCCATCACGACGACCGCCAGGGCCGCCAGCATGAGCAGGTCGGTGTTCCGCAGCAGCCACCGCCTCGGGTTGGACTCATCCATGGTCCCATTGGCAAAACGCCCGGCGCCTGCCTTGGGGTCTTCCGGCATCGGTGTCCTCGCGTCACTCGCCACAGTCCCCTGGAATTGGCCCCCATGGAGGTGTCCAAAGGAGCCTGTTGCATCGGTCTCCTGTTTTACTTTTCGCTTCATGGCATCATTTACTACCACAAGGCACGACAATAGGCAAGCGGGTGGCGCGAAATATTTTCGCCGCACCGTGCGACAGAGGTCACGGGGCCGGCAGGCGGTCCTCGTCCGGCGCCAGCCCGGCGAAGGCGGTAAGGATCTTGGTCGCGGCGATGTAGGCATCGACGGCGGCGCAGTCGTCGCCGGCCATGTCGCCGATGAAGCCCTGGGCCGCTTCGTACGCTGTTTGCTCGGCTTCACTCCGCCCGAGCAGGTAGTAGATCGCTCCCGCCCCGACGTAGACGGCCTTGGCCAGCTCCGTCTTGGCCGGTTCTTCCTGCCCGGCGTCGAGGTACTGCTTGGCCTGGGCAAGCTTCGCCAAGGCGAAGTTCCACGTTTCCGCTGCCTTTGGATTCATAGACCCAGTTTAGCCAACGCGCGGCGAATACTCAAACAATGATTGTTAAGATGGAGAAACTACCATGTACAAGTCCCCACAGTTCATCAAAAAGCAACTCGCCGTCATCGAAGACTTATTCACCAGTGAACTGGACGAAGCCGAGATCCTGAGAAAGCATGGCGTAAAACCCGCCCTATATCGCAAGTGGCTCGCCGACGAGCAGTTCAAGGAGTTCTGCGAGCGGCGGCTCGCCCAGGCCTACCATTCCAGCCGCGTGCTGCTGGCCCGCAATGCGTACGCTGCCGCCGAGAGGTTGATCGAACTGACGAAGTGCGACCAGAGTGAAACCGCTCGCAAAGCCTGCCTCGACATCATCGCCGCCCAGAACCCGAGTACGCTGAATCGCGTCTCCCCGCCAAACCCGCAAACGACGACCGAGACCGTCAGCCTCGCGAGTCTCTCCCCCGAAATTGCCGGCCGGATTCTGGCTGTCCTAGCGGAGGGCCCGAGACCAGGGGAAGAAATCGGAGCGAATCTACAAGTTGACGTCGCTTCGAGCGTCTGTAATCATGGTGGCGCAGCCGAGCCGTTGGAGAACAAGTGACGCAAGGGGTATGTGCATGGGGCGCAAGAGGCACAGAAGGAAAAGGTCCGTCGGGTCTGTACCACGGCCGGACAAGGGGAAGAGACGAGAGATAATCCTCTATGCCTTTATGATCCTCATTACGGTCACCGGTCTGCTGTACATGTCCATCAAAGCCCTCATCACGGGAGAAGGCTTGTTTTGGGAGAATTACAGGTACCAGCCGGTAGGCCCGGGACACCTCCTGGTAGCTATGGGTGCGTTGGCGGTGGGTGGCGTTGTGTATCTGTGGAATCGCTACGTCAAACGCAAACCCGACGTGCAGACGAGTGATAAGCGGCGTAGGAATCGTCCTTGGCCGCCATACAAATCCTATCCATGGTAACGGCCCTCAGCACAGATTGAGCCGGGGTGATCGGTGTTTGCGGAAAGCGTGGTCCCATGAAGAGAGCCGAGCATTCTGATAGCTGGTTGTTCGACTGCGGAGGAAAGGCGGAGCCGGTGCTCATCAGTGCGTGTTTGCTGGGGATTCCGTGCCGGTGGCATGGGCGCCGGCCGAAGAAGCGGGAGGAACTTATCCGGCGGCTGCAGAAGAAGTATGTGCTTGTGCCGGTCTGCCCGGAACAATTGGGCGGCATGTCGACGCCGAGGACGAGCGAGACGCTAACGTGTGCGGGAGCCGATGTTCTTGATGGCAAGGGGCGGCTGATCGCGCCGGAAACCGGCGAGGATGTGACACAGTTTCATATCAGGGGAGCTCAATACTGCCTGGAGATCGCGCAAATCGTGGGTGCGCCACGCGCCTACCTGAAGGGCGGCAGTCCTTCGTGCGATCGGGAGGGCGTCACCGGAACACTGCTGCGGCGCAGCGGCGTTGAGGTGATTCGGGTGCCGTGATCGGTCGTTGTCGGCCAAAACAAAAAGAGCGATCCGGGGATCGCTCTTGGGGTCGCACTTGATCTATTGTGCGTTGGTTATTCTTTAGCCCGGCTGAGGTAGGAGCCGTCTTCGGTGCTGACGCGGATGAGCTCGCCGACCGCGATGAAGGGGGGCACGCGGGTCTTCAGGCCGGTTTCGAGCGTGGCGTCCTTCAACTGGTTCGTCGCCGTGGCGCCCTTGATACCGGGGGCGGTGTCGGTAACCACCAGTTCGACCGTCTTCGGCAGTTCCAGCGAGACAACATTGCCTTCGTGTACCAGCGTGCAGACGACCGTGTTGGGCTTGAAGTACTTGATCGAGTCGCCCAGGACAGCGTCGGACACAGCTATCTGGTCGAAACTGATCGTATCCATGAAGACGTGACCGCTTTTATCGGAGTAAAGGTACTCCATATCCCGACGCTCCAGGAAGGCCTGCTCGACGTCTTCGGTCGAACGGAGACGCCTATCCATGGCGACGCCGTCGGAGATCCGGCGGAGCTTGGCCTGGACGAACGCCCGCAGGTTGCCCGGCGTTACGTGGACCGACTGGACGCAAATGCACAACTGATTGTCCACCATAAAGGCCATACCCGGCCGCATTTCGCTTGCTTTCACGGTAGTATCCTCAAGAACACTGATTATTGGCGTCTGATGGTTAACGATTGAGAATAGCCGCCAACCGAAACCCTGAAGTCTACCAGTTCCAGTCGCAGGCGTCAAGAGCGAACTTCAATCGCTTTTGCCACAGGGAGGCGGCAGGATCGTGCATGCCTCGGGTGCGCCGGGGCGAGCGAGATGCGAAACAGGGGCGGAGAGTAGCGTCGATCGACTGTCAGTGTACATTGGCGTCAGAGCAGCTTGGGCTCCCTGGTCAACTGGACCCCCTCAAACTCCCAGGTGCACCCCCGGTTTGGGAGCAACCACAGGATCATACCAGTCCACGCCGACGAATCGCGGCGACGGCGGGGCCACCGATCAGGACCAGAAGCAATACGCCGGGGGCCGGAATCGGGGGGACCTCTACGAGTGGTGTAGACCACTCCTCAAAGCCATCGTTGTTGGGATACAGCGAGCCCTCGCTGGCACCGAACTTGGAGTAGAGGTAGACATAGGTGCCGCCGACGAAGAGGCTGTCGGGAATCAGCACGGTCAGGTCCTGACCGCCGCCGCTGCCGGCGACGAGATCGCCGTTGAGGAGAATCCAGTTGTCGGCTGTCAGCGTATCAAGGTCGTAAACCTCTGTCCCGAGAGCCGGATAACCTGTGAGATTGCCGGCAGAGGCCAGAAAGATCTGAAGGGAGTCCAGAGACAGCAGGGCGCTGGTACCCTTGTTTTGATTGATGTCGAGCCGGAACTCTCTGTAGTTGATTCCGCCCATATTGACTGTTGGTACGCTGGTCAGTAGCAATGACCTGGTGAATGAAGGTGAGGAGTTCTCGTCGAACTGGACTGGTCGTCGGTCCGTATTGTAGCCCTGCACGGTTCCAGTGTTCGCGCTGATCCGGACGAAAGAAAAGATGGAGCCGGTCCCACTGCCGCCAATTCCGCCCTGTCCAAAGTAGGCGCCGTCGATCCAGCCGGACGAACCAGCAGTGCTCAAGTCGAGCGTGGGCGCTGCGCAGACCAAGGCCGGAGTTATACAAATGATAAGGATGGCTGACGACGTGACGATGCATCGTGTTGACTTCATACCCTGCCCCTGCCAAGAAGAAGCCATATTCACCACGTTCTCTCAATCATCATGTGTAACTGTATACAAATTACCCACCTTGTCAACTATATTTCATCTATAGTTTCCTCTATTAACACCTTTCTTGTCCGTAACGTGGCCTTCCTCTAAAGCGTCACGCTAAACCGACGGTAGCCAATGCATCGGAAAAGGAGGGCGGGACAGGTGCTTCGAGCGACAGACTTCGGTTGTCCGGCAGGGACAGGGTGAGCCGCCAGGCGTGGAGCATCAGTCGGCCGACACCGCCTTGGACGGGTCGGCTGCCATACAGAGGATCGCCGGCGACCGGGTGGCCGATGCTGTAGAAGTGGACGCGGATTTGGTGCTGTCTGCCGGTATGAGGGTGGGCTTCGACCAGGGTGAAGGACGGACTGCGACGCAGGACACGGAATTCGGTCAGGCTGGGCTTGCCCCTCTCGCCATCGACGGCAACCCGGCCGGAGCCGAATCGGCGGAGCGGCTTGTCGATTTCGCCCTGGTCCGCATCTATAACTCCATGTACTACCGCGAGATATGTCTTTGAGACGCTCCGCGTTTCGAACTGCCGGTTGAGCCAGCGGTGGGCCTTCTCGTTGCGGGCGAAGAGGATCAGGCCACTGGTGTCCCGGTCGATCCGGTGCACGATATAGAGCTTCTCGTTCCGCTGGCTGGAGAGGACCTCTACAAGCGACTGGCCGTCCGGCTTGCGCAGGGGTACCGCCGCCATTCCTTCCGGCTTGTTGATGGCGATCAAGTTGTCATCTTCGTAGAGGACGGGGACCATGTGGATTTACTATTTACGGTTTATGAATTACGATTGCAAACATATGAGCACAAATCGTTTCTTCATCACGGAATCGGAGTTCCAGGCCGAACGGGTGTCGCTGGGGGGGGAGCAGGCCCGGCAGATCGCCCGCGTGCTGCGGCTTGAGGCCGGAGATGCCATCGTCGTATTGGACAACAAAGGATTCGAGTACGAGGTAGCATTGACCGACGTCGGGACCAAAGAGGTGGCGGGGCGGATTGTCGAGAAGCGCCCGGCCACCGGCGAGCCGGCGGTTCAGGTCGTCCTCCTTCAGAGCCTGCTCGCCCGCGACAAGTTCGAATGGGTGCTGCAGAAGGGCACGGAGGCCGGGGTGGCCGTGTTCGTGCCGATGCAGGCGGAGCGGAGTCTGCTCCGCGCCAAATACGTGGATGATGACAGGCTGGACCGGTGGCGGCGGATCCTGACGGAGGCGGCCGAGCAGTCGCACCGCGGCCGCATCCCGCAGATCGAGTCGCCCACAACGTTGGCCGAGGCGGTCACGCGGCGTAAGCAGTTCAGCCGGTTCCTGATTGCCGCCACGTCCGGGAGGGCACAATCGTTGAAGGAGGCACTGGCCGGCGGCCAGCCTCCCGAGTCCGTGGCTATCCTCGTGGGTCCGGAAGGCGGCTTCACGGACGAAGAAACGAACCTCGCCGTCGAGAAAGGTGCGACGGCCGTCCATTTCGGCCCTCGTATTCTGCGAACGGAAACCGCCGGCATGATCGCCCCTGCGTTGATCCTGTACGAACTGGAGCGGCAGGGCTAACCGATGGAAACGGGCAAGCTATATCTGGTCTCGACGCCCATCGGCAACCTGGGTGACATCACGCTGCGCGCTTTGGAGACTCTGAAAGCGGCGGACTATGTCGCCAGTGAGGATACACGTCACACGGGATTACTGCTGAAGCACTTCGAGATTCAGAAGCCGCAGATCGCCTTTCACGAACACAATGAGCGGCAGGTGGTTGGACGAATCATCGCGCTGCTGCAGGAGGGCAAGTCGGTCGCCCTGGTGACGAGCGCGGGGACGCCGAGCATCTCGGACCCGGGATTCATCGCGGTCCGCGCCGCCGTCGAGGCGGGGATCGATGTCACGGCCATCCCCGGGCCGGCGGCCTTCGTCATGGCCCTCGTCCTTTCCGGCATGGCGGTGCACAGCTTCACCTTCCGTGGGTTCCCCCCGAACAAGCCCGGCAAACGCCGCCGCTTCCTGGAAGTGGACAAAGACTCGCCCCACACGCTGATCTATTACGAAAGCCCGTTCCGCCTGCGCAAGCTGCTGGAGGAAGCCCGTGACGTCTTCGGCGACCGCCCGGCCGTGATCGCCAAGGAGCTGACGAAACTCTACGAATCCGTCCGCCGCGGCCGTCTGTCCGACCTGCTCGCCCACCTCGAAGAAAACCCCAAGGGCGAGTACGTCGTCCTGATCGCCGGGCGGGAAGCCGCAGGCGACGCCGACGCCGAAGAGGGGAGCGATCCTGGCTCGGTTGACGAACCGGAGCCCTGAGCCGTATAATCGCCCCAACTTGGTTTGGAGGAACGATTATGCGGTGGATGATTGGATTGCCGGCAGTTGTGCTCGCCATTGGCGCGGGAGTCGCAAGTGGGCAGGCGATCGCGGTGGGTAATGCGGCGCCGACGGAGGAGCATCGCGAGGCGGAACGATTCACCTACCCGATGCGGAACCGTGTTGAAGCGATGCGGGCACTGGCGGGGCATAGAGTCGTTCTGAGGGTCTATCCGAACCCTTACGTCAATCCTGAACGGTACGTGAAGGCCAGCGTGCCAGTCGATAACGACGCCGTGCAGCTCTCAGCGATCAAAGCTACCGTTCCAGAGGTGACGTTCCGCTCGCAAGTCCTCCTCCAGGCGGCTGATCAGATGGATGAGGCGGTTGCGAAGGCCCTCGAGGGCTGCGTGACCCTGACCGTGTACAGGGATCGCGAGTGGTCCATCCAGTCGTACCATTATGGGGGCAGGGTTTACGAACCCTACTGGACGTTCCTGGACGCTCAGGGAAAGCCCATGGCAGGGGCCTCCGTCGAGACGAAGGTCGTCTTCAGCGGCTTTCGGCCCGGGTCTCCCAGCCTCATCCTCGGGCGGGCCACACTGGACGAGAAAGGCCGGCTCAAACGACTCCTCTGTGACAAAGGCGTTTTCATATTCACGGTGCAACACCGCAACTATGGCGTCGCATCCGTGCTCCTGAGCACGGTGTCCGGCGATCCATCGGGTATCTGCATTGTTCCGCTGGTGCCGAAGGACTCCCCGACTGCTGCACAGTCGATTTGTGGAACCGTCGTCGACGGTACCGGTCGCCCGGTCGAGGGCGTGGCCGTGCGTTGCTGCGCCGTGACGCCGCCGGGCGGAAGCTCCCCGTCGTCACCATGGGAATCATGGTTTAGTTACGAAACCGTGACGGATGCAGACGGGCACTTCCTCTTGTGCATACCAGTTATTTCCAGGGACCTGAAGGTAGAAGGCCTGTTCCCGGCTGGGAGTCGGTACCGGATTGAATTGGAGCCTCCGAGGTCGTCGAATCTGCGGCGTCCGACCGGTCCAAGTCCGATCTTCGCTCTCGCCGGGAGCGAGGCGACCTACACTTTGACATCCCTGGACGCCACCACCGTGTTCCATACCTTTGCCTTCAGGTTTCCCGATCACGAGGTGACCGACGCCGACGAACGCCGCGGTATTCGACTAACGCTGCGCCGCGAGGGGGGTGAAGGGCCCGAGCTTTCGTACATGGATGTCAAGGACGGCTACACGTTGCCAGTGGGCACTCTCGAAGCCGAAATCATGCGCTCGCGCGGACCTCTCAGCTTTCCCTCCATCAAACTGGACGCGAATAGTCCTACGCATCTGATCTTTCAGATGCCCGCGCCGATTACTGTACGCGGCCAAGTCGTGGATAGCACCACAGGCAAACCGATGGCGGGCGTGTACGTGAGCCCGGAGAAGGAGCACAAGCCGCACGATCCGAATGCGTGGACGCCTCAGCGATGGCAGGAATTGCAGTGGGCCGTGGATCACGCCATTCAGGCCCACGACCCCTACATACTCGACGGGGTGTGGACCACAGACGTCAACGGCTGTTTTGAATTCACCATACCCGCCAATCGACAGGCGGAGTACTTGGAGTTCTCGGCCCTGGCTCCAGGTTATGGCAAGGCCTTCGCCAGGGTGTGGCGGCCCTTCGGCACCATGCGGCCCTCGGACGACGTGCCCCTCCTGACGCCCGATGCCAACGGCGTGGCGAAAGTCCCCACCATTGAGATGGTGCCATTGGAGCGAATCTACTTTCCGAAGTTCGTCTTTGAAGATGAGCATGGCCCGGTGACCGACCCCAACAAGCTCAGGGGCATCTATCTCACGATTGTGGGAAAGAATCCGGCATGCGATCGTCCTCTGTCAAACTATCTTGAGGCCAAGGAGTTCATTCCCGGAACCTATCAGGCGGATGGGACGTGGGGCGACCGATACTATCAATTCGGACCGGTGGACCTGAGAACCAATCGATCCAAGGTGGTGGTGTTCAAGCCCGCCCTGATTCGACCGCGTCACGTCATCTACCGAGGGCAGGTGACGGATCGGGCCACTGACTTGCCGATCGCCGGGGCGATTGTCTATTGGACCCGCTCGACGGCTGACACCGACGGCTCGGATTTGAGTCAGGACGATTGGGCGGCCCTGCGCAAACTCGACCCCGCGCGTAATGCGAACGCGCCGGCGGAGGCTTCAAAAAAGACTCTGTGTGACGACCACGGGCGTTTTGAACTATCGGCCGAGCAGAACAGTCGCTTGGGCCGTGCGGCCATCATCGTCCTGGCTCCGGACTATATTGGCATGCAGCAGACCCTCTATGTCCTGGCGACTCTGAGCCGCAAGGCGGCTCGATGGGAGCCCCGGTTCGTGGTGAATAACGGAGGCGTAACATTGCCGGTCATTAGATTGTGCCCGGCGGCGACCATCCGTATTCACCCGGTCGTGACCGATGTACCTGCCACCTTGAAAGGCTCGGGAATCGGCCTCCGCTCGATACCCGAGCCAAATGACAGGCCCGCCTGGCTGGAGAACCCGGACCCGCGGAAGAATGGGCAATACGTGCTCTATCGAAACGCTTTACGGCCGAACGAAGACGGCCGTCTGTATGTTCCGGCCCAGGCGTCTTTGAATCTCCTCACATATCACATGCAAAATCTGGGCAAGGCCAGACTCAGGCAGGGGGAAGTGCTGGACTTGGGACACATGGAATATCAATTTGGCGTCATCGTGCACGTGAGAGTCATAGATTCCCGGGGCAATCCTGTTCCCAACGTGGTCGTGCTGTATGTGGATGATCAGACTGATTTCCCCGGCAGTCCTATGGACCAAGGGACGGATGCAGCCGGCATGATGGCTATCCGTGTGCCCCTGCGCACGACCGGCAGAATCGCATTTCGTATCATCGATGACCGGACCGGGAAGAGATTGGAGGATAGCATTCCCTGCCGGGTCGAGGGTCGTGAAGACAGCAATAGGGAGTTTACCTTGCGGCTGTCCGCCGAGATCATGGCGGCGTATGAGCGTATGATGCTCTTTATCAATAATACGGAGCGATAGGTACCAATGCCGGCGCAGCCAACCGAGGCAGCAGTGCAGGGTGTGCTCGAACATAGTTGATATTGCGAGGGACAGGTATGCGGTGGAACATGAGAGTACTCATGGTCGCGCTCGTAATCGCGGCGCAGGTCACGGCCGGCCAGGGGCGCGGGATGGGGAGCCAGACATCGGCGGAGGACCGGCGCGAGGCGGAACGGTCCACGTACATGATGCAGACGCGTCTGCACGCCATCCGGTCGCTCGACGGGCACAAGCTCGTTCTGCGTGTCTATCCGAATCCGTCTGTCGATCCGGAGAAGTACGTCACGGCCAACGTGCCCATCAACGAGTCCGCGGTGCAGTTGGCGGCGCTCAAGCCGGTGTGTCCCACGGTGACGCCGCTGTCTCTCGTCCTTTTTCTGGAGGCGGATCAGACGGATCCGGCTGTGGCCCAGGCCTTCGGCAACAGTGCGTTTGCCACTCTCTACCAGGAGGAGCCGTGGCAGCTCCAGTGGTACTACGACATATACAAGCCCTTCGACACCTACTGGACGTTCGTAGATGCCCAGGGTACGCCCATGGCGGGGGCGGCGGTCGAGATCGAGATCACGGCGGCCAATAGCAGTGCGGTGAATGCCGTAAGCGTGCCGGTGAAACGAGCTACGCTGGATGAGAAGGGCCGGCTGACGCGCGTGCTGTCGAACGGCGGGGCCTTCGTCTTCACGGTGCGCCATCCGGATTATGGAACCGCCTTGGTCACCCGTGAAGCGGGCTCACGGGAATCGTCGGGCCTCTACGTCGTGCCGCTCGTGCCGAGAGATTCGCCGGCCGCCGCGCAGGCAGTCCACGGAACCATCACAGACAGTGACGGGCAACCGGTGCCCGGTGCGTATGTTCAAGTGACACCTGTGAGGCCCAACGATGCGGGACAGGCGCGCGGACCCAGAACCATGCCGTTCCACAGCCGTGCGGTCACGGACGCCAACGGTGCATTTGCGTTCTGCCCGCCTGTGATATCCGACGACCTGGCCACGATTCGTCCGGCGCCCGCCGGCAGCCGATACCAGCTTACGATCGAGCCGCCGAAGTCACTGAACCTGCGTCGGTCCGCTGGGCGGGGGACGCTCACCGCCGTGTCAGGTTCCCGACAGACGTACACCCTGGCGCGTTTGAGTTCCGACACCGTCTTCCACACGTTCGCGTTCAAGCTCGGGGAGCGCGAGCTCACGGACCTCGATGAGCTGAACCGGATCATGCTGGTCCTCACCCGTGATGGCCGGGAGTGGGTCCGGCTGACATATGGCGAATTCAAAGATGGCTTCGCACTGCCCTCCGGCTCGCTGCGGGCGGAAGTCAACCTGCAGGATCGCGGGGGTCTGTCCTTTCCTGCGATCAATCTCGATGCCGAAAGCCCAAAACACCTGGTCTTCGCGATACCGGCGCCGACGATCTATCGCGGCAGAATCGTCGATGGAACGACCGGCAAACCCATGGCGGGAGTGTACGTGACACCCAATGGCTTCGCAGGGGATGATCCATGCTCATGGCCGGCCCAGCAATGGCAGAATCTACAGGCTCGTGCAGAGCGAACTCTGACGCTCCGTGCCGGCGACCCCATCTGGGGCAGTCCCTACGAGCAGGTTGCCCTGACGAATGCCGGCGGTTTCTTCGAATTGTCCATGGCGTCCAGGAGGGACTATTCGCTTTCCGAGTTGGCGGCGGTAGCTCCCGGCTATGCTCTCGCCCGGGTGAGATTGTCCTCCATGGGGGCACGCGGCACGCGCCGTGGGATCGCTTCCGTGCCGGCCGCACCCAACGCCCAAGGCGTCGTCGAAGTGGGCACGATCGAGATGTTGCCGCGGGAGCGGGTGTATTTCCCCAGGTTCGTCTTTGAAGATGCGAACGGCCCGATCACCGATCCGAACAGGCTCCGTTCGATCTCGTTGTCGATGCCGGGCGGCAACGCCAGAAACCTCCAGCAGTTCCTCCGGGCACGCGAATTTGTCCCGGGTGCATACAGCGCCACCGGCCTATGGGACGGCAAGTACTATACCTTCGGCGTCGTGGACCTGACGACGCAACGGCCCGAGACGGTCGTGTTCAAAACCATCGGCGTGCGCGCCACCCGTGTGACCTACCAGGGTCAGATCGTCCACGCCGTCACGGGCGAACCCATCTGGGGCGCCATCGTGGGGGGCAGTATCATCGCACGGAGGTGGGATGCCTCCCGACTGGAGTCCCGGCAGTGGGACGCTCTGAAGGCTCTGGGGCCCAATCCCGATCCCAACGACCCGGCCTTCACCCCGCTTCGTGCTCCATCCGACGCGCCCGGGCCCGAGGTATCTGGCTATGCGATCACGGACCGGGAGGGTCGGTTCCGCATTCAGGTGGAACAATCAAGTTCCTTCACGGGAAACACTCTCTGGGTACTGGCCAGAGACATGGTCGGTATGCGACAGCAGCTCATCGCCAGCATCCCACCTGACGCGTCCGGACAGGGGGCTGTCCAGAATCGTCTGCGTTTTGCGCCCGACGAGAAGGGCGTCGTGACCCTGCCGGTGCTGAAAGTGCCCCCGGCGGCCACGATTCGGATTCACCCGGTCCTTCCCGGCGCACGACCTGAGGCGGGCCCGCTGATGCTGAGACTCTCGTGGAGAATCGACCCGAACAAGGTGCCGGAATGGTTTCCGGATATGAGGACCAGCGCCGCGACCGGGGTGAGCATGTTCCCGCAGCTTCCGTTGGAACCCAACGTCGACCAGACCATGTATGTTCCGGCCGGGGTCGATCTGACGTTGATGATGATCCCGACAGGACGACAAGTCACCTTCCTGCCGCTCTCTTTCGGCACCATGAAACTTCAGCCGGGTGAAGTGAAGACGTTCGGGCGTGTCGAATGTCCGAAGGGCGTTCAGATCGCTGTGAAGGTCGTGGATCCCAACGGCGATCCTATCGGGGGAATCGTTGTCTTCTACGGGGACGACCTTGCCTTCAGCCGCTCCAGTCAGACGGACGCGACCGGCGTAGCGAAACTGGCCGTCGCACCCCGTTCTTCCGGCAGAGTCCGCGTTTTCCGAATGGACTCCGAGGCTCGGCGGCAGATCGAGGAGAGCACCCCGTACGAAGTGGCCGGTCCCGAAGACGCGGGCAAGGAATTCACCCTCCGTCTCTCCGCGTCCTTCCTGCAATTCTACCGTTCCCCGCCCCCGACGCGCGGAGCGATGCGATAATGAATGGAGCGCAAATGATATCGAGGAGAGGCATGTAGTTATGGATAAGCACAGGCGGATTGTTATGGGTTGCGGCGTATTGCTGTGGGGGACTCTACTGACGGGCCTGGCACTGCACGCAACGGCGTCGGCGGCACCGGCCGGCTCGACGCAAGATGTATTTCGTGAGGCTCTGAACAAAGCCAAGAAGGGTGACAAGGACGCGATCACAAAATGGATCTATGCCATCAACCATGACACGATTCATCTGGCCGACAAGTGGGTGCCGGAGTTCGCAGTGCTTCTCCAGAGCCGCAATCCCCAAGTCCAACTGCTCGGTGTCACGGGATTGTCGGCCATGGCCGGCCCGGCGTGCAGAGAACCTCTGATCGCGTACCTGACGTCTATTGAAGTCAAGAAGCTGGACCGTAAGACTCTGCCCAAGGTGGAAGGGCAATTCCCGGACACCCTGAGATGGCAACTGCAGGCGGCAGAGCTGGCCGTGCGCACACTCGGCCGGGTAGGAAACGAAAAGTGCATTTCTCTGATCGAGTCCTTCAGAAATGTCGGGTTCCTCAACCTAGCTGACCCGGTGGGTGAGGCCCTGATTCGCCTGGGTTCCGTCAAGTCTTTCACCAGCCTTCCACCCAATGCCGACAGTCGAGAGGTCAGTTGGGCATCCCAGAACTTGCGGCGGATCAACGATCCCAACAAGGCGGAGGAGTTGATAGAGGTCGTTCGGAATCCGGGTCATGGCCTGGAAGTGCGACTCATGGCTCTTCAGGCACTGTGTCGGATGGACACCCCCCGGGTTGTGTCGTTTCTTGCCGGGGTCGCGAGGAACAAGTCCTATGCACAGCCATTTCGCACCTTCATTCTGATGTCCCTCGCCAAGAATCATAATCCTCCCGTGGGCAGCTTATTTCTCGATCTGTCCATGGATTCCGATCCATCGGTTCGCACGTACGCTTTGACGGGCCTGATGGTTCATAATCCGGGCGCCTATGCGAACCGCTGGTTTGACGCCATCATGGACCCGGACCAGACCCCGGAGGTACGAAAGCGGCTGATGCAGCTTCGGAATTGGGTGCCGGGCTCAATCCTGCAGGATCATCGCGAACAACTATACCGCTGCCTGGCGGCCGCCGAAAAGGATGGACGTCCGTGCGATGAGATTCGCGTGCAAGTGTGGGTGGCGATATACCTGGTTCTGGGTGAGGAGAAACCCGTGGTCCTGAGCGACAGATCATCGCGGGTTCTCGAAACCATCCGGAACGCCGTAAACATCAACCTCTATTGGGACAAACGGCGGCCGCCGGAGGACGACTGCAAGAAGCAGATTGACGAGATCGTTCAGAGATCGGTCAGCTTCTTGGACGAGTCTGCACAACCACCAAAATGAAACTATCGTAGACAGGATCTGGCCGCAAGCCGGGTCGGGGAGATTGGCGATATGACGAGAAGAATCAAGTGGATCGGAGTGATCTGCTGCACGTCCGTCCTGAGCGGCGCGCCAGCCTTCGCAGCGAGCGTCCCGCCCTCCGTTCCAGAAAGTGGCCTACGTTTCGTCGTCGCGGAGGCAAAAAAGGGCAATAGACAGCCGCTCTCTGGGATGATCGGTGCACTTGAGTCGGCCGATTCAATTCGTCCCCGGATTCTCCCGGATACTCGGCCTGTCCTTGAAGGCTTCCTTGGTGACACCGACGCGCAAGTGCAACTTCTGGGGGTCCGTGGTCTGCTCATTCTTCGTGAGCCCGCGAGCAGAGGAGCCCTTGTCAAGTTCCTCAATTCCATGGACTTCAGGTCGTTCCAAAAGACAGTCGAGAACGCGGACCAGCGGGAGCAGGCGATGTGGACGTGGCAAGCCGTGATGCTTGCGGCCATTTCACTGGGTGAAATCGGAGATGCATCCGCTGTTCCTGCGTTGGAGCACGTGAAGGACTTTGGGCGCCTCGAGTGGTCGGATCCTATTGTCGAATCGCTGGCGAAACTGGGAGGTGTCAGCGCCTTTGCCCGGGTCTCACCGATCGCGGATGAACAGGCGATCAATCGAGCTGCGGCTGGGATCGCCAGAATCAGAGACCCCAATAGTGTCCCTGCCCTGAGGGTGGTTGTGCGGAATACCGAGGTTGTCGTGCCTGTTCGCACGGGGGCCGTTCGGGCACTCAGCGAGATCAACACGCCTGGAGCCGGTTTGTTTCTGCTCAGCGTAGCTCGCGATCGGTCCTACCCGGGTAACACGCGATACGTTGCTCTGCTGTCGGCTCGCAAAATGGATGATTCAGCTACCACCGCGGTATTGCCTCAACTGCTGGGCGATCCCATAGTGCAGATTCGCTCATATGCTCTCACTGAACTGGTGCGTCTCCAACCGCAGGCATACGTCGCGCGCTGGCTGGACGCCGTGATGAATCTCCGGGAAAATAGGGAATTCAAGGAAAGCCTCATTCCGGTCGCGTTCAATTTATCGAGCGATGATTTGAAAGGCCACCGGGAACGGTTGTACCGCTGTCTCGATGTCGGCGACGACAAGACCCGATTCGCCGCATGGTGGATGATCTACAGCCTTCTTGGCGAAGAGCCCTCCATTGTCTTGAGTGGTCGGTCGTCTCCGGTTCTCAATGACATTAGGAAGACAATTGAGAGGAGATTGACTCAGCAGGGAGCGGGGGCATCTTCGCCTGAAGAACAGGCCAGGACAGTCGAAGAGAAACTCCACAAGCTTGTCAGCTACAGCGGCATGATCTTCTGAGGAATCGGCGGGCCCGATACGTTGGGTGAGTACACATGAACCGAAAACTCCCTGCAACTTGGGGTTGCGGAGGAGGGGGGCATGCGGTATATTAGTGCCCTTTGAAGACGTTGAGTCGGTTAGGGGCATTGATGAAGATTGCATTGGGTACAGATCACGCGGGTTACGAGTACAAGGAACGCATCAAACAGTATCTGCTCCAGCGGGGCCACGAAGTGAAGGATTTCGGCACGTTTTCGTCCGAGTCCTGCGACTACCCGGACTACATCTATCCGGCGGCTCTGTCGGTGGCCCGGGGGCAGTGCGAACGGGCGATCGTCCTGGGCGCCTCCGGCAACGGGGAAACGATCGTGGCCAACAAGGTGCCGGGTGTCCGCTGTGCCGTGGTCTGGAATGAACGCGGCGCCCGCCTGGCCCGTGCCCACAACGATGCCAACTGCATTTCCATCGGGGCTCACATGGTCTCGATCCAGCAGGCGTTCGAGATGATCGACACCTGGCTGGCCACGCCCTTCGACGGCGGCCGCCACCTGCGCCGGATCAACAAGATCACCCAGCTCGAACGTCGCCAGGGTTTGCAGCCGGTCGATCCGCCCCCGGCCCCGTAAGGGCGCGGGAATCTCGAATTTCGAATATCGAAATCCGAAACAGGTCGGGCTTGCGCCGACAGCGTTTTGCGTTTTCGATCATTTGAGTTTCGTGCTTGTTTCGGATTTCCGCGGAAGGTTAGTTTCCGCGGCCGGACCTGTAGGGGGTTTCCTCGCCTTTTTCCTGGGTCTGCTTGCCGACCTTCGGGTCGAGCCTGGCCTTGACGACCTGCTTCGACCACGCCGCGGCGATCAGGGTCTGCGGCCGGACCGTCACGGGGCCTTTGATGAACTCCGGGATGTTGTAGACGATCATGCGCGACGCCTCGTACTGCGGGTCTTTCTGCGGCAGCAGGAAGGGCTTGCCGAAACGTCCCTCACGGTCGAAGTAGCTGATGAACAGGTGCGTGGACTGGCCGTCCACTCTCTTGCTGCTGAAGACCACCCACCGCCCGTTGCTGGACCAGCAGTGATAGGCCTCCGCACGATCGCTGTTGATATTCTCCGCTTTGTGGAACGCGCCGGTCTGCATATCCATCAGGTACAAGTCCGCCTCCGGCCGGTACAGGGGGAAGTACGTGCAGTCCGCCAGGCAGAAGAGCAGATATCTGCCGTCGGGCGAGATTTTCGGATGGGTGATGCTCTTTCCCATCTTGTCGGCCTCGATCACCGGCTCGACCTCGCCCCACGTGTCCGTCGGGACATCGTACGAGATCCGCATGAGGTTGTACCGCATGTTCTTGTACGGATGTCCCGAGCCGGTGACATTGTCGAGCCCCGGACCACTGCAGAAGTACAGGTATCGACCGTCCGGTGACCATTCGGGCAGAGTCTCCATGCGGGCGGGGCCGGAAATCCTGGGCGAGCTGGTCACGGCCTGCGTTTTGACGTTGTACAGGAGCAGA
Organism: uncultured Pirellulales bacterium; assembly: GCA_964421295.1. Lineage (GTDB taxonomy): Bacteria > Planctomycetota > Phycisphaerae > Sedimentisphaerales > Anaerobacaceae > PLanc-01. The sequence goes on from CAYQXM010000027.1 coordinate 38,279, forward strand.
TCGGATTTCTGATCGTAGACGTCGCGCGTCTCGCCCACCGCGTGGAACACCTGCTTCACGGTATTGAACGCGAAGGCGATGGTCTCGCCGTTCGGGTGCCACGAGCGGTAGGAGGTCGCGTGGTTGAACTCGGTCTTGGTGTCGATCTTCGAGACCTGCCCGTCGTAGGCAAGGATCATCGCGGTGCCGACGGCGCCGGCACGCATGTGGAAGAGCATGCGGTCGGGGTCGTAGTTCTGAAACGAATGGCAGTTGATGCAATTGTTGCTGGTGCCCCGGTTCAGGAGGATGGGCCGCTCGCTGAAGCGGGTCAGATCACGCTGGTACAGGCCCATTTCGTCGTGGAGCATGTAGAGCGGCTTGATGAGCCGGTACGCGACATAGGGATCGATCGGATCCGGCGCGATCCGATTCTCCAGCGGCGCGAAACGCGTCCACTTGCCCTGGCTGTTCTGAACGTACACTTCCGTTTGCAGCACCTGCTCCCGATTGGCTTGCAGCAGTTCCCTCCACGCTTTCACAGGGATGTCGATCGCGCCGCTGCGGCTGTGGACTGCGATGGGCCGACCCTTTTGCGACGAGAGGCGCACGTAATAGGCGGCGCCTTCCTCCTGCACGACGAAATTGAGCGGTGCGATGTTGGGGGGCAGCGTGGCCTGCGCGTAGTCCGGCAGCGTGACAGGTGGCCGGCCGGCCTCGTTGCAGTCTTGGGCGTGGGGCGTCGTCGGAGCGCACCCAGTCCCGGCGCTCCCGAGCGCCAGGCAAAGACCGCAGAGTAAGTGGAAACCGACCCGTGCTCTCATGTCACTGCCCTTTGGGATGGAAGTAGTATTGTGCATAGAACCAGTAAGTATCCCGGAACGGCAGCAGCTCCTGACTGGCCGTGTTCTTGTCGCCGTTATGGCGGGCCAGAATCCGAGTGAAGTCATCGAAACGTTTTCGGGTTTGTTCCGCTAGCGGCAGCGCCGCCACCGTCTTGTCCCGGCCGCCGGTCAGTTGCAGGTAGACGAGGATGGCCTCCTCGAAGTGACGTGGGATCCGCTGATAGCCCAGGCGGTTCAGTTGCGGCAGGCGCTTCACGAATTCGCTGAGGTCGCCATCCAGCAGACATTCGGTCATGTAGTATTCGAACGCCATCTTGTTGGCGGGGTTCTGAGCCATGTCCCTGAGGCTCATGTTGGGATCGTTCGGGGCCAGGAGGAAATCGGACCGCGGCATGTCACGTTGGATCCGGCCCAGCCGGGGATCAGCCGCCAGCGCATTGGGGTCCGCGAGGAATTTGCGGTGCGCGCGGGCCCAACCCCGGAACCAGAGCGTGCGGTCGAGCATCTTCAGGTACTTGGATGCGACGACCGTGTCGCCCTTGAGCAGATTCGCCTCGACGAGACGCTGAATGTTCCAGGGCGAGTCCCCCGTGACGGAAATCGCCTCATGGGCCCAGTGCTGCGCTTCGCTGACCAGACCCATGTCGAAGAAGAGGTCGCTGAGGCGCAGCGGCAGCATCTGGATCATATCGCCCTGCAGGAAGAGCCCCTTGCCGCCGGAGTGTTGAATGAAGTTGAAGAAATAGTCGCCCAGCAGGCCGCAATGATACAGGGCCCGGTTGGCCTGATACTGGATGTAGTCTGGATTCATGGCGTTGGTGTTGGCCACCACGAGCACGTTCTTCCAGTCCTGGCGCTGGGCGTAGTAGTCGACCAGCAGGATGCGTTTGCTGGTGCTGTCGTAGGACCACAACGCCGCCGTGACGGTCAGTGCCAGAAAGAGCACGCCCTGCGCGGAGAGTGCGACCACAGAGCGTCTGACACTTGACCCCTCTTTGCGTTTGGGCATCAGGCTGCCCACGAGCACCAGCAGCGGAAAGGATGCGTACAGCGTCCACACCGGCCAGGTCAGGTGGTACTTGCCGGTGAGGGTCAGGTTGGTCGTGTACGCGTCCGGCAGATGCACCATAAAGATCGTCATCGCGCCGACGTAAGGCAGCAGGGCGGCGAACGCGGCATAGAATGCGGCGAGAACGATTCGCCGCTGCCGCGGGAGTTCGTAGCCGACAACGAGCAGCGAGAATAGAAACACCTGTCCGGCCGTGACGTGGTACAACGTCGCTTGCAGAAGGCAGAAGAGCAGGCCACGTCCGGCGGGTTTGAGAAAGGCCAGGCGAAAGTAGGCGAGGGCCCCGAGCAGAACCCAGAGCAGTCCCAGGCTCAGCGCCGCCGGATAGTTGTAGTCGCTGGATAGAGCGAACAGGAGGATTGTCGGAATCCAGTGCAGGTACAGCACGGGCCGGTCGGGGCCGAGCGACTGGATCAGCTTGCGGGTGCTCCAGGCGATGGCGCCCAGGAGCAGGACCAGCGCGGCCGCCCCGGTCCAGGAATAGTAGAAGAATTGTGCATAGAAGCGCGCGCCCAGCTCGTTGAGCCCGCCGGGATAGGTGAAGAAGTCCCTCGCGAAATGCCAGTCGAAGAAGAACACCGGCTCCTGCGCCTGGTACACGAGTTTGGCGTCGATGCGGAAATACGCGTAGAGAAAATAGAACGCCAGCAATCCCGCCGCGAAAGCCCATGCCCAGATGCGTTCCAGTTTCCCGACGTGTTTCTCTGTCTTCGGCATCTGCGGCCCTTACGATCAGCACGGCATCCAACCAGCGTGGTGCTCAAAGTAAATGGTAGTGCACCAGCCGCCTTCGGTCAAGCCGGGGCCTGCTTTGCGGCCTCTGCACGTAGACAGGCACGCCCAAATCCGCTATAATTGTCTTGGCGTCGCTGGTTGAGACACGGTCTTTGGAGAACGGCCCATGCGGAGAACGGTGTTCCTAACGTTGTTGCTGGCGACCTGCTGCTTGGGCGCAGCGAGTACGCTCCGAGCGGAAGGTCGAATCATTTATGTGGAGGATGATGCGGACGGTCTCAACGACGGCACCTCCTGGACGAATGCCTACAGGTACCTGCAGGACGCTTTGGCCGACGCAAACACAGTGCCAGATGCCAACGAGATTCGAATCGCGCAAGGTACCTACAGGCCGGATCAAGGAAAGGGCATCGCTCCGATGGATCGCACGACGACTTTCCTCATCAGCCGCAGCATGACGATCAAAGGTGGCTACGCCGGACTTGGAGCGCCTGACCCCAACTATCGGGATATCGACGCGTACTCAACCGTCCTCACGGGCGATCTTGTGAGCAATGATGGGCCGATGAATGAGGCTACTCTGTTCTTTGGAGATCCCACCCGATCCGACAATGTCAGCCGGGTACTCACGGTGGATACCCCCGCACCGGTTATGCTTGAAGGTCTGACCGTGGCCGGCTCGTACGGCACAGACGGCGCAGGATTATATACGGAAGGAAGATCAGTGATGGCTGTCAACGATTGTGCCTTCGTGGCCAACGCCGGAGGTGGTATCTACTTGCTCTATGCCGACCTCACGGCTTTGCGCTGCCGCTTCATCGGGAATTGGTCGCTCGGGGGCGGAGCAGGCATCGCTTGCCATGTGGGGCTCTTCACCATCAAGGACTGCGCTTTCAGCAGAAACGTCTCCTGCTCGAATTGTTGTGACACGGGCTTTGGCGGTGCCTTCTATAGCAGGTCGCACGCTGAAGGTTCCCTGATCGAGAATTGCACCTTTATCGACAATGCTGCCGCCGAAGGCGGAGCAATTGCCCTTGGGGGCTTCGCTTGGTCAAGTGGGTTCTTCAACCCTAACCCCGCGCAAATTCTGGGCTGCACGATGATAGACAACCACGCCGGCAGGTGCGGCTTCGGCGGCGGCGCGATCTCCATGGGTGGCACCGCCTTGACCGTCCGCGATTGCGTGTTCTTCGGAAACGCCTCTCAGAGATTTGGAGGTGCGATAAGCAACAATGGTGGGGAGCTGGATTTGGCACGGTGCCTTTTTGCAGGCAACCTTGCCCAGGATGTCGGAGGGGGCCTCTTTGCGTTCGGGCGCACGTGGTCGCGTGAGGTACAGGGAAAGGTCAACCACGACTTTCACGTCACGGTGGACAACTGCACTTTTGCCGGCAATCGCGCGTCGGGCGGGCGAACGATAGCGTGCAATATCGGCTCTCCCGAGGTGTACGAGATAGGAAGCGTGTTGATGTCCAACTGCATATTAGATAATGGTGGCAGCGAAATACGGAACCAGAACAAATCAATGGTAGCGATATCGTACAGCGATCTGTGCGGCGGGTTTGCCTCCATCTACGATCCATGCGAGGGTGTCACTTGGAGACAGGGCAACCTTGATATCGATCCGCTGTTTGTTCATCCCGGCCATTGGGACCCCAACGGCACGCCGGCGGATGCGAACGACGACTTCTGGGTGGATGGCGACTATCATCTCCAGAGCCAGGCCGGACACTGGGACCCGAACAGCAAGACTTGGGTGATCGACAGTGTCACCAGCCCCTGCATCGACGCGGGGGATCCGAACAGTCTCGTCGGCGAGGAACCCCAGCCTAACGGCGGCCGGATCAATATGGGTTGCTACGGCGGGACGGTGGAAGCCAGTAAGAGCGTCGCCGCATTTGCGGACAAGCACTAACAGTTCATATTCCATTAGATAAGGGAGAAAACCATTATGTCGGGAACGGAGATTCTATGCGCGAAAAACGGCCGGGATTCAGCCGTCGTGAAGGCGGCGGGCATCTTTGAGGCCTTGCGGGGGGTGCGGCCGGGGACGCGGGGGGATTTGAAGAATTATCTCAAGGTGTTTCTGGGCGTCGAGGTGCCGGACGTGCGAATCTGCGAAGGACATTGCAGTCCCATGGACTATATTTGGCACAGCTTCTCCGCTGATTCTCCCCAGCTACGCAATGCAGATTGTATCGTCTGGGCGAATCGGGCGGGGGGCAAGACGGAATTGGCGGCGGTGGCGACGTTGCTCGACGCGGTGTTCAAACCGAAGTGCCAGATTCGCATTTTGGGCGGGTCGGGGGAACAGTCGTCGCGCATGTATGAGTATCTCACGGGGTTCCTGAACAGAGGATTCGACGGTATGTTGGCGGGACCTGTGCGTAAGGGCGGGTGCGGTTTCCGCAATGGCGCGGCGGTCGAGGTGCTCACACAATCGGCGACCAGCGTGCGCGGGCAACACGTGCAGAGACTGCGCTGCGACGAGGTGGAGCTGTTCGATCAAGAAGTCTTCGCCGCGGCCAAGTTCACGACACTGAGCCGGGACAACATCGTCGCGGGGATGGAACTGATCAGCACGATGCATCGGCCCTATGGCCTCATGCAACGGGAAGTCACGGCGGCGGCACAGACGGGTGTGCCAGTGTTCAAGTGGTGCTTGTGGGAGACGATCGAGCTGTGCCGGGATCGGGTGTGCTCGCAATGTCCCTTGTGGGGCGACTGTCAGGGCAAGGCGAAGGCGGCACGCGGGTATCTCAAGATCGACGACTGCATCGCGCAGATGCGGCGCAGCAGCCGCGGCGCCTGGGAATCGGAAATGCTGTGCATGAAGCCGTCCCTGGAGAACGTGGTCTTCAGCGAGTTCGACCCGGCGATTCACGCCAAACCCGTCGACTACAACAGCAATCTGCCGCTGTACCGCTCGCTGGATTTTGGGTTCGTCAATCCGTTCGTGTGTTTGTGGATTCAAGTCGACCATGACGGCGTCGTTCGCGTGATCGATGAGTACGTCCGCAGCCGGCTCACGATCGACGCGCATGCCCGCGAAATCAAGGCACGCACACCCGGCGGCGAGGAACGGGTCACGGCGACATTCTGTGATCCCGCCGGCGCGGGAGTGAATGATGTCAGCGGCACCAGTACTGTCCGCGAATTGCGTTCGCTCGGCATTCCCACGCGTTACCGGCGCAGTACGATTCTGGAGGGCGTCGAGCAGATCCGCCGGGCGATTCGCAGCGGTGACGGCACCAGCGCGCTGGTGATCTCGCCCCGTTGTCCCCGTCTGATCGAGGCCCTGCAATGCTATCATTATCCGGACGTTGCCCACGCAGCGCCCGGCGAGCTGCCTCTCAAAGACGGCCTCTACGACCATCCCATCGACGCCCTCCGTTACTTCTTTGTCAATTGTGTGAATCGCCCCAAGGCTTCCTCCCGACGATATTGACACGCGGCGTCGGGCCGCCGGGGGGCTTTTCTTTGACTTGTCCCGCGCGGCCGGGTAGACTGGAAAAAGGATTTTTAGGCCGAGGGGACAATGAACTATCAGTTTAGCACCGAGAACATCACGCAGCATATCGTCAAATACGGCGTGGACATCCGGCCCGTACTGGCGCCGGAAACGGACCGCACCAAGCTCCAGGACTACGGCAACTGGCTGGTCGAGCAGTTCCCGGAGATCTTCGAGACGTTGCTGTCCGGCCCGCGGCAGTTGCAGGTCCAGCGGACGTTTCTGCTGCCCGACGCCAAACGGGTGGAGCTGCCGACGTTCGTCCTGACGCCGCGCGGCCCGGTCTTCACCTTCCCCGAGCGGCTCTACATCGACCGGCCGCACGAGATCAGCATCGAGGACAGGGACAAGACATTCCGCCGGGTCTTCGAGGAAATGCGGGCGCGGTTCGCCGAACGCACGATTCCGCGCGTCGGGATCATTCACGAGTTCGTCTTCGACACCGGCTACGTCGACTCCCTGGAGATCGTCGCCAGCAATCTCAAGCACGATCTGTGGCGCCAGCGGGCCAAGGGACTTCGCCTGCTTCTCGAAGCTCCCACCGAGGGCAAGAACGTCAATATCGAGATCCGACCGACGTACCTGCAGCGCAACAGCCCGCAGGGAGGGCCCGCCGCACCGGAGAACGTACAGTTCGGCATCATCGTCAACGTGGACATCAACAACCAGCAGGTCACGGGCGATCTGACCAAGGCGGAGATCAATGACATTCTCATCTTCGCCGGGGATTTCATTCCGGATGGTCTGATCGGTTTTCTCAACAACGAGTACTAGGGTGGAAGAGGTGATGCACGCATGTTGACCGACAACATTCTCGACCTGATCGGGAATACTCCTCTGTTGCGGCTGAAAGGGGAGCGGATCTTCGCCAAGGCGGAGTTCCTCAATCCGGGCGGCAGCATCAAGGACCGCATCGCCCTGGCGATGCTCAACGCGGCCCGCAAGGCCGGAAAACTCCGCGACGACTCCATCATCACGGAGCCGACCAGCGGCAACACGGGCATCGGCCTGGCCCTCGTCGGCCGGCTCATGGGATACCAGGTCCGCATCGTTATGCCGGAGGGCATGAGTGAAGAACGGAAGAAACTCATCCGGGCCCTGGGGGCGGATCTGGTGCTCGTCCCGGACCAGGAGGGGATCGCCGGGGCGGTGAAGCGGGTCGAGCAGATGGCGGCCGAGGATGAGCACGTTTTCGTGCCCCAGCAATTCGAGAACCCGGAGAATCCGCGCGTCCATTACGAGCAGACCGCCCGCGAGCTCTGGCGGCAGATCGGCGGCCAAATCGATTGTTTTGTGGCGGGCGTCGGCAGCGGCGGCACGCTTCAGGGCGTCGGCAAGTTCCTCAAAGAGCAGAACAAAAATATCCGGATCGTGGCAGTCGAGCCGGAGCATTGCTCCGCTCTGTTGGGCCACGAGCCCGGCCTGCACCAGATTCAAGGCATCGGCGACGGGTTCATCCCGGCCGTGCTCGATGTCTCGCTCGTGGACGACGTCGTCGAGGTTTCCGACCGCAACGCGATCGAGACGACCCGACAATTAGGGCGGGATTACGGTTATCTCGTCGGCATCAGTTCGGGCGCCAATGTCTGGGCGGCCCGCAAGATGGCCGAGCGCCTTGGCGGTAATGTGGCGACGGTCCTGCCCGACCGCGCCGAACGGTATTTCAGCACCGCTTTGCTCTGAGTGCCTCGATCCCCATTCTCATACCGGTGGCCCTCTCTCCGCTCCGCAGGCCGAAGCCTGGGGAGCTTTTTTGTTGACAGGCGGCGGGAGGCTCTGTATCTGTCCGGTTTCGCTTCGATGAGATTCCGTCCGCGCGGGGATGGTCAGAACGGCTCGGAGGCCGGAATAGTCGAAGGTTGACGGCGAAATGGCCGATAGGGATCAGGGGTATCGGCCCTCGGCGTGAACATATTTGTCCGAAGACTGGTAATAAGCGCCGTCAGTGGCGGGATATGGGTGTCAGCCGGACCGATAATACCGGTATCCGTGTTTCTGAACGACTTCGAGATAAGATAGAAAACATGGCAAAGTCCAAGACGGGAAAATCGTTGGTCATCGTGGAGTCGCCCGCGAAGGCCAAGACGATCAATCATTACCTGGGGCCCAACTTCGATGTGAAAGCTTCGATGGGCCATGTGCGGGATCTGCCTTCGAAGGGTCTCAACGTCGATATCGAGAACGGCTTCGAGCCGACGTACGATATCATGCCTGGCAAGAATCGAGTCGTTACCGCGCTGAAGGCGGCCGCCAAGGGTTGCGACACCGTGTATCTGGCGACAGACTTGGATCGCGAGGGTGAGGCTATTGCCTGGCATCTGGCGCACATTCTGAAGATACCGGAGGATCGGATCTATCGAGTCATCTTCAACGCGATCACCAAATCCGCGATTCAGCAGGCGTTCTCGCAGCCGGGGCGGATCGATACAGATAAGGTCATGGCCCAGCAGGCCCGGCGTATCCTGGACCGCATCGTGGGTTATCAAATCAGCCCATTGCTCTGGAAGAAAGTCACGCGCGGCCTGTCGGCCGGACGCGTGCAGTCCGTCGCGGTCAAGATGGTCGTCGAGAAGGAACGCGAAATCCGCGCCTTCAAAACCGAAGAGTACTGGCTGATCCCGGCGGTGTTCACGACGGACCTTCAGGCCAACTACGGTCCCGAGTGGCTCGACTTCATCACGCCGAAATCCGAGGACGCCAAAGGCCCCAATCTGGAACGGCAAACGGAGTGGCTGGCCAAGCGGCATGCCTTCCGGGCCGAGCTGCACCGGGTCGGTGACGGCAAGTTCAAAGCCGGCAACGAGCAGGAGGCGAAGAAGGTCTTCGACGAGTTGCAGCGGGCCCAGTTCAAGATCGCCAACGTCGAGACGAAAGAATCGCTGACGAAGCCCTCGGCGCCGTTCATCACTTCGACCCTCCAGCAGGCGGGCGCCAATCGGCTGGGTTTCAGCGCCAAGCGCACCATGTCGATCGCGCAGCAGTTGTACGAAGGCATCGACATGGGCTCGATGGGTTCGCTGGGTCTGATCACCTACATGCGTACCGACAGCACGCACCTGTCGAACGAAGCGGTCGGCGAGGTGCGGCATTTCATCGAGTCTCACTTCGGGGCGAACTATTTGCCCGAGCAGGTGAACGTCTACACGGCCAAAAAGAGTGCTCAGCAGGCCCACGAGGCCATCCGTCCGACCGACGTCGACATGACGCCGGACGAAATCCGGGAGTTCCTCACGGACGAGCAGTTCAAGCTCTACGATATGATTTGGCGGCGTTTCGTCGCGTGCCAGATGCAGCCGGCACGGTGGAATGTCACCACATTGGATATCGAAGCCCCGACGACGCTGGGGACCGCAGTCTACAAGGCCAGCGGTCGCGTACAGCTCTTCGACGGGTTCACGAAGGTGTGGCCGGTCTTCTCGACCGAGCAGGAGTTGCCGCCGGTGGAAGTCGGCCGCCCGTTGGCCGTCATGCACATGGAGGCGGAGCAGCATTTCACCAAGCCCCCGGCCCGGTACACCGAAGCGTCACTGATCAAGGCCCTGGAGAAGGAAGGGATCGGCCGGCCCAGCACGTACGCCCCGATTCTCAGCACGATCGAGGAACGCGGCTACGTCGAACAGAGGGACAAGAAGTTCTTCGCGACCGACCTGGGCGAAATCGTCACGGACAAGCTCAGCGAGTACTTTCCGCGCATCATGGACATCGCCTTCACCCGGCACATGGAAGAGCAGCTCGACCAGATCGAAGAGCAGCACCTGGACTGGAAGGGCGTGCTGAACGACTTCTACGGTCCGTTCAAGGAACAGCTCGAGAACGCGCAGTTGAAAATGGTGCACGCCAAGGCCGAGGCGACACCCAGCGAATACACCTGCCCCGACTGCGGCAAGCAGTTGATGTACAAGTTCGGCAAGAACGGCCGCTTCCTGAGCTGCTCGGGATACCCCGAATGCAAGTTCGCCTCCCCCTGCGACAAGGAAGGCAAGATGATTCGCAACGAGGTCACCGAGCACAAATGTCCGAATTGCAGCAAGCCGATGATCCGCAAGACCGGACGGTTCGGGACCTTCCTGGGCTGCAGTGACTATCCGAACTGCAAGACCACGCAGAAGCTCGACAAAGAAGGCAATGTTTTGCCGGCCAAACCGAAGCCCGAACCGACCGGTGTGAAGTGCTACAAGTGCAAGCAGGGCGAGCTGGTGATTCGCCAGAGCAAACGGGGACCGTTCCTCGGCTGCAACCGCTTCCCGCGCTGTCGGACTATCGTGGCCGTCAAGGAGCTCGATCGGTTGAAGGAACTCCAGGCCGCAGGCCAGTGGCCGCCTCAGAATGCCGAGCAAGCCGACAAGATTCTGGGTCGTACCAAGGCCAAGGGGAAGAAGACCGTTGCCGCCGCGGAGGAATGATCCGCTCGATGCGGATCACTCCATCTCACGGCCTGCATGTTATCACAGGGGTCAGATCGCCTGCCGCCGGCGCAGCCAGCCGACCAGGCTTGCGCCCATAGTGCCCAGAAGGACCGCCCCGGGCGCTGGGATGACCGGCGTGACACGTGCCGCCACCGTTCACGTTCACCTGGCAGACGAATTCACTCAGCCCCACGTCGCCCACGAATAGATAAAGACCCCCGTCGAGGCAGGTCGTGGGCAAGGCGGTGTGCATAGCGCCGCACTCACCGAGGCTGACCCACCCGTCACTGGTATCGACCATCAGGCTCAGGGCGTTGTACGAGCCATCACGCGTGTCCAGCGTGGCCGTGTCCCAATCGATCGAGCCATCGGCATTCAAGCCGAACAGCACGCCCGGATGAGTGGCGGTCGGTTGGTAAGGCGACACTACCGGATTCTGAATGGTGCCGCCAGTGACGTAGGTCGATGAATTCTCTATGGGCTTGATCTGGTCCCCGGTTGTGGCGAGATTTCCATCGCGGTCCGGAATGACGAAATCGACGTCGACGCCGGAAAAGACGCCGCTCGATCCGCCGGTGCCGATTCCATCCAGGATAATCGCGACATTGACGGTCCCCGATCCGGCGGAAGACAGGTCACCCCGCCAGATGGCTGTCTGTCCGGCACTGTCGATGAACGACATACCGACAGTCTCAGGCGAGGCCAAGGCCGGCGTACTCGCTAACAGAAGAAGTGTGGACAGAACAATACCGACTTGAGTTCGATTGCACATACATGACCTCCTTGACTTTTATCTCCATTCCGTTCGTGCAACGCTCATTCAGGTGACGCGAGCCGTTCATCGCTGCCTCCGAATGTGTCACCGACTCACGGATGTATGTGCAAGGGTCTGCTGCTCGGCTCAGACCTGAGAGACAGCATCGGGTGCTGATGTCTCAGGTACGGTGGCGTGTCCCTCCAGTTCGATAAATCCAAAAACAAAGGGAGCCCGGAGGCTCCCTCGGAGTGAAATGACGATATCAGATGTCTTCTGCGTTCCTGGCCGACAGTGCCACTGCACTTGTCGGAGAGTCCGCGCGGAACCTAGAGGGCGCGACGCCGGCGCAGCCAACCCGCTGCCGCCGCACCGATCCCGCCCAGAACAAGGGCTCCGGGAGCAGGAATGGCCGGGCAGGAGAGATCGACGGTCGCGTAACAGTTCTCGTTTGTAGCCGTGGCTACCTGGCCGGCAAAAAGGTAGAGACCCTGTCCCGCCTCAGTGTACGGGAAGAATGTTGTTAGTGAGCCGCCATAGCCGAGAGTCACCCAGCCTTGACTGCCATCGACAGTCAGGCTGAACGCATATGAGCCATCACGGGTCCCCAGCGTCGCCGTCGCAGAATCGATAGAACCGCCGGAATTCGAGCCGAACAGTGATCCGGTGTGAGTGCCCGTCGGTTGATAAGGCGAGGTGAACTGATTCATGATCGTCCCGGGGCTCAGCGTGGCACTATCTGCAACCGGCAGGATTCGGTCGGCTGTTGTTGACCAGTCGCCGTCGACGTCGAGCACCAGGAAGTCGCAGTCGAAGCCGGAGAAGACACCATCGGAACCGCTCACGACGCCAGCGTCCGTGAGCGTGGCTGTGTCCACGGCCGCCAGGCCGGTGATGGTGCCACGGAGAATTCGGGTCTGGTCCTCGACGCCGTAGTACGACATGGTCACCGGGACGGCGCCGGCCTGTGAAACGACCAGGGTGATGAGAAGTGCTGTGATAACTACCGGGAACTTCTTTCGCGTGCGCATTGTTGTACCTCCTTGTCTGCGTTCTCCATGGACTCGAGAAGCACATCGTGTGCCGCGCTCCGAGAAGGAACCGCGAGCGGTCGACGCGGACCGCGAGCGGTAAACCTCCTTCTTCCGGGGCGGAAACCGTTTCAATATAGAGGAGAGCAGCGACGCTGAGTAGATTGATGGGCAGGACTCTTCCACGGACTGTAGAACTCCCCCCATCAACCCTCTGCTCCTACCCTTTCGACTTCAATGTAGTGTCGTGGCCGGGACTGTCAAGCACGGAAACTGCATATTCCCGTTCCACGCAGTCGGATAAGTGCCCGTGCAGACACGGGTGAACATAACCCGTTGAACAGCAAGCATCTATATGCAGCTGCTCCGGACACAGGATTTGGAAATTTTCGAGACAGAAAGGGAGAAAAAACGCGGCGCCTCCGCTGGTCTTGTGATACGCATAGAAAAAGAGGGAGCCCTGAGGCTCCCTCGGAGTGAAACAACACTACAGGATGTCTTCAGGGCTCTTTATGCTCTGTTCTATTCTAATGCCATTCACGGAGCCGAGACGTTGCCGCTCTGATACTGCAGCACGGTCGTGCTCATGCCGGTCGTGATGATGGCGTTGGAGGCCGCCTCGCCGGTAACGCCCGCCAGCTGGCCGCCGATGATCAGGATACCCTGATCGGAAATCGTCGATGCGTTCGACACTTCCTGGCCCAGAAGGGCACCGCCCGCATTGAGGCCGATGACCGTGCCGTCGCCGCCCTTGCTGATGGTCTGCGTGCCGTCCACACAGATCCCCTGGAACTGCTGCTCGCCACCGGCGATCGCGCCGTTGTCGGCATTGACGGCCTGAACCTGGCCGGGGCCCATCGTTCCGGCTGTGGCGCCCTTGATGCCCAGAGTCTGGCCGATGGAGATGACCGCCGACCCGTCATTCTGGACGAAGGAACCCTGGACGCCGATCAGACCGATGCCCTGCGAGGCCGCTGTCGGATAGGTGGTGCTGGCCGTCTGGCCGGCGAAGTTCGCCGTGACGTTCAGCGCACCGCCCGTACCCGGGGCGCCCGACAGATTCACATTGCTCGTGAGGGTGTTAATCACGTTCTCGGATTGGTTCAGCGTCCCGAGCTGCGCGGAAGCAGTGGAAGCGATCAGAAGAACAACGACTGAATAAGCAATGACCTTTACCATGTGGATACTCCTTTTCCTATTGTGCCATTTGTATTTCGGTATGATCGGCAACATCCTGTCGACGATCATGACAAGCGAGTGCCATGGGATCTGCACACGACCTGGCGTCAGAAGCCCCTTCGCCTGCCGACCGACATCGCGAGAACGCCACACGATGTCGCGTTACGCACCCATCAACTCGTTCGTCTCGCAGCCACCTCCTTTCTCCCCAAGATGCACGATCACAACTTCCATTGTCTCACGTTAGAACCGCACCGTAACGAAACCCCTCTGGGGCGCATGTCCTGCGCCTCAATATCACAGACATGGCTCTCTTTCTGCCTGCCTGAATCACGGCATAACTCCGAGTTTCGGACCCTTCTTACTGCCACGGCTTGCCCAGGCCACCGGTCTTTTCGGTGTCCCACGGAATGGCCCCTGTCGAGATCCCCAGCGGGGCCGGCGTGTCCGAGAAGGGCGTGGAGATCGTGCCCGTCGTGGACAGGCTCCCCAGGTCCAACAGGCTGCCGGTGCCCAAACCATCCATGATCTGCATGAAGGGGGCTGCCTGCAGCAGCAAATCGGCAGTCTGTTCCTCATCCTCGCCGATCGATCCGATCTGAGTGAGGGCGCTGCTGAAGCTCTGTGTGCCTGTCGCCCCCAGACTGCTGGTGAGGTCCTGGCCGGTCAAGGTGGTCAGTCCCTGGATGCTGCTGGCGCTGCCCGCCGCGCCACTCATATCGACTTGGTTGTTTAACCCTATGCTCCAATTCTGGCCCTGCGTCAACGTTTGGGCGGCAGCGCCGGAGACGAACGCGAGTGCCACGACTAAGACGGTAATAACCTTTACCATGATCCTACTCCCTTTCTACGTTGTGCCCCCCAAGTCTACTGCCGAAGCGATCGAACACGCCGCCCTCGAGTACGTGACACACCTCTGTGGGTTCGGGGGTCCGACGATCTCATCGAAAACGACACCTGATGTCACTCGATGCGCAGATCAGTTCCTTCGTCTCGCTGTCACCTCCCTTCTCCCGCATGACGTGAACACTTCCCGTTTCATCTGCACCCCACGCACCGTAACGACACACTCCCCGTGGGCGCACCACCAGCGCCCGTGTACAATGGAACACTCACACTCACTCTCTATTGCCTGACCAAATACAGACCTCAAGCACCTTGCGCAGCCACCTTTTCCAGCATATGGTGAGACTGCCGATCGTCACGACGCACACTGCCTCCGAGCGGCACCTCAGATGACGGCGACAAGAATGTAGACACTCTCTTGCTACGGGAGTCCTAGTTGCCGAACAAAGCCTCCGTAAGTTGATCTCGAGGCCGGGCTCTATTGTTGATGCCTGAGCCAGGGCGGACGTGTAGTCCGACATTCATGAGCTGGGCCCCGATCTCCGTATCGAGTTCACCCATCACCCTCATCCTGTCGAAACAATCAAATGCAGAAGAATACGTCGAACACCAGCCTGCTGTTCTCCACTCCGTGCTTTCGCAGCGGGGTGGACACGTACTCTGTGGGGCAGTATACAGAGGAGGGGCCGGTTGTCAAGTCTGAAGTTCCGAAAAAAGCACAAAAATGTGACTGGGGGACGGGACTTGGGGGACGGCCGGCAGGGCAAACGCATCTTAAGTAGTGGTGGGAGCGGGACGTAGCCGATGATTC
>CAYQXM010000028.1:0-48177 GCA_964421295.1 uncultured Pirellulales bacterium
CAGAATCATCGGCTACGTCCCGCTCCCACCACTACTTAAGATGCGTTTGCCCTGGTCGGCCCGGCTGCCATCATTGACGAGACGCCTTTCAATTCGTAAGATATTCCGGTCCAGGTGAACATGGCCCCGGTTACGGTTGGAGAAGACATGACGATTCGGATGCAGCGCGGCATCGTGCTTGCGATGGTGGTGTGTTCCCTGGGGATTCAAGCGGCGCGAGCGGAAGAGGAGGGGATTTTCGACAGTTTCTCGATGCACAAGCATATCTGGCAGGTGCGTCCCGAGGTATTCCATTTTCAGTACAAAGAGCCCGGCATCATGGAGGAGGAAGGCACCTTCTACGGCGTCGGAGCCTCGTACACCTACCGCCCATGGGCGGATCCGAGTCTGGCCACTCCCGAAGGCCGCTTTCTGCTCCGGCTCGAAGGCAGACTCGCTTTCGGTCAGGTCGACTATGACGGCGGCCTGTCGACGGGAGCATCCTACCAGACGAACGATATCGATGATGCACTTTTCGAGTTCAGAATCCTGGGCGGCCGCGACTACCTGAAGGACGACAGCCTGACGACGCTCTATCTCGGCTTCGGCTACCGGTATCTCAACGATGACATGTCCTGCGATCCCCACGGATACGAGCGGGAATCGAACTACTTCTACATACCTGTAGGGCTTCAGTACACGCACGGGCTCTCCGAGGAATGGTCGCTGACGCCCGGTGCGGAGTTCGACTTCCTGTTCCTGGGCTTGCAGGTTACGCACTGGGACGATGTGGATTCACGTTACGACGATGTCACGAACGCACAGCCCTTCGGCTTCGGCCTGAGAGGTTCCGTGCGGCTGCAGAAGCGCTTCGACCGCTTCGGCCTGGCCCTGGACCCCTTCCTCGGCTACTGGAACGTGGACAAGTCCGACGAGGAGTACGAGAATGGCATGGTCGTGTACGAGCCGCGGAACTGGACCCTGGAGTACGGCCTGCGCCTGATCCTGGCGTTTTAAGTCATGGCGATGATCTTATCGATCCGGGCCGACAGGTCCCTGAGATAAGCTTCGTCGCCGCCGGAGAGCTCGGTCGTCATGTACCCCGAATAGCCTACCTCGGTCAGAGCTTTGCGAACCTGGCGCCAGTTCACGTCGCCGTCGAGCAGGTTGGTCCACTTGTACCCATCCCTTTTGAAATCCTTCAGGTGGATGCGGACGATTCGCTTGCCCAGCGTGCGGATCCAGTCCTGGGAGTAGCCGAACAGGATGACGTTGCCCACATCGAAATAGGCCCTCAGCCGCGGATCGTCGAACTCATCGACGTACCTGGCGAACTCGAGGGGGCTGAGCAGGAACTTGTTCCAGACGTTTTCCACGGCGATGGTAACCTCGAGCTCTCTGGCCAGCGGGAGCAGCCGGCGGATGGCCTTCTGGGAGCGCTGCCAGGCATCGGCGTAACCGACCAGATCCCCAACCACGGCCGGCACCAGCAGCACCACATCGGCGCCCATCGCCCTGGCACACCGCATGGCCTTTTCCATCCCGGCAATGCCCCGGTCTATCACCTCCGCCCGCGGATCGGAGAAGGGGGCGTCCCAGCCGCCGTAGACCACCGAATGGATGGGTACGCCTGCCTGTCGTGACTGCTCACCCAGCTCCTTGGCCGCATTGAAATCGGCCGGCACTTCGGTTTCGATACCCTGGAAGCCGCAGCGCTTCGCGAGCGATAATTTTTCTGTGTTGGCAAGTTCTTTTCCGAGCATGCCGAGCTGACAGGCCTTGAGCAAACCAGCCGGCTCAGATGTCCCACTCGCAGCCACAGAGCGACCCGCCCAACAGGCTCCCGCAGCCGCTGCGGCAGCAAATTTTAGAAAAGCGCGGCGTCCGGTAATAACCTTTTGCATAGGTCTGCCTCCTGCATTTCAATCGACCCCAGAGACTCGAACATCGACACGCCAACATCAAACCGAACGCCCTCACTATAGCCAGTGCGGCGCGCGTCTGCTACACTATTCCGCCGACCGGTAAGCTAAGGCATTTCTGTACATTCCATGTCTTTTTATCGGCCGGTCCCATAAAAGGATAAAGTTTTTAAGATTTGATTGCCGAAAAGAAAACAGGGGTTGTTGTCGGCCCCGGCAGTACTGAAAACCGGTTCTTTTGAGCTGCCGGCGATGGGGTCTGCGTCGTGTCAGCATCGTGTCAGTCACAAGCGGAGATCAAGATGAGAACAGTAGCGGTTGTCAACCAGAAGGGCGGTTGCGGCAAAACCACAGTGTCCATCAATCTGGCCAGTGCGCTGGCGGATCTGGGCAAGAAAGTGCTGCTGGTCGACATGGACCCGCAATCCCACTGTGCCGTGGGGCTGGCCGTGCCGGAAGAGCAGATCGAACAAAGCATCTACGACGTGCTGATCAGCAAGAGCCGCAGCGAACCGATGCGGCTGTCGGAGATTCTCTGGCAGATCAGCGATCGTCTGGAGCTGGCCCCGGCCAGCATCGATCTATCGGCATTCGAGCAGCAGATGGCGGGCATTCCCGAGCGCGAGTGCTGCCTGAAGGATGTCCTCGAGGGGGTGAAGGCCGATTACGACTTCACCGTGATCGACTGCCCGCCGGCGGTCAGCCTCTTGACCTTCAACGCTTTGCGGGCGGCCACCGATGTGGTGGTGCCCGTCGAGACCGGCTACTTCGCTCTGCATGGCCTGAGCAAGCAGCTTGAAACCCTGGCGGTGCTGTGCAAGCGATGCCAGCAGGAAGTCTCCGTCCGAGTCCTGGCCAGCATGTACGACATCCGCACAAAGATGGCCCGGGAGATCCTCGCCGAGCTGCGTTCGCATTTCTCCAGCCGCATGTTCAAGACGGTGGTCAACTTCAATACCCGCATCAAAGAGGCGGCCAGCTTCGGCCAGCCCATCAGCGAATACGATCCGGCCAGCAAGGGCCAGCAGGACTTCCGCATGCTGGCACAGGAACTCATCGGTGCGGCCGATGGCCCGCAGATCAAGAGCAAGCGGCTGGTGGACTCGCTGGCCGATCGGCTCGAATCCATCGGCGCCAGCGCCGCCGACTTGCTGAAGACGACGCGTCCCGAGCCGATTCCTCCGGCTCCGGCCCAGAAGCTCGAACCGCAGGTCCAGGCTTCGGCGCCCGTGCCGCCGCCGGTACCCGCGGCGCCCCAGGTTCAGGCCCCGCATCCGGCCGCGCCGCAACCCGTGGCCGCTCCCAAGATCGAAACGCCGGCTCCGGCGCCGGTTCCCATCGTGGCGATCCCGACTCCCGCCCCGGTGGCCCAGGCGACGACCGATGCGAAACTGTCCCACTACTATGGCGTCAATCAGATCAACGACGCCGTGGTCTTCGTGACACTTTATCCGCGCGCCAACACCGTGCACCTGGCCGGGGATTTCAACAACTGGCAGCCGTCGTCCAGCCCGATGCAGCGCGTCGGCGACACCGGCGTCTGGCAGACCAAGTTGAAACTCCAGCAGGGCACCTATCGCTATCGTCTGGTCGTAGACGGTCAATGGCAACAGGATCCCTACAACGAACGCACCGAAGTGAACCCCTATGGCGAATACAACTCCATCGTAGAGATCAAATAGCCCGACACAACGATGAGGCACCAACCGCTCCTGCCCCGCCACCGGCGGGGCAGGGGACGACCCTCGTGACATCCTCTCCAAAAATTCGCGCCCCCTGCGCGGATTCCTCTTGACAAATCCGCTTTCTGTGGTAGACTACCCCCAACGTTGACAATGAATGTCACGTTACTAGGTGTGCGATCAAACGGTGCGGGGTTTAACAGGGTGTGGTGCATGGATGCTATGCGCACGATGAATACAGACTGTTACCCCCGCTCATCTCAAAGCGGCCGGCTCCGCCTGTGGCCAGGCGAGCAGCCGGAACTCACCGGATTCCTCGGGAATCCACGTCTGCCGGGATCTCGTGATCTCGTCCCTGCGCAAGCAAACCGGCTTCTGCGTTCCAGGATAGCTCCGGCACGCAGCGTCTCCGGCACGGACTCTGCTGACTGAAGGCAGAATCGGTGCGCCGGGAAGGACGGGCGAGCCGGGCCTTGGCTGCCCTGACACTCTTCTGAAAGAAGAGCTTGGGACACTGGAATTATGCTCGGGCCGGGAGGGTGCCGATGCATGTAGTCATGCCTGAGGGCTGCGCCCTTGGGCCAGGAGGAGGGTCTGCCGCCGTTTCCGGCAAGACCCCTGTAGTACAACGACCGTGCAAGCGGTGCGCGCCGCGCGTCAGGAAGGGCGCCCAGCCGCCGCGGCGGTTCTATGGAGATCGGGTACCGGTTAAGGAGAACGACGATGAAAAGGAACATGGCAGCAGGGATTCTGGTGATGTTGGCGGCGGCGGGTTGGGCCGGCGCCGACTACGTGATGACGAACGACGTCACGAGTAACCCGTCACAGATACAGAACACCGAACTGGTCGGCGGCGGCAACGCGGATTCCGTGTCGGACTCCGACTCGTCGGCGATCGCGGTGGCCGGCGGCGGCAACGCGACCGGGGGCAGCTCGTCGAGCTCGTCGGTCTCGTCCGGCGGCCTCGGCTACAGCTATTCGAATTTGACCCTGTCGACGACGTCGAACTATAAAGGCCGCACGTCGCCCGTCGGCACGTACTCGCCGTACCTGCCCATGTGGACGCACGCCGGGTGGGGCACAACACAAGCGTATTTTCCGAATGGACCGACCAACAGCGATCTGGTCTACCAGCGCATTTTCGATCCGGAGGATCGGGACGAAATGGATGAGCTGCGGGCCGTGCTGACCGCGGTACCGTACGACAGCCCGCTCGATTGGATCGGAGCGGTGGCGAACGGGATCTGCGTGGTCTTCGGGGGCCCCGACAACTATCACCATGGGCGCGGCTTCACGATTGCCAATTCCGTCGCCCGTCATCGCCGGGTCGAAGGCAAACCCCTGATCTGCATCATCGACAGCTACATCGATCCGCTGCTGCTGGCGGAGAACGGTTACGTGTACACCGGTCGCATCAGCATCGAAGGCCGGTACGAGCGCAACTGGGACCAGGTGTACGACGCAGCCGTCGCGGAAGCCCTGCCGTGGGATGTGGACATTCTGTTGATCTCCGGCGGTATGAAGGGCGTGACAGTCGGTTCGAACCTCACGCTGCCCACCCTGGGCATGGGATACAGCCAGACCAACTACTCATTGTCGGCCGGCGCCGGTTTTGCCACCGGCATCACCGAAGGCAAGGGCAAGGCGATTCTGAGTGCCTCGGCCTATCGGTTCGACCCGGAATTGATGGTGAGACGCCGGATACCGACCACGTTGTATGAGCGCATTCGCGTCCGGCCGAAGGCCGCGGCGGCACAATCCGCCCCGGGAGCCCCGACCACCACAGCCGCGGCGACAACGACGCCGCCGGTCGTCGGCACTACCGCTGCGGCCCGGCCCGCTGCGACCCCACGCCCCATGGCGCCGGAGGCCGTGGTCAAACCGAAGGGCCCAGGCATCGAGATCAGTTCCGAGCTCTACCAGATGGCCGGATTCACGTCCAGTCAGGCCGTGGATAATGTTGCGATCCGGTAGAGGCTGCGAAGATACGGTTCTCAACGCTAACGCGGTCAGATGACTTGGGGGAGAAAGGAGGTGATGTCCCGCACAATCAAGCTGAGTGGTTCTGTCATCAAGGTGTGTTGTGGTTACCGATAGGATGTCGGTGATCTCAAAACGGAGTGAACAACACTTACAGAAGAAGGAGTCTTGAACATGTTCAAAGTCATTGCAGCTTCAATGGTACTGGTTGTAGTCGTCAGCTCGGGCGCTTTCGCGACCATGGCAAGCGATATTCAGCAGCAGGTCACGAATATCGGCCTCACCAACAACATCGATCTGCTCCATGGCAGCCAAACGGCCAGCTCGCTGCAGAACCTCGTGGTGAACAATGCTCAGTGCACCGCGGGCATCTGCAACACCAACGCTCATCAGAGCTTGCTCGCCTCCATTGGCGAGTCCGCCACGGCTTGCGGCAACTGCGCTCTGGTGGGTGTCGCTCAGGGTCTGGTCATCACGGGCCAGCAGGCTCAGGAAGTGACCGAGGGCGTTGGCCCGAAGGCGCAGCTGCAGGGTCTCGGCCTGGCCGCGGATCAGACCGTGGCCCGCGCGGACGGCGAAGGCGGCGGCAATGCTCTGCACACCATCGTTGCCAGTGGCGAGCAGGAGGCCAGCAACTCGGCCGGTACGCAGCATGAGTCGTCCACGATTCTGGGTATGCAGACCTCGAGCCTCGCGGGTGCCGCCGGCGCCACGGGCATCGTTGATTCCAGCATGACGGTTACGACCGCCCAGACCCAGTCGTCTCTGTAAACCGGGTTGCCTGGATCAAGGGACATCTAACGCGATCGCGTGGGGGAGCTTTGAGGCTCCCCCGGAAAGACCTTGGATGGAGGCTTCCAGGCTCCCCTTTACGCGACGCCACAGATGTCAGGTGATGCAGCAACGTTGACCAAAGCAGTGCTAAGAAAAGGAGTTCAAAACATGCGTAAGGGATTATCAGTAGCGGCACTGGTTGTGGCGCTCGTAGCGTCAACGGCCTTTGCGCTCGATCTCAATATCCAGTCGTTCGACCTGGATTTAGCGAACGGCGTCCTCCAAGTAGGTGACGGCGCGGCCGGGAGCACGAACTGGGGATTGGTGCTGGAAGCGCAGCAGAGTACCGACGACATCCGCCATACCACGGCATTTCAGGGATTCAATGGAGCTATCACGCAGGCGGCTGGTGCCGTTGGTACAGGCACGTTGTCCGGTGTTTGCCAGGATGGCGAGCTGATGGGGATGCAGATTCAGGACCCCACCACCGGTTTTCAGACGCAGTGTGTCAGCAGTGATCTGGACGAGAGCATCGTGAAGGCGGGCGGCATCGGTTCCGTCCTGGGCATTGAAACGGCCCTGGGCATCGGCACGCAGTTGATCTTCACGCCTTACGGCGCGACGGCCAATGTGCAAGGGATCGGTGACGTAGTGTATGACGCCGCCGCCGGTGGTCCGTGTGGCTCGGTGGTTATCAACGGCGGTGGCAGCATTGCCGCCGGACAAACCTCGGTGCCTTGGTAATCACGTGAATCATTCGTGGTGGATGTATCGAAATGGACAAGAATTCAGACACGTTTGGGACATCCGTGCGGATTCGAAGACAAGGAGTGTGCATGAACAACGGCTTCACTTCTGCGTTCGCAAGACAAGTCCTCGCTCTTGTCCACAGGACGACCCAAGGACCCTCTGGTCCGGTCGCCGGCAACCGCTCGGTTGCGGCAGTGCCGGCCGGACCGGAGGGCGCCTTGTTCCCGCGGCGAAGTTGCATGACGAGTAGGTGTTACGTTCAAAACGTTATGAGATCGTGCAGTTGAGTCAGCAAGTGAAAACGCGTGTCAATCATTACATCAGCTAAGAATCATGCTGACGCGTGGTCAGCGATTTGGAAGAGAAAGCATCAGTCAAGATCGTACAGGAGGAGTGTTGAACATGTGTAAAATCATTGGATCGTCAATCGTCGTCGCCCTCGTCATTGCTTCGAGCAGTTTCGCCACCCTGGTTCAGGATCAAGTCAGCCACATCGGGCTCGACAATGCGATCGACCTGCTCCACGGCCAACAGAACGGCAGCTCGCTGCAGAACTTGGTGGTCAACAACAGCCAGGGCATCACGGGCATCTGCAACAGCTCGGGCGAGCAGAATCTGCTCAGCTCCCTGGGACAAAGCGCCAGCGCCATCGGCTCGTGCGCCTTGGTCGGCGTCTGCCAGGACCTGGCTATCATAGGGACACAGGGCCAGGAAGTCGGAGATGGATGTGATCCGAAGGCTCAGGTCCAGAACCTTGGCCTGGGTGCCGCCCAGACCCTGGCGAAGTCGGATGGCCAGGGTGGTGGTGACGCCCTGCACACGATCGTGTTGAACGCAGGTCAGTCGGCGAATAATGCCGCCGGCACCCTGACGGAATCGCAGACGATCCTGGGCATGCAGACATCGACTATTAACGGCGCCGCGGGTGCCACGGGTATCGTGAACAGCGTGATGAACGTGACCACGGCCCAGACGCAGGCCGCGCTGTAAACCGCCGGTGAGGTCACGAAAATGTGACACAACCAAGTATCTTCCATGATCGCGTGGGGAGCTCTCAGGCAGCCCTGCGGCAGAAGTCCTAAGAGCTCCCCCACACGCGACAACGTCGACGCGACCGGGTCAGGTCAGCGGCGCTGCAAAGCCAAGGAATGAAGGAGATTGTAACATGGTGAAAAGCATATCGATCGTGGTCATTGCTCTGGTGCTGTCGTCGGTCGCGATGGCCGATGATGCCCAGGTCCAGACGTACGGCCTCACCGGTATGAACGGTGCGGGCATCCTGGGCGAGGGGGCCACCGGGAGCAACAATGTCGTGACCGTGGCCAACTCGCAACTGTCCACGGACAATATCTGGCATGAGACGTCCTACCAGGGTGCCAATGGCTCTCTCGTCCAGAGCGCCGGCACCGTGGGCACAGGTGGCCTGTTCAACGTGGGTCAGGCCGCTGCGGGCGCGGGTCTGCAATTGCAGGTGCCCAGCCTGGGTATTCAGACGCAGGATCTCGATGCGGACCTCTATCAGGAGGTGATCAAGTCGGGTACCGGCACAGGTACGGCCCTGGGTATTCAGACGTTCGTCGGCATTCAAGCACAGTTGAACTTCAATATGTACGGCGGCAGCGCCAACATTCAGGGCATTGGCACCACCATCTATGACGCGGCCACCGGTGGCGCGGGCACGACCCTGTCGGTCGGCGGCGGCACCCTGCTGGGTGTCGGCCAGACCAGCGTGAACTAACGAGTCGACGTCCCCGCCGGCGGCTCGTCCGCCGGACGCGGTACGCTCTTTAACATCCGTAGAATTCCAATAGCCCTCTGGCCAGGCGTGCCTTCGATTCATTGGGCTTAGGCACCCTTGAGTGGTGCTCTCAACGCAGGGATGTCGTTGGGGGCCCCAGAACCGCAGCTTGCCTGTGCCAGAGGGCTGGTTTTTGTCTGGCCGATGGTTCAGAAGATCTGGACCGTCGGACTGTCAATACTCACGAAGAAAGGAGTCTTCAGTATGTGGAAACAAGTTGCAGTTTCGGTAGCGTGCGCACTGCTGGTCACCGCAACGGCCAGCGGCAATCTCATCGAGCAGAACCAGGGCTCGATGATCGGCACGACCAACGGTATCAACCTCCTGCAGAGTGATGAGAACGGCAGTTCGTCACAGGTTCTGGTCGTGAACATCACGCAGGACGGCGGCGGTATCAGTCATCTCTTTGGTAGCGCTCACCTCATCGGAATCACCATGCCCGTGACGGGCCTCTCGGGCATATCCACGATGACGGGCGTCGCCAATGGCTTAATGGGCAGCGGTTTGATTTCGCCCTGGACGGCCAATTCCCTAGGCGATCAAGCCCGGCTTCACCTGTTGATGCTGTCCATGCATTGATGCGGCCCGGAACCGTCGGCGGCATACCGCCGGCCATGTTTCCGCTGCATCCAAGCGCAGTGCTTTACGCCGGTCTTTGGATCGATCCTGGGGATCGATTTGCGATAAACCAACGTTTTCTGACCGCGTTGTAGCCCTGCGGGGATCCAGCCGGAAGACTCGCCGCGCCTTATGGGACGGCTTAGCCTCTTGCAGCGTATCATGTGCGGGCCCAATCTGCACGGCTGGATGGGGACGCCCGACGCCTCAAGCCGCGTCTGGCGACCCCAGTAGTAACAGACAGACCCTCTGGTCGGGGTGGCTGGGGATCGGTGCTGATGGAGCGGCGCCGGTGCGAAGCCATCCGGGACCGGCGGGTCTGTCCTTTTCTATATAGCGGCGGCCGCCCCCCCACCCTGGAAGCGCCTTGATCGAAATGGGTTCTCACGGTATACTTTCATGCCTGATGCCAACGTAGCTCAACGGTAGAGCACTGGTTTTGTAAACCAGCGGTTGTCGGTTCAAATCCGATCGTTGGCTGTGAAGCCGACCGTTCCGGCATCCCCGGAATTCCCCTCGCACAGGTCCCATCCGTCCCGGATAGCCGCGACAGGCAGGCGGAGTCCGACGGCGCCGCGGTCGCGCCGATGTCTCTGTCGCGCGACCGCATTATGAGACATTCCCCAAGACATTCCGAATAGAGCCAAATACTCGTGGCCGTGACCTCCGGGTGACGTGGACATGGTCACTGAATCGTGCCCTTGCGATCAGAACACCCACATTATCGCGCCCTTCCAGGGTGGAAATATCCCTGGGTGTCATGCCTACCCGCAGAGGTGGATAAAGCCCGTAACGCCATCCGCCGACCCCAATAGCGAATTACCTATTGAAGCGGCGGGAATGGACGGCCACGAATGGGCCCGTCCGACGGAAGCAGGAAGGGTCGGATGTGGCGCCGTTCGTGTCAACAAGCAGCACTCACGCGAAGGCAGCCCCTGTCAC
Source organism: uncultured Pirellulales bacterium (assembly GCA_964421295.1). Taxonomy (GTDB): domain Bacteria; phylum Planctomycetota; class Phycisphaerae; order Sedimentisphaerales; family Anaerobacaceae; genus PLanc-01. The sequence goes on from CAYQXM010000028.1 coordinate 10,446, forward strand.
AGCAACTTGGATAAGCATTTTGTGCTCAGACTCACGGCTATAGGAGATCTGCTATGCCTCAAACAAGCACATTCATCGAGAATTTGGGTCAGACCGCCCAGGACAAGGAAGGGAAGTATCTGACCTTTGCCCTGGCCCATGAAGAGTATGGGCTGGAAATCCTGAAGGTCCGGGAAATCATCGGCTACATCGACGTGACCGCTGTCCCCCAGACGCCCGGCTACGTGAAGGGCGTCATCAATCTGCGGGGTCAGGTCATTCCGGTGATCGATCTGCGGGCGAAGTTCGGGATGGAGACGGCCGCCGTCACGGATGAGACGTGCATCATCGTGGTCGAGATCGTGCATGCCGGCCGCAAGTTCAACACCGGCATTATCGTGGACCGGGTCCGCGAGGTCCTGGACATCGCCGGCAAGGACATCGAAGACGCGCCGCAGTTCGGCTCGGCCGTGAACACCGATTTCATCCTCGGCATGGGCAAGGTCGGCGACACCGTCAAGATTCTGTTGGACATCAACAAGGTCCTCGCCACCGACGGGCTACAGGAAGTTGCCGCGCGGGGGCAGGCCGCTGTCGCATCACCCGAGTAGACCCACCCTCGAGCAACGACCATGAACAGGAAAGAAGGAAAGGACAGACCCATGAACAGACCCGTGTACCTCGCGCTCATCGCGATGCTGCTGACCTGGACCAGTATCGGTTTGGCCAACAGCGGGGAGTCGCTCCAGCAGGAAAACGCGAACCTGCGCAACCGCATTGAGAGACTCGAGAACGCCCTCGAGGAAATGAAGAAGGCGAACAAAACTGCGGCCGGAGCGAAGAGCGGGCAAAGCGGTACCGGTGCGGAAACCAAGACCCAGAACACTGAGGTAGCGAATCTCCAGAAAGAGAATGAACAACTGAAGCAGCGGCTGGCTAAGCTCGAGGTGGCCATGGGCGAACTGAAGGCCCCCAAGCCCAGCTCGACCCCGGCGCCCGCGACGGCGGCTGCACCTGCCCCGGCTGCTCCTGCGGCGGCGGCGAAGAAAGAGGCGGCTCCGGCAGCCGCTCCGAAACCGGCTCCAGCCCCTGTCGCGGCTGTCCCGGCCCCCGTGGCCACACCGGCTCCGGCCCCGGCCCCGGTTCCAGCACCCGCCCCGGCTCCCGCTGTCGAACGGAAGGATGTTTGGTCGAGCCTCGACATCCAGGTCTACGGCTATGTCAAACTGGATGCGTCGTATGACACGTCTCGTGTCACGCCCGGCAACTTCGCGGGCTATGTGGACTCCGAAGCCACCAACGATGACGACAACGAGTTCAATGCGACGGTCAATCAGACCCGGATGGGCTTCAACATCACGGGCCCGACCGTGGACGGCATGAAGACGTCCGGCGCCATCGAGTTCGACTTCTTCGGCAACTACGCCGCGGAGAACAAGGCGAAGATCCAGATGCGGCTGGCGTACGCGAAACTGGACTGGACCCAGTCCCAGTTCTCGATTCTCGCCGGTCAGGCAGCCGACGTGATCTCGCCGCTGAACCCGTATACGTTGAATTACCTGGTCCTCTGGCAGACCGGCAACATCGGCTACCGCCGGCCGCAGTTGCGCGTCACTCAGGGTATTGCCCTGAACGACAACACCAGCCTGAAGCTGGAAGCCGCCGCGCTGCGGACCATTGGACGACTGGACGCGGTAAACTCGGAAACCGGTGAGGATTCGGGGTTCCCGACAGCGCAGGGACGCGTCAGCCTGACCTTCCCGTGCTTCGGACCCAAGCCCACGACCGTGGGTGTGTCGGGTCACTTCGGTGGCGAGGAGTACGATCTCAACAACACCGGGGAGCACAAGAACTTCCGCTCGTGGTCCGGTAACTTCGACCTGACCCAGCCGATCTGCCCGGGCGTCACACTGCTGGGTGAGTTCTTCGTCGGCGAGGACCTGGATGCCTACTTCGGCGGCATCAGCCAGGGTGTCAATATCACCACGCGGAACGAAATCGCCAGCAAGGGCGGCTGGGCGGCTGTCAGCCTGGGACCATGGGCACAGTGGTCGTTCAACGTCGGCGGCGGCGCCGACAGCGTGAATGCCGATGACCTCAATACGGGCAATCGGACCTATAACTCCAGTGTCTTCGGCAACGCCCTGTTTGCCATCAATAAGAATGTCACGGTAGGCATGGAGCTGTCGCAGTGGACCACCCGTTATAAGGGACCTGGTGACGCTGATGACACGCGCGTGCAGGGATCGCTTATCTATAAGTTCTAGCGGACCGATAGGGTGAAAGAACCATCGGTCTCGTGTCTGAGTGAAGGGGACTTGACATGCGAAAGAGAATGAAACTTCAGACAAAACTCCTTGTCATCGGAATTGTCCTTACCGTTCTGCCGCTGGTCACGGTATCGCTCGTGATCCTGGGCCAGAACAAGAAGATGGTCAAAGCCGCCGACGAGGAGAGCCTGAAACTGGCGTACGCGGATCTGGATCACATCGCGCAGAACATCTACTCGATGTGCCAGGTGCAGCAGGACATGGTGCAGAAGAGTGTCGACAGCGCACTGAGCGTGGCCCGGCACGTCATGCAGCAGACGGGGTCCGTCCGTCTCGCCGAAGAGACGGTTTCGTGGGAGGCCGTCAATCAGGCCACGAATGCCTCCAGCAAGGTGGACCTGCCCAAACTGGTGGTCGGCGACACCTGGCTCGGCAACAACACGGATATGGGCAAGGCGTCCCCGGTGGTTGACAAGGTGCAGAATCTCACGAGCGCCACCTGCACGATCTTTCAGCGGATGAATGACGCCGGTGACATGCTCCGCGTGTGCACGAACGTGCAGAAGAAGGACGGCGGCCGGGCGATCGGCACCTACATCGCCCGCACGAACGCCGACGGCACGCCCAACCCGGTCATCGGGGCGGTGCTTCGGGGCGAGACCTATCGTGGCCGCGCCCTGGTGGTCAACCGCTGGTATGTCACGGCCTACGAGCCGCTCACGGATATGAACAACAAGGTGGTCGGCATGTTGTACGTCGGCGTTCCGCAGGAGAGTGTCACATCTCTGCGGCAGGCCGTCATGGCCGCCAAGGTCGGCACCACGGGCTACGTCTTCGTCCTCGATGCCAAGGGCAACTACGTCATCTCCAAGGACGGTAAACGCGACGGGGAGTGCCTCTGGGACGCCAAGGACGCCGGCGGCGCTCTGTTCATTCAGGAGATCTGCAAAAAGGGCACGGCTTTGAAGTCGGGCCAGATCGCGGAACAGCGTTATCCCTGGAAGAACGATGGTGACACCGTCGCCCGCGAGAAGATCGCCCGCATCATGTACTTCGAGCCGTGGGATTGGGTGATCGGCGTGGGTTCCTACTCGGACGAGTTCTTCGCTGCCAAGGAGCGTGTCCTTTCCATCGGACATGCCAGCAACGTGATCCTCGGCATCGTCCTGGGTATTGGCTCTCTGGCCGCCATGCTCATCTGGCTCGTCGTCGCCCGGACGATCGCCGGCACGATTCAGCGCATCGTCGGTCAATTGACCGAGGGCGCCGCCCAGGTGGCTTCGGCCTCGGGTCAGGTCTCTGCGGCCTCGCAGTCGTTGGCTGAAGGCTCCACCGAACAGGCCGCCGGCCTGGAAGAAGCCTCCTCCAGCCTCGAGCAGATGGCCTCGATGACGAAGCAGAATGCGGACAACGCCCAGCAGGCGAATACCCTCGCCGGCGAAGCCAAGAAGTCCGCACACACCGGCAGCGAGTCCATGGACCGGATGAACGCGGCCATCCAGGAGATTCAGAAGAGTTCCGACGCGACCTCCAAGATCATCAAGGTCATCGACGAGATCGCCTTCCAGACCAACCTGCTGGCCCTGAACGCGGCCGTCGAGGCCGCCCGGGCCGGGGAGGCCGGCAAGGGCTTTGCCGTCGTGGCTGAAGAAGTGCGTAACCTCGCCATGCGTTCCGCCGAGGCCGCCAAAAACACCGCCAACATGATCGAGGAATCGGTCAAAAACTCCAAGAACGGCGTCGATATCGCCACGGAAGTGGGGAAGGTGCTCGACGAGATCGTCCAGAGCGTCGGCAAGACCACGGATCTGGTCAGTGAGATCGCCACCGCGTCGCAGGAGCAGGCGCAGGGCATCGATCAAATCAATACCGCGGTCGCGCAAATGGACAAAGTGACGCAGCAGAACGCCGCCAACGCCGAGGAATCCGCCAGCGCGTCGCAGGAATTGAGCGCCCAGGCCGCCTCGATGAATGAGATCGTGGCGCAACTGACGGCTTTGGTGGGCGGCACGAAAATGGCGCACACCACTCCGCAGGAGGTACAGCGGAGTGCGAGCCAGGAATCGACGGTGGGACACAGTCACCGGGTCAACGCCCGGGCGGCGGCTGCGCCTACGGATGAGGTGCTCCACCAGATTGCCGGCGGAGCCCGTCGGGAGCGTGGCTCGTCCCGCGCCCAGGCGCCGCATGCGGCAGGTGTGGAGATGGATGAAGGCATGAAGAAGTTCAACGGGTAGAGGCTATCCGTAATATCAACCATGCCGCACGCTCGGCAGCGACAAGGGCAGGGCTCCCCTGCCTTCGATGCCGGGCCTGCGGTACATAATACCTGGGTCTTACTGGAGAGTCAAAAATGGGAAAGTCGTTGATGATTATCGATGACTCGGCCACCATGCGCAAGATTGTCATGCGAACGGTCCGCATGTCGGGTCTGGAATTCGAGCAGATCGAGGAAGCCGGCAGCGGCGTCGAGGCGCTGGAGAAGCTCAAAGCGGCGCCGGTGGATGTCATGCTGTGTGACATCAACATGCCCGAAATGAACGGCCCGGAGCTGGTGAAGCAGGCACGGCAATTGCCCACCTGCAGCGCCATGAAGATCGTCATGGTCTCCACCGAGAGCGCGCAGGAACTGATCGATCAGCTCCTCGCCAATGGAGCCAACGGGTACATCACCAAGCCCTTCACCCCGGAGAAATTCCGGGAGAAGCTGACCCCCTTGCTGAACTGACGTCGTGCAGCGTGCGCGACGCGAGGGGTCGGCCACTTTAGAAACCGTTTTGAAGACGGAGAGGCAAGAATGATTACAACCGTGTCTTTCAAGGATGCTTTGTTGAGCGGCGCCCGAGAGGTCTTCGAGACCATGGTGTTCATGGGATTGGAGGAGTCCAACGAGCAGATTGCGTCTCTCAACGAGGAAGCGCTGCTGGGTACGATCACCTTCAAGGGGAAACTCGAGGGTTGTCTCGGGGTCTGCTGCACCTTGCAGTGCGCCCAGACCATCGCCGCCAACATGCTCGGCATGGATTCCAGCCAGACGCTCACGGAGGATGATATCAATGACGCCATCGGGGAGATCGCCAACATGGTGATGGGCGCGTTGAAGACCCGCATTCAGGATGGCATCGGGACCATTGAGGTTTCTATTCCCTCCGTCGTGCAGGGCCGTCAGCTGCGCAACAGCCTGGGCGAGGGATCCGAGAAGGTCCTGATCCAGGGCAATCTGGACGGTCACCCCACCGAACTCTCGCTGTTGTACCGCGAGGGGAAGAACTGAGGAGTGAGGCAGCCCAGGACCCAGCAATGGCGACCATAGCAGCCGACATCACGAACCGCCTATCCGAACTGTCCGACGTGGCGTTCGATTCGTTTTGCGACGACATCGCCGGTATGTTCGGCGTGGACTTGAAATGCGAGCGCCGCCAGGCGAGCATGGAGAGCGTCCAGGCTCTGAACACGCATTTCAAGAAGCTCACCGCGATTCACGTGGTGCAGAGTCGGGGCGCGGTGGAGGGCCAGTTCCAACTGATCTTCGATCAGGGCGGATTGTTCATCCTCTCCGGCGTCGTGGTCATGCTGCCGCAGGCCCGCATTCTGGAGGAAGTCAGACGCGGGTCGAATGAAAGCGTCGAACACCTGACGGACTCGGCCCAGGAAGTCGGCAACCTGCTCGTGGGGTCATGGGACCGCGTGTTCCGCGCGGGGTGCAAGGGACATCAGCACTTCCTCAAGGCGGCCACCTGCATCGGCAAGCCGCTGGAGAATCCCGCCGTGACCGGCTTGTCGGTCGGCATGGAGGTTTTCCTGGTGACGTACGAGATGACGGTCGACTCCTATCCGACCTTCAAGTGCGCGGCGATCTTCCCCAAATCCGTTTTGGCCGGCATGGCAGCCGCGCCGGTGGAACCGGCCGAGGCCGCGCCCGCAGAAGAACCTGTCGCGAAGAGCCCGCCACCGACCGCGGCACCGCCGCAGCCGGCCGACGCGGCCAAAGCCGAGGCGCCCAAAGCAGAACCGCACCCGGCGCCGGCCGCGATACCCGTGCCGCCCCCGGAACCGCCCGCCGCCCAGAAGGCGGTGGTGCCGGATATCCCCGTGGAACCTGTGGCGCCCTCGGACATCCTGCCCCCGCCCACGATGGGCACCAGCCATCTGCGGGCGAGCAGTCCCTCTCCGGATAGCGGTTTGACCATGCTGCTCCACACCACGGCGGCGCAGATCATGGATAAGAAGGTCGTTTGGGCCACGCCGGAAAACACCGTGCAGGAGGTCATTGCCCAGATGCAGCAGAACAACTGCGGCTATGTCCTGGCGGGCACCAACGGCGTCATCGAGGGGCTGGTATCCCGCTCCGATATTCTGGGGGCGGTCAGTCTGTATTTGCGGCCCGTGTTCGCCAAGTGGCGCCGACCCGAGGACGATGCCACGCTGGGCGTGAAGGTCAAATGGATCATGAGCCGCCCCGTGCGGACGGTCCGGCCGGACACGACGCTCATGGCCATGATCGAGTGCATGCGTCACTTCGGGGGGCGCTGCCTGATCGTCGCCGATGAACAGGGCGCCGTACGCGGCATTGTCACTGTCTTCGATATTCTGCTTCACATTCTGGATGTCGATAAGAGCTTCTCATGGAAGGGCGGTGCCCCGACGGCGCCGGCCCTGATGATTTAGAGGAAGGGACACCCATGGAGAACAGCAACACCCTCACCCAACTCGTCGAACAAGCGGCCTGCTGCTTCAACACGCTCAGTCCGAACGATCCCGCCGACACGCAGAAGCTGCGTGACGTCCTGCGGGAAATCCACGACATCGTCGGCGGCATGAAGAGCGGACCCGCCGAGCTGTGCGCGCAGCTTGAAGGCGCCAGCAACCAGGCCACCGGCGCCGTGGAACAGATTCTGCGGCATGAAGTGGCGGACACGGCTCAGGCGATGGACACAGTGTCCCAAGCTATCTGTACGATCCAGGGTTTGTGCCAGCAGCTCAGCGAGCCGCCGGCGGCGGACCCGACTCCGTCCGCGCCGCCGTCCCCACCGGCGGTGGAAGCCGGCGCCCCCAGTCCGTCCGGGGGGGGCAAGATCTCCGCGGAAGATGCGCCGCTGGTCGTGGACTTCATCACCGAGGCCAACGAGCACATCGAGACGGCCGAATCCGCCATGCTCGAGTTGGAGAGCCGGCCGCAGGATGGCGAGCTGGTCAACAAGATCTTCCGCTCTTTTCACACGATCAAAGGTATGGCCGGCTTCCTGAACCTGGCCGACATTCAGTCCCTCGCCCATTCCGCGGAAGGTCTGCTGGATCTGGCGCGGAAGGGCAAGCTGGTCCTGGCCGGCGGCAACAGCGACGTCGTCTTCGAGTCGATCGACGTTCTCAAGAAGATGCTGGCCGGGCTGAAGGTCGCCCTGGACTCCGGCACGGCGTTCTGCTCGCCCGACGGTCTGCCGCACCTGCTCGAAACCTTGAAAGCGGCCGCCGAGGGCAAGGTCGTCGCCCCGTCCGCCCCGGCAGCGGCGCCGCAGGCAAGTGCCCCGCCGACTATCGGTACGCGGGATGAAGACAAACGTCTCGATACGATTCTGGAAGAAGCGCCCGAGGCAACGAAGAAATCCGCCGGCACGGCCACCGCGGACGTCTCCGACGACAAGATCAGGGTGAGCACACAGCGCCTTGACAATTTGATCAACATGACCGGCGAGCTCGTCATCGCCCAGTCGATGGTGTCGGAGGAAATCCACGGCGGCCGCGTCTACGAACCCGAGCTGGCCCGCAAAGTGTCGCATCAGAGCAAGATCGTGCGCGAATTGCAGGAACTGTCCATGGCCATGCGCATGGTGCCGGTGCGCGGCGTCTTCCAGAAGATGACCCGCCTGGCCCGCGACGTGTCGCACAAGGCCGGCAAACAGGTGGACTTCGTCACGGTCGGCGAGGAGACGGAATTGGACCGCACCGTCGTCGATAAAATCTCCGATCCGTTGGTGCACATGGTCCGCAACGCGGTCGATCACGGCGTCGAGCCCGCGGAGCAACGCGTCGGGGCGGGCAAGAAGCCCGTCGGACACGTCGAGCTGCGCGCCTTCCATCAGGCCGGCAGCATCGTCATCGAGTTGGAGGACGACGGCAAGGGTCTCGACCGGGATCGCATCCTCAAGAAGGCCATCGATCAGGGCATCGTGCAACCCGGCCAGGAACTCTCGGAAGATGAGACTTTCAAGCTGATCTTCCATGCGGGTCTCTCCACGGCCGAGAAGGTCACCAGTGTTTCCGGACGCGGCGTCGGCATGGATGTCGTCAAGAAGAACATCGAGGCCCTGCGCGGCCGCATCGATATCAGCTCGACGCGGGGCCAGGGCACGACCTTCACGATTCGTCTGCCGTTGACGCTGGCCGTCATCGATGGCCAGGTCGTCCGCATCGGCGAGAGCCGCTACATCGTCCCGATCACGTCCATCGTGCGCAGCCTGCGCCCGACGCGCCAGCAAATCTCCACGGTGCAGGGCCGCGGCGAAGTGATGCTCGAACGCGGCGAGCTGATGCCGCTCATCCGTCTGTACCAGTTGTTTGATGTCACCCCTTCGTCGGAGGACCCGACGGAGGCGCTGGTCGTCATCGTCGAATCGGATGGCAAGAAGTGCTGCCTGCTCGTGGACGAGCTGCTCGCCCAGCAACAGGTTGTGATCAAGAGTCTGGGGGACACGTTGGGACGGATGAAGGGCGTTTCCGGCGGTGCCATCATGGGCAACGGCCGCGTGACGCTGATTCTGGACGTCCCCGGACTGGTGGAACTGGCCCAGCAACACTAAGCTAAGCAAGGGTATTCGCCATGATGTCGCTGCTGCAGGATATCGTTCTCACCGAGAAAGAGTTTCGCCAGATCAGCGATCTGGTGCACGACCGCTGCGGGATCAACCTCCACGACGGCAAGAAGGAGCTCGTGCGGGCACGCCTCGCCAAGCGTCTGCGCGAGGGCGGCTTCCGGACCTTCTCCGACTACCTCAAGCACGTGTCGGAGGACACCACGGGGCGGGAGTTCTCCATTCTCGTCGATTCGCTGAGCACGAACCTGACGAAGTTCTTCCGGGAAGACCAGCACTTCGATTATCTCCGCGAGACGCTGCTGCCCCGCGTGTTGGCGGCCAAGCAGAACCGTCACGAGCTCCGCCTCCGGGCCTGGAGCGCCGGCTGTTCCTCGGGGGAGGAACCCTACTCCATCGCCATCGTTCTCCTCGAAGCGCTGCGGGACCGCAGCCGCTGGGATGTCAAGCTGCTGGCCACCGACGTCTCCACGCGCATCCTGCAGCAGGCCCAGAACGGTCTCTATGACACGCAGCGCATCGCGCCGATTCCGGTACCGCTGCGCAGCAAGTACCTTGTGCGGATGCGTGAGCGCGGCGCGGACGTGTACGGGGTGGCCGACAACCTGCGCCGCATCATCATCTTCCGGCACCTGAACCTGATGGAAGACTGGCCGATCAAAGGCCCGCTGGATTTCATCTTCTGTCGCAACGTCATGATCTACTTCGACAAGCCGACGCAGGGCAGGCTGATCAATCGCTTCTACGATCTGCTGGCCCCCGGCGGCGTTCTGTTCACGGGTCACTCCGAGTCTTTGACGGGTATCAAGCACAACTTCCAGTACGTGCAGCCAACGATTTACACGAAACCGCAAGGATAAGCATGGGTAAGACGCGCATTACAGTGGGCATCTCGGACGCGAAAGTCTCGACCGATCCGTCGGACGTTCTGGTCACGTATTCGCTCGGTTCGTGCATCGGAGTCTGCTTCTACGATCCCGCGCTGCACGTCGGAGGCATGTTGCACTATCAACTGCCCTCCTCCGAAATGGACCTGCAGCGGGCCCGGGAGAATCCCTTCATGTTTGCCGACACGGGGGTGAAGCTCGTGCTGGCCAAGTTGATGTCCCTCGGCAGCAGCCCGCACCGTCTGCAGGTGACGCTGGCCGGCGGAGCCACCATGGCGACGGGGCCCCAGGGGTTCGACATCGGTAAGCGCAACTATTTGGCCATTCGCAAGATCCTCTGGTCCAACAGCCTGATCTCGCGCGCCGAAGATGTAGGGGGCTCGGCTGCCCGCACGCTGTACATGGATATCGCCGACGGATCCGTTACGGTCAAGTCGGTAGGTGTGGAGAAGTGTCTATGTTAACGATGAATGCCACCGTGAAGGTGATGATCGTCGACGATTCGGCGATCGTACGCAAAATCCTGACCCAGGAATTGAGCCGTCGCGCCGGCATCGAGGTGGTGGGGACCGCCCCCGACTGCATTATCGCCCGCGACAAGATCGCGCGTCTGCAGCCGGATGTTCTGACCCTGGATGTGGAGATGCCCCGCATGGACGGCATCACCTTCCTGCGGGAGCTGATGCAGGACCATCCGATGCCGGTGATTATGCTCAGCTCGATCACGCCGGAAGGCAGCCAGAAAGCCATCGAGGCCCTGGCGGCCGGCGCGGTCGAAGTCTTTCACAAGCCGGACGGCTCCTGCAGCGTCGGCGACGTCTGCAACAACCTGGCCGAGAAGATCCGCGCGGTCGCCAAAGCCAAGGTGCGCAAACCGGCGTCGACCGTGAGTCGGCCCGCCATCGCGAAACGCCGGCTCGATCCGGTCGTCGCTACGACCACGATCTTCGCCATCGGCGCCTCGACCGGCGGCGTCCAGGCGCTCCATTGCGTGCTGTCCGCGCTGCCCCCCAACGCGCCGGGAACGGTCGTCGTGCAGCACATGCCGCCGCAGTTCACGGCATCGTTTGCGCAACGCCTCAACAATGAATGTGCCGTCCACGTCAAAGAAGCGGAGAACGGCGATCTCGTGGTGCCGGGCCAGGTGCTCATCGCTCCCGGCGGCTGGCACATGATGCTCCAGCGGACGGGCAACAGATTCTCCGTCATCCTGGGCGGCGGTCCGCCCGTGTGCCGCCAAAGGCCGAGCGTGGAAGTCTTGTTCAACTCGGTGGCCAAGGTCGCCGGTTCCATCGCCATCGGGGCGATCCTGACGGGCATGGGCGATGACGGCGCCACCGGACTATTGACGATGCGTCAGGCCGGATGCCATACCATCGCCCAGGACGAGCAGTCGTGCGTCGTCTTCGGCATGCCGAAAGAGGCCATTGCCCGCGGAGGCGCCGAGAGGATTGCGCCCCTCGATCGGGTCGCCGACGTTCTCATGAGCTACGCCCGGAACTGACCCAGGTCAGAGTGCACGGGCCAACTGTGTGACATCACTCAAGGGTCCAGAGGGTCAGCGACTCCTGGTCCTTCACGAAGATCCGTTGGCCGGACACGATCGGGTGAGCATACGTCTGTGTCTCGGCCACTTTGTACCTGGCGATCTCCGCGAAAGCCGTGCCCTCGGCCTTGTACACGATCAGTTCGCCGTTCTCGGGCAGCAGCATGAGGCACGCACCTACGTCGATGATGGACCCGAAGTTGCGCCGATTGGTGGGGTCCGTCCAGGCCGTCTTGCCTGTCTTCGTGTCGATGCAGTACAGGCTTCCCTTCTCGGACAAGCCATACGACAACCCGTCCCGCAAAACCGGCGTGTTGAACTGGGGAGCGAGGTCCGGATTGCTCTAGGCCTCCGTGGCGGTGAAGGCTTCGCCCTTCTTCTCGATCTTCACGGCCTTGGCACCCCGTCCCGCGCCGGTGTAGATCACCATCGGGCCGTCCACGATCGGGGTCGCCGCATTATACGACCTCCCCGACACGGCGAACGGGAGCTGCCACAGTAGTTTGCCGTTGGCTACCGCCACACCGACCGCACTCTTCTCGGTCAGGGTGACAAGCTGCTTCACGCCATCGGCCGTCATGACGACGGGCGACGCATATCCCGGGCCCTCAGCGTCCCATCTCCATTTCTCGTCGCCGGTGGCGAGTTCGTACGCGATGATCGCACCCTTGCCCTGTCCGCCCAGATGAGCGATGGCCATCCCGTCCACGATAATGGGCGACGTCGCCGTATAGAACTGCGGGGTTGCACTCGGGAACGGATCCTTGCGCCAGACTTCCTTGCCGGTCTTAATGTCGACGCACGCCAGCGCACCGCCGACACCCAGCGTCACGGCCTTGCCGTCCGCCACGGCCGGCGAACTCCGGGGCCCGGCGTGCACCTTGGCCGACGGCCCGGTCACAGTCGGCGCGTTGGCCTCGGAGCGCCAGACTTCCTTGCCGTCCGCGGCGTTCAGGCAAGCCAGGACTTCTTTCGCTCCCTGGCGCGTGAAGACATACAGCTTGTCGCCCACGAGGGCGGGAGTGGCATCACCCTGGCCGACGGTCATTTTCCACTTCTGTGTCAGTTTCTCGGGCCATTTCTGCGGGGCGGTGAACCCCGTGACCTTGCCGTCGCGATTGGGACCGCGCCACTGCGGCCAGTCCTGCGCCGGCACACCCGCCACCGCCATCAGAATCACGCCTGCACTTACGACCATCAACCGCTTGCCGATACCCATAAGCGCCTCCCTTCGGAACGACTCGTTACTCGTTCTCATCGGTTGCGCCGCTCGCCAGGGTGACCGTCAGACGTTTTCACGAGACGAGCTGCGGAACCGCAACCCCCTGACGGTATCTCCCGAACAATACCCCGCGTTGGTCAAGGTGTCAATATCGGACCCGGCCACTGCGAAATGCCCGTTAGCACCATCTGGACGGCCACGGAAGCCACGATCAGACCGGTGATGCGAATCAGGGGGCCCAGCATATGAAAGTACTCGAGGACGCGAGCGAGCCAGGACGACACCAGCATGATCGCGAAGTTGGCCACGAGTGCGACGGTCAGCGACAGGGTGATGATGTCGGCCCCATGCTTGGAGGCTAGGGAGATCGCCGCGGCCATCGTGCCGGGACCGGCGATCAACGGCGCCCCAGCGGCACGATCGCGATGTCCGTCGCCTGGCCGTTGAGATCCAGCTCGTAGAAGGTTCCCTTGCGCACTGCCGCCAGACCCACGACGAAAAGCACGATCCCGCCGGCGATCTCGAGAGAGTATATCTCGACCTGAAAGACCATCTTGAGCAGGAATTGCCCCACCGTCGAGAGGGCGACGAGGATCAGGAACGCAGTGAACGTGGCTCAGGCCGAGATATCGACCAGTGCCTTTCGCGAATAGGACGGCTTGACCGAGGAGAGGAGAAAAACCTTGCTGGCCGGGGTTGATCAATGCCAGGAAGTACAACGACATCTGAACGAACAAATGAGCATCCATGAGGCCCGAGACTATTGCGGGTAGGTGCGAATGCCAAATTCAAATGGTACCGCCTGTGTCTTCTTTCTTTTTGTGCACAGACTGCCTAGTTCTCCCAGATTGAGGTTAAAAGGGGTTGACTTCAATGTCACGATGTGGTATCATGGGTGTTATTGATGACGGATTCAGCATGGGTGCCACTCAATGCGGCACCAGTCTGCTGCGGTCCGGTACTTCGACAACAACTCGGTTCTTTTTCTATAAGGCTGCAACCTACCCGTCGCAGCCTCTCTTTTATCGGTCCAATAAGAAAGGCCGACCCAACCACGGCCGGCCTTGTCATTTCTGCTATAACCGCGTTTGTTTAGAACGCGTACTTCAGCCCGAAGCTGCCCCAGAGCTCATCGTCGTTCGGATTCACGGTCTCTTCCATCGTAATCTGATAGAACACGCCCGGCGTGAAGACCAGACTGGATGCCTTCAGACCGACCAGGTTCGAAAGATCGATGTCGGTCAGGACTCCGAACACGGCGTTCGACCAGTCCTGATCCGGGTTCGGCTGACCCGGCGTCGGCGTCACGCCATCGTTGTACACGATTTCCGAGTGCAGCTTGATCAGGTGCTCCGGAATCTCCGGGATAATCCCGGGAACCGTGAAGCCGTAATCGAGCATACCGATGTGGGCGAAACCGTTCGAGGATTCCGGCAGAATCGAGTCGTGGCTGGCCTGCCACAGTTTGACCAGCACGTAGCTCGGGCACAGACCCTCGATGCCCAGAATCTTCGGCCAACTCAGAACGGCGTGCATCTCCTGCAGGTCGGTCGACTGACCCTCGTTGCGCTGCGGGTAGTTGTAGTACACGTAGCCCAGGCGGAAATTGGTCACGAACGGCTCATCCGTGAACAAGGCGTTCTGGTAGTAGGCCGTGTAATCCCAGCGCTCGTTCTTCTCGAAACCGCTGGAGTTCGCACGGTGTCCGAAGACGCTGACGCCCAGCCCGGTGTCGGACAAGGTGACATCGCCCAGGAAGTGAACGGTGCTCTTGTTGTCGAAGACCCTGAAACCGCGCCAGACGTACATCGAGTCGTACGTCACACCCACCGTGCCGTCGATCTTGTTGCCGAAGTCCAGCAGGTCTCCTTCCCAGCCCTGGCCCCACGCCACGGCGGCGGCGCTCAACACGGTTGCCACAATCACCAGTTTCCTCATTTCAGTCTCTCCTTTAGACTTGTACTCAGATTCGCTGTCAGGGTCCATCGCGCGACATCCCGTGCCGGACCAGATGGGCCATCCATCACAGGTCTTACCAGCGACCCGATTTTCTCATCTGAGCTTTGGGATATTTCTCCAGATCCTTCGTGTACTTCTTCAGATCCTGCTCCGGCATCTCGTAGTCGGTGAGCTTGCCGGTCAGGAACGCATTGTAACCGCTCAGGTCCATCAGACCGTGACCGCTGTAGTTGAAGAGAATCACCTTCTCTTTGCCTTCTTCTCTGGCCTTGATCGCCTCGTCGATAGCACAGGCGATGGCGTGGCTGGTTTCGGGGGCACAGATCGAGCCCTCGGTCTTGGCCCACGTCAGGGCCGCCTCGTAGCACTTGCTCTGCGGATAGGCCTTCGGTGTCTGCAGACCTTCCACGACCGCCTGGCACACCAGCGGAGCCATGCCGTGATACCGGAGCCCGCCGGCGTGAATCGGCGCCGGGACGAACGAGTGACCCAGACTGTACATGGCCAGCAGCGGTGTCATGCAGGCGGTGTCGCCGTGGTCGTATACGAATGGCCCCCGCGTCATCTTCGGGCAGGCGGCCGGCTCGACCGGAATGATGTCGATCTTGGCACCGTTGATCTTGTCGGCGGTGAACGGGAAGGCCAGTCCGGCGAAGTTGCTGCCGCCGCCGGCACAGCCGATCACGACGTTCGGGAGCTTCTCGCCGGCCATCGCAAGCTGCTTCTTGGCTTCCAGTCCGATAATGGTCTGGTGCAGCAGAACGTGGTTCAGCACGCTTCCCAGAGAGTAACGGGTCTTGCCCGAGGGGTCCGTGACTGCCTGCTCGATGGCTTCGCTGATGGCCATGCCGAGGCTGCCGGGCGTATCGGGCATCGTTGCCAGGATGTTGCGGCCGGCGTTCGTCTCCGTGCTCGGGCTGGCGACGCAGTTGGCGCCCCAGACTTGCATCATGAACTTGCGGAACGGCTTCTGATCGAAGCTGATCCGCACCATGAATACCTTGCACTCCAGGCCGAACTGCTGGCAGGCGAATGCCAGGGCGCTGCCCCACTGGCCGGCGCCGGTTTCCGTCGTCAGCCGTTTGATGCCGAACTGCTTATTGTAGTAGGCCTGGGGCACGGCTGTGTTGGGCTTGTGACTTCCCGGCGGGCTGACGCTCTCGTCTTTGTAGTAAATGCGGGCGGGGGTCTTGAGGTACTTCTCCAGCGCCACGGCCCGGCGCAGCGGACTGGGACGCCACTTGTACAGGATGTTCAACACCTCCTCGGGAATGTCGATCCACCGCTGTGTGCTGACCTCCTGCTCGATAATGTTCATGGGGAACACCGGCGCCAACATGTCCGGCGTCACCGGCTTGCCGTCAGGCCCCAGAGGAGGCAGCGGCGGATTAGGCAGATCCGCTGCGAGGTTGTACCATTGGCGAGGGATGTCGCTTTCTTTCAGCAGAAATTTCTGTTCCATCTTCACGCTCCAACCAAAATTGACTTCAGCCACGACGGCGAAGAACGCCGGCCACAAAGTTAATATAGATAACTTTTGCCGGGCTTTGTGTCAAATAAATTGCCGCCCCGGCGACTCCAGCACTGGGACGCGCGACAATATGGGACGTTACAAAATCCAGCCTAAAAACAAGCTCAAAACACGATCGCGACGTACCCTACAGATTCTCGGCTGATCGTGCCCGTTTCCTTGAGCAGGATTTCGTTACTATTGGTGTGGGCCAATAAAAAACCTTCCGTCGCCCCTGCTTTTCGGGCCGTCGCGACGACTGTAGCGGCCGCGCCGGGACCGCAGGCGTTACCGTTGTCCAGGGCCCCCGCCAGCAGCTCCGCCGGTTCCAGACGCAGGGCCAGATCGATAAACCGCTGATCGTTGACCGTCGTGGCCCAGCGCAGACCCTCAGGGCCCGATCCCATCGGCGTAAATCCGTATCGGGGTCCATAATGGGTCAAGTCGGTGGACCCGATGTAAACGACATTCGATCGGCATGAAGGGACACGTGCCGCCAGGGCCTCTCCGAATGCGACGGGTGTCGCGACAGGAGGCACGAGGACCGGCAGGATCCTGGCCTGGGGGAAGAGGAACTGAATGAAGGGGAGCTGCACCTCGATACTGTGCTCGTGGCGATGGGCGGAGGGGTCCACCTGGACCAGCTTCTCGCGCACGAGGAAGTCCCGCAGCTCCGTATCGACGGCGATATCGCCCAGCGGCGTCTCCCATTGGTCGTGGTCTTCGACGACCGGATCGGGGCCGAAATATCCGTGACAGGCTCCGCAGATGAGGAAAGTGGCGACATTATCAGACTGCTGCCTGATGGCCGAGAAGACCATCGCGGCGACGTGCCCGCTGAAGGTCCAACCCGCGTGCGGGACGATGCCGGCGCGGATAGAATGGGGGAGGTCGACCGTCACCGCCCCGGTCGCGATACACCGCTGGACCTCCGCGAGGCAGGAGGGGCGCGTGCCCGGGTAGAACTGATCTGCAACGACCGGCTTGCGTGTCTTCATATAATTATGATTTACTGTTCATGATGGACCGTTTATCATTCGGGTCGCCGATGTACGGAAATCGTAAATCCTGGACCAGAAATAGTAAATAGCAAATGGCAAATACCGAATCAGCAAATCCCGTGGCCATCGTCATGGGCTCCGATAGTGACCTGGCCGTCATGGAAAGCTGCGTCGAACAGTTGCGGAAGTTCGGGGTGGAGCCGACCGTGCGGATTATCTCCGCGCACCGCACGCCCGAGGTCGCGGCGGAGTTCGCCCAGAACGCGGCCGGCCATGGCATCAAGGTAGTCATCGCCGCGGCAGGTATGGCGGCCCATCTGGCCGGTGCCCTGGCGGCGCGGACGCCGCTGCCGGTGATCGGCGTGCCCATGATTTCCGATCCCGGGCTCGGCGGGATGGATGCGCTGCTGAGCACGGTGCAGATGCCGCCGGGGATTCCGGTAGCAGCCATGGCGCTGGGGAAACCCGGTGCCAAGAACGCGGCCATCTTCGCCGTCCAGATCCTGGCCTTGTCGGACCCCGGTCTGGCCCGTAAGCTCGCCGAGTTCCGCAAGGAACAGGAGCAGGCGGTCCGCCAGAAGGACGCATCGCTGCGGGAATAGCCGAGCGGCCTACGAGCCCGAGCCAACCGGAGTGGGTCTGGCAGCCAGTTGCCTGTACAGGTTCGGGTCGAACTGCTCCAATCCGGTGATGCTGTAGAGGTGGTTGGTCGAGACCCAGGGCATCCACTTCTCGGGCGTGCCGAAGCCGCGACCTTCGCGACTCGGCCCCATCCGCCAGTTCTCCTGTTGCCATCCGGGACCTAACATGCCGTACGTCCGGCCGGGCAGCGCCAGCATCGCCTTGCAGTTGTGCAGCAGAATGCGCGCCACCTCCAGGTAGTGCGGGTCCTTCGTGTACTTGTACAGCTTCGCATAAGCCGGAGCGGACCAGTCGAGATACTGATCGACGTGACCGGCGACCTGGGCCGTGATGCCCTGCACGCCGACGGTCGGCACGCCCCGTTTCCAGTGCAGCTCCGCGTCATTGGCGTCCGCCGGCATCGGCACGTTCCAGATCCACATCCAGCTTTCGGCGAAGTCGCCGGCGACCTGCGCCCGCGTCAGCCACTTGGGCTCCTTCGTCGCCTCATAGAGAGACAGGAACGCCTCCAGCGAGAGCAGACCCGCCTCTTTGTCGGTGATATTCGGATTGTCGATCGCGCCGCCGATGAAGACACCGCGAGTGCCGAAGCTCTGCCAGACGTACTCGGCTGCCCGGAGGGCGGCATCGTGATACTTGGGGTCGCCCGTCTCCTCGCTGAGCAGGACGAACAACGGCGCGACATTGTAGCTCGTGGTGCCGGATTCCTCAACGACCTCGCCCGTCCCCGGCCGGAAGCCGCGCGGGAAAGAACCGTCCGCGCGCTGCTTGGTCAGTGCCCAGTCCGCGAAGTCACGACACCACTGGAGCCACGCCGGATGGTCGCGGCCCGCCTTCTTCTCCCGGCGGTACGCCTCCATCAGCATCCGCATATCCTCGGCCGGGGCGCGCAGATACCACGTGTTGTACTGCGGATTGGTCATCGACATCTTACCCGTCAGCAGGTTGAATCCTGTTCCTGCAGGTGGTGACATCGGCACGAGGCGCACGAACGAGTCGATGATGTCCAGACCCTGCTGCCGCATCCTCTGGCCGCGCGGGCCGGGGTCACGCTCGGCTTCCCGCAAGAGCTGATCCGCCGCTTCGATGTTCTTGCCGACAAACCCGAGGATCGCGCGCCACCACCAGGTTTCGTCGCCCCAGCGGTTGTCGGTGTCGGGCCAGACTTTGCCCGTTTTCGTCGAGACGATGAACGGAATGCCGGTGCGCCCTTCGACCGTGATCACGCGCTCGGCAAGGTGATCGATCAGCGTACGGCGCACCAGTTCGATATCGTGATAGTTGACGGCGGGTCTGAGTGTCTGCCACGCCCAACGCCAGGCGTTGCGCGTCAATTGTGGGAACGATTCGTTCTGTCCGAAGCGAAACGCCAGGTTGTATTCCTGGACGAATTTGTCCTTGATGGGGTGGTATCGCCGCCGCCAGGAAGAGTTCTGGGCCTGGGCCGAGCGTCCGGCGTAGGCCGTGGTCAGGCCGGGCAGCGAGAAGCCGATTTCGACCCCGCCGTTCGGAGCCTCACCGGCGCCGACGGCGCCGAACGAGAACCGCTCGTCGATCAGGACCTGACTCGCGCCGGCCCGGCTCTCCTCCAGGGTGGTGTCCCCTTTGGGGGCGGTGTCGAGCACGGCGACCGAGGTGCCGTCGCGGAACGCCATGGCGAAGAGCGGCGCCGGCAAGAAGTCTTCGCGCATCCAGAAACGCCGGGCCCGATAGTTGAACAAGCCTCCGGGCGAGGTGTTGCCGTCGTAGGTGGGATCGCCGTACAGCAGACCCGGCGCCAGGTAGTCCAGGTCGGGCCACGTCGTCTCCGGCGTCGTCGACAGCGTCAGCGCCGACAGGAAACCATCGTTCCGCCCGCCCGAGACGTGCAGCTTTCGATGGATGGACAGAACGGCTCCGCTGATGCTCCAGCAATCGTCCACCTGGAAGACCACGTCCGCGCCGTAGTTGATCTGGACCGTGCCGGTGATGCCGGTGGTCAGGCCCTCTATGGCCTTGTAGCCGGAAGTGAATTGTCGGATTTCACCGGCCTCGGTGTACACTTCTACCCGGACCGGCTGCGGCTGCATGAATCTCCGCTTCTGGACGGCGTTGACTTCAATTCCCCATTCTCCGGCGGCATTGCGAAGGAAGGACACCTGCGCCCCCGTGGCCAGCCGTCCCAGCTCGATCCGGTTCTCGGCCGCTCCTCCTTCCGACGCTATACTGAGGTTGGCGGTCAGGCCCACCAGCAGCATCCCTGTCACACACCCCATGGCCCCACGTCCATGCTTCATAACGATCCCTCTTCAGATGATCCATTCGACGCGGTGTTGTTCGCCCGCATCATTCGGGTCATGCTATCTTCGACGTCGCCCGCGTTCAAGCCGAATCAATGGGGATGGAGGTGACGGAGAATGTGAGGCTTCTCGAGACCGTGCGCGAGCATGAGTGTCTCGTCGGCCAGCAGGGCCTCGGTCGGACCCTCCGCGACGATCGCGCCGCGGTCCAGCACGATCACGCGCGGGCAGATCTCCACGACCAGCTCCAGGTCGTGCGTGGCAATGATCTGGGCGATGGGCAGGCTCTTCAATAGATTCTTCAACTCCCGTCGGCCGCGCGGATCCAGGTCCGTCGTCGGCTCGTCCAGCGCCAGCACACGGGCTTCGCAGGCGAGAAGTCCCGCCAGGCAGACGCGGCGTTTCTCGCCCCGGCTCAGATGGTGCGGCAGCCGCTCCGCGAAACCGCCGAGACCGACTTGCTCCAGGGCGCGTGACACGCGGTCCGTCAGCTCCGCTCCGCGCAGGCCCAACTGCTGGGGGCCGAACGCGACATCCTCCCACACCGTCGGGCAGAACAGTTGATCATCCGGATCCTGGAACAACAGCCCCACCTGCGCGCGAATGGCGGCCAGGTGCGGCTCCATGACGGGGGTGTCGAAGACACGCACCGCCGGCTCGGGCCCTGTGCGTTCGGGGAGCAGGCCGTTGAGGTGCAGCAGCAGCGTCGATTTGCCGGCGCCGTTGGGACCGATCAGGGCCACGCGTTCGCCCTGGGCGAGGGAAAAGGTCACGTCGTGGAGAGCGGCGGTGCCGTCGGCATAATGATAGTTGAGTCGGCGCACTTCGAGGGCCTTCATGTCTTCCACCCCCGGGCGCACATGGCGGCGTAGATGCGTTCCGCGCGATCGAGACTGCGCAGGAACAGGTGAGCGAGAATCGTCGCGAGCGCACTCCATGCGAAGCGCCGGCCGCCCGTGAACGTGCGGCTGCGCCGCGCCCGCAGCATCCGGCTCGTCTCGTCGGTGAGCAGGAAGAGGTACCGATACATCAACGCCAGCGTCGTGATCAGCAACGCGGGAACGCGGATGCGCCACAGGACGTGCAGGATGTCGGTGAAACGTGTCGTGCCGGCCAGCAGAACTAGAGCGAACAGGCAAAGCGTGCTCCGCAGGAGCATGACTGCGAAGATCTGAAGGCCATTCGTTTGCAGGAGCGAGAGCACGGCGACGCCCAGCGCGAAAGGCTCAACCTGCAGGAGTCTGACTACCAGCGTGCGTGCGGACAAGCGGGACAGAAGGGCCGTCAGCAGCAGCACGGCACCCGCGGCGGCGTAGGCATACCAGGCCGAGCGGGGCAGGAGCACGATGGTGACGACGAACAGCGTCGTGGCCACGAGCTTGACGCCGGCCGGCAGCTGGTGGATCGGGCTGGCGCGATGCTGATACGGGCTGAGCAATTGATTGTGCACAGTAGAGGTCGCCTTTCACTCTTACGTCCGGCTTGGCGCTCGCGGCGTCAGGAAGCGCGCCAACACATAGGCGAGCGCGAAGGCGATGAGGGTGCCCGCGCCTCCGGCGATGACGGTCGACAGCACGAGGGAGGGAATCCCCGGCACGCCGTAATCCGCCAGCGGTGAGGAGATCACGGGACTCGTCGCCTGGTGCTCGAATCCCAGAGCGGCGGCGACCTTCTCCAGACCATCGGGCCAGGGACACGCAAACGGCGCCACGAAGATGGCCAGGCCCAGACAGACGAGCAGGCCGTAGAGAACCACGTCACGGTAGCGCGGCTGAAACCCGGCCTGGCTGTGTTCCGGCAGCAATTCGGGCCGCACGCGGGCTACCGCTGCGACCACGAGTGTTGTGATGAGCGCCTCGCCGATGCCGATCAACATGTGGACGGCCGTCATAGCGGGGAATGCCGCCGCCCAGGCCACCGTGCCTGACGCGGCCAGTTCACCCGCACAGCCGATCGCTGCGGCGACGGTCGAGCACCAGGAGGCGAACGCGGTGGCCAGCAGTCGGCTGCGCAAACTCGCCCCGGCAATGCGCTGGATGAGCGAGTAGATCGCATAGCCCACGCCTGGGGCGAGCAAGGCCATGTTGAAGAGATTCGCACCCAGGGCGGTCAGGCCGCCATCGGTGAACAGGAAGCATTGCAGGATCACAACGGCACTCATGACGACGATCGCGGCACTGGGGCCCAGCAGAACCGCCACCAGGACGGCGCCGATCAGGTGCCCGGACGTTCCGCCGGCGACCGGGAAGTTGAGCATCTGCGCTGCAAAGACGAACGCGGCCGCCAACCCGATCAGCGGGACCCGGCGCGGCGGAACACACCGCCGGACGCTCGCCAGGGCGACGCCGAGTCCGGCTGTTGCCATAGCGCCTGTCGTGATGGCTGTCCTGGCATCGATAAAACCATCGGGTATGTGCATACAAGCCCTCTATTTCGCGAATTCTTTTCCTGTGGTAGTGACCGTCAGCTTGCCGTGTTTTACGCCTTTGGCTGTCGTGAGTCGATCGGCCACCTCTCTCAGCTCGCCGGCCCGGCCGCGCAGGGCGAGCACTTCCATGCAGTTGTGATGGTCCAGGTGTACGTGCATGGCGGCGATGATGAGAGGACTGTAGTCGTGCTGAATATCCGTGAGCAGGGCCTGAATGTTCCGCTTGTGATGGTCATAGACCAGCGTAACCGTGCCGGCCACCTCGTGCGCCTGGCTCTGCCCGTGGTGCTCGACCAGGTGATCGCGCACCATGTCCGCAATGGCCTGCGACCGATTGGCATAGCCTTTGACCTTCGCCATGGCGTCGAGCTGGTCGACCAGGTCCTGCGCCATCGAAATGCTGAACCGGCATAGCGATTGCTGTTTCATAGTGTTACCTTTCGCGCAGAAAGTAACACAGGACATCGCGTCTGTCAATCTTCGTGCCACCCGCGGAGGCTAGCGGAGCTTGATGGTGGCCAAAGCCAGCGCGGCGAAAGCGGCGGCCAGGAGCCAGAAGCGGACCACCACCTGCGGCTCGCTCCAGCCGGCCAGGTGGAAATGGTGATGCAGGGGAGCGCAGCGGAAGAGGCGTTTGCCCTTGGTGTAGCGGAAGTAGCCCACCTGCAGGACGACGCTGAGCAATTCCATGACGAACACGCCGCCGATGATCAGGAGCAGGATTTCATTGCGTGTCACCAGGGCGCCATAGCCCATCGCGGCGCCGAGGGGCAGTGAGCCGATGTCGCCCATGAACGTCTGGGCAGGATAGCAGTTGAACCACAGGAAACCCAGCACAGCGCCCAGGATGGCCGAGAAGAAGATGCTCAGTTCGCCCGCTTCGGGGATGTGAGGCAGGAGCAGGTAGCTCGCCCAGGTGACGCGCTGCACTCCGGTCATGGCTTCGGAAGCTACATAACAGAGAATGACCAGAACGAAGCTGACCATCGCGACGCATCCGCCGGCCAGGCCGTCCATACCGTCGGCGAGATTCACGGCGTTGCTCGTCGCGGTGATATAGAAGATGGCGATCAGAACGAACATCCACGTTCCCAGGTGCAAACCGGTCTTGTAGAAGGGCACCCACAGCGACTTGGCGTCCTCGATCTGGGCGAAGTCGAAGAACAGGAATAGGGCGATCAGCACGGCCCCGGCGATCTGAAAGAGCAGCTTCTCCCAGGCGTGCAGCCCATCACGGCCGCGCTGCCGGGCCGCGGCGGTGAGTTTCAGCCAGTCGTCCACCCCGCCCAGGGCGCCAAACCACAGAAGGACAAAGATGGCTTTCTGGATGAAGGGGTTGTTCAACTTCGCCCACAGCAGGGTGGTCAGGATGGCGGAGGAAAGGATGATCAGGCCGCCCATTGTCGGAGTGTTGGCTTTTTCCTTCGTCAGTTGGTTCAGAGCGACGTTGTGGAACTCGGGGCGGTCGCCGATCTTCATGCGCATGAGCCAGCGGATGATGCGCGGGCCAACGATCAGTGCGATGGCCAGGCTGGTCAGGACGGCCATGACCGAGCGGAACATCACGTACCGATAGGCGTAGAAGTGCATCCTCTCGGCAAACGTGTTGAAGTATGTCAGTAGATGATAGATCATCCGATTTCACGCAACTTCGCGACCACCGTTTCCAGCCGGGCGGCGCGCGAACCTTTGACGAGTATTATATCGTCCGGTCGCAGCCACTTCTGCAAGTTGTTGCACAATCCGGTCGTATCGGCGAAATGCCCGACGCGGATCGTGTCGGGGGATTCGGCTTTTGCCGCCGCGGCCACGACCTTGGCGAGTTCCCCGACGGTCATCAGGATATCGATGCCGGCCCGCGCGATCGACCGCCCCAGCTCGGCGTGTAACGATTCGCTCTGGTCGCCCAGTTCGCCCATGTGCCCACAGATGAACACCAGCCGACGATTGGTGCCGCCGCGCATGTTGCAGAGCATGGCCAGAGCGTTGGCCATGGAAGCGGGATTGGCGTTGTAGCAGTCGTTAAGCACCGTGAGGGCGCCGATTTGCAGCGTTTCGGCGCGCATGGATACCTGTGGCAGAGTGGTCACAGCCTGCGAGAATTCGTCCAGCGTCATGCCGAATGAGTCGCACACCGCCCATGCGGCGGTGGCATTGTCGACGTTCCCTGGCCCCGGGAGCGGCAGGGTGATTCGATGCCCCTTGATAGTGAAGGTGCTCGACGTCGCTTCATAGACGATATCTTCGGCGCGATAGTCCACGTTCGCCGAGCGGCCAAACGTGCGAAATGCCTGACCGCTTTGCCGCGCGGCGGCGACCAGCGGCTCGATATCGCCGTTGATGAAGAACTGCCCGTCCGGCTGCAACCCCTCAGCGATGGAGAGTTTCTCGCGGATGACGCCATCCAGGTCCCCAAAGCCTTCCAGATGAGCCGGGTGCGTGTTGGCCAGGACGGCGACATCAGGCAGGGCGATGCGGGTTAAGTACCTGATCTCGCCGGGATGATTGGAGCCCAGCTCCGCGACGACAATCTTATCCTCCGGCCGGGCGCCGAGGATCGTCAGCGGCAAACCGATGGCGTTGTTGAAGCTCTTCTGTGCCTGGTGAGTGGCAAACCGCTGGCTCAGAACGTGATGCAGGATCTGTCGGGTAGTGGTCTTGCCCACTGAGCCCGTGATGGCAACCACCTTGAACGGCAGGAGCTTCCGATAATACCGGCCAAGATCGCCCAGAGCGACGATGGTATCGGGCACGCCCAGCAGCGGCAGGTGCGGCTCAGGAAGCCCGGCCACGTTCCGACTGACCACAGCACAAGCCGCTCCCTTGGCAAACGCCTGAGCCACATGATCGTGCCCATCGAACGTCTGCCCGGCCAGCGCAAAGAAGCAATCGCCCGCCCCAACCGTCCGTGAGTCTGTGCTGACACCCTTGCACGTTCCGTGCCGGCAACAGGCGCAGCCCGCCGCGCCTATCGCACGGGCCACCGCTTCAATCGAGAGTTCCTGCACTCTGTCCTTCCATCAATCCTTTTCTTGCGATCATGGCTACACGCGCCGGGTCGCAGTATAGACGCGTGTCAGTCACAAATCAATGGAAGAGAGTCAACCTGGAAATGCGCAAAGAAAAGGCGAATGCCAACTGCATTCGCCTTTCGATAGCTCTTGAGAAGTGGAACGACTTACAGCGAGCGACGTTTCCGCATCCAGCCAACGAGACCGGCTCCGAGGCCGGCGAGGATCAAGGCACCGGGGACCGGGACGATGACCGCGTCATGGCTGAACCAGTAGGTGCCGGGCTGCAGGGTGATGGGATTCGTCAGCGTGAACGTTACGCGCCAAATCGGATCCGTGGAGGCGTCCGGCATGATGCGATCGACGCCGGTGTAGGAGACTGAGAACGAGCCGGGTGTGCCGTCGGTGGAGAATACATCGCCGGTGAAACTGCCGGTGTTCGTGGGCAGGAGATCGCCATCCACGTTCGACCAGAGGTTCATGCGATAGTCGATATTCACGGAGAGCGGATCAAACGCCACCGGGTCGGAGGAGTTGCCGTTCATATCGAAGTAGCCGATCATCTCGGTGACGGTCGTGGGCTCCTGGATTTGAACGTAGCCCGCGTAGACCCAGTCGAAGTTGTTGGACATGGAATAGCCGCGATACAGTCCATGAAGGCCGTGCGAGCCCGAAGCGTTGTAGTAGTCGCCGTAGGTGCCGGTTTCGATGCCGTTGTTGTTGTAGACGATCGTGCTTCCGTTCTTGAGAGTCAGGGCGAAGCCGGCGTTGTCTGAGAACCAGCCGTCCTTCCGCCAGGTATCTGTAGGATAACCCCAGGCAGGATCATCAGTTATGTACCGGAACGTGCCGCCGGAAGAACTGCTCCCGTTGGGGGTGGTTCCCGTGGGGAACAGGCCACCTGTGACGATGTAGTAGTAGCCGTAGTTGTCGGTTTGATTCTCGCCGGCACCGTTGAAGGCTGTACCGGCTTGGACACTGGCCGTCAGAACCACGCAGGTAGCGGCGGCAATACACAACCACTTCGCGCTTCTCATCACCTATCTCCTTCTCTCACCAGACCACGTACGTCGTCGTTAATGCTGACAAAGGCACGTGCAGACCCTGCCAAGGGCGACTTTCCGTCCAGCATAGCGCAAGTGGCCCGCGAATGTCAAGCTATTTCTCCCAGTTTATCTATCTTCACACATGATTAGCTCGGAAGTCGGGAGTGAGAGTGGTGAAGTTTGGCGTGTCTGCGCGACGCAAACCGCAGTTTGGCGTAAAAATGCGGTTTGGACAGATTCTATCTGGTAGACCGCACCGGGCAGCCGGGTAGGGCCGTCGCGAAGGAAGGAGCTTTCGCAGAGGCGGGGGCCGAGCGATTCAGGATGGCAGTTGATTACTGGGTACGACCTGTTTGAAGGAACGGTGGTTGCAGATCTTACATTGCCCTGCGTCTGCGGAGCCGCCCGACAAGGGTCGCTCCGATACCCACCAGGACTGCGGCACCCGGCGTTGGCACCACCACGGCGTCATGGCTGAACCAATAGGTGCCGGGCTGCAGGGTGATCGGCGTATCGAGCGTATACTTCAGGTAGTAGATGTCGTCGGTCACGCTGTCGTAGTCGGTACCATAAACCCGATCAACGCCGGTGTCGCCCCAGGTGAATGTGCCGGAAGTGGTGCTCGAGGCGAAGACATCGCCTGTGAACGAACCCGTGTTGACGGGCAGAAGGTCTCCCTCGACGTTCGACCAAATGTTCATCCGATACTGGATATTCGGATTGTCGCTGTCAAAACCGGAATTCTCATCGTAGTAGCCGATGATCTCGGTGATCGTGGTGGCTTCCGTTATCTGGAAATAGCCGGCGTAGATGAAGTCGTAGTTGTTGGACATGGAGTAGCCCGTGTAGAGGCCGGGCGTGCTGGCACTGGCAAGGCCTTGAGCGGTGGCGTTGTAGTAGTCTCCGTATGTCCCCGTCTCGATGCCGTTGTTGTTGTACACGATGTCGCTTCCGTTCTTCAGCGTCACGGCCAGACCGGCGTTCTCGGCGAACCAGCCGTCCTTGTGCCACGTCCCGGTCGTGTAACCCCAAACGGGGTCGTCGGCGATGTACCGGAACGTGCCGCCGGAAGAGCTGGTTCCATTGGGTGTAGTACCGGTGGGGAACAGACCGCCCGTTATGACGCGGTAATACCCGCAGGAATCTATCTGGTTCTCAGCGAGGCCATTGAAGGTAGTTCCGGCAAGCGCAGTGGTCGACAAAATCGCGGCACAGACCAGGATCACCAAAGAATAGAACCATCTCGCATTCGTCATCACCCATCCCCCATCGATAACACCACCCCATATGTCGTCGTTGTCTGCGGCACAAGCCCTTGGTTGCTTGTCGACTCCGACGATGTTCGACTATTATAAGCGAAACGGCCCCTCTATGTCAAGCTATAGTGCCCATTTACCCCATGTTCAACAGTGAAGTGAACGGTAGTCCTATAAGATCACGCCAAGTTTAGGTTTCAGGCGTTACTCGCGAACATACGGTCGAAGGCGAGGCCGAAGACAATTGGAGCGCTTGCAGGCACTACCCACGAAGGCAGGCGAGGGCTTCGGCTTTGTCGCTGAAATCGAACTTCCTGGTGCCGATGATCTGGTAGGGCTCGTGGCCTTTACCGGCCAGGAGGACGACGTCGTTGGGCTCGGCCATGCCGATGGCCAGTTTGATGGCCTTTCTTCGGTCGGGCTCGACGGTAATTCGGGACGACTTGGGGTCGGCGAACCCGGCGACGATGTCGACGATGATGGCGCCGGGGTCCTCGGTGCGCGGGTTGTCGCTGGTGACGACGATGGTGTCCGCCAGTTGTTCAGCGACCCTGGCCATGCGCGGACGCTTGGTCTTGTCGCGGTCGCCGCCGCAGCCGAAGAGAACGATCAAGTGGCCTCGGCACAAGGGGCGGAGGGTGCGCAGGACATTCTGCAGGGCGTCGTCCGTATGAGCGAAATCGACGATGACTGATGGGGTGGTGTCGCTGACTTTCTCCAGTCGGCCGGGGACGAGTTTGAGGGTCGATAGTCCGGCGGCCACATCATCGAGGCTGAACCCGGCGGCCAGGCATAGTCCGGCAGCGGCAAGGTGGTTGGCCACGTTGTGGTTGCCGAGCAGAGGAGTATTGACCTCGGCTCGCTGGCCTGCGAACTCCAGATCGAATCGCGTTCCGGTGATGGTCTGCGACCGGATGGAAGCCCGAATGTCGGCCGGCTGATCGATGGCATACCACCAGATGCGCGCCTTGGTCCGTTCGGCGATGGCCTTCGACTCGGGTGAATGCCTATTCAGGATGGCGTAGGCCTCGCACTGCAGGTCAGCGAAGAGCCGGCTCTTCGCCGTGAGGTAATCGTCCTTGGTCTTGTGATAGTCAAGGTGGTCGCCCGTGAGGTTCGTAAAAGCCGCGGCATCGAAGTTGACCCCGGCCAGCCGGTCTTGGGAAAGGGCGTGGCTGCTGGCTTCCATGACGACGTACTTGGCGCCGGCGTCGACCATGCGCCGTTGCAGATCGGCGATCGTCAGACTGTCGGGCGTCGTCAAGGTCGCGGGGATGGACTCGGTGCCGGTATCGTAAACGACCGTTCCCATTAAGCCGCACTGTTTGCCGGCGTGTCGAATGCACTGCTGGGTCAGATACGCCACGGTAGTCTTACCGTTCGTGCCGGTTACGGCCAGATTCGTCATGCGGGCGGACGGGTTGCCTTTCACTGCCTGCGCCAGAAGGCCGGCGGCCTTGGCGGGATTCTCCACGGCTATCTGCGTGCAGCCTCCGTTGATCTGGCTGGGCGGTGTGCGTCCGGCTTGGTAAACGATGTACTTAGCTCCGCCGGCCACGGCGGCGGGGATGTAGTCGTATCCGTCCGATGCGGTGCCTTTCACCGCCACGAAAATATCCCCACTCCGAACCAGGCGCGAATCGGTCCGAACGGCCGGGCCGTGATCGCGTCCTGCGAACGCCAGCAATTCATCGAACGTCATGGCTGCACATCCCTGTTTGATCTTCAGAACCAGACCTGTGATTGACGATCTTAATCCAACAATCACGGGTCAACAACTCTCATCGGCATGCGAACCGATTTGGAGTGAAAAAGATGCGGCGGCGGGCTATAATTGAACCGCAAATTGGACCGTGGGACGGCACGACTTAGCACCACGGACGAGATAGGCAACCAGGAGATACAACATGACGAAATACGTGATCGCGGCGTTAGGGTTTCTGGCGTGGTTGACCCCTTGGGCGGCGGCTCAGGACCAGACACAGTACATGGCCGCCTTCATCGATGGCAAGAAGGTCGGGTACGCGATACATACGCGCGTGGTCGAGGGCGACAAGGTTACCACGACGGAAGACGTGACGATCACGATCAGCCGGGTCAGCGTCCCGGTCACGGTTTCCATGACCGAGAAGGCCATCGAGACGACCGCCGGCAAGCCGTTGGGTTTCGAGGCTGTCCAGATGCTCGGGGGCATGGGTATGAAAGTCTCGGGGACCGCCGAGCCCAACGGCACTTTCACCGTGGTTTCCTCATCGATGGGTCAGCAGAGTAAGAGCACTCTCGCGTGGCCCGCCGGTGCCGTGATGTCGGAAGGCCTGCGCCTGTTGACATTGCAGAAAGGCCTCAAAGCCGGCGTTCAGTATACGGTGTCCGTCTTCAGTCCATCGCTCATGTCGGCGGTCGATGCGAAGGTTACCATCGGCGCGAAGAAACCGGTCGATCTGCTGGGCCGGCTCGTGACCCTGACCGAGATGACCACGCAAATGAGCACGCCGGGCACGGGGCAGGTAACTAATACCAGCTACGTCGATGACAACCTGGAAGCGCTCAAGATGGTCACGCCCATGGCCGGAATGAACGTCGAGATCGTCTCCTGTGCCAAGGAATTCGCGCTGGGCAAGATCGATGCGGTCGAGATGGTCAACAACATGTTCATGAAGAGTCCCACGCGACTCGCCGATCTGGGCTCCGTCTCGTCGATCAAGTACGAGCTGACCACGCCGGATGCGAACCTGGTGATTCCGACCACGGACAATCAGAAGTTCGAACGGCGGGCGGACGGTCAACTGCTGCTGACCATTGAGCCCGTCGCCGCCGCGGCCGGCGGGACCTTCCCCTATAAGGGCAACGACCCGAAGCTCCTGGATGCCATCAAGCCGAGCCGCTATCTGCAATGTGATCGCAAGGAGATCATCGACCTGGCCCGTCAGGCGGTAGGCGATACGAAAGATGCCGCCGAGGCGGTCCGGTGCATCGAGTCGTTCGTCGGCAAGTATATCGAGAATAGAACCATGTCGGTCGGCTACGCCTCCGCCGCGGAGGTGGCCGTGAGCCGGCAGGGCGATTGCTCGGAGTTTGCCGTCCTGACAGCGGCCTTGTGCCGTGCCGTCGGAATCCCCGCTCAGGTCGTGGTGGGCGTCGCATACGTCAGCGAGTTCGCCGGCCAGGAAGGTTTCGGCGGCCATGCCTGGGCCCAGGCCTACGTCCAGGGCAAATGGGTGGGCCTCGACGCCGCCTTCAAGAGCAGCGGCCGCGGCGGGCATGACGCCGGTCACATCGCCCTGGCCGTCGGCAACGGCGACCCCGGCGACTTCTTCAACATCGCCACGGCCCTCGGCCGCTTCAAGATCGAGAAGCTCACCGTTCAGAAGAAGTCTTGAACCGGGGAGCGCGCGAACGCTCGGAGGGATTGACATGTCGATGAACGGCAAGTCGGTCAATGGTACCCGGCTGGCATTGGCATTCGTGCTGGCGCCGATCATCACGGTCGTTTGGGAAGGTTTCTCGCTCGATGCCGTCACGGCTTGGTTCGGCGGCCGCGCTGATGGTCCTGCAGGCGTCATGCTCGGCGCATTTCTGATCGTTGTCGGCTTTGCGGTGCCGTTCTTCTTCCTTCTGATCATCGGACTCCCCTACGTTCTCCTCATGCTCCGTCTGCGCCGTCTGAACTTCGGGACCCTCCTGTTGCCGACCGTGGCATCGTCGCTGATATACGGCTGGGTCGTGTACGCAAGCCTGTCCCCACAGAGGCACCCGGCCCCCGCCAGGATGATGGGAATCACGGCCGTAGCCGGGGTCATCGTCTCCGGCCTGTGCTTCTATCTTGTTGGTGTCTGGAAGAACGGCCAGAAGCGTCAGGGTGCGCCCGCAGTTCCTCCGGCACAGGTGTGAGCTGTGTCTCCGGTTGTATCTCTCGGTCGATAATTGCCAGGGATCTCATGTCCGCTTTCCCGACAGAATCATAGAATGTCCCTGCGAACGAATTCGCAAGAATACTCTTGCCGGCCCGCCCAACCAGCGGGCCATGTCTTTGGCGTTGTCACGGCTTCCACGACAGGCGGTAGAGCGTGCGGTTGCGGAGGATGATGGCTTCGAAGGAATCTGCCCGGGCAGCGGCGGGGCCGCAGACCATGCGCTCGTACGTTGGGCCCGTTTGCCCTTCGACGACGATGAAGCGTTTGCCGCGTTTTTCCGCGCCGAAGGCGAGGTGCTTGCCGTTCGTGGTGAACACCGGAGCGGTGAGGGCGTCGTACTCTTCGCCCGCCCGACCATCCACCACCACGAAGTACTTGCCCGCCTTGGTCGCGGCGTAGGCCACGCGCTGGCCGTCGGAACTGAAGGTGAGTGTCTCCTGGCCGACGCCGTCCCACTCGGGGCTCGGCTCGTTGTCGACAACGACCACGCACTTGTCGCCTTTGCGGGCCACATACGCCACGTGCTGCCCGTCGGGGCTGAACAGGGGGCTTTCGTCGGCGATGCCATCGTACTCCGGTCCGGGCATGCCGTCTGTCACGACCTGGAACTTGCCTCCCGTGCGGGCGACATAGACCACGTGCAGGCTCGCCGGGCTGAAGACGGGGGTGCCGCGGGCGATGCCGTCGTACAAAGGTCCCGGCTGGCCGTCGATAACGACCCGGCATCGGCCGCCGGTCCTGGCCGTGTAGACCATGTGCCTGCTGTCCGGACTGAAGAGCGGAGAGCCGCTGGCGATGCCGCTGTACTCCGGCCCGGCCTGGCCATCCATGACGACATAGCTCTTGCCACCTTTCCTGGCGGCGTATGCTACATGCCGGCCATCAGGACTGAAGACGGGACTTCCGGCGCGGATGCGATCGTACTCGGGCCCGGCCTGACCATCGACCACCGCCTGACAACGATTGCCCTTCCACGCCACGTATGCAACATGCTTGCTGTCGGGACTGAAAACCGGCGGCTCCTCACCCATGCCTGTGAACTCCGGTCCCGGCCGGCCATCGACAACGACACGACATTTGCCGGCCTTCCATGCTACGTATGCCATGCGTTGGCTGTCGGGGCTGAACACCGTCGCTCCATACGCGATGTGGTCGTACGGCGGGCTCAGTTCACCATCGGCGACAACATGCCACCTGGAGTCCAGCTTGGCCGCGTAAGCCAGGCGCTTGCTGTCGGGACTGAACACAGGGGAATCCCAGTGGATAGCGTCATATGTGGGGCCGGGCCGACCGTCCGCAACCACGAATTGCCTGAGACCGGTGCGGGCGCGATAGGCCACGCGTCTGCCGTTGGGACTGAAGATGGGAATGCCCGCCCGCAGTGTACGATATTCCGATCCCGACTGCTCATCGATGATGGTTTGCCAGTCGTCGCCCTCCTGGGCATCGAATGCGGTGTGACTGCCATCGACGCTGAAGACCAGATCGCTCTGGCCCACGCCGTCATATTCCCGTTCCGCCTCTCCGTTGTAGCCTTCGTCCCAATCAAGGATCTCTTCGGCGGCGCCGGAGTCCAGATCGTCGCTTTCCAGCCCGACGCGACCATCAGCAACCACCTGCCATTTGTCACCGTTGCGGGCCCGGTAAGCGACCCGGCCGCCGTCGGAACTGAAGACAAGCGTGTGGAGCAGGATGGCGTCACACGCCGGTCCGGGGCGGCCATCGACCACCACCTGATACTTGTTGTCCCGCCGGGCCAGGTAGACGGTGTGATGGCCGTTCGGATCGAAAAAGGGAGTGGAGGCGGCAATGCCATCGAACAGCGGTCCGGGCTGACCGTCGATGACGGCACGGTATTTGTTGCCCTCGCGTGCGACGTAAACGAAGTGGTTGCCGTTGGGGTCGAAGAAGGGCGTGTCACGTCGAATACGATTGTAGGCGGGGCCGGGCCGGCCATCCACGATGGCCTGTGCCATAATGCCTGTGGGGACCACAAACACGATGTGCGGCGCGTTGGGACCCACGACTACCCGGTAGACCAGATTCGGGATCGGACCCAACTCCGTCTCGGAAAAATGCCTGGGTTCGTTCGGTTCACTGTAGCCGTACGAAATCCCCGAGAGGACCGAAGTCATCGCGGCAACACGGATGGCCAACCAACCCAAGCGATGCATCATACGAACAGCACCTGCAGAATACCTTGCAGACTCCCACAACTATAAGGCAAGACTCCGAGCGTGAGGCACAAGATTCCCCGGCAAATCTCTTTGAATGAACGCGGGCTCAGCCGTACCATCTGCTCATATTCCTGAGTGCAAGTCGGTCGGTTTGTTGAAAGGGCCGTACCATGCAAGAGACGAAGATTGGTCGGCGTGGTTTTCTCGGCGGCGCCGCGGCAGTGGCCGCGTTCACCATCATCCCCCGTCGTGTGCTCGGCGGGCCGGGCCATGTACCGCCCAGCGAGAAGCTGAACATCGCCGGCATCGGCGTCGGCGGCCGGGGTGCGGACGACCTGCGCGAGCTGGAGAGCCAGAATATCGTCGCATTGTGCGATGTGGATGAAGCCCGTGCGGCCGAGACGTTCAAGAAGTATCCCAGCGCCCGGAAGTACACAGACTTCCGCGAAATGCTGGACAAGGAAGACAAGAATATCGACGCGGTGATCGTGGCCACGCCGGACCATGTACACGCCGTCGCCTCCATGGCAGCCATCAAACGCGGCAAGCACGTCTATTGCGAGAAGCCGCTGACGCATACCGTGTACGAGGCTCGCGTGCTGGCTGAGGCCGCCCGCAAGGCGGGCGTGGCAACGCAGATGGGCAATCAGGGCCAGGCCTCCGAAGAGACGCGCGTGACTTGCGAGACCATCTGGGACGGCGCCATCGGCCAGGTCCGCGAGGTGCATGTCTGGACGGATCGGCCCCTCAACGGGATCAACAACGTCTACTGGCCGCAAGGGGTGGATCGACCGAAGGACACGCCGAATGTCCCGGAGACATTGGCCTGGGATTTGTGGCTGGGCCCCGCCCCGTACCGGCCCTATCATCCTGCCTATGCACCGTTCGTCTGGCGGGGCTGGTGGGACTTCGGCACCGGCGCCCTGGGTGACATCGGCTGCCACCAGTTGGACCCTGTGTTCCGCGCCCTGAAGCTGGGACACCCCACGAGCGTCGAGGCCTGCTGCACGCGGGTCAACGACGAGACGTATCCCGTCGCCGCGCGCGTGACCTACGACTTCCCTGCGCGCGGAGATCTGGCGCCGGTGCGGGTGAACTGGTACGACGGCGGCATGAAGCCGCCACGCCCGCCCGAGCTGGATGAGGACACCCAGTGGGGCACGGGCGGCACGCTGTACGTGGGCGATAAGGGCAAGATGCTGAATTATCGCCTGATCCCGGAAACGCGGGCCAAAGAATACGGTCGGCCCCCGCGGAGCCTGCCTCGTTCGCCTGGACATCACGCGGAGTGGATCGCGGCCTGCAAGGGTGGCCGACCCGCCGGATCGAACTTCGATCACGCCAGTCTGGTGGCTCAGGCTGTCCTCTTGGGCAACATAGCCCTGCGTCCGGCCCTGAAGGAGAAACTGACGCGCATCAAGCTCCTTTGGGACGGCCCCAACATGACGATCACCAACATCCCCGAGGCGAACAAGTACCTTCGCACCGAGTACCGCGAAGGCTGGTCGCTGTAACGCGTCTGCGGGATCGTTAGGCACGTTCGGCGTCAGGGCAGAACCAGAGCGCATCACGCAAGCCACAGGTGTTCCGACAGTGTCTTGTCTGACCCGTGTTGGTTTACTTGGTTGTGGATGTATCCGACTTGGTGGTTACGGCGATCTCCTCGAAGATCTCCGCCGTCTGGAGCGCAGGGTCCGTGGCATTGGAGCGTCCGCCGGCCAGGAGCACGGCGCCCGAGTCGAGCCTGGTTGCTGTGAAACCGGTCCAGCGTGCGCTGAGCAGGGTGCATTCGGCCAATACGAAAGTGTTGGAGTTCGGATCGTAGAGATCGATGCGCTGTTCGTTCTCCCGCCCGCCGAAAACGGCCACGCGCCCACTGGGCATCACGGCGGTCTCCGGGCTGTCCCGGCCCACTGTCATGTCAGGACCGTTCACCATCGTGGAGGTGCGGGGGTCGAAAATCTCCGTGCTGAGCACGGACAGGTCCAGCGGCCAGGACACGCCGCCGAGAATCAGGATGCGGCCGTCTGCGAGCTGGACGGAGGCGTGGTTGTAACGGGCTTCACGCAGCGTCGTCCGCACGAGCGCCGACGTTCCGGTTCTCAGGTTGAGCACTTCCAGGCTGTCGAGCGCCGGGGTGTCGCCGCCCGGGGCGTAGCGATTATAGCCGCCGATGATCAGCACGAGATCCTCGGCGATCAACGTGGCTGTGTGCGAGGACCGCGCCACCTGAAGCTGTCCGCAGGAGGTGAACTGGCGCGCCCGCGGATCGTAAATGACGCACGTGTCGCTGACGTTGAAATCCGCGTTGCAGCCGCCGCACAGGAAGACCTTACCGTCCGGCAGCAACACGGGCACGGCCCATCGCACGAGTCCCGCGCTGTAGGCGTTCGCGGTGCCCACGTACTGCTCGGCGCGGTAGTCGAAGGTGCAGTCGTTGGTGCCATCGACGAGGAGGGCATCGCCGTCCATGAGCGCGATGCCGCTGAGATTGCCGAACAAGCGACTCGCTTTGGTGGCGGTGAAGATCTCGGTGTTGGGGTCGAAGACCTCGACGCTCGGGACACTGGAACCACCGAAGATGCCGATGCGTCCGTCACCCAGCCTGACGGCGACGTGTTGCTCGTGAGGACTGTTGAGACCCTGCTGGGTCCGGTGGATCTGGTACTGATAGCTGACGGTGTCCGCGGCGGGCGCCGATGTGGTCAGGACGCAGGTCCACGTGGTCAGAATGCAAAGCAACAAGCCTCTTCTGGTTCGCCCCAATGTTGAAGTCATCGTGATTTCCTCCGGTAATAGACTCAAGGTACCGAAATTGCATTACAGGCGTGACTCATTCACTGCGGCCGGCTCCGATCATCCGTGCCCTGTGACTATCCGCCACGTGAGGAGCGAGTGCCACCGGTAGCCGAACATGAGGGGCCATTCTAACACCCGGCGCCGGCAATCTCAAGGGAAATACCGGGTGATTTGGACGGCAGTGTCTGTGCAAGTCTTCGGGCAGCGCGGCACCAGGCGGATAACGGAAAACGCTTCGTGAGCCGTAGCAGGAGCCCTCTGTGGCTGCCCTCCTCCCTACGCATCGCTATCAGGGCAAGCACAGAGGCTTGCCCCTACCAAGTCCGCCCGAGATGCGTCTGCCGGGATGTTTTCACAAACATGGACGGCAGGCACCGGACCACCTGCCATTATCTGGCGACGGGCGTCAGAACGATATTGCGGTAGCTGACGCCGGTATGGTCGCCCTGGAGGTAGATCGGGCCGGGGCGCAGTTCATCGGACCACAGGGCGCCGCCGGTGCAGCCGAGGAGCGGCTCATTGTCGATGACGAGCACGCCGTTCAGCTTCACGGTTACGTGACGGTCCACCAGCGTGATGTCGAGGGTCTGCCATTCGCCGGCGGGCTTCTCGGCGCTCACGTGCGGCGTGATCCGACTGTAGATGGCCCCCATGTTGTGCGAATCGACCGGGCGGCCGTACGTGTCGGCGACCTGCACTTCGTAAATACCGCGCAGGTAGACGCCGCTGTTGCCCTCCTTCGGGACGTTCACTTCCAGCTTCAGATTGAAATCCTCGAACTCCTGCGTCGTACGCAGATTGCCGTAATAGACATGCGGACCGTTCGCCGGCTGCGTGGCCTTGTTCACGAGAACGCCGTTGTCGACCGACCAGCCGTTCTGCTGTTTGGGATCGATCAGCGTCCAGCCGTCCAGGTTCGTGCCGTTAAGGAGCGTGATGGGCTTGCCGTACTTGACCTTCGACAGGTCCGGCTTGGGCGGCAGCGGCGGGATGCGCC
>CAYQXM010000029.1:0-47880 GCA_964421295.1 uncultured Pirellulales bacterium
CGATTCTATCCGTCACCCTTTGCGGTGTCTCACTACTTAAGGGGCTCAGTATGCAATCCCCCTTCTCCCTCCCCCGCCCGCATTCTGTGGTACAATGCGTCGCGTTGCAGCCAGACGTCTTAGTGCCTTGAGTAGGGATAGGATCATCGACACGATGGACAACATGCCGAGGTTTCAGCCCGGCCGCCGCACGCTCTTCGGCTGGCTGAGAGAGACTTTCGAGTCCCGCACGCTCGCCGAGATGAGCGTCTGGTACTGCATCATCGCGGCCGGCGGTCTCGTCACCATCACGCTGATACTGGGCAGTATCGGCGGCCCCGCCGCGGCACTCCCGGCCCTCGTCCTGTGGCCCATCTTCCTCGTGTGGCTCTGGGTCGCCCTGGTCCGAATCGCTTGGCGATCAGGTCCCGCACGC
This sequence comes from uncultured Pirellulales bacterium, assembly GCA_964421295.1. Classification (GTDB taxonomy): domain Bacteria; phylum Planctomycetota; class Phycisphaerae; order Sedimentisphaerales; family Anaerobacaceae; genus PLanc-01. The sequence goes on from CAYQXM010000029.1 coordinate 416, forward strand.
ATGGAAACCTCCACGTTCAAGTACATGCAAATCGCCTTTGCTGTGACGACGCTCTGGACCGTATTCACTCGCGCCGACCTCTCCAGCGACTACAAGATCATTACGTTTCTTCTGTTGACCTTTGACGCCGTCGTCATGAGCATGGCCCTGGTATTTCTCCTCCTGGCGTGGTGTTCCCGCAGCAAAGTCCCCTGGCGCACCTACCGCGAAATTGTCACCATGTCCCTCATTTTCGCTTTCCAAATCTACCTCACCCACCCCGCCGCCTCCCGGTGACATCACCGCCCCCGTGCCTCGCCCCGTCACCTCCCGGCAGATGTCCCCAGGCCACAAAGCCCCCCGCCGGCCCTGAGCGAAGTCGAATGGGATGAGCACGAACGAGACCGAAAACCGCAGAAGCCAAAGACTCGACGGCGCTATGTGTTATTAACATATAGCGCAGGTCTGCCGTTGGGATTCGCAAGATCAGAACGCAACGCTCCCGATCGGACGCCTCCCGGTGACGTCACCGCCTCTCCCGCAACTATCCCCAAGCGGCGAAGCCCACCGCCCGCCCTGAGCGAAGTCGAATGGGAAGTGCCCGAAAGGAACCGAACTCGCAGAGGTCAAAGACTCGACTGCGCTATATGTTATTAACATATAGCGCAAGTCTGCGGTTGGGACTCGCAAGGTCAGAACGCATGCTTCCGATCGGACGCCTCCCGGTGACATCCCGGGCCCCGCGCGTCGCTCCTTCGCCTCCCTGCATCATGAAGCTCGCAGCTTCTGTAGGGGCGAATAATCATTCGCCCCCTTGCTCATCCTTATAGTCAGGCCCTGAGCCCGGGGGCAAGGATTCACGATCAAGCCGCTCACGGCAACGCGGCTGCGTCGTTAGGTACTCCCGCACGCGATCCGCGACGGCCCTTCGGGCTTCCTCATCCCAACCGCCGGCGAGATCGATCAGGATGCTGTCTACGTCCAGCCGCATTCCGTGATTTCAGCCCCCGCCGCCAATCCGTCCCGTCTTTCCCCCTGGAATAACTGCAAATCCGAGATGTGACCCCGCGAAGCCTCCCAGGTTCATTCACCAACACCAACTACAGACCTGAATTTTCTCCACCCTGAATAGTTCATTGGAATGAAGGTCCGGCTCACAGAACAAGGAATGCGATACTTGGGAAAGCCCCTTTCTTGGATAAGGGTCTTGATCCTCTCCGAGTCCTCAGAACTGACTTGATTTGGCCAATTTGAAAGGGAACTCACGCCACTGGGAATGGCTTGGCCGGATTTGAAGTCATAAGCGAAAACATAGTGATCGTTGGACTCGAAGGCCAAGACAGAACCATCCGCAGACCAAGTGGCCTCAAATTCCTGAAATTCCAATACCACGATTCGTTTGACTCTGGTGTCACTATTCGAAAGTGGCACATATAGGTTAACGATGTATCCGCCCTGCGCACCTTGAGCAAGGAGGAATACACGTCCATTGTGGTTTGGATCAGCAAGGATCATCATCTTTGGCGACGCAAAGAAGAGGATTATCCATATTTGAGACCACACAAGGATCCCCGCAATGAGGGTGACTGCAGCAAGCGCCCATAGCAACTTCTTAGATCTGGTCATCCTATTTCTCCAGAATTCAGGGAGGGCTATTTGCCCGTCGTCCTGACCTGTCCAATCCTGCCCTCGATACCATGATCAACCCCACTGGGGGTCAGCTGACATGAGCGGAACTGCTTCGCAGAGTGACGGCCCCATCGTGCCCACTTCCAGTCAGACTCCCGCCGCTGGGCACGCCACAACCCGCCCCCCACTTTCCCAATAGAATAACTGCAAATTCGAGAGGCGAGCCCGCGATGCCCCCCGCTACCCGCGCCGGGAGCGAGCGAGATGTCTCCCTCGATTCGGACTAATACTGAAGAAAGTACTGGATCTGGTCTGCAGCGGATGTCACCACCCCTGAATTCTGATTGTATATCTTGGCGCGTATGCGCCACAAAACAAGATAACCTCCCGAGTCCTGGCCATCCAGATAGAACTTGCCATTCCAGCCGATGGGAGGAGACATCATCTGCATGATCCCCACAGGACGGGTAGAGACCGACAACTGGACGAAGTACGAGACCCGGTCTGCGAAGTCCTTGAAGAAGATCCCGGGAGCGGCGTATTGGTGATAGATCTGACCGGCCACGCTGGGGGTAGTATGCCACCAGTCCCCGGGGCCATGGTACGTCACCATGTTGCTGACGACGGGTCCCATGTAAGCCGGCGAAACCATGGGGGTCTTGCGCCAGATTCTAAGAGCCGGATCGCCCAGCAATATCCCCTCAAAGCAGGCCACCTGGCTGTAGGTCGGGATGGCCCCGTCATCCAGCCAGGCGGTCATCTCGTGATTGAGAGCAATCCGATTAGCCTCCCCCAGCGGCACGCCATAAGACGCGACGGCGTCCCAGAACAGACCCGCGTATGCGTAAGCAGGGTTCGACGAGTTGCGCGTATGGCCGATATAGCCGACCGCGCCGCATTGAAAGAAACGGTTGGCGATACAAGCTCCCGGGCTGGTGGCCATATCCATTGCCACGGTGCTGCAGCCACCGGACCCCACCAGGCAAGGAGCCAACCGCTGATGGAAACCGGCCGCCGGCCCCCCCTGCCAACCGTCCACGCCCGCGTGGTTGTCGTGATAGATCGCCGCCGTGTGCTGTAGTGTGGTATCCGACCATGTCCCCACCCCCTCACGGAACACCCTGGACACGTAGCCCACGTTGGCCATGGTCTGAGTAAGCGCCTCATTTCCTCCGAACCAGGTGGGTGCCACAAACAGGAACCTCGCGTCCTGGGCAGGCTTAAGAATATCGTCATAGGCGACCATCCGCGCCGCCGCCTCGGACCCATAGTAGGGATTGGCCGCCAGGACACGCCCCAGGCGCAGATCGACGAAGGGATCGGCGTCATAATCTCCATAGTAATAGTCGGTGGGAATGTCTTCCATATCGCCATAGTAGCTGTACGTCAGGCCGAAAGGAACCGCGGTGTGGTACCCCACGAGAGCCAGGTACTTCGGAGGCGTTTTCAACGCGGACTGATAGAACGTGCACAGCCGCGCCTGGATCTCTTCCTTGGTCGGGTAGGTCAGTTTCACGTCCCCTGCTGTCTTGTATGATCCGAGGCCGATAGTCAGGGCGTAGCCGCGAGATCCAATGGTCACGGGATCTCCCGAGACATGAGGCCCCTCCCCTTCGTCGAGGAAGTCCCCGTCCCGATTCAAATCGATCTGCACGGCATTCCAGAGCCCCGAATCCACATAACCGGGGAGGGTCGTCACCATGAACGTGTAGTCACGCCCCTCGATATTCATCGTGCCTGTTCCGCCGTTGCTGAAGGCCAACGTGACTCGGCCGCGGTCGGTCCACCGCTGTGGAGAGCCACCGATGTCGTCGATGCGACAATCGCACCCCTCGAAAGAGAGCACATCCTGAGCCTGGAACAACTCCGCGGGGCCAAATTGCCCGTCTTCGTTGATATCGACCAGCATCAGATCATACGCATCGGCGTCGGGCTTCGAGGCGCCCAGGTAACAGGAAGCTCCGCGGCCGAGCGCAAGGAGACCGTGCGCATATCGCGAGCCGACCGGGAAGAACAAAGGCCGGTATGATCCCTCAAGCGCAGGGCGAGCATCGTCGATCGTCCAGGGATAGTAGGTTCTTTCTAACGTGGCTATGCCGGCCGGCAAATCGGTGGTGGTCCCGGCGCGATAGTAGGGCTTCTTCCAGATGGTGGTGTACTCGAGCGGGAGCACCGCCCCCTGACGGGCGCTGGCCAAGACGGCGGAGAGCAGGGATAGTTTGCGAACCTGCCCCCCCTGGCAGTCCAGCGGGTTCCCCACCGCTACATATTCCACGGCCGGACCGGCCGTATCCATGTAGCGGGCCACATCGACGGGAGTGGCCAGAACGGTGACGACGCGACCATTTCCGGACAGCTCCTCCTGAAGCGTGGGCGAACCTGGGCCCACAACCAAGACTGTCTTCACCCCCAGTTGCAGGAGGCAGTCCTTGGTTTCCGCCGGCAGCGAGGGCCCGCTGAAAAACAGGAGAGGACACCGCAGACGCGCGCACAACGGGGCGGCGCAGAGCGACGAGGAGAGATCGTTCGCATCCACCAGCACCGCCGCCGCGCTCGCCTCCCAACCCAAGTTCGCGAGATTCGCCGCCACGCCCGAGGGATTATCCCCTCCAATCCGAGTGGAACCCCTTAACTGCGGCATCGTGCAGCCTACCGTGTATACATGTGCTGCCTGGTAGTCTTCCAGGAACCACCCCTGTTCCTCCGTCATGCGATCTGACGCCGTCAAGAGAACGACCGGCTTTCCTGCGTTCACCTTGCACGCCGTCGCTACCACAGCCGAAACGACAACGTCCCGCCACGAAGGAGTGTCCGGCACTTGGACCAAAAACAGGTGTCTGCCTTCCACCGTCGTCTGCAGCCCTATTGAGGATAGGCGATCGGCCGCCGCGTTCGTCCCTTCCTCGCTGGATGGGATTTCCCCGGTATCCTTCACCTGCGAACCAAATAATGCGGCATCAGGTTCACGGTCCTTGGACAGCATTTCCGCGGTCTCCGCGTCCACCAGGTATCGGCATCTCTTTCCCAGAGCATCCCTGACCGTCACTCGAAAGAGAGGTCGGTCGGTCGGCCAACACAGAGTTACCATCGCTATCTGCGTCCCTGCTCCGGCGTCGCGCAACACGGCCTCTTCCGCCTGCGGTAGGCGGATTCGAACCCCGCCGGACGTCTCCCCATGCAACCTCACGGCCGGCTCTGCTTTCCCGCGGGATGACTCCAGCACTTCGATGACTCTCGTCGAGATAATATCACCACCGACGACCGCGCAATCGATGCGATGCTCCAGTTCGCAGAATCCGCCGCTCTCGTGGTAGACGAGCCGATTCACCCTCACCCAGTCCAGCGAGGCAGTCTGAGCCTTTATCAATCCCCAGGTCGACAGGGACGCGACGTGAAGGCCACGGTCCTTGGGTCGATTCCTCCAGCCCCCCGGCATATCGACGAGCATGACATCGCTCGCACACCGCACGCGTACCGAGACCTCCTCGGCCAGGATAGTGGATGGCTGGGCAGGCCCCTCCGATGCCGGCGGCCCCCAAACCAGGTATTGCGGGGGCCGGATGGGCACAACGTCCCCGTCATAACGCAAAGCACCCTGTTCGCTGACTGACCCGGCTCCCAGGGTGACGAGCGCCATTGTGAGACACACCGACATCAGGCCGGGTGAAGCAACCTGGTTCACGGATGTTCCCTCCAATCAACAGCGAACCGACCTGTGCCTTCAAGGATTCACGGGGCTACGCCCCCGGCGAAGCCTATCGGCTCACCGTGTGCCATACCAGACGACACATGCTCCATCTGATACTCGACATTATGACGCGAGGACACAGAACCGCCAAGAAAAAAAGTGATCGTGGAGCCTCAAAGGGGGAATCGAGGCCGTCAGGCGTTGGGACTTACGATTGATTACTGATCATTTACGATTGGGAGGTCCCTGAAGCCCGGGGCGGAACCGGCCTTGAGCGGAAGGCGAACGGCACGGCGGCGCAGCCCGGCCGGACTGGGGTTGAACAGCGATCCGACATGGGTGGGGACGGCCAGGATACTCACGGGCAAGAGGCCCGTGCCGCCTCTGTCCTCTGACTTTTGACCTCTGAACTCTGACTTCTGTCCTCTGCGGCGCCGGGGCGAGGAATTTTTGGTACACTCCTGAAATTGTGTATTGACAATTTACCATACTGCCTCTATATTGGGCGCGTGCTTTGGAAAGGGGCGACGTATGGCCAAGGGCAAGTGCATCAATTGCCTGTACAGCGGGTGCGAGCCGACGGTGTGGATGGAGAACCAGGACGTCTCGGGGGCAGGCACTGAGACAAGTCCGAGGGGTGTTTCCGGCGGAAGGAGGTGGCCGGGGCCGACTTCGTGCAGGCCAGGGACAAGCGAATGCGGCAGAGTCCTCTGTCGGTGCGGCTGGGAACTGAGGGCCGGTCATTCGTGGCGGAGGGCGACGATGGGGTCTACCTTGGCGGCGTTCATGGCGGGATACAGGCCGAAGAGGATTCCGATCGCCATGCTGATGAACAAAGGAATCAGAATGCCGCCCAGCGTCACGACCGTGGCCATGCCGGAGAAGTGCGTAATCAGCAGCGGAATCAGTGTCCCGAGGCCCAGGCCGATCACACCGCCAATCGTCGAGAGCACGACCGTCTCGATCAGGAACTGGTAGACGATCTGACGACGCTTGGCGCCGATGGCCCGGCGGATGCCGATTTCACGCGTCCGCTCCGTCACGGAGGCCATCATGATGTTCATGATGCCGATGCCGCCGACGAGCAGGCTGATGCCGGCGATGGAACCCAGGACGATGTTGAACGTTCGTTTGGCCGCCTCCGCCTGCTTGAGCAACGCCAGGGGGACGCTCACGGCATAGTCTTTCTTCTTGTGAAACAGCGTGAGCATCCGCTCGATACCCGCCGCGACGGCTTCAACGTGCCGCGTGTCGTCGACCTGGACGATGATCTGGTGCAGCTCCACCCTCTCTCGTTCCTGCGAGCCCGACGTTCTCCGGGTGAAGATGTCACCGAAATGGCGGCGCATCACCTCGATGGGAATGTAGACGTCCACGTTCTGGTCGGGCACCTGGATGTTGCCGGCCTGGCCACTCTCGCTTTTGACGATGCCCACGATCTTGAAATCGTCGCCCCCGAGGTTGATCGTCTGGCCGATCACGGCCTCCGTGGCCAGGATCTTGCGTGCCCCGAATTCCGTCAGCACGGCGGCGGGCGCCTGCTTTTCCCCATCGCCCGGCACCAGCACGCGACCGGCCATAATGTCACGAGGCACCAGGTCGAACCAGGTTGGGGTCGTGCCGACCACACGCAACTCCAGCGACCGCTGGTGCAGCCGGGCCTGCTTCCGCATCAGCTTCACCGGCGCCGCCCACTTGATATTCCCGAAATCCTCGGCCACCCGGCGATGATCGTCATAGGTCAGCCCATACACGCTCATGCGGGAACGTCTCACGTTCGCCTGGACCTGTTCCTCTTCGGCGGACTTGATGGAAGAAACGATGATATTGGTGCTGCCCAGCTTCTGAATCTGTGCCAACGCTTCGAGGCTGGCGCCCTCGCCGACCGAGAGCATGGCCACCACACTGCCCACGCCGAAGACCACGCCCAGCATGGTCAGGAAGGAGCGCAGCTTGTGCAGCCAGAGATTCTCAACGCCTAACCAAATATTTCGGATTATCTTTGTCTCTATCATTTACGCTCGTCTCAATTCCCTCGATCGTACCATCGATCATGCATGAACCTTCTCGGTCCCCATCTGGTAGGTCTTGCGGGCGTTCTCAAACCGCACGATCTCTTGCCCGTTGTCCGGAAGCGAATGCGTACCCATTTATGGATTCCCCCGAGACGCACGCGATCCCTGCTCGGCGTCGCCCGCCTGGCCCCCAGCCGGGCCCGGATTCTCATCGCCATCGTCCGTGCTGCCGGCCTCATCGAGCTTCCGATTGATCGTACGCCTCATGCTGCCGGCGGCCTCGTTGGAATCACCCGATTCCTCCGCCTGCCGGGAAAGGACCGCGGCATCCTTCAGCGGAGGCGTCAGCAGGACGACCTCCCCTTCATTCAGGCCATGGAGGATCGCGACCATGCTGAGGTCGTCCAGGCCAATCTCCACCGCGCGCTCCTCCGCGGTCCTGTCCTCCTTGACCACGTACACCGTGTGCCGGCCATGGACCTGCACGACCGATTGAACCGGCACGTAGATGGTACTGTCGTACTGCTCCACGACGACTTCCACCTTGCAGCCCATTCCGGTCCGCAGGTCGGGATCGTTGGTGTCCAGGTGGACGTCGGAGATGTACACTTTCAGGTCGGGGTTCATCCACATGCTCTGCGGATCGGGCAAGGGCGCGATGCGGGCGAGCGTGCCCAGATACTTGCGCTTGGGCAGCGCGTCGACCGTGACAATCGCGGGAAGCCCCGGGCGAATCTTGTCAAGGCTGGCTTCGTGGATGCTCACCTCCGCCTTCGCGGACTGGGCCGTGGGAAGGTAGATCATCTCCTGCCGTTCAGACACCTCAACGCCCTGCTGCAACGGCCTGCGATCGTCCATCATGTCACCACTGGTGGCATAGATGACCATTCCGTCCCTGGGCGCGAGAACCTTGGCCTTGGCGATCTGGTCGACCGTCTTGGCCAACTTGTCCTTCTGGCGATTCCACTCCTGCTCCTTGGCTCTCAGATCCGCCTCGGCCTGGACGACATTGGCCCGGCCCTTGCGCACCGTGCGTTCCAGCGCCATGCGCGCCTGCCGGACGGCACTTTCGAGCTGGGCGATCTGCCGGCCGTAGGTGAAACTCTCCAGAAGCCTGAGATCGTTCTTGGCGACTTCCACACTCACGTGGGCCCTGCTGGCCGTCAACTGATCGGACTGGAGCTCCGTTTGGGAGATGTACTTCTCCTGGTACAACTTCTCGGACCACTGCAACGTATTCGTGGCTTTCGTCAGTTCCTGTTCGGTCAGCGTGATTTCATTCTTCGCCTTGGCCAGGTCGTTCGGATACTGTCCCTCTTTGTATTTCCTCAGATCCTGCTCGGCGAATTCGAGGGTGAGCTGGGCCGCATCCAGATCGCTCTCCTCCTGGTTCTTGACGACCTCAAGGTTCTCCTTGGCGTTGATGTAGGAGGCCTCGGCGTTCTGCGTCGAGATCTCACGGTCGATCCGGGTGTCCGTCAACGTGCTGACGTCCAGCTCAAAGAGCATGTCCCCCTTCTTGACCCTCGTGCCTTCGGGCACAATCCGCACGATCGTCGTCCGTCCTTCGACCTCGTTGTAGATGACTTCCTGCTCCCGCGCCTTGATCGTGCCGGATTCCAATACGCTGATCGTCAGAGGTCCGCGTTGGGCGGCGAAGACAGGCATGTCGCTGTCCTTTGCTCTGCCTCCGCGCACCGCGTTGAGCCAGACGGCCGCCCCCCCGGCGGCGACGACCAGGAAGATGACACCGTAGAGTTTGAATGATTTCCGCGGCGACTTGCCTCCGCCGTTACTGCTGTTGACTGCCATCTCTGATTTCCTTCGGGGAGAACTCTTGCCATAGACCTTGTTCGTTTACCTCCAGCAAATCCAGGTCCCGCTGCAACTCCAGCTCCGCCAGGCGGTAGTTGACCACGGCCGCCGTCAGGGAGTCCTGCGCGGAGAGTAGCGCATCCTGGGCTTCCAACAGGTTGCGAATTTCCGTGCGTCCGGCTTCCAGCAGGAGCTTGCTGCTATCGACCCGTTTTTCAGCCACGAGCACCGATTGCGCCTGAATCTTCAAGCTCGTACGGGACTCCAGGAGCGTTCGCAAGGAACCGCGAATGGACAACTTGATCTGGTCTTCGAGGGTCTGGACGCTTCGCGTCGCACGTTCCAGCGAGATCAGACTGTTGCGATAAGCATTCCGTTCCGCCGTTCTCTCCATAGGCAGATCGAGATCGAGCAAGGCGGAGTAGTTGCCGCCCTGGAAATGCAGCGCCCCATCCCTGTCGTCATCGGAGAACCGGGCCGCGCCCCCCAGGGTCAGCTTGGCCCCCAAACCCTCGGCCCTGATCACCACTTGCCGCTGCGCGTCATGAACTTCGCTGATGGCTCGCCTCAGGTCCAACCGATTCTCCAATGCCAGCCGGGTAGCCGTTTCGACGTTCATTTCCAGGGGACCCGCGTCTTCGTAACTGGCCCCAACGAGAGCCACCGGATCATCCGCAGATGACGCCGATTCGATTGCCGTTCTCTGAAGCTGGGCCCTCGCTTGCGCCTTCAACTGCGAGACAAGCTTGTTGGCCCGGTCCCGCAGTTGGTCCATGTCCTTCTCATCCACCGCGACGTTCGCGTCCGTCGGCAGGCCGATGGTGTTCTTGAAGGAGTCCAGACTGCTGTTCAACTGCTCCTGGGCCGAGATCCAGCCGTTGCGTCCGCTCAACTCCGCCTGAACGGCCTGGTCGACTTCAATTTCCGTGTTCCGGCCCGCATCGGCGCGCCTCCGGGAAAAGCGGGCCGCCTGGACGGCGCTGCGGTAATTGTTCTCCGCGTTCTTCAGGGAGTCGATCTCGCGGAGAACCGAGAAGTAGCTCCGGGCGATGTCGACGGCAAAGGTCCGCTTATATCGCTCGAAGCCCCACATTTCGTAGATCATGCTCCGCTCGGACTGGGTGAGGTTCTCCGCCGGGGTCAGCCGGTCTACTCCAATCAGCGGAATCGACACGGACGCGTCCGTACTCACGCCGAGCGTCCGGCTGCCGCCCTGAGTGAGCAGCCGAGCCAGGTCCACGGCAATACCGCCCGTGGCGCTCGCGCCGTTGATGAACTTCCTGCTGAGGTTCGCCGACCCACCGTTCGTGACCTTGCTGACTGTCTCGGCGCCGCTCGCGTCGGCGCTCGCCCCCGCTTTGGCGGCCGCGGTGAAGAGGGTCCGGAAGCTGTTCCGTTGGAGGTCCAAATCCAGCGCCGCCTGGAAGACGCTCTCCTTGCGCGACTGGTACTCCGTGCTGTTGCGGGCGCCGATCTGAAGCGCGTCGATCAGAGATATCTTGAGCGGCTTCTTCGACTCGATGGGGATATTCGCATCGCGTGAAGGGACCTCACGCGGGTAATTGTTCTCCGGCCAGTTGGGGACAGGTTCCAACGCATCGACGCCCAGAGAGGCTTTGCCGGAGCATTGCAGCCCCTGTTCGGCCAGCAGCCGACGCCGCAAGGTCTCACCGGGCCGTTCGATGGAAAACGGTTCCGTCTTACCCAACGCCTGTTGCTGCTTCTCCGCAATGATGTCCTCCGCCACTTGGTCGGCGTTCTCACGGAATTTCTCGGGGGAGCGACAGCCGTTCACGATCAGCCCGCCGGACAGAAGCGCGGGCAGCACGAAGGCAATAACGAGTTCTGGGTTCTTCCCACCCACATCGCCGAGACACGTCAATCTCATAACCTCATCCAGAAACCTTGTCCTCTTCTCCTGTCGCCAGGATCGATCAGCAAATCGTCTCGGCAAACCCCCTTGCTGCCTGTGTGTACCTTCCAGACTTCCCTGTCCGTGACGCTGCACCGTTGGTCCACCTGCGGATTCCACCGATGATGCCGATGTGCAGGCCGCCGGTCTCTCAGCCCATAGAGACGCTGAACGACTCGATCCCGTTGCATGCGGGACACGCTTTTTTCTTTCTTGCCGATCTTGGAATTCCCCTCGTGTCCTTCATGGCAAAACAGGCCTTTCTGCGTCCTTGGCGTGTCTTGCGGCCGGAAATGCAGATGTTGGCTGCCCGACGCCTCCAGCCTTGAGTCGCCCAGGACAATTCTGTACAATGAGAGCATAGGGCTCGGGGTGGGCCCGCACGTTCAAGGGAGGATCGACTCGGTGAGAACTCAGATGGTCAGATGCGTGTGGCTCGGGTTGGCGGCGGCGTGGCTCGTGCCGCCGGCGGCCGGGGCCATGACCCTGAAGATCCCCGGCGCCGCCGTGTATAATGGCGACGTCGCGATCGTGGACAGCAATATCGTGACGGTGCAGGTCGCGACCGCCAAGAGCGGCGTGATGGCGGTGACGCTTCAAGGTGTGGCGGCGGTGTTCAGTGCGGGCGACGGAGCGTGGCTGGGGTCGGCAACGTTGGCCGCGGGACTCAACAGCATCGCCGGGGCGGCGCTCGATGGCAGCGGCAAGGTCCTGGATTCAGGGACTCTCGAAATCGTGTACGCCCCCCCTGCCCATCATGCGGCGGGGATCATCGATGCGAATACCGTGTGGTCGGGAGCGTATGTTCTCGACGCGCCGGTGACCGTGCCAGCGGGCGTGGCGCTGACGGTCGCGCCGGGGACATGGGTGCTGATGAAGAACGGCGGGCGCATTGAAATATCGGGGCAACTGCGGGCGGAGGGGACGGCGGAGAACCCAATACGCTTTACCCACTACGGCGACGCGGCCAAGTGGAAGCAGATCCTGTTCGTCGATGCCAACGACAGCCGGTTCGAGCATTGCACGTTCGAATATGCCAGTTGCGCGGGGTCACACCAGGACTACTACGATCCGAATGTCCCGCGTGACTATCACGAGGCGCTCACGATTCTCGCGGCGCACGTCGATTTCAACGATTGCGTTTTCCAGAAGATGATGACGGCCGACAACAAACCCGAGGGCGATGCGCTGGCGGTCATTTCGGATGACCTGTACCATCCCGGCCCGGCGTCGGCGCGTATTCGCAACTCCCAATTCCTCGCCATCGGGCAAGGCATCCACACGCGTTACGCCTACGTGCTGGTCGAGGGCTGCTATTTCCGGGGCAAGACGGGGGACAACGACGACGTGGATCTGTACGGCGAGAGCACGCCGGCGCCGGTGATCCGGCGGTGCCTGTTCGACATGCCGGTGCACGACGATCGCGTCAATCCCACCCTGTGTTCGGCGATCATTACCGACAATGTCATCATCGGCTCGACCGATCACGGGTTCGTCCTGCGGGACAAGTGTTCGCCCGTCGTGATGAACAACGTCATCGCCAACTGCCCCAACGGCGGCATCGCGGTCGAGAATTCGTGCACCGCCCTGCTGGTCAACAACACGATCTACAATTGTCCCCGGGGGATCCGGCTGCTCGACCTGGGCCGGTGGGACCATCCGTATCATCTGCATCCCGGCGGCGGGACGGCCACGGTCCGCAACTGCATCATCTGGAAGTGCGCCCAGCCCGTGGTGCTGACGGATTCCTCGAATACTACTCTCACCGACCGCGGCTCGCACGTCACGCTGGACTACTGCCTCGTCGGCGGCGGCCCGGCGGCGATCTCGGTGGCCAAGCGGTCGACCGTCACGTGGGGCGCGGGGAATATCACCGCGGATCCCCTGTTCGCCGACGCCGGCAAGGGCGATTTCCACCTGAAGTCGCAGGCCGGACGGTGGGACCCGGTCAGCCTGAGCTGGTGGCTCGACGATGTCACCAGCCCCGGCATCGATGCGGGCGACCCGAACAGCTCTCTCGGCGACGAACCGGTCCCGAACGGCGGCCGGATCAACCTGGGCGCCTACGGCGGCACCGCCGAGGCCAGCAAGTCTATGGACATTTGAGATTTGAGATTTGAGGTAGCGATGGGGAGAACGATATGGAGATCAAGCGGGCCTTCGTGTATGTGGCGGCCGGTCTTCTGGCGACAAACGGGCTGACTGCGGCGGCACAGACGCCGGCGCCGCGCGAAAACTATCTCCGCCTCGCGGCCCAGTGCGAGGCGAATCTGCAGAAAGAGGTCCTCGACAAGTGGTTCCCGGCGACGGTCGACGAGAAAGGCGGCGGATTCTACGAGAATTTCGGGCTCGACTGGAAACGCACGGCCGGGGACAACAAGAGCATCGTGTATCAGAGCCGCTGCACGTGGCTGAGCGCCCAGGCGGCCTTGCGCTTCCCCGACAAGGCGGAGCTGTACCGTGACATGACCCGGCGCGGAGCGGCGTGCCTGGCCGGGAAGATGTGGGACAAGGAACACGGCGGGTTCCACTGGATCGTCGACGCCGACGGGCGACCGGTCAGCCCGGTCAAGCAGATGTATGGGCACGCCTTCGGCATCTACGCGCTGGCGGCCAGCTACCAGGCGACCAGGGACGCGAATGCTCTGACGCTGGCGCAGAAGGCGTTTGCGTGGCTTGAAGAGCATGCGCACGATGCCAAGAACAAGGGCTACGTCGAGAACATCGGCGCGGACGGCAAGCCGGACCTGGGCCTCAACGAGGTCGGCGCGCAGGCGGGACAAAAGTCGATGAATACGAGCATCCACATCCTCGAAGCCCTGACGAGGCTCTACCAGGTGTGGCCCGACGCGACGGTCAAAGCACGCGCGCAGGAGATGCTGGAGATCTGCCGGGACAAGATCTACGCCGAGCCGGGATTCCTGACGCAGTTCTTCACGGCCGACTGGCAGCGCACGGCGAGTCCCGACTCGTTCGGGCACGACGTCGAGACGGGTTTCCTCATGGTCGAAGCGGCGGAGGCGCTCGGACAAGGCGATGATCCGCGTATCTGGACCGAAGCCCGGCGGCTGGTCGATCACGCCCTGCAGTACGGCTGGGACGCCGAACGCGGCGGGTTATACGATTCCGGCACCATAACTCCCGACGGCATCGTCACGGGCGGCCTGCGTACCGAGAAGATCTGGTGGGTCGAAGCGGAAATGCTCAACGCCCTGCTGCTCCAGCACGAGCACGCCGGCAAGGAGACGACCCAATATTGGGATGCGTTTGTCCGGCAGTGGGACTGGATCACGCAATACCAGATCGACCGCACCAGCGGCGGCTGGTGGCCGACCGTCCGCGCCGACGGCACCCCGGCCAGCCGGGCCAAGGCGGACATGTGGACCGAATGCTATCACCAAGGGCGGGCCCTGCTCAACGTCTCCGCACGGCTGCGGAAGCTGGCGGCAGCGTCCAAGTAGTAAACCCTCGTGGCGACGGCACCGTAGAACAGGCATGACGGCACTTCTCTTGACGATTCTGGTCAGGAGCGGTGGTTTCGCCGCGGGGATGCTCGGCGCCCTGACCGGCCTGGGCGGCGGCGTCATCATCGTGCCGCTACTGACGTTGGTCTTCGGCGTCGACATCCACTACGCGCCCGGCGCGTCCCTCGTCTCGGTGATCGCCACCTCCTCCGGCGCCGCGGCCGCGTACGTGCGCGAAGGCTACAGCAACATCCGCATCGCCATGTTCCTCGAAATTGCCACCACGATCGGGGCCATCATCGGCGCCACTCTGACCGCCATTCTCGCTCCGACGATCATCGCGGTGGTCTTCGGGATCGCGCTGCTCTACTCGGCATATCTCACCAGCCGGCGTCACGAGGACTTCCCCGACTGCACGCCGGACGCTCTCACGGCCAGGCTGCGGATGAACGGCACCTACCCGACGGCGCACGGGCCGCAGGCGTACCACGTCTGCAACGTGTTGGGCGGAGCCGGTCTCATGGGAATCGCGGGGGTGCTCTCCGGTCTGCTCGGCATCGGCTCGGGAGCCCTCAAGGTGCTGGCGATGGATCAGATCATGCGCGTACCGTTCAAGGTCTCGACGACAACGAGCAACTTCATGATCGGCGTCACGGCGGCGGCCAGCGCGGGGATCTACTTCGGCCATGGCTACATCGAGCCGGCCCTGGCGATGCCGGTCGTGCTCGGGGTGCTGCCGGGCTCGATGCTCGGCAGCCGTATTCTGGCTCGTTCGCCGCTACATGTGCTCCGGCTGATCTTCACGCTGGCGATCGGAGCGATGGGACTCGAGATGATCTTCAACGGCCTGACGGGGAGGTTCTGAATGACGACGCAGCAACGCCCAGACCTGGATCACAAGCTTGCCACCCTCATCGGGTACCTGCTCCGCATCGGGGTCATCAGCGCCGCCATCATCGTGCTGGCGGGCGGGGTGCTGTACCTCGTCGAGAACGCCTTCACCACGCCGGACTATCACACTTTTCACGAGGCGTCAGCCGAGGCACGCACCCTCTCCGGCATCTGGCACAACGCCCTCGCTCTCCACAGCTACGGCATCATCCAACTGGGCCTGCTCGTGCTGGTGGCCACGCCGGTGATGCGGGTGGTGTTCTCGATCGTGGGGTTCGCGCTGGAACGCGACTTTCTCTACGTCGTCGCCACGGTGATCGTGTTGGGCGTGCTGCTCTACAGCCTGCTGCTGCGGGGAATCTAGCGCAAAAAAATCGGCAACTGACCGCTCGTTGGTAATCCGCAGATCACCAAGGGGCTGCCAGTTGCCTTGCACCTCACTGCCGTTGATTATCAATCCATGATTGATAACCTTTCAGCCTTGAGATGCTATCATATATACGCGGGTCGAAAAGCCGGGTTCGCTCACGCCGCCGGGTAGTTCAAAAAGAATTCCACACTTTTCGCTTTTGCGTCAAAATGCCTGCAATTACCGCAGAATCTTCGATTGTGGATATTACGACTTAGTGATTTGCCTACCGACGCACGAGCTTGAAAGCAATGTCGCGGCCGAGGCCCTGCACGTTCGCCAGGTTGATCCAGAGCATGGCCAGCGGCTCGAGGAAACGCGCGATGGTCAGCCCGCCGGCGTCGACGACCTCGAAGTCGAGGTCTTCCGCCAGATCGGTAACGATTGCCTTGGCCTCCGCATTGTCGCCGCAGATGAACATCGTGATGGGCGCACCGTGGTAGAGCGGATCGGCCATGTTGTTCCAGCCTGTCGTGTTGAAGGCTTTGACGACCAGCGCCCACTCGGCCACGATCTCCGCCCCCGACGTCGTCGTGCCCACGGCCAGTTGCAGATCGGGGGCGATGGGGTTCGTGCAATCGATGAGAATGCTGCCGGCCCAATCGCCAATGGCGGACAGCACTTCCCGCGCCCCTTCCCACGGCGTGGCCAATACCGTGACATCGGCCGCGCCGGCCGCCTCGGCGGTCGCGCCCGCCTGGGCTTGACATTTTCCTATTGCGGGCCCGGCGGGCGAAATCTACAATGATCGAAGCAGGCATCAGCAAGCATCTCGAAAGGAATGCGGTCAACGGGAGATAACCAGGGCCGTTGCGAAGGGCGCCCTCGATAAATCGCAGTGGGGATTCACGTTCGTCATGAGTGAAAGCGCGGCAGGCACGCTTCAGGCGCCGCGCGACGAACCGCCATTCGTGGCCGGCCCCGGCTTGAGCGTATCCTGATGGGCAGGGTACAGGTTCGACATCGCGGTTCTGGAAAGGAGAGGTCACCATGGTGCATTTCCACATTGTCTCCAAGTGCCCGACGTTTTATCTGCTGGGTCTTTTTGCCGTGCTGCCGACCATGGTGGGGTCGGCGCGTGCTGCCGAGGATCCGCTGTTGACCACGCCGCCGCCGCAGCCCCTCCGCATCCCGGCGGAATTCGAGCCGATGCAGGCCGTGGTGGTCAGTTGGAAAATGGTGCACGGGAAGGACCTGTACAAGTACCTCGCGGAAGACGTCAAGCTGATCCTGTTCTGGGATACCCCCGCGCGCTACCAGAAGATGCAGAGCGACCTGACGCAATGGGGCGTGAACATGAACAACTGCGTCTTCTATCAGGACTCCAGCGGGTACGGGATGGTCCCGCGTGACGACATGCCCTGGTTCCTGTTCACGGATCAGAGCGTGGCGGCCTTCGTATTCAACCTGGCCCTCGACAAGTGGCGTGTCCCCGCCTACGGTCTGCAGCAGGGGTATGCCGTGTACCGGAGCAGTCTGAGCGCCCAGGGAGGCAATTTCATGACCGACGGACAAGGCACGGCGGTTTCTGCCGACCCAAGTTCTGACTTCCACATGCAGTGGTGCAGTGACGCATTCCTGGGCCAGGTCTGGGATTACTGGGGCATCCACACCTATCATTGGGTCTCCTACCCGCACACGATCGGACACATCGATTGTCTCGCCAAGTTTCTTTCTCCGGACACCATCCTGGTAGCCCGACCACCCGAGACGCAATCCCGGCGCAAGGCTTCGGACGAGGCCGTGGCGTATTTCGGCCGGCAGGTCAGTTGTTACGGCACGCCTTACCACGTGACGTGTGTGGATCTGGATCCGGATGCCGAAGAGCCGTACATCAACTCCCTGATCGTCAATCGCCGGGTTTTCGTCCCTATCTTGAACCACGCCGCTACGGATGCAGCGGCCCTGGCCAGCTACCGTGCCGCCATGCCGGGGTACGAGGTCATCGGGATCCCCAATGTCATTGTGAAGAACATCAGTGGGTGGACCTCCTGGTCCGCCCTGCACTGCGATACCATGGGCATCGCCGACGAGCAGATGCTCTACCTTCAGCATGTCCCGCTGCTGGATCGCCCGCCGGACGCCCACGGATTCCCCATCACAGCCCAGATCGTCGCACACAGCGGGAAGGAATTCGTGGAGGACACTCCGGTCGTGCTGTGGCGAGCATCCACACAAGCCGATCAAGCGGAGTCCTGGGGCACATGGAACACCACGGCGCTGTCCCCGGCTCCCGCATTGGGGAAGGATCGGTATCTGGCCTATATCCCCTGCCAGACCGTGGGAACGGCAATGCAGTACTATCTCCAGGCCAAGGACGCTTCCGGCCGCAATGAGAAGCACCCCTACATCGGCGAACCCCAGGCCCACACGTTCAGGGTGACGGCCCTGGGCGCCAATGTCAGCGCCGTCTCCGCCCAGCGCGGCGGTACGATCGAGATCTACATGAATGCCGGAGCCGCCAATGCCGGGCAAATGTATCGCCTGACATACTCCGTTGCAGCGGATTCCCAGACGACCGACACCTTGCCGGACACGACCGTCTGCACGGGGTTCACCGGGACACTGGACAGTTCCGGAATCGGCGCCGCGCGCATGACCATCGCGGGACCGCTGACCTCCACCTGGGTCGGCGCTGTGATGAGTTTCTCGCTGGAGCTCGGCAGCGAGCCGAATGTCACGCCGGATACGGTACGGGTCCAGATTCTGGACTAGCCGCGGTCTACCGGACCACCATGCGGAGATGGTCGGCCGCCAGTTCGGCATCGGTCGCTATGGCGCGCAGGGCGCTGGTGCAGCGGTTCAGGTACAGGAGCGTGCTCGAATCGAGCTGCCCCTTCAGGCTGTAGAGACGGCGTGCGAATTCCGTTTCGAGCTGCTTGACCCGCCGATTGGCTTCCCCAATCCGGTCGATCTGATCCAGCACCTCATGGACTTTCGGCGCAACGGGCACCGCCTCTTCAGGAGGCCAGAGAACGCTGGCCAGGTTCGACAACTGCCTGCCGATCTGCACGACCCGATCGGCAAGGGTCCGAAGGTCGGGGTGCAGCGCGCCGGGAATGGCAGTCTGACGGGAGACGACTGCGTCGGCAAATTCCTCGGCCGCTTCGGTCATTTTGTCCATACTGGAAATATATTCGCCCGTGGCGTACTCGCCTGCGGCGCGGAAGTGCAAATCCTGGAACCGGTCGTAGAGGTCGGACTTGAGACGGTCGGCTTCTGTCTTGATCTGCAGCATCTGCCCGTGCAAACGCCGCGCTTGTTCGTCATCGGCGGTCAGCATGGCGTCCAGAAGGGCCGGGATCAATTCCACGGTTTGGCAGACTTTGCCGGTGTGTTCGCGCAGGTCCTCGACAAAGGCCAGCGGTTCGGAAATCATGTCGAGCGTGTTCATACGAAGCTCCTGTCAGCGAAACCTCAAATCAGTTGGACTTCTCTACTAGAATATAGCGCCCGCAGGTTAGAATTGCGTTAACCCGGCGTTAGTTATGGGTTAACCCGAGAGGTCCGTCGCACCGCCCTACCGCGGGCTCGGGGCAACGCCATGGGCCGCGGCGAAGGCGAGGGCGGAGATGATCGCGGCGGCCGGGATGGTCAGGATCCAGGCACAGACGATTCGACCCGCCACCCCCCACCGGACGGCGCTCATCCGCTTGAGCGAGCCGACGCCCATGATGGCCCCCGTGATCGTGTGGGTCGTGCTGACGGGAATGCCGAAGTAGGAAGACATCGCCAGCGTCAAGGCCGCACTGGTCTCGGCACAGAAGCCGTCCACCGGCTTGAGCCGGGCCACCTTCTGGCCCATGGTCTTGACGATGCGCCAGCCCCCGAACATGGTGCCCAGGGCGATGGCGGCATGACACGACAGCACGACGGCCAGGGGAATATCAAACTCCTGGCCCAGCAGCCCCGCGCTGAAGAGCAGACCGGCGATGATGCCCATCGTCTTCTGTGCATCGTTGCCGCCATGCCCCATGCTGTAGAAAGCCGCCGAGAGGAGCTGCCCCTTGCGAAACAGATGGTCCACCCTGGCGGGAGTGCTCTTGTGGCAAATCCCGTAGACCGCGATGCCCAGGAGAATCGCCAGCCCCAATCCCATCAGGGGCGAGACGAAGATGAAGATCACGGTTTTGAGGATGCCGTGGGCGACCAGGGCTTCGGGCCCCGTCTTGACCAGGGCGGCCCCGATCATGCCGCCGATGAGGGCGTGCGAGGAGCTGGTGGGCAGGCCCAGGTACCACGTGATGATGTCCCAGACACAGGCGCCGATGAGCGTCGCGAAGATGACGTTCTGATCCACAATCGTGATGTCGATGATGCCTTTGCCGATGGTCTTGGCGACGTAGGTGCCGAACACCAGGAACGCGATGAAGTTGAAGAACGCCGCCCACATGACGGCCCACCGGGGCGACAGCACCCGCGTGGACACGATGGTCGCCACCGAGTTCGCCGAGTCGTGAAAACCGTTGAGGAAGTCAAAGAGCAGGGCCAGGCCGATCAGACAAGCGATCCATAGTGTCATGCGTCAGTTCCCTTGAACCACCATCCGACATTCCAACAGAGAATGTCTATGCTCTCTTTCTAACCGGGGCAGATTAGGCGGATGCTAGGAGAAGGTTAGAAACGTGTTAATTGTGGCGGGAAGTCTGAGAGGCCCCCGGAATCGCACGGGGAGCTACCACATCCGGAGCCAGATCCCTCGACTCCGCTCGGGATGACACGAATCGCGGAAGCCGAATCTGTAAATGGAGGGGGTCTATTTCGGTGGTTGGTTCGGTTCGGACGCGCCGGGACGTAGCGCATATCGGTACCCAGGCCGACGTGTCACGTGATCGCTGATCGTCATCCCTTCCGGCACGCCCAAGCCTTCCCATGTGAACTCCGCATCCGAGACCACCGCGTTCGGATCGAAGTGCGTGACCTTGAACTGCGTGTGGACGCCCTTCTCGGGGGCCGCGATGGCATGGGTTTTGTAGTCGGCCGCCGAGACATACCAGCCCGAACCGGTTTTGACCCAGTCGACTTTCATGATTTGAGTGCCGCTCTTTTCAGTCTTGTCCACGAAGTGCGTATCCATCGCCAGGAGGACCGGGTGACAACCTTTCCCTGGGTCGAAGGACAGACGTAGCGTATGCGTATAGCGGTTGTTGGGATCATCGCTGCGGTATTGCGACGTCAGATGAATCACTCCGTTGCTATCCGCTACTCCAGAGAGCTTGCGTATCGGAAGCAGCATCTGCTTCAGCATGAATTCCGTCTCCATACCGTGCAGCGTCATGAATACCTCCGGGTGGAAGTCGTGACCGACACTCTTGTGCAGCGGCCGATCAGCCGCAATCACCCACGCCGCGCGAGAGCCCAGGTGGTACGTGCATTTTTCGGTCACGGCCCAGGCGCAGAGGCGAGCGCCTTTCGTGCCACCAGCAGAGGCAAAGTAGTCCTGCCGGGACCTGGGGCCTTGGAACGCAAAATCGACGGTCCCCGGCACGTTGCCTTCATCGGGAAACGGGGTATACGCGAGGATCGTGGCCGTGCCGCGCCCCGCACGCACCAGCTCGGGGTTTTGAATGGCGGACAACATGCTCCTGACCACGGCATTCGGGTCCTCCAGAGGCTGGCCGGGGGAAGTCTGCGGATAGCAGGGCTCGGCAAGAATAGCCAACGCGAAAACCAGCCAGGGCGCGATGCGAAGGAAGTCCCGTAAAACGTCGGATACAGTACCGCAAGTGCTTTTCTCGCTCATGATCGTACTCCCCTTCCAATCCCGCGCCGCTGGATCAAAAGGCCCGCCCCTTCGGCAGAGACTAACCCAGTCAGCGACTCCAAGAATAGTGTACCGGATGTCACATATTCTGTCAAATGCGGGTTCGACCGCGCAAAAGAAAAGGGCTGTACGGCGGAGCGTCGCAGCCCTTGAGAAAGCGAAACGACTTGATTACAGCGTGCCGCGGCGGCGGAGGAGGCCGACCAGGCCGGCGCCGAGAGCGCCGAGCAGGACCACGCCGGGGGCGGGAACGGCGGCCGTACCGACGATGGCCTGGAAGGTCGCCGGAATGTCCCACTCCGAGGGATCCCAGGTCCAGTCGTCGGTGAAGATCAGAGCACCGCCGCTGGTCGAGACACCCGTGCCCCACAGCATCAGAGCGCCGCTGCCGGAGATCGGACCGATGGAAGACAGCATGTCCCAGGTGGCGAAGGCGGAATTGACGGGACCGTCGAACAGGTCGCCGGCGCGTCCAAAACCGACACCCTGTCCGGCATTGCTGACGAGTGTTTTTGTCGGTTCCAGGAAGGTCATCGTGCCCAGACCGTCGATGGTAATGGTGGCCGTGTCGTGCCAAGTCTCGTACAACCCAGCGGTCAAAGTAACGCGGTCGCTGGTGTCGGCGGCCGCCGTGATGGTGAAGTCACTGACATCGAAGGAGACGCCGTTGAGCGAGCCGGACCCGCTGCCCGAGTGAATGAACGTGATCGGGGCCGCCGTGGCCGTCGAGACATAAAGTGCGAGCGTGCAACACGTTACCGCAAGAACGAATCGTTTCATCGTACCTCCCAACCTGTTTCTGTACCACCAGCCTCGACACCCTGCCTGGACACGAATACGCCGCGTCCGTGAGAAATATCCCTGGATAGTCCCGGTGCAAAAGCAGCAGGATCTGAGGTAGGCCTTCCGTGCCCTATGACGCATCCATCCTGATTAGAGCACCTTGCCTGGGCTTTGTCAAGCGGAACATGTAAATCTTCCGTCCCACGTGACGAGGGGGCGACATGCAGGATTCGCCAGGCCCGGGGACGCCAGGCACGAAGAATGGAGAGCCTGCTCCGATCAACGTCACGATGAGACCTTTTCGGAGACGGGACCGCGAGCGTTCGCGGCCCTATTGTCGCCTATGATCCCTGCCTGTCCTCGGCAGGGTGTCCTCAGGCAAGCTGATCCAGTCCACTATCATCTCGCCGATCTCGGCTCCTCCCAAGCGGAGCCGCCGGGCCCGGTGGAGAATAAACAGGCCCGCGCCGGCGATGCCCAGAGCCAGGTCCTGCATCGTGTTGGCGAGACTGACCTGCATGTCGGTCCCGAAGAGACGGTCGATGCCGAACTCCGCAAATTCCCAGAAGACCGCCACGGTCGCAGTCAGGCATCCCATCAGGAGCAGTTCCAGCACGGCGAGGCGGCTTCCTCGCACCGCCTCGTGCGGAAACGCCTGAAAACACCGTGACGTGAAGAACGCGATGGCCAGACCGCCGGCCAGGTGCATCGGCATGTCGGCGTTCGGCCAAATCGCATACAGATCGAGAACCTCGATCAGGAAGACGTGCACGGCGAACACCAGTATCGGCGCCCAGCCCCCGATGCGCCAGGCTTTCGCGATCGCTTTGCCCAGATACCTCATGACGGCTCCTTGAACATCGAACGGCGTGTCACCTAATACGCTCGGCATCGCATCGCCCCACAGATCCTCCGGGCGAGACTCCGATCATATCACGCGTCGCCGTCCGGCGGAAGACCTGCGCCGGCAACGAAACACGGCCGCGGGACTCGGGGTGTGACTTCGTCGTTGACACGAGCCATTGCGCCGGTACCATGGATGGGTAGTGTGCAGGGTTTTTGTATGTGTTGAGAGCGGTATCCACTGGAAGGAGAGAACATGGAACGCGTGCGTCCACTCGCCGTTGTCTGGGCCTTTGGGTGCTTCCTCGCATCCACCTTGCCCGTCCAGACGTTGGCCTCCGACTCGTACACTTTCTCGCTCAACGGCAAGCCCATCACCCCGCGCCACTTCTCGTTGAACGGCGACCCTTCGACCATCGCCCCCGGCGACGTCATTCTCCTGGACACGGGAATCGACGGAGAGGGGACCGTCTACGTGACGCTCGGCGAAGAAAGGGACTGCCGGTTTGTCAGACCCCCATTTTCCGATTCCACTGCCAGCCCGTCCGCGAGGGACCCACGCATATTCCTGGAGTCAGCGGACGGTCGACGCAAGGTCGTTGCGGTTTCTGTCACGTCCTGGTTCCGCAGCAAGCCCGCCGATCCCAACCATCGGGGAGCCAATGGAAGGTCTGTTTCTGAGGAAGTCCGTGTCAATCCCTTGAGCAGCATGACCCCGGCGGAGATTCGGGCGCTGTGGGGCATCTTTCTGGACGACTGGCCCAACGGGGTGGAGCAACAACTAGCCAACGTCGATACCGCACGCGTTTGCATCAGTATTACCTGTCATGCCAGAGTGGGCGGGACCGCGTCGACGTTTCCACCTCTGCCGCGGGGGCTGCGTTACCTGATCATCAAGGGCAACCCCAATTCGTCCATGTCGGATTATTCATACCTCAAGCAGTTCCGCAATCTGGCTTTCCTGATGTTCAAATCAATGAAGAAAGGCGTTTTGAACGACGATCTCATCTGCCGGAACACGTCCCTGCGGCACCTGGACCTCTCGGGAAGTGACATTCAGGACTGCGGGAGACTAGCGGCACTGACTGAGCTTCGGTTTTTGAACATCAGCCGGTGTCGAATGATCTCCGACATCGGGTTTGCCACGAGCATGCGTGAGTTGAGAACGCTCGACATCAGCTTGACACGAGTGCCCAGCCTGGCACCGCTGAATGACAACAACTCCATCCGTTGCATTGATGCCTCTATGACCGAGGTGCGCGCCCTGCCCAAGGGCACGCTGGGCTCACTCAAGACGATGGACCTGATGTCATCACAGGCGAAGGCAGGAGCGGTTGAAGAATTCCGAAAGGCCCACCCCGGGTGCATGGTACGATTTGGATGGGTGGATTCATTGCGACAAGCCATTCAAGGAACGACGCGATTGCGCGTCCGCAGCGGCGGCACGTGCCATCGGGACCCCAATGAGGAGAAGACGCTCGCGGAGATCATGGACACCGCGGAGATCGAACGCGTCGTGCAGGCCATCGATATCGACGCGTCCCAGAGCGATGGTGCCTGCGCCTGTTGCGGCAATCCGACGTTCGAGTTCTATGCCGGTGACAAGCGGCTGGCCATGATCGGTTATCACCACGGGAAGAGCTTGCGCTGGGCCGGCGGGTCGTGGCCGTGCGACGCAGTCTTGACCGACACCAGCCGGAAGTTCCTCAATTCCTGGCTGAGCCAGCACGCCGTCGCCGGTCCCCAGAAGGAGGTGGAAGCCAACCAAAAGCAGCGGGACGAGACGATCCGCCGGGAGAGCCGTTACGCGGAACTCATTCCCGGGCCAACCTTGGCGGCCGCATCCAAGGCGGCGTCCAGGATCGCGGTGAACGAACACTCCTGGTACGAGAAACGCAGGAAAGCAATGACGGAGGCCTTCATCGCCCAGGAGAAGGATGCCCCAACGAGCATCACTCTCTATTTGCGGGTGCTTGGTGTCACTGCCGATGGCTCCTGGAACATGTACTACACCTACGAAGATATAGCCGCCAAGCAGCTGCTGCCACGGTTCAAGGGCGCAGACATAGCGCAAGCCGCCGGGGGCCTGATGCAGGACAACGAAGCGGTGATGGGAGTGGCCCGATGGTTCCTGGGAGAAGGCGGCTGGCGGAACCTCGACACCCCCGAGAGCGACCGCCTCCTGCCTCCCCTGGCCCAGAGGGCCTTGCAGCACCGCGTTGCGAATACGCGCAAAGAGGTCATGTACGTCTTGAGCCAGATCAACAGACCGTGGGCAACGGAGTTGCTGCGCGGCATACTCGCCCAACCTGTGGACCCGAACTGGGCACCGCCGAAATTCCCGTCCGGCCGGACCATCGACGCTGGGGGCGGGGACAAAGTATGTACGGACGAATGCGCCGACCCCATGTGGGCAGCATTCTGCCTGGCCCAGATGCACGATGCGGACAGTGCGTCCGCCCTCCAGAAGCTGGCGGACGCGGCACAAGGCCGAAACAGGGAACTGCTCGGCCAAGCTCTGCGTCTGCTCCGTGACCAAGACGCCCATGTGCCCGCCGACGTCAACCGACCGCCCCGGTGACAAGCAGGCAAGCCGCAACGCCGCAGGGAGAAGAGCGGTTTTCTCTTGACAAACGCGGATAAATCTTGTATAGAATCTCGCGGTATCGTGTAGAACACGATGCCGTGCGGGGCAGGGTTTTCCGCTGGACGTGCAGACGTCCCAGTGTGTTGCGATCCCTGGATAAAGTGCGTCAACCTGTGTCGACGCGGCGCTGGAGGTCTGCGCCCGGGATGGCGTCTTACCTGGTAAAGGAACGATCCCTATGGACAGGGATCGACGGAGTTGAAGGGTGTTTTTCTGCAAGGAGGCAGGGATGAAAAGGTTGGCGGTATTGTTGGGACTCACACTACTGGTAACAGGCTCGCCCGCGCGGAGTCTGCCCGCACTCAACATCGTGGACCACAGCACGAAGGTCACCGTCTCACCCGGGACGCCCAGTTCCTCTGACGACATAACGGTGACCCTCTCACGCTGGGTCCAGGGCGGCTGGGGCCCGGTCAGCTCGACCGTGCGCCGACAGGGCAATACCCTCCGCGTGAACGTCCACTGGGAGGACATCTATGTCGTGATCGCGGTCTATCCCGCTCCGTGGTGCCGACACCAATATACCACGTCGCTCGGCCGGCTGGCCCCCGGAAACTACAGTGTGGTTGTCACCAGCGACCACGACGGGCGGGTCCAGGATTCAGGTTCCGCCCATGTCACGGTCACGGATAGCGGCGCCGCGCCGGATCCGAATGATGAGAGCCCCGCGGAACCCGAGCCGGAGCCCAACGGTGGGAGCCTTATCGACCAACTGCGTCATGGGTGGAACGCCCCCAGCTCGTCCAGCCCCAGCCTTATCGACCGTCTGCGAATTCAGCGAGGTGGACTATGAGACGTCTATTCGAAGTGTTGACTGTGACATTGGTAGTGAACACATGTGCGTGGGGCCAGGGTCTTTTTACCCCACTGCTGACCCCGCGTCCGATGGTCTCCGTGGCGCCGCAGCCGGCTTCGCCTTTGGATGAGATGTCGGTCGCGGCATCCTATTGGGCCCCGACGGGCGGCTATCACATCAATCAGGCTACGATGCAGGTCCAGGACAACATCATTCGGCTGAATCTGGACTGGCACGTGAACCCCGGCGTCTTCGTGACGCAGGTCTGCTGCTGGGCCTCGGGAAAGGTGTCGATCGGCAAGTGGCCGCGCGGCACCTACACAGTCCTCGTCACCAACAACGGCCAGGACGGCGGCTCGACCACGTTCGTCGTCGGCGCCAGCGTCTCGATCTCGCCCTCAACCCCCACCGCCTGGAGTTTCGTCGATCTGTTCAACCGCTCGGGTACCCCCGGCTCCGGCGGCGCGGGCCTCGCGGAGCGTTTGCGCAGAGCTTTGTACGGGGACTGAGCCTTCACGTGCCAAGAAGCGGCCCCCATGGAGAGGGGCCGATGAAGGTCAGAAGGTTTATCTGCAAGGAGGCAGAAGATGAGATGGTTAATTGTGTCATTGGGATGTCTGCTGACGTCCGGCCCGGCCGTGTGGGGCGTGGATGTTCCGGACCCATCGCTCCGTAATCCCGGCACAATCGTGACCGTAGCACCGCAGATGGCGACGCCTTCGGATGAGATATCGGTCACCGTCCGCCGCTGGGTGAGCTACTTGATACCGGCGGGTTCGACGGTGCGGACGCAGGGCCACACGATCAGCGTGGATGTACATTGGCAGCAGATCTATACCCTGGTCGCCGTTCCGCCCCGCTGCGCGGAATACACCGTGTCCCTCGGCAAAAGGAGTCCGGGCACGTATGTCGTGAGCGTCACCAACGACGGCAAGCCGGCCGGCCTCGCTCATTTCACTGTCGTGAACAGCGTCCCCCAGCCGAGTCCGACCGTCTGGAGCCTCATCGAGAGGCTGCGCAACGCCCTCCCCTGATAGTTGGGCGGTGACGATCTCTCACACCGACCGCGGCGCGGGCGCACCGCATATTCCCTTGGCGTATTGCGGGAACGTGGTAAACTATGGCCATTGAGACTGGGTAAGGAGATGGGCCATGAGAGAGATCGTGTTGGCAGTTCTGATGTCGGTCACGGCGCCGGTGATCTACGCGGCACAGACTATTACCGCCGGCAGCCTTCCGACGCCGGTCGTCACGCAGAACTCGGTCGAGACGTGTCTGAACAGCCGGTATTCGCAGCACAGCCTGGGCAAGGCAGCCGCCACCGTTCAACAGATCAGCAATATTCTGTGGGCCGCCGGGCGAGCCCCCGTCACGGGGTCCTATCGGAATGTCTACGTCGCGATGCCAGGCGGCACATATCTCTACCATCCGGCCAGCCACACGCTGAGCTGGTATTCGAAGGACGTCCCGTCCGACGGCGGTTTCAACCTCATCTACGATGCGGAGCGGACATTTGACGCCGGGGTGATGTTCATGCCGGCAATGCTCGCTTCGGTATCCCTGGGGCGTAGCACGGAATCGGCCGTGGCGAGTTGCCCGAAGGCGGGCGGCTATCCAAAGACGCGGCTGATCTTCGGCGTCCAAGCCAACAATGCGCTGACGACGCAGGTGATGGCGCACAGCTCCGTGGCACAGGGTCAGTCGGGATGGCTGCCTGATCCCTGCACCACGGGCGGCGTCAGTCTGGAAGACGTGCTGGCGAATCTGAAGTATGTCGACCGTTTCGGCGACGCGAATCTGCCCCTGCAACGAATGTCGCAAATCCTGTGGGCGGGGTACGGTTGCACGGCGCACACAACGTCGAACGGCCGGGCCGGGCTGACCGTGCCTTCCGCCCAGGCCAACTACTATCTGTCGCGCGGCATCTATCTGGTGTACGAAGACGGAGCCCGGCGTTATCAGAGCAGAGCCACGAGCGGCAGCCTGACCAGCCGGGACCACAGGCTCGAAGCGGTGAGCACGACCACCGGCACGACGCGTCCTGGGTCCGGTACGATCCCGACCCCCGAACCGGGGGCCCTCCGAGGCGGGTTGCGGTCGGCCGTCGTCGGCCTGCCGAAAGCCCCCTGCTACGTCGTGCTGTGCGTCGAATCCGCCAGCGCCGGCTCCGAGTGGGCCCAGTTGGAGGTCGGTTTCGCCGCGGGCAACATGCTCATCCAGGCCAGCGCCATCGGGCTGGGCTGCCATTTCAAGTCCGATCTGACCACGGCCGAGCAGCAGAGCGTCCGCGCGGTGACAGGTATTCCCGCCACGCAAGTCCCGCTGGCGATCGTCAGCCTGGGCGGACTGGCGCCGTCCATTTCATTGACGGGCGACGCGAACTGCGACGGGTTCGTGGACCTCGACGACTATGTGATCCTGTCCCGCAGCTGGCTGTCGTCGAAGTCTCAGGCCGCCTACGACGCCCGCGCGGACTTCGACCGCAACGAACACATCGACGTGCCCGACCTGGCCCTGCTGGCCGCTCACTGGCTGACCGTTCCCTGAGCCATTGCCGCAGCGCCCTCCCGAAATGCACTAATTCTGCAAAAATAGGAAACGCTGTGCGTCACATTCCCGGGGGCTTGACACCTTGTATAATAGACAAGATGGATGCGTACGGGGACCACATCGAACTGGTGCGACAGGCACAGCAGGGGCAGGCCGAAGCTCGTCGCGACCTGGCCCTGATTGCGGAGGTCCGTCTGGCGGAGTACGTGGGCCGCCTGACATTGGATCGGGACCTCACCACGGACATTGTGCAGGAAAGCATCGCGGAAATGCTGAAAATCTTCAACACACTCAAGGATCCGCAGGCATTCTGGTCCTGGCTGTACGCGATCACGCTGAACAAGGTGCGGGCCTACTATCGGCGCCGCTGGAAGCGCAAGGAGACCTCGCTCACGGACATCCAGCCGGACATGCTGACCGCCGGACGCACCGACGTGCTGGCGGACGTGGTCACGGCCGAACTTAAGCAGATCGTGATCCAGGCCATCAGCCAGTTGGAGCCCCGGCAGCGGGCGATCCTGACGATGCGGTGCTACGATCAGATGTCGTACAGCCAGATCGGGGAGATCATGCGCTGCTCCGAGCTGAGTGCCCGGGCCCTGTTCTACCGGGCCAAGAAGACTCTGACCCGCTTTCTGACCAGCCGCGGAGTGGACAAGAGCGCCATCGCCATTGCCCTGCTGGTCTTCGGCAAGATCACCGCCCGCAGCCAGGCCGCCGCGCTGAGCCTTTCCATCCCGATATCGATGCTGCACGCCGGTTCCCTGTTAACCGTCATCGTGGCCGCGGTCCAATCGGCCGGATTGACCGCCATGCTGACGGTACTGCTCGCAGGAACTCTTGCTCTCACCGCCGTCCGCTCCACGGCCGGCGGTGACCGTTCCACCCCGGCCGCGACGCGGGTGAACAGTCGGACCGTCAGTGCGGCAGCCCGGCTTTCCTCCTGCTGGTATTACTATCCGGGGGGCACGCAGGACACGGTGATGATACGGGCCAAGAGCCCGACGATGACGTACAGCCAGTGGCTGCAGAATCGCGAGGCCAACTACTACCGGCTCGGGGACACGATCTACATCCGCAATCATCGTTTCTTCGCCCCCGATCTGTCGGTGTGGCGGCTGCCTACGGATACTCCTGCGCTGCGGAAGTTCCTCCAGGCTCAGGACGGGCGGGCCTTTCAATTGAACTACGTGGCGCCGACACCGCGAGGCCTCCTGGTGGCCGTGGAAGATGCGCAGGAGGGCCGCCCGCAACAGGTGAGCATCGACTATGACGTATCCGCGGAGGGATACTTCAGACACGACTGGTCTATCGATGCTTCGATCGTAGACCGGCGGGACGATCTGCACCGCCGGGGCTGGACTTACTTCACCATCAGCGGGCATCTGGGCCGGCAGCCGGTTTCGGGCTCCGGACGGCTGCCCTTTACAGCTGCGGCGATGAACGACCATGGTCCTTGGTTGAAGTTGACGTTCGGGGATGCCGTGACTATCGTCGACGACGGCGCCCTGGCGGAGGTGCGCTATCGGTCGGGCGAGGTCTCGTCCTATCCGGGCGTCAGCTTCTTCCGAGGCCTGGGCCGTCCCTGGTCCGGCCTGCACACGATCGACACGATCCGCCGGGACGCGGCGTTGGCAGGCCTGCCCTTTGAAACGCGCCAATCAGGCGACAAGGAACGGGTGGAGATTCAGGTCAACGGCCCGAAGGTGCGGCTGACCTATCGCGTCCACCTGTACCAGGACTGGATCGAAAACATGACTTTCAGGGACGAAAAGGGAACACTTGGAGAATGGGCGTTCTCTTATTCTGAGAACGGCGAGGCGGGTATCCGCCGGGTGACCAATGCCTCCGCGCCGGGCGAACGCCGGACACCGTCGCGGGCCCCTGATAGCTCGTGGCTGATGCGCCTGGCGCAAGGGACGTTGACGAAGTGAACTGATTGGAAGGGGATTCGTTATGCGGTGCAAACATCTCGCTCTCTCGACCATCGTACTGGCTCTCGCCGGAACGTTGCACGCGGCGACAATCTATGTGGACGGCGATCCCAACAGCCAGACTTTTCACGACATCCAGATGGCCATCGATGCGGCCCAGGACGGCGACACGATTATCGTGGCGCCGGGACGATATCTCTCGCAGGATCCGTGGAAGTACGCCGAACTCAAGTTCAATAACAGGAACATCCGCCTGCTCAGCTCCGCTCCGACGGACTTCAGCGTGACCGAGAAGACGATCCTCTGCGGCGTCGTGATCTTCGGGGGCCTCGAGACCTCCTCCTGCCGGCTGCAGGGCTTCAAGATCCAGAACCACGACAGCGGCGGCATCCTGGGCAATGGCACCCAGGCCATGATCAGCCACTGCATCATCAGCGGCAACGGCCCCTGCGGAGCGACCGTGCTCAAGGATTGCACCGGATTGATCCAAAACTGCCTGATCGCGGATAACACGACCTTCCATGGGTGCGCGGTGCAGCCCGTCATCTCCGGCTGCATGCACCTCGTCAACTGCACGATCGCCAACAACGTATCCGGAATCAGCCTGACGGCCGGCGCCTCGCTGCATAACTGCATCATCCAGGGCAACCAGGGCCAGCAGATCCTCTACGGCGGAGTGATACCGTACGACATAGACCACGGGCTGGCCTACGATGACGCCCCTGTGAGTTTCAGCTATTGCCTGGTGGGGAATTGGAGCACGCAGGGACTATCCGTCTACAACTACCTCGGAATGATCGACGACGACCCGTGCTTCGTCAGCACCGGTCAATGGTCTACCGGCCAGATCCTCTACGAGGGCGACTATCACCTCCGCAGCCAAGGTTACCGTTGGAGCGAGGCAGACATCCACGGCTCCCATTGGTACTTCGACCCCGTGACGAGTTGTGCCGTTGATGCCGGGGATCCGCTGGATGGTTTGGGGGAGGAGGTGGAACGCATTCCCGATGACGCGGAGGGACGCTGGGGAGTCAACCACCATAGAGAGCTCGGGGTCTACGGCGGCACGTCCCAGGCGAGCCTGACCCCGACCCAAGGGAAACCGCCGGGGGTCGGCGCGGTCGACCTCCGCGATTACTGGCCTCTCCGGTACGACACCACGGAGAGCAGCCACTACTGGACAAACACTCGTATACCGGATGATGGCTGGGACATCAGATGCCCGGACGCGAACGATAATGTGAGTGTGGACACCGCAGACTACCGGGACGTCAACGGACTGGACGTCTACGCGACGGCTGTGTACCGCGGCGTCTATAACGGCACGTACGCCCGGTACGCGCTCTGCTGCGCCTACATCGACTACGCCTTGTGCATGACTCCCAGCTTCAAGGTCGGGCGCGCGATCACGTGGCCCGGGACGTTGGACTTCCAGGCTCGGTATCCGCAGTACCTGACCATCGGCGCGGCAATTGCAGTCCCTTACGATGCGCTGACGCAAGAGGCACCGGTTCTGCGTTCCGCCGTCGTGACGCGGGGCACTCTGGCGGAGGTGCTGACGGGCACCGCGTTCGACCCGAACGAGTTCGCCGGGACTACCTGGAAGGATGTCATTGCTTTCCGGGAGAGGAGTGCTGACGGAGCCATCGGCGCCCCCTTCACGATCTTCGCGCGTGGATTCGGGCCCCTCATGCTCGCGGGTCGTCCCGTCAATTCGGCCCTCGTCAATGGAATCTCGTTCGACACTTCGTCAACCGCCCCATAGAATCGGGCAGGATGCCGTGGAGGAATAGATAGAGAAGGCAACGAAAACAACGCGGATCGCTTACAGAGGCGTCACGCTGGTGGAATTGATCGTCGTCATCAGCGTGACGGCCCTGTTGGCGGGGATTTCGCTGCCCGCGCTGAGTCGGGCGAGCGCCATGGCGAAGTCGCTGAAAGGCGCCACGCGGCAGCGTCACGTGGTGACGTCGGTATGCCTCTACGCAGCCGACCATCAGGGGTGGTATCCCGACTCGGTGGCCACCAGCATGTCGGGCAATACCTGGTGCTGGCAGGACCCGCGGACGCTGAAAGCCTGCAAGCCGCGTGTCACGGGGAAGTACTGTTCGTCACTGGCCGGCTATCTGCGTAGTTACGTCCCCGATCCGAGCGTGCTCGTCTGCCCCGGCAGCCCCAGGCCCTATCCTTACCTGAGGGACTTCTGGCAGGCCGGTGATGCGTGGAACAACCCCAAGACCAGCTATGACGATGACTCGGTCGTCGGCAGCTACTGTCTTTACTGGAACTACACGGGCTACCTGTCCGGACCAAGGCGTGCGTTTCGCGGACCGCAAGCTGACGACGGCCGGCCGGGGTGCAGCAAGCTCCTGATCAGTGATTACTTCGGCTATAACCACTGGCGCAGTCCCAACGCCTTTGGAAGCTGCGAGCGGTTCTCCCGCGCCGAGATCACGAAACCAACGTATGAGGCCACGGACTACTGGTTCCGCGGCGCCGGCTTCAAGCCGGACCCCGCCGACACGCACCTGACGCTCCGGGCCGGATATGTCGATGGTCACGTCGAATCCTACCGGCCTGCCGACACGAGCATTCTCGAGGTTTCCTACACACTGGATGGCACGCAACCCGCCGCCAGTGGCGCCGGCGTCGGCGCCGGGCTGTTCTACATCCCTTCCAAGGGCGTGCCGCCCGCGAAGTGACGAGCGTGCCGCAACCATTCACGAAGGCCGCGTCTGTCGCCGCGCGCCATGGCCCGGGTCTCCTGACGGATCGGGGCGGGCGCTATTCTTGCGAACAGAGACCGCAGCACACCAGCCTTCCTGCCATATCAACACGTCGTTCGAAGCACGTGCAGGCCTCTTCTCGTCACTACACAACGGATCGTGATATGGGCCCAGGACTCGGGAAAATCGATCCCTCCGGCTCTCCATGCCCCCCCGGCGTGTAAAACAGTTGACGCACAAGGCGTATTCGAGTCTCATATAGCGAGCTATGGCAGCAGAGATGGCAACACCTGAAGGCAGGACAGAAGCCGGCTCGCCCATGCCACCCAACGGGCGCCCCACGATCAGGTTGTTGACGAATTCCGAGGGACACGTCCTGATCGCCGGGGTGGTGCTGACCGTCAGCTACCTCCTGTGGCTGGCGTTCAAGTTCTTCACGACGCCGGAGGAATCTCCGGCTCTGATCAGTGTGACGACATTGACCGCCGTGTTTGGACGCGCCGCCGGCATTCTCTTCGGGTATTCGGCCGGCATCGCCACCCCGACCGTCGTGTTCATCGCCGCCGTGGCCGAGACGGCGACCGTCCTGATCTTCTATCCCCTGTTTGTGTTCAGTTGCCAGCACCTGCTGGTCATCAGGCCGCTTCAGAAGGCTTTCAGCCGCACGCTCACGGCGGCGGAGAAACACAAGGTGCTGATCCGTCGCTACGGCACTCTCGGCGTGTTTGCGTTTGTGCTGTTCCCCTTCTGGGCGACGGGCCCCATCGTCGGCTGCGTTATCGGCTTTCTGATGCGCATGCCGGCTTGGCTCAACATGGCGACCGTTCTGTCGGCCACGTACGTCGCCATCGCCATTTGGGCTTATCTGCTGCGCCATGTCCACGCGCAGGCCAGCGCCTACGGTCCCTACGCGGCCTCCATTCTGGTGGCCGCCGTGATCGTTTTCGGTATCGCCGGCCACGCGATGTACCAGGCCCTCCGCAACAAGAGGCACCGGAACTGACGACGGACTACGAATTCCCGGCCAGAGAGTTGACGAAAGACGCTATTTCGAGTCTCATACCGGCGCTATGGAATCAGAAATGAGTGCGTCCTGCGATACCAGTGAAGCCGGTCAGACGCGGAGCGTCGCACCGGTGCCGTCTCGTGACGCCCACGATCGGCCGACGATCGACCTGCTGTCGCACGCCGAGGGGCGGGTCCTGCTGGCCGGGATGGCACTGACGGTGAGTTTTCTGGCCTGGCTGGCCTTCGAGATCATCAGGGTTCCCGCGGACTCACGCGCCATGTTGATCATGAGCGCGTTGACCGCCACCCTGGGGCGGCCCACGGCGATGACCGTCGCCTATTCCATGAAGCTGTCGCAACTGACGGTGTTCGAAATCGCCGCGACGGTGGAAACAGCGGTCGTGCTGGTCTTTTATCCGCTGATCGCGTTCAGTTGCCAGCGTCTGATCGCAATCAGGCCGCTCCAGAACCTCCTCCGCCGGTCTCTCGAAGCGGCGGAGGCCCACCAGACCTGGATCCGGCGCTACGGTCCGATCGGACTGTTCGTTTTTGTCGTGCTCGTTCCCTACGGCTCCCTGATCGGCGCCGTGATCGGGTTCCTCCTGAGGATGCCGGTCTGGTTGAATCTGACGACGGTGCTGGCCGGAACGTATGTCGCGACCTTTTTCTGGACCGTCTTCCTCGAACACCTCCACGATTTCGCGAGTTCCTACGGACCTTCCGCCACAGCCGCTCTGGTGGCCATGGTCATCGCCATCGCTGTCATCGGGCACTTCAGGCATCGGTCGGCTCGTGCCACGAGCGACAAGTCCTGACGGCCCAACCTACCTGTTCCACCGCCACATACCGGCTTTCATATCCGTCGCGGCCATCCAGTCCACGTGCCAGTCGAGCCAGAGGGTGTTGCCGCCATTCTTGTGCCGGGCCCGCGCCACGCGACGCCCGTTGGTTACGTCCTTGCTGTCGGACATGGGCAGGTGTCCCGGAGCCCACACGTCGCAACGATCGACGCCCTCGTCGGTGGCCGTCCGGATGATGGACCGCCAGGCGCCATCCTCGTTATCGACCAGGTACAACGTCTCGGCGGGCCGCCGGCATTCCAGCAGACGAGAAGGCTTCGTGATCTCGGCCCCGGTCGTGTCCGATTTACTCGCGAAAGTCCAGCCGTTGATCACATAACAGACCGTCTGCTCTTTGTTCGGGTAGCTGGGGCACCGGTAGATGTCCACACTTCGATAATCATTGTTGATGGGCTTCTGGGAAAGGTACTTCATAAACTGGAGGTACCACGCCGTGTTCCCTGCGGCCGCGCGCGGGACGTAGAGATTCCAGTCCTCGGCGTACAGGCCGGCCCCCACGCCGACCTGCCGGAGGTTGTTCCGACAGACGGCATCCTTACCCTGTTCGCGCGCCTTGTGCAGCACCGGCATCAGGATGCCCATCAGAAGTGCGATAATGGCGATGACGACCAATAGCTCGATGAGGGTGAAACCGAAGTGTCTGTGCATCATGGTGCCGTGACCTCCCGACAAAAGCCGGACAACGTACCGGCATTATACCAGATGCGCCCCCACCAGGCATTGTGCAGGCTCCGGGGCAGCCACTTCCCGCGTCGCGGAGTGCCGATCAACGTCCGCTAATCATACACACCCCCGATCGGCACGCGGTTTCGGCCTACCGCGGCAACGGCAGCGGTCCCTTTTCCTTTGACCCTTGACACCAAGTAGCTATACTTTGAGTACCATGCAGAAGGATCTATGGCGCGAATGTGGTTTCCACGGACGGATTGTTCCTGAAATTCGTCTGTTTGTCCGGATTAGTCATGACCCATCCTGAAGTTAGTGTGATTATTCCGACGTACAACCGGGCCCGGTATGTAACCAAGGCGATTGACAGCGTGCTGGCGCAGACCTGCCCGGACCACGAGATCATCGTCGTAGACGACGGGTCGACGGACGACACCCAGGCGGTACTTCAACCCTACGCCAGCCGCATCCGCATTCTCACCCAGAAGAACTCCGGCCCCAGCGCCGCCCGCAACGCCGGCATTCAGGCCGCACGCGGCCGCTGGATCGCGTTCCTCGATTCGGACGACGAGTGGCTGCCCGGGAAATTGGCGGCGCAACTGGCGGATCTGGAGAAACGTCCCGATCTGATCGCCCACTTCACCAATGTCACGTTCGAACTCTCCAATCACGCACAGGTCAGTCTGTTCGACGTGAGAGAATTCCCCGGCCGGACCTCGCCCGGCGGAGTGATCGAGCGCCCTTTGGCATGCGTCATCATCGACGAGATCGTTGTGCTGCCCACCTTCATGGTCCGGCGGGACATTCTGCTCCGCGGGGGCCTCTTCGATCCTCGTGTGAGCGTCGCCGAAGATCGTGACCTGCTCATGCGGCTCGCTCTGGCCGGACCGTGGGGCTACCGCAGCGACCATCTGGTCCGCTGCATCCGGCGGCCCGATGACGCCTTCAGTCTGACCCGCCGCTTCCGCGTCGAGGAGGACCAGCGACAGGAGGCCTGCCTATATGTGCTCGACAAGATCCGCACCGATTCCCGGCTCAATGTCGCAGAGAGACGTTGCATCGACAGGGTGGCGAGCCACTGGCACTTTCTGGCGGGTATTCAGCAGCGCCGGGCCGGCAATCGCGCCGCGGCGGCCAAGAGCTTCCGCCGGGCCCTGCGGCTGAATCCCCGCGTCAAGACCGCCATCAAGTACTTCATCACCCTCATCCCGGCCGGAGCAGCGGACCGCCTCCTGCAACGGTGGCAAACCGCCGTGGGCCCAGGATTCCGCACCTGATTCCAGGCTTTCTCTCCGTCGCAACCACGTAGAAAAGCAGTTTGCCGTGCCCCTGAAACAGTACCAGGCCGGCCCACAGACACCCACGATTGTGTGAACCGGCCTTGCGGCAGACGCATAGTATGCCGAAAGGAGTTCATCTGTTCAGGCTGGAGCCGCATAGTGAACACGGCCACGGCCTGTCGGATCGCGACTTCGACAGCCTGTTCACGACCGACAAGCCTGACGCCGCCAACTGGACGTGGCCCCAACGGATCGCGTGAAGCGTCATTCCCGCGTCAGAACGACCGGTTCCCGCCGCCGTCGGTCGCCGTGCCGGCCCAGGCATCGGTGCAGTTCGCCACGCGGTTGTTCGCATAGAAGTTGCCGGCCTGGCCGAAATGGATGCCCGTCACGGATCCCGAGATGAGATTCTCTTCGATGACGTTGTCGGTTCCCGTGACGTCGACGCCGCGGGTCGCGTTATTGCGCAGCGTGTTGCCCTTGATTTGATTGCCGTTGGTATCGAGCAGGATGCCCTTGCCGAGGTTATAGCACACCGTGTTGCCGGTCACGAGACAACCCGCCAGAACCTCAATCCCCGCATACGTGTTCCAGGTGGCGATATTCCCCGTCACGGAGCAGGCATTCGAAACCGAAATGCCCCACCCATTGTTGCTGACCGTGCAGTCCTTGATCAAGTGACTGTCGCCGCTGAGGGCCATACCGACAGAGGTGTCCAAGACGCGGACATTCACCATCCGATGGGCAAAGCCTTCCGCAGCCCATTCCATGACACCGCAGCCACCCCAGCGCTGAATCGTTCCATTGCGCACTTCGACATTCGTCCGCGCTTTCATCCATATGCCGCTGCCGTAGCCGGTGCCCGCGCCGGTCAGGGTGAAGCCGTTGAGGTCGATCGTCACGTTGTCCGCGTTGACGGTGACGCCGTTCTGATCGACGGCCGTCGAGAGATTCTTGGTCAGATAGTAGGAGCCCGACTGACTGATCGTGAACGGCAGGGCCGCGATGGGCGTGCGGGCCTCCTGTGCCGACGCCGGTGACACCCCTGCCATCAGAAGAATAACCATCGTTGTTGAGAGAGCCAACAGGCCCAGGAGGTTCACCGATCTGTTCTGTTCCGCGTTCATCGTAGTCCCCTTCCCAAAGTGTTCAGGCCGGCCGCTCCGACCGCACGCACGGCGGGAGCGATGCCAAGCCGATCTGCTTCCCTATGCACCCACCAGCCGAGCCGCCGCTCATTGCTGAGGAACCGAGATGCAGCGTCACTTCGGCGCGTCCGCCGACTCGGCCCAAGTAACCACGTTCGTCTCGTCGTTGACGACGACGGCGAAGGAATCATCCAGGGTCTCGATCTCCACGACGAACAGATGACCGTACTGCTCGACCACATGGGCCGGTCCGGTCACTCGTCGCTCTTTCTGCGTGAACGCCCGGGCGGCACGGCTGATTCTCTCATACAGCGCCTGCGACTCGGGACTGCCGACATCATACACAGGTCTGGTGACCGGACCGTGCGGCGGGATATGGCTGCGTGCCTCATCCGCCACGAGCGCCGGTCCATATTTGGTGTCGAGGTAGAAGGCCCGTATGGCTCCCACATGATATGGCATCGAGGGTTTGATCGATGGGACACCGCGTTTGGGCAGCGGCCATCGATCCAGGAACTTGAAACTCACCACCCCAGTTGGCCAGCTTCCGCGTTCGACACGGATCACTTTCCAGGTGGCCACGTACCAGCTATTCACCCAATCACCCGCCGTGGTGGTTGCATACTCGCGGCACCTCACGCACTTGGCCACCACCAGCACATCCGCTTTCTTGGCAGCCTCCGCAGCCGCTCGAACGACAGGCACATTCCCGGGCAGGTACGCATTGACTTTCTCCGGCGGCACCGGCGCCCCACACCCTGCCGCAGCGATCATCAACCCTGCCCAGGCGAGAATATATCTGGACATATGTGCGTTGCTCTCCAAATCAAGAACGTTCGCCCCACATCATACCGAGGAATGCCCACCTTCGATAGCTCAAGAACACGCCGGATTCTCCTGAAAGGCGTTCCCTCCATCCAGGTCAAAAGCTGTGGAAAGCATCCAGAGATCGCGGTATACTTGCCGCCGGTGAGTTAAAGATTGTTGACTGTCAGCGTCTTTTCCAATCGTCAATCATCAATCGTAAATCATCAATGAAAAGGGAGTCCAGGCATGGCGGAACGGTTTGACGTGGTGGTGATCGGGGCAGGACCGGGCGGATTCCGGGCGGCCAAACGGTGCGCCCAGCGCGGGGCTTCCACGGCCATCGTGGAGAAGGAATTCATCGGCGGCACGTGCTTGAACTGGGGCTGCATTCCCTCCAAGACGCTGCTGGCCTCGGCCCATCTGCTGCTGCAGGCGCGCAAGGCGGCGGAAATGGGCATCGATATCCCGTCGGCCGCGCCCAATTGGGCGAAGATTCAGCAGCGGAGAGAAACCGTGATCACCACGCTGCGCAAGGGCATGATGGGCTCCGCCAAGATGCCGAACCTGACGTACATCGAGGGAACGGCGACGGTCACCAGCCCCGGGAAGATCACCATTGCGGGCAACGACGGGCAGAGTCGTGCTCTCGAAACAGGCAAGATCATTCTCGCCACCGGCTCCCAGTCGATTCAAGTTCCGGCTTTTCCGTTCGATGGTCAGACGATCATCAGCAGCAAGGAGGCCCTATCGCTGCCGGAGATTCCTAAATCGATGGTCATTGTCGGCGGCGGCGTCATCGGCTGCGAAATGGCGTGCGCCTACGCCGCCTTCGGCACCAAGGTGACGATTGTCGAGGCGTTGGAGCGAATCATCCCGATGGAGGACTCGTGGGTGAGCCGGCTGCTCGAACGCGAGCTCAAGAGCCAGGGGATCGCGGTTATGACGGGACAGAAGGTCACGTCGGTCGATAAGAGTGCATCGCCCGCCAAGGTCAATCTCGCCGGCGGCGAATCTATTGAAGCGGAGAAGGTGCTCGTCGCTGTCGGCCGCCGGGCCGCGGTAGACAAGCAGCTCGTCGAGACGCTGAGGCTGGAGATGAACGGCCCCGCGATCAAGATCAACTCCCGGATGGAAACCAGCGTCCCCGGCGTGTACGCCCTGGGCGACAGCGTGGCGACGACCTCGCTGGCGCACGGCGCGACCGCTGAGGCGGAGGTCGCCGCGGCCAACGCCACCGGAGGCAACGAGGAGATGATCGACTACTCGCTCATCCCGCGCGTGATATTCACGTTCCCCGAAGTAGCCTCGGTGGGCAAGTCGGAGGAGAAATGCCAGGCGGAAGGCCGGGACATTTCCATCGGCAAGGGCTTTTACAAGGCCAACGGCCGCAGCGTCGCGCACAATGCCACCGCCGGGCAGATTCATGCGGTTCGTGACAAATCCATGAACGAAATCGTCGGCATCTCGATGATCGGCGAAATGGCCACCGAGTACGTCGCCTTTGCCCGAACCCTGATCGGGACATGCGAGCCGATCCGCAATATCACGTTCCCGCACCCGACGATCTCCGAAACCGTCGAGGACGCCGTCCACGAAGCGCTGGGAGAATTGCTGTTCGAACAATGACCGTTCGCCTGGACATTCGTGATTTAAGCATCGCCAAGTACCAGCCAACCCTGGACTTACAGCAGCAGTTGCAGGAGCAGAGGCGAACCGGATCGATCGGTGATACGGTTCTGGTCGTGGAGCACCCGCCCGTCATCACTCTGGGCGCCCGGCAGAGTTCCAACCGGTTCCTCGTCGGCGATGACGTGCTGGCTCGTCAGAACATCGATGTAGTCCAGATTAGGCGCGGCGGCGGCGCGACGGCTCACAATCCGGGGCAACTGGTGTTCTATCCGATTCTCCACCTGCAGGAATTGAAGTTGGGGGTCAACGAATACGTGCGGACGCTGGAGGCCATCGGAATCGAGCTGCTGGCCGGGCTGGGCGTTCAGAGCGACCGGCGGAAGGGATTCCCCGGCCTGTGGGCCGGCGAGCGAAAGATCGCGTCCATCGGGGTTCGCGTTTCGCGACAGGTCACCTGCCACGGTATGGCCATCAACATCCAGAACGACTTGAGCATCTTCAACTACATTGTGCCGTGCGGTTTAGACGGTGTCACGATGACCTCCGCCCAAAAGGAGACCGGCAGGACATGGGACATGGCACGCGTCAAGGAGCAACTCGCCGGTCTGCTCCAGCGACACCTGGGGAGGCAGCCATGAGTCCAAGCGCGAAACGCCTGCCGTCCTGGCTGAAGCGCCCCTGGCCCAGCGGGGATAGTTTTCAGCATACGGAAGAAACGCTCCGCTCGCTCAAGCTGGAGACGATCTGCACTAACGCGAATTGCCCCAACCGGGGCGAATGCTGGGGACGCGGCACGGCGACAGCGTTGATCCTGGGAAATGTCTGCACGCGGAATTGCCGGTTTTGTTCGGTGGCGACGGGGAAACCGCTACCACCCGATCCGACGGAACCCGCGCGGCTGGCCGAGATGGTGCAACGGATGCACATCCGGTATCTGGTGCTCACCAGCGTCAACCGTGACGATCTGCCGGATGGCGGCGCGGGGCATTTCCGCGATTGCATCAACGAGGTCCGGCGGCAGTGCCCCACCGTCAAGTTCGAGATCCTCACGCCGGATTTCAAAGATCACCAGAGCGAGGCTCTGGATATCCTGGCCCAGGCTCTGCCCTTCGTGTTGGCCCACAATGTCGAAATGGTGCCGTCGCTCTATCCGAAGGCCCGCAGCGGCGGCGATTACCAACGGTCTTTGCACCTCTTGGCCATGGCCAAGCAGCGGTACCCGGACCTTCAGACCAAGTCCTCCATCATGCTCGGTATTGGCGAGACGGATGGCGAGGTCCGGCAGGTCCTGGCCGACCTGCGCCGCGTCGGCTGCGACCGGATCACGATCGGCCAGTATCTCAAACCTTCCAAAGAGTCGCTGGATGTCCTCGAATATGTAACGCCCGATAAATTCGCCTGGTGGGCCCAACAGGCCCGGCAAGCAGGTTTTTCCTGGGTCGAATCCTCCCCCTTCGCCCGCAGCTCTTACTTCGCCGAGCGGCCTGCCGCCCGTTAGTCCCCTCCCCCGCACCCGGCACGCAAAAAATCTTTGCGAAAAGGGCGGATTGTCATTTGGCAGATGTCACGGGGAATTGCATATTCTGAGTGGGCTTATAGAAGATAACTGCAAAATCGCTCAGCGTCATCGGATCAGCCATCAACCGAGGTTTCCCATGAAACGGCCCAGCAATTCCAGATCCGCCAGCCGGCAAGGCTCCTCTCTCATTCTAGCCCTGATCTTCGTGGCGATGTTTGCGGCGCTCGCCGTCAGCATGGCCGCCATGTCGGGCATGAACGTCCAGATCGCACAAAACCAGCGGCAA
This sequence comes from uncultured Pirellulales bacterium, assembly GCA_964421295.1. Lineage (GTDB taxonomy): Bacteria > Planctomycetota > Phycisphaerae > Sedimentisphaerales > Anaerobacaceae > PLanc-01. Next base: position 43,464 of record CAYQXM010000029.1, read on the forward strand.
TTCGATACCGCCCGGTCCTGTGCGCTCAGCGGGTTGGAGGTCGTCCGCTACTGGATGAACAAAGTGTCGATCTCCGGAACCACGCCCGCGGAAGAGCGTTTCGACCGTGTCGCGACCAGCCTGCAGGGGGTCCTGACGGCGGCGGGAGTCACGAACATCACCCCCGTCTACAGTGGCACGACGGTTACCCTGTCGAACGTCTCGCTGGACGCGGTCACGGGACAGACCTTCACGGCCGCGCTGACGAAGGTCGATAACAACACCATCCAAATGGACGTGACGGGCCAATACGGGGCCGTCAGCCGGACCATCCGGTCGAACTTCGTTTTCGACACGCGTGCCCACACCGTCTTCGACTTCGGCGTCGCCTCCAAGGGACCGGTGGCGCTGTCCGGCAACGTCGACCTCGACGGCGTCACCATCGATGTCGAATCCAATGCCTATATCGAAAGCGCTGACGCCCTGTTGGCCCTGTCGATCATCGGCAACTCCAACATCGCCGGCACCGTGAAGATCGGCAATCCCCTGGCGTACGTCTATCTCCAGGGAGGCAAGGCCGGCATCGGCGGGGCCACGGGTGAAGCCGCGGCTCAGCCCCCGTACACGCAAGTCGGCGTCGGCCCCACCGAGTTTCCGGAGATGACGGTCGCCGGGTTCGAATCGTACGCGGTGAACGTCATTGACGCCAATACGAGCACGAGCGCCGACGCGACGTTCACCAACATTCGCATTCCCGCCGGTCTCAATCCGACATTCTCAGGCCACGCCATTCTCAAAGGTGTCGTGTGGATCGAAGCACCCAATGTGGTCACCTTCACCGGCACCACCGACGTGACCGGCATCATCGTAGCCAATGGAGACCCGGCCGACTATTCGGGCACCAACCGAGTCGTCTTCCAGGGCAACGTCAACAGTGCGCCGATCAGCACCCTGCCCGAGGAGGCACAGTTTGCCGGTCTGCAGAGCAAGAGCGGTACGTTCCTGGTCGGCCCCGGTTTCCACGCCTCCTTCGGCGGCAGTTTCAGCACCCTGAGCGGGGCGATCGCCGCCAACGGCATCGATTTCCACGGCAACGCAGGCGGCACCATCCGCGGTTCGGTGATCAACTACGCGAACACGCAGATGACCCTGAGCGGCAACAGCGACCTCTATTTCAACCGCTCGGGCCTGACTGAGCTGCCGGCCGGGTTCACGCCGGAGCTGGTCATGGCCTATGACCCCGCGTCCTATGCGGAAGTCACCATGTAGTCGGGCATCACCGCCCGGGCGCTGTCACGTGAGTTTGGCACCCGGGCGTCTGTTTGCTATGGTTTGGTTGGATACTGGAAGTACTGAGCACCTCGGAAAAGAACGTCACTAAGCGTGGGGAGAAACGGTTATGTCAGCGACACAGAGGTGCATTCACAGAAACAAGGGCTCCGCCTTCATCATCGCCCTGTTGTTCATCATGGTGTTTTCGGCCTTGGCCGTTTCCCTGGCCAATGTGTCCGGCAGCAGCGTGCAACTGGCCTCCAACCAGCGCCGTACGAACACGGCCTTGTACGCCGCTCAGTCGGCCCTGGCGTGCGGCCAATACCTCATCCACACGGTGGCCCTGGGCAGCACGAATCTCAATTACGTCACGGACGCCCAGGCGGAGACCGCGTGGACGACTTTGTGTACGTACGTCCAGAACCAGGCCCTGGACGGCAAGACCGTCGCGGCGGCCAGCCGGTTCACCGATACGGGCGGGTCCGGCGATCAGATCTTCACGCCGGCCATGACCTACGGCAGCACCAACGTGACCCTGGCCGTGCGGCTCTACCGCTATGACGGCTATCCGAAGATCATCCGGATGCAGGGCATCGGCAGCGACGGCGTCGTGACCCGGCGCGTCAACGTGGTGATGGACTTGTCCAAGAGTCGCGACGTGCTGAGCTACGCGCTCGCGGGGCGCGGCCGCATGTGGCTCACCGGGGACACGACCATTCACGGCGACATCTTCAGCAACTACGGACGCAGATGGAACCTCGCGCACACGTCCTATAGTCTGCTGTCGATGTCCCCCTTCAACATGACCAGCGACTCGAAGGTGGAAGGAACCGTCAACACGGTGCTGAGCCTCAGCGACGTGGCCACGCGTTCCTACGACCTCGAGACCCTCAGCGACGACAGCAAGCCCATGTTCACCTTCGGCACGGCCGTCTACGATGAAACGGGCAGTCTCGTCACGGACACCTGCGGCACCCCGGACAACGAAGGGCTCCTCGTCGATCTGGACGGCAATCCCGTCTACGACGAGAACCGCTGTCGTGTGCCCGTCGACTTTGCCAATCGCGTCTACAGCACGAGCGACGAGCTCCAGGGCTATCACGAGAACGTCAATTACGCCACGGACGACACCTGCTCCGGCCTGACCATTTCGGACTACGACACGTCCATGTACAAGAGCGCAATTCCGTCGACGTCCGTTTCCGCCACCAGCTCGACCCTATCCAACGGCACGATCTCGACGACGGGCCTTTCCACCGTCACGGAGTACTTCCCGCACGCCAGCGGCAGCTACACGACGGCCAGCTCCAGCGGCAGCCGGAAGCTGACCCGGTACATCTTCGAGAACAAGACGCTCTCGAACGTGATTCTGCCCAGCAACAAGAACGCCCTGTTCAAGAACTGCACGTTCAATGATGTTCTCTACGTCGACTGCGGGACCTCCGGCTCGTATTACAACAACGTCCGATTCGAGAACTGCACGTTCAACGGCGTGATCGTCACCAACACGCCCCAGACACTCAGCTGGCAGGCCAATACCCTGTACTTCACCGGCGCCGCCACCTTCAACAATCAGTCCGCCGTCCAGGAAGCAACCATTCTGGCGCCGCATTTCAATGTGAACCTGGGCAATACCAATCCGGAACAGACAGACAACAACGTGCTGACAGGAGCCATCGTCGGGGGCATCGTGGATATACGCGGCAATGCCCAGATCTACGGCACGATCATTTCGATGGCGGACACCTCCAGCTACACCTCGGGTTATGTCACGAACATCGGAGCCACGCTGGAAGACGGCGGCTCGGAGACCACCGAGGTGGGCGATGTGGGCGTCATCAGCATCACGCCGGCGGAAGAGACGATGCTGCCCAGTGGCATCACCAGTCCGATCATTATCAAGCCGGACAAAGACAGCTACAGCGAAAGTGTGTAACGACAGAAAAGTGTGAAGTCCAAGGGCGACGTCAAACCCGGGACTTCAGACTTGAGACTTCATGAGGAGAGGTCACTATGCAACGGGTATCCTACAGGACGTTGTTTCTGCTGGTGGTGCTGTTGGGACTGGTCATCGCCCAGCAGCATACGGCTCAGGCTGTCTGTGTGAGGCCCGGTGTGGTCTGGCTAGCCGACGACCCGAACGACCCGGGTCCGGAATGGATCGGCAGTGCCGGGTTGCAGATGCGATCCGACGACGATCCGAACGGTCCCGAGTTGGCCTTGGGCGTCCCGGCGACGCTCCGGCTGGACGAGGATGCGAATGATCCCGGACCGGAAGTGGCTCTGGGCATTCCCTCGGCCCTTCGGCTGGATGATGATCCGAACGGTCCGGAACGCGTCTGACCGCAGCGATCAGCAGATCGTCCTCAAGTGACGGGGCTGCCGGCATGATGCCGTCAGCCCTCCGCGGGGCCTGAATGGGCCCTTGTGTTATGCGCAGTCTCCCCGCCGTTTTGACACCTGCCTGCCACCCCATTTCCGGCACACCCTTTTCTCCTGCACCTATTTGACAAGCCCGGCCCTTTGTGTTTTAATCTGCCCCGGCCTGTCCGAAGACACCCAGCAGCCTCCGCGTGAGGCTTGTCCCATACAGGAGAAAAGTCCAATGCCGAAACGTACGGACATCAATAAGGTCATGATCATCGGTTCCGGACCGATCATCATCGGCCAAGCGTGTGAATTTGACTATTCCGGCACCCAGGCGTGCAAAGCCCTGCGCCAGCTGGGATATAAGATCGTGCTGGTCAATTCCAACCCGGCGACGATCATGACCGATCCCGGGATGGCGGATGTGACCTATATCGAGCCGCTGACGGTCAAGGCGGTTACCGAAATCATCAAGACGGAGCGACCCGACGCCCTGCTGCCGAACCTCGGAGGCCAGACGGGCCTGAATCTCGCCGCCGAGCTGGCCAAAGCCGGCGTCCTGGACAAGTACAACGTGAAGGTCATCGGCGTCCAGGTAGATGCGATCGAACGGGGCGAAGATCGCGTCGAATTCAAGAAGACCATGAATCGCCTGGGCATCGATATGCCCAAGAGCGACGCCGCCTACAACGTCGAGGATGCGGAAAAGATCGCCGAGAAGCTGGGCTATCCGGTCGTCGTGCGTCCGGCGTACACCATGGGCGGCACCGGCGGCGGCATCGTTTTCAATGTCGAGGAG